>NZ_FCJA01000002.1:399735-738055 GCF_001537385.1 Serratia sp. 2880STDY5682894 | reverse complement strand
CAGTAAAAATCCGCCTTCATAGAAGGCGGCTTTGACTACGCCCCAGAGGGGCGCTCTAAGTTCGGACTCATAGAGCCCTCTCTTCACACTTCATGTAGCGATAGCTGTTTATCATCCGCTTCATGCTTTTCTTGATACTTGACGTATTTACGGATCATTTCTGCATTCACACCTACGGTGTCTACACAGTATCCCTTTGCCCAGAAGTGATTTCCCCATAGTTTATGCTTACGTAAGTAGGGAAATTTGCTGAAGAGCCTTATTGCTGTCCTACCCTTCAAGTGGCCCATCACTTCTGATACTGACAACTTCGGCGGTATCTTCACCAAAAGATGCACATGATCTAACTGAACGTTTAGTTCAATAATTTGGATCTTCAGTTGCTCACTGAGTATCCATATCTGTCGGTACACTTCTTTCCCAACATTGCCTTTGAGAATTCTGAAACGGCACTTAGGCGTCCAGACTATATGATATTGACAATGCCACAGTACGTGGGAAGCTCTTTGAAACCTGCTCATGTTTAATTTCCTTATCAGTTGTGGGGACAACAGATAGGGATTTTGGCATGAGCAGGTTTTTACAGGCAGAGCCAAAACCGAGTCGATAACCACGTCCACAGGACGTGGTTTTAAGTTAGGAATAAAAATGGCGCTGAATCCAGCGCCAGTTGAATACTTTCGTGCATTATTTAGTTACGTCCGCGCCAAACCATTTCTCGGAGATCTTCGCCATCGTGCCGTCTTTTTGCATCTCGGCGATCGCCTGGTCAATCGCGGCCAGCAGCTCTGGGTTGTTCTTGCGCAGCGCCACGCCGGACTCCTGACGAGAGAACGCCGGGCCGGCTACCGCCAACGTATCGCCGGTTTTCTTCACCAGATCCAGCGCCGCCAGGCGATCCACCAGAATGGCGTTGATGCGGCCAACGCGCAGATCCTGATACTTGGTCGGGTCGTCGTCGTAGGTACGCACGTCCACGCCCTGCACATTCGCGCGCAGCCATTGCTCATAGTTGGTGCCCAGGCCCACGCCGACCTTCTTGCCCTTCAGGTCTTCCGGCTTGGTGATGGTGCCTTCGTTGCCTTTTTTCACCAGCGCCTGAATACCGGAAACGGTGTAAGGGGTGGAGAAGTCATATTTCTTCTTGCGCTCATCGGAGAGCGTCACCTGGTTGATGACCACGTCGATGCGTTTCGAATCCAGCGAAGCCAGCATGCCGTCCCACTTGGTCGGGTTCAGCTTGGCCTTCACGCCCAGGTGTTCCGCCAGCGCGTTGGCGAAATCCACTTCGAAACCGGTCAGCTTGCCGTCTTCCCCCTGGAAGCTGAACGGCGGATAGGTGCCTTCCAGGCCGACGATCAGCGTGCCGCGCTGCTTCACCTGCTGCAGCAGATTGTCGGCAGCGTAGGTTTGGGTCGCCAAACCGGCGGCCAACGCGACGCCCACCACGCCCAACAGCCATTGACGACGAACTTTTGCAAACATCATAAACACCCCTGTGTGTTATTTATCTTTTTTGATATCAGCACTTTAACAGTGCGACCGCCCGCATAAAGGAATATAACTTTATAAATATAGTTCAAAATGGAATAACAAGCGGTGTTTACACCTGTGGATGGTAGGCGAACAGCGCCGGCGCGCCGCCGGTGTGAACGAACAGAATAGGGCCTTCATCGCGGAAGCGCCGCTGGGCGATGCCGTCGATCAAACCGGCCATCGCTTTGCCGGTGTACACCGGATCCAGCAATACGCCTTCTTGCTGCGCCAGCAGCTGCACCGCCGCCATGCCCTCTTCGTTCGGCATGCCGTATTGTGGCGCGAAGTAATCGTCCCACAGCGCGATCGGCGCCAGTTCGTCGATATTCAGCGAACAGGCCAGAGCTTTCTGGATCTGCTCCACCTTCGGCAGCTGATCGATCACGGTGCGCGAGACGGTCACGCCGATCAGTTCGGTTTCCGGCAGCAGCTGCTGCAGCCCCACCGCCAGCCCGGCGTGGGTGCCGGCGCTGCCGGACGCCACCACCACCGAACTGAACGCCACGTTGCTGCGTTGGCTCTGCTCGGCGATTTCCAATGCGCACTGTACGTATCCCAGCGCGCCCAGGGCATTGGAACCGCCCACCGGCACCACGTAAGGCCGGAAGCCCTGCGCCTCAAGGCGCGTCGCCAGCTCCGCCAGCTGCTGCTGCGGATCGTGCAGCGCTTCGCACATCACCACCTCGGCGTTGAACAGGCCGAGCAACAGGCGGTTGCCGTTGGTCAGGTAGTTTTCCGCGCGGGTATCGATAGGGTTTTCCAGTAGCGCGACGCAGTGCAGGCCCAGTTTCGCCGCCACCGCCGCCGTCTGGCGCACGTGGTTGGATTGAATGGCGCCGGCGGTGACCAGCGTATCGGCACCTTGACGCAGCGCGTCGGCGGCCAAAAACTCAAGCTTTCTCAGCTTGTTGCCGCCCATGGCCATAGGAGTGACATCGTCACGTTTAAGGTAGATTTCGCGGCCGAGGTAATCGGAGAGACGGGACAGCTTTTCGAGCGGTGTGGCGGTGCCAACCAGATCCAGACGCGGAAATTGCGCCAGTTGTTGTTGCAGGTTCACTACTTCCCCCCAGGGAATCGAATATCAACATCTGATAACCGATAGATTTAGCAGATGTGAACTGAATAATCATCCTTTATCACGGGGGAAACAGCAGGCCCCGGCCCAGCGGCCGGGGAAAAGTCTCAGTAGCTGCGCTGCCAGGCGAGATACTGATCGTATTTGCGCAGCGCAATGCGGTAGTTGTTGTGCGCCGCGGTAGGCAGATCGTCGATGATGCGCTGATGGCTGGCGCTGCTGGCGAATTTATCCGCCGGGTAGTTGCGCGCCACCAGCATTTCGTCCAGCCGGCGCAGCCGCACCACATACTCGCGGATGGTGCTGTGGCTCATCTCGGTCTGCTCGAACAGATACTGTTTGAACGCCATGATGTCGAAATAGCTCGGGTGGCTGTTGCAGGAGATCTCGCTGCAGAAGCGGCACAGCGCGGTCAGCTCGTGCTGCACGTTTTGCCAGACCGCATCGTCGATCGGCTGATCCATGCGCGCGATGGCTTCTTTATTGATAATCTTGCCGCGAAACACCAGCGCCATGCGGTCCAACAGTTTGCCGCACTGGGAGCAATGGGTTTGGCTGTGCTTGTAGTCTTTCAGGTAACGGCTAAGCGGCCGTTTCTTCAACAGTATTCCTGGCATAAAGGGCAGTCCGATTGTCGCATGAGTCATCGAGTTGAGGGGCGGTGGGCCGCCGTCAGGTATCGTTCGCCAGCCGCGCGCGCAGCCGTTTGATCGCCTGACTGTGCAGTTGGCTGACGCGGGATTCCCCGACGTCCAGCACGGCGCCGATCTCTTTGAGATTCAACTCTTCCTGGTAATACAGCGTCAGCACCATTTTTTCGCGCTCCGGCAACGCCTCGATGGCGTCGATCACCCGCTGGCGCAGGCTGCCTTCCAACAGGTGATGCAGCGGGTTGGCCTCTTCATGCCCTTCCAGCATCGGTTCCGCGTTCTCGCCATGCTCCTCGCGCCATTCGTCGTAGGAGAAAAGCTGGCTGTTATTGGTGTCCAACAGAATTTGACGGTACTCATCCAGCGAGATATTCAGCGTCTGCGCCACTTCCGTCTCGCTCGCCGGACGGCCGTAACGCTGTTCCAGTTGCCGCATCACCTGCGCGACTTCGCGCGCATGGCGCCGCACGCTGCGCGGCACCCAGTCGCGGCTGCGCAGCTCGTCGAGCATCGCGCCGCGAATGCGTTGCACCGCATAGGTGGTAAAGGCGGTTCCTTGTAGGGCGTCATAACGCTCAACGGCGTTCAATAGCCCGATTCCCCCGGCCTGCAGCAAGTCGTCAAGCTCCACGCTGGCGGGCAGCCTGACCTGCAGGCGCAACGCCTCGTGGCGCACTAACGGGACGTAGCGCAGCCAGAGAGAATTTTTGTCCATCACGCCTTCGGCGGTATACAGATCGCTCACTATGTCTTAAACCTGCGGATAAGAGAGTCAGCGCTATTATGCGTAGGGGGCGGAATGCCAATCGGCTGAACAGTCGCACAAAACGGGCTTTATTTGCGCCATGTAATAACCGCGCGGTGCGCGAGCATAAAAAAACCCCGCCGAAGCGGGGTTTCTTTGCGACAGTTAATCGGGAGAGACGATTAACGCAGCAGGGACAGCACGTTCTGAGTAGACTGGTTAGCCTGTGCCAGAACAGAGGTGCCAGCCTGTTGCAGGATGTTGGCACGGCTCATGTTGGACACTTCGGTCGCGTAGTCAGCATCCTGGATACGGGACTGAGAAGCGGACAGGTTGTTCACGGTGCTGTTCAGGTTGTTGATAACAGAATCGAAACGGTTCTGTACCGCACCCAGGGAAGAACGCAGGGAGTCAACCTGAGACAGCGCTTTGTCCAGGGTTGCCAGCGGGTCGGCAGTTTTTGGCTCGGTGGACTGCTCAGCGCCCTTGGTCACTTTACCGGCTGCGTCTACGGTCGCCTTGAAGTATTTGGCATCGGCACCGGTACCTTCCTGGATCACGTAAGATTTGCCGTTGTCGTAAGAGCGCAGGTTAGCCGCATCAGGACCGGTAGGAGCCACTTCTTTCTCAATGCTGGTTACCGCAGTGCCGCCGGTTGGTTTAGTGGCTTCTTTGGTGCCAACGGATTTCAGGTCGCCGGTCGCTTTATCGAAAGTTGCTTTGTAGTAGTCGCCATCGGCGTTGATAGCGAATACATCGTCACCAACTTTCTCATAGCTGGCAATATCTTTACCACCGGCTTGAACGGTACCGGTGTTGATTGCCACGCTGGTGCCGGTTTTCACGGTAGCAGGTGCAGCGGCAGCTACTTTGGTTTTATCAATGCCATCGGCCACGCTGAACTTTTCCAGACCCAGAGTTTTAGCATTGATGTCTTTCAGTTCGATATCGATGGTTTCGCCGTCGTTCGCGCCAACCTGGATGGTCAGTTTCTGATCTGCGCTCAGTACTTTCACGCCGTTGAAATCAGTCTGCTCGGAGATGCGGTTGATTTCAGACAGACGCTGAGAGATCTCGTCCTGGATGGACTGCAGGTCGCTGGAAGAGTTGGAACCGTTCTGAGACTGTACGGTCAGACGACGGATGTTCTGCAGGTTGTCGTTAACTTCGTTCAGTGCGCCTTCGGTGGTCTGCGCCAGGGAGATACCGTCGTTGGCGTTGCGAGAAGCCTGAGTCAGACCCTTGATGTTCGCGGTGAAACGGTTGGAGATCGCCTGACCCGCAGCATCGTCTTTCGCGCTGTTGATACGCAGACCGGAAGACAGACGCTCAATCGCAGTACCCAGAGAAGACTGAGATTTGTTCAGGTTGTTCTGCGCCATCAGCGACAGGCTGTTAGTGTTAATTACTTGTGCCATTGTTTGCTTTCCTTACGAGTCAGTTGCGTTCTTCGCAACACAGTTAAAAGGTTCGGGCTTGTTTGCCCACGGCGTCAACCACCGTCCCCTCAGGTATCGGCCCTCCCCTAACAACCTTTAGCAATTTTTTAAAATTTTTTGCGCCAGGGGCAATGGCAGAAATAACGCGGTTTTTCCCTCCTCTATTGCGCCATCGTTTTTTTGTTTTTTTCGGTAAACTTTTTCATCACTGGGCCGATAACGCGTAAAGCGAATAAAGTCATTACCAAGGAGAAACACGAATGGCATCGATCAGTTCATTAGGCATCGGCTCAGGACTCGACCTTAACGGTTTGCTCGACAAGCTGACCAAAGCGGAACAACAGCGCCTGACGCCGTACACCACCCAGCAGACCAGCTACAACGCCCAGCTAACCGCTTACGGCACGCTGAAAGGCGCACTGGAGAAGTTTGACAATCTGAGCAAAGACCTGGCCAAGCCAGAGTTCTTCAACAACACCACCGCCACCAAGCACGATCAGTTTACCGTGACCACCACCGACAAGTCGGTACCGGGCAACTATTCGATTGAGGTCTTGAAACTGGCACAGCCGCAAACGCTGACCACTCAGACGCCGATCGCCGACCAGCAGGCCAAGCTGGGCACCCCGGGCAGCAGCGATCGTTCCATATCTATTACGGCAGGTAACCCGCCGAAAGAGACCAAGATCCCGCTCGGTGACGATCAGACTTCGCTGGTCGAGATGCGCGACGCCATCAACAAATCGAAATCCGGCGTCACTGCCAGCATCATGCGCGTCGGCGACAATGACTATCAACTGGCATTGAGCTCCACCACGCCCGGCGAAAAAAACACCATTGCGGTGCAGGTCAATAACGACGACAAGCTCGGTGCCATCCTCAACTACGATCCTAAAAATCCGCCTAAAGATGGCAGCACCGCGATGAAACAAACCGTGCCTGGGCAGGATGCGGAAATCGTCGTCAACGGCACGAAAATCAAGCGCAGCACCAACTCGATCGCCGATGCCTTGCAGGGCGTAACGCTCGATCTGAAAACCACCACCAAGGCCGGCGAACCGCAAAACCTAGTGATCGGCATCGACAAGAGCGGCAGCGCCGACAAGATTAAAGAGTGGGTGGATAACTACAACTCGCTGCTGGACACCTTCAATTCGCTGACCAAATACACGCCGGTCAAAAGCGGCGAAGCGCAGAATGCCAAGAACGGTGCGCTGCTGGGTGACAACACCCTGCGCGGTATCCAGTCCTCGATCAAAAGCGCCCTCAGCTCGGCGCAGGACAACCCGGAGTTGAAAGGCCTGGGCAACCTCGGCATCACCACCAACGTCAAAACCGGCAAGCTGGAAATCGACAGCACCAAGCTGAACAAAGCCATCGACGAAAAACCGGAGCAGGTCGCCAACTTCTTCGCAGGTAACGGCAAAGACACCGGTATGGCCACCCAGATCCACAACGATATCCAAAGTTACATCAAGGCCGGCGGCATCATCGAGAACTCGACCAAGAGCATCAATACCAACCTCGATCGCCTGAACATCCAGATCACCACGGTCACGGCCAGCATTCAGAACACCATCGACCGTTACAAGCAGCAGTTCGTTCAGTTGGATACCATGATGTCCAAATTGAGCAGCACGGGTAACTATTTACAACAGCAATTCTCTGCAAAGTGATCCCTTAACCAGGTAACAGGTAAAGAAACAACATGTATAACAGAAGCGGCACTCAGGCCTATGCACAGGTCAGTCTGGAAAGCGGCGCCATGAGCGCCAGCCCGCACCAGTTAATCGTGATGTTGTTCGACGGGGCGCTCAGCGCCCTGCTTCGCGCACGCATCCTGATGAACCAGGGCGATATCGCCGGCAAAGGCCTGGCGCTGTCCAAAGCCATCAACATCATCGACAACGGCCTGAAAGGCGGCCTCGACCCTCAACAGGGCGGCGAGATCGCCGAAAACCTGGCGGCGTTGTACGACTACATGAAGCGTCGGTTAATGCAGGCCAACCTGCATAACGACGAGGCGGCAATCGCCGAAGTGGTCAAACTGCTGGAGAACATCGCCGATGCCTGGCGCCAGATCGGCCCCAACTACCAACCTTCGCAGGACGCCGTGTAATGGAACGTCAACAGCAGCTGTTAGCCGCTTATCAACAAATTTACAGCCTGAGCAGCCAGATGATCGCGCTGGCGCAAACCGGGCGCTGGGAAGAGCTCGTCGAACTCGAATTCGCCTACGTGACGGCGGTGGAAAAAACCGCCGCCTTTACCGGGCAAGCCGGCCCGTCTATGGCCTTGCAAGAGATGCTGCGCAATAAGCTGCAACAGATCCTCGACAACGAAACCGAGCTCAAGCGTCTGCTGCAGCAACGCATGGATGAGTTGAAAACGCTGATCGAGCAGTCCACGCGCCAGAACGTGGTCAACAATACCTACGGCCAATTTCATGACCGCGCGCTGTTGCTGGGGGAACCACAGGTCCGATAAGATCGACAATACTGACGAAAATGGATTAAATAGCACCATGCGCTATTACTCTCGGGTTACGTTAGGATATTAATCTATGGCATTTGAATTATTCAGTTTATGGGTAATTGGTAAAATGCGCGCTTCGAGCCTGGCTCTCACTTTAATGGATAAGCATCATCCCGACACGGACGTTTTCTGTTCAGCAGGAAATTGATTTTTGATAGATAAAACACGCCGCTGTGTTTCACAGCCCATGGAAAAATGTTGCTCCAACGCGGATCAAAGCGTAAAGATATTCCCAGATAATGGCTGCGAAATGAATATCGATGGAACGTACAATTAATCTCTGTCCAGGAATTGGTGCCTCAGCGCACATCGTTCAGCATACTGAATTATTATTCCCTTCAGTCTATTTTGAGCAACCACATCTGTATCTGATACAACAAGGCCATAAGCGCGTACGCTGGCAACAACACGAAGTGGTGGCTCATCCCGGTGAGCTGTTGATTATCGACGGGGGACAAACGGTGGATATTATTAACGGCCCCTCCGAAGAGGGTGTGTTCAGCTGTCAGTTGCTGACCTGCGACCCTCTGTTGCTCACTCTTCAGCCTCCGGCCGAGGAAACGCCGGCGCCGATGCCGTTCGATGCCGTCCTGGCGCTGCGCAATCTGCCCTGCGCCCTGAAGCACAGCTTTGAGACCACCAGCCTGGCGCTGGCGCTCCGGCAGCGTTTTCCCACCATCATCGTGCGGCACAAAATGCTGGAAATTCTGCTGTGGCTGGCCCAGTTCGGCATTCGCTTCATCCACAACGAAGCCAAAGACCTGACGCAGCGCGTGCGCCGCTGCCTGGCAACCGATCCACACAGCATTTGGACCGCGGCCAAAGTCGCGGAGAGCCTGTCGATGAGTGAAGTGATGCTGCGCCGCAAACTGTCGATGGAAAATACCGCGTTGCGCAACCTGATGATCGACGTGCGCATGAGCAGTGCGCTGGCCCTGCTGCAATCCACCGACTGGCCGATATCCGCCATCGCACAACATGTCGGCTATGAAAGCGCGTCGCGTTTCGCCGAACGTTTTCGCAAGCGCTTCGGCTTTGCGCCTACCGCCATTCGCGGCCACCAAAGGATTATGGAACCTGGCCCCCTGGGGGCCGAAGCGATAGCCGCCGGAGAAACATAAATAGACGCGCAACAAAATGGCTTTATTTAGCACAGGTTCCTAACAGTTGTCACAACGCTGAGATAGGCTACGCAAAGTCGAACCGCCGAAGAGCAAATTAAACGATGCGTAATGAAAAGCGATTATTTTCTCTGGCAATAATGTTGTTGGGGCTGTGGCTTTTAGCATTGCTGTATGAAGAAGACATGATGCGCTTACTTGCCGCACAATAAAATGGCCAGGCTTTTATCGCCTGGTCAGACTTCAGTCCAGTTTAACCAAAATGCCAATTAATACGGCGAGTACCGTCAGCATTAAAATACTGATCAGACGCCATCTGGATTCGCTTTTCGTGCTCATTGACCTGCCTCGAATAATAACCCTACTAATCAGGCCATAATAAACGGTCACCTGGGCATTCAATAAGCCTGACAGCGCCGTTTTCGTCCCTCTATTCGTTACATTAGCGCCCATTCCCTGTCAGTTGCGGCTCCGGCCCTTAGCGTTGTGATACCGACGGCGCCACAAGCGCCAATTTTCCCGGCAGCTCCGCCACCAGTTTGTCCACCGCCAGCCGCACCTTGAGCGGCTGGTAAGGCATATAGGGCCATACCACATTCACCGGAAAACTGAGGCTGGACTCACCGCGCATGATCTCCACCAACGTCCCCGCCGCCAGCCGATCGCGGACCAGCCACTCCGGCAGCCAGGCAATACCGGCACCGGCGGAAACGGCATCGACGATCCCCTGCATATCATCCATCATCATCTTGGCCGGTGGCCTGAACGGCTGCAGCTCGCCGTTTTCGCCGCGAAGTTGCCAGGGCAACACCGCCCCCGCGTGCAGATACCCCACCGCCTGATGTCGGCTTAACGCGTCCACCGTGCTCGGTTCTCCGCTGCGCCGCAGGTAGTCGGGCGAAGCGCACAGGAGCATGCCGTGTTCACCCAGGCGCCGGGCAACCAGACTGCCGCTGTCCGCCAGCTCGCCGATGCGTACCGCCAGATCGAACCCCTCATCGACCAGATCGATCCTGCGATCGCTGAACGAGATTTCCAGCGTCAACAACGGATGCTCATTCGCCAGCGCCGTCAGCAAGGGGGCGATGCACAGGTGGCCGAACAACACCGGCACCGAGACCCTGAGCCGGCCGCTGACCTGCATCTTGCCGCTGTCCAGCTGATTTTCCGCCGCCTGTATGTTCGCTAACGCCTGCCGGCAGTGCTCGTAGTAAAGCGCCCCTTCATCCGTCAGGCTCAGGCTGCGCGTAGTGCGCATAAACAACATCACGCCGAGCCGCGCCTCCAGCCGCGACACGATTTTGCTGACCGCGGAGCGCGTCAGATGCAGTTTTTCTGCGGCGGCGGCAAAACTGCCGCCTTCCGCCACGGCGACAAAAGCCGGCAGCGCGCTGAGATCGCTTTTCATTTTACCGTTTCCAAATTGGAATCAATTAAGTGAAAACCTATCACCACTGGTGAACATCAAGCAATGATAACCTGCAGTCATTCCGGAATTCCCGGTGAAAACCACAGATGACCGTCAGAGGACAACCACATGAAAAAAATACTGGTGCTCAAATCCAGCATTATGGGAAACGACTCGCAGACCAATAACCTGATTGACCGCTATCTGGCGGAGCGTCGGGCCAAAGGACACGAAGATAAGATCGTCGAGCACGATCTGACGGCGTTGGATCTGCCGGTATTGGACGGCGAGCTGTTCAGTGCGCTGCGCGGCGCGGAAAACACCAGCCCACGCGCGCAAGCGGCGGTGGCGCTGTCCAATCGGCTGATTGCCGAACTGAAAGGGAGCGATCTGCTGCTGATCGGAGCGCCAATGTACAACCTCAACGTACCGACCCAGCTGAAAAACTGGTTCGATCTGGTGGCCCGCGCCCGGGTAACGTTCAACTATACCGCCACCTACCCGGTCGGGTTGGTCGAGGGCGTCAATGCGCTGGTATTCAGTTCACGCGGCGGCG
This sequence comes from Serratia sp. 2880STDY5682894, assembly GCF_001537385.1. Lineage (NCBI taxonomy): Bacteria > Pseudomonadati > Pseudomonadota > Gammaproteobacteria > Enterobacterales > Yersiniaceae > Serratia > Serratia sp. 2880STDY5682894. Next base: position 726,987 of record NZ_FCJA01000002.1, on the reverse strand, counting down.
TACATGCCGGCCAGCCGACCGACGCCGTGACGCCCTACCTGCGGTCGGTGCTGGGGCTGATGGGGATCGGCGACGTGCAATTTATCTATGCCGAAGGGCTGGATATGAAACCGCACGGCCTCGCGCAGGGACTGGCGAACGCCCACGAACGGATTGCGGAATTGGCGGACTGAGGCCTTTTCGATGTTGCTGACTCTGTTTGTCATCGGCCCTTTTGCCCTCCTGTTAGCCGTCGAGATCCGTCGCTTTTGGCGACGGACCCGGCTCTGACAGGCGGCATAGGCCGAACGTCACACCGGCATATTCATAATATCTTGGTAGGCCGCCACCAGCTTGTTGCGCACCTGCACGCCCAGTTGCAAAGAGACCGACGATTTCTGCAGATCGACCATCACATCGTTCAGGCTGATGCCCGGCACGCCCAGTTCAAAATCCTGCGCCTGCTTGCGCGCCGTTTGCTGGGTCTCGCTGATCTTGCCGAGCGCCGCGGTCAGTTCGCTGGCGAAGCTGACGCCCTGTGGCGCCGCATTCTGCCCCATTTTGCCGGCCTGAACCGCCATGGTCTGCATCTGCTGCAGTACCCCTTCAATGCCCTGAATCGCCATCTGGTCCTCAATCATCTCGTCTCGCCGGGTGACGTTTCACCCTGCACTTCTCCAATGATGCACACCCTAGCACAGCGTTTTCAGAGCTAAAGCGGCTAATTAACTGCAAAAAACCCGGCTTATCGGGCAATCAGAATCGTCTGATAAGGCGAATAATGGCCTGCCCAGAAATGGGAGCGCCGCTATTTAGAAGATATGTGTATCAGGGAGTCTGTTTTGTCACACAACGCTAACCATACCGTTCATCAGCCTGGCAGGGAGCTGCTCAGCGGCCCGTACGGGATCGTGAGCGCCATTGAAGGACGAGACCTAAAATGAGTGCTTCGATAACCGCCGGCGAAAGCCGCGACAACGGCCTGCAGGCCATCTGGAATCGTCTGCGCGCCAACCCGAAAATTCCGTTGCTGGTCGCCGCTTCCGCCGCGATCGCGATCGTCGTCGCGCTGCTGTTGTGGGTGAAAAGTCCCGACTACCGCGTGCTGTACAGCAATCTGAACGACCGCGACGGTGGCGCCATCGTCACCCAGCTGACGCAGATGAATATCCCTTACCGCTTTGCCGAGAATGGCGCAGCGCTGCTGATCCCGGCGGAAAAGGTGCATGAAACCCGCCTGCGCCTGGCGCAGCAAGGGCTGCCGAAAGGCGGCGCCGTCGGCTTCGAACTGCTGGATCAGGAAAAATTCGGCATCAGCCAGTTCAGCGAGCAGATCAACTATCAGCGTGCCCTCGAGGGCGAGCTGTCGCGCACTATCGAATCGCTGGGGCCGGTACAAAACGCCCGCGTTCACCTGGCGCTGCCTAAACCTTCGCTGTTCGTGCGCGAACAAAAATCCCCTTCCGCGTCGGTAACGCTGACCCTGCAACCCGGCCGTGCGCTGGACGATGGCCAGATCAACGCCATCGTTTATATGGTGTCGAGCAGCGTCGCCGGCCTGCCGCCGGGCAATGTGACCGTGGTCGATCAGGCTGGCCGTCTGCTGACGCAGTCCGACGGCACCGGGCGCGATCTCAACGCCTCGCAGCTGAAATACGCCAACGAAGTGGAAAACGGCTTCCAGCGCCGCATCGAAGCGATCCTCGCCCCGGTGGTCGGCAGCGCCAACGTGCGCGCGCAGGTCACGGCGCAAATCGACTTCGCCACTCGCGAACAAACCGATGAACAGTACCAACCTAATCAACAGCCTGACAAAGCCGCTATCCGCTCTCAGCAAACCAGCCTGAGCGAGCAGATCGGCGGGCCACAGGTAGGCGGCGTGCCGGGCGCACTGTCTAATCAGCCAAGCGCGCCGGCCACGGCACCGATTGAGACCGCCAAGCCGGCCACCACCGCAGGCAACAATGCCAACGCCAATGCCACCGCGCAAAACGCCGCGACCACCCGCAGCGCGGCGGCCAGCGGCGTACCGCAAAATACCCGTCGCGACGCGACCACCAACTACGAGCTCGACCGCACCATTCGCCATACCCAGCAAAAAGCCGGCACCGTGCAGCGTTTGTCGGTCGCCGTGGTCGTCAACTATCTGGGCACCGATAAAGACGGCAAACCGCAGCCGATGAGCAAAGAGCAGCTGGCGCAGATCGAAGCGCTGGTGCGTGAAGCGATGGGCTACTCCAGCAGCCGTGGCGATACCCTGAACGTGGTCAACACGCCGTTTACCGACAGTCAGGTGACCGGTGGCGAACTGCCGTTCTGGCAAAGCCAGTCGTTTATCGATCGTCTGATCGACGCGGGCCGCTATCTGCTGGTGCTGCTGGTGGCCTGGCTGCTGTGGCGCAAACTGGTGCGGCCGCAGCTGCAACAGCGCCAGGCGGCGCAACAGGCCGCCGCCGCCGCCGCCAACGCCCCTGCCGCCAAACCGGTCGACAGCAGCAAACCGAGCAACGAGGAGCTGGCGCAGCGTCGTAAATCGCAGCAGCGCGTCAGCGCAGAAGTCCAGAGCCAGCGGATCCGCGATCTGGCTGACAAAGACCCACGCGTGGTCGCTCTGGTAATCCGCCAATGGATGAGTAACGAGATATGAGCCTGACCGGAACCGACAAAAGCGCCATCCTGCTGATGACGCTGGGTGAAGATCGCGCGGCGGAGGTGTTCAAACACCTCTCCTCGCGCGAAGTACAGCTGCTGAGCGGCACCATGGCCGGCATGAGCCAGGTTTCGCACAAACAGCTCGGCGAAGTACTGACCGAGTTTGAAGACGACGCAGAGCAATACGCGGCGCTGAGCGTCAACGCCAGCGACTACCTGCGTTCGGTGCTGGTCAAAGCGCTGGGCGAAGAGCGCGCCGCCAGCCTGCTGGAAGACATTCTCGAATCGCGCGAGACCACCACCGGCATGGAAACGCTCAACTTTATGGAGCCGCAGAGCGCTGCCGATCTGATCCGCGACGAACACCCGCAGATCATCGCCACCATTCTGGTGCACCTCAAACGCGGCCAGGCGGCAGATATCCTGGCCCTGTTCGACGAACGCCTGCGCAACGACGTGATGCTGCGTATCGCCACCTTCGGCGGCGTACAGCCAGCGGCGTTGGCGGAGTTGACCGAAGTGCTGAACAACCTGCTCGACGGCCAGAACCTCAAGCGCAGCAAAATGGGCGGGGTGCGCACCGCCGCCGAGATCATCAACCTGATGAAAACCCAGCAGGAAGAAGCGGTCATCGACGCGATGCGCGAATACGACGGCGAGCTGGCGCAGAAGATCATCGACGAGATGTTCCTGTTCGAAAACCTGGTGGAGGTCGACGATCGCAGTATCCAACGCCTGCTGCAGGAAGTGGAAGGCGAGTCGCTGCTGATTGCGTTGAAAGGCGCCGAGCAGCCGCTGCGCGAGAAGTTCCTCAAGAACATGTCGCAACGCGCCGCCGACATCCTGCGCGACGATCTGGCCAACCGTGGGCCGGTGCGCATGTCGCAGGTGGAGAACGAGCAGAAAGCCATTCTGCTGGTGGTAAGACGCCTGGCGGAAAGCGGCGAAATGATCATCGGCGGCGGCGAGGACACCTATGTCTGATCGCATTAACACCCTGCCCTGGCAGCCCTGGTCGCTCAACGACCTGGGCGAACAGAAACCGGCTGTCGAGCTGCCGCAGTTGCCGGATCTCGAACTTGACGATCCGTCGCCGGACGCACAGGCCGAATTGCAGCAGCAGTTGGCGACGCTGCGCCTGCAGGCGGAGCAACAGGGCCAGCAGTTGGGCTATGCCGACGGCCAGCAAAAAGGCTATGAGGCCGGTTTTCAGTCCGGACTGGAGGAGGGCCGCCAGCAAGGGCTGCTGGAAGCGCAACAGCAGCAGCAGCCGCTGACCGCCCACTGGCAGCAGCTGGTCACCGAATTCCAGCACACGCTGGACGCGCTCGACAGCGTGATCGCTTCGCGGCTGATGCAGCTGGCACTGACCGCCGCCAAACAGGTGCTGGGCCAGCCGCCGGTATGCGACGGCACCGCCCTGCTGGCGCAGATCCAACAACTGATCCAACAGGAACCGATGTTCAACGGCAAGCCGCAGCTGCGGGTGCACCCGGACGACTACCCGCGCGTCGAGCAGCAGCTGGGGGTCACCCTCAGCCTGCACGGCTGGCGCCTGCTGGCGGACGGCGAGCTGCACCCGGGCGGCTGCAAGGTCAGCGCCGAGGAAGGCGATCTCGACGCCAGCCTGGCAACGCGCTGGCATGAACTGTGCCGCCTGGCGGCACCGGGAGAAGTCTGATGACCGCGCGTCTCGGCCGCTGGCTGAGCTCTCTGGATACGCTGGAAAAACGCATCGCGCGCGCGCCGACGGTGCGCCGCTATGGTCGCCTGACCCGTGCGACCGGGCTGGTGCTGGAGGCTACCGGCCTGCAGCTGCCGCTCGGCGCGACCTGCCTCATCGAACGGCACGACGCCGGTGAGGTGCAGGAAGTGGAAAGCGAAGTGGTCGGCTTCAACGGCCAGCGGCTGTTCCTGATGCCGTTGGAAGAAGTGGAAGGCATCGTGCCGGGCGCGCGGGTTTACGCCCGCATCGCGCCGGAAGGCCAAAGCGCCGGCAAACAGCTGCCGCTCGGCCCGGCCCTGTTGGGACGGGTGCTGGACGGCAGCGCCAAACCGCTCGACGGCCTGCCTTCACCGGAAACCGGTTACCGCGCGCCGCTGATCACCGCACCGTTCAACCCCTTGCAGCGCACGCCGATCGAGCAGGTGCTGGACGTGGGGGTGCGCACCATCAACGGCCTGCTAACCGTCGGCCGCGGCCAGCGTATGGGCCTGTTCGCCGGCTCCGGCGTCGGCAAGAGCGTGCTGCTCGGCATGATGGCCCGTTATACCCAGGCGGATGTGATCGTCGTTGGCCTGATCGGCGAGCGTGGCCGCGAGGTCAAAGACTTTATCGAGAACATTCTCGGCGCCGAAGGCCGGGCGCGCTCGGTGGTGATCGCCGCGCCGGCGGACGTGTCGCCGCTGCTGCGCATGCAGGGGGCGGCCTACGCCACCCGCATCGCCGAAGATTTCCGCGATCGCGGGCAGCATGTGTTGTTGATCATGGATTCCCTCACCCGCTACGCCATGGCGCAGCGTGAGATCGCCCTGGCCATCGGCGAGCCGCCGGCGACCAAAGGCTATCCGCCTTCGGTCTTCGCCAAGCTGCCTGCGCTGGTGGAACGCGCGGGCAACGGCATCAGCGGCGGCGGTTCCATCACCGCCTTCTACACCGTGTTGACCGAAGGGGACGATCAGCAAGACCCGATCGCCGACTCGGCGCGCGCAATTCTCGATGGCCACGTGGTGCTGTCCCGGCGCCTGGCGGAAGCCGGCCACTACCCGGCGATCGACATCGAAGCGTCAATCAGCCGCGCCATGACGTCGCTGATCGACGAAGAGCATTACCGCCGGGTGCGCACCTTCAAACAGATGCTGGCCAGCTATCAGCGCAACCGCGATCTGATCAGCGTCGGTGCCTACGCGGCGGGCAGCGATCCGTTGCTGGACAAAGCGATGACGCTGTATCCGCAGATGGAAGCTTACCTGCAACAGGGCATCTTTGAACGCAGCGGCTATGATGAAGCCTGTCAACAGCTGCAGCAGTTGATTGTTTAACGTCACCAGAGGCGCACAGCGATGAAATCACAATCCCCCCTGATTACCCTGCGAGATCTGGCGCAGGATGCGGTGGAACAGGCCGCGCAACAGCTGGGCCAGGTACGGCAGGCGCAGCAGGCGGCAGAGCAGCAGCTGTCGATGCTGCTCAACTATCAGGACGAATACCGCCAGAAGCTGAATCATACGCTCTGCGACGGCATGGACAGCTCACGCTGGCAAAACTACCAGCAGTTTATCGGCACGCTGGAACAGGCCATCGACCAACACCGCCAGCAGCTGCTGCAGTGGGGGCAGAAAGTGGATCATGCGGTGAAGCAATGGCAAGACAAACAACAGCGGCTGAACGCTTTCGAGACCCTGCATACCCGCGCTCTGACGGCGGAGCAGCAGCAGGAGAACAAACGGGATCAAAAACTGATGGATGAGTTCGCTCAACGCAGTGCACAAAGGAATATCAACCCATGAATCTGAACGCCCTGCCCGGCCTGGCCTTACCCGGCGACGCCGGCGGCCTGGCCGAACTGACGTCGGCGCTGGATGAGAGCCAGCTGTCGTCCGCTTTCGCCCAGCTGCTCGGCGCCCGTTTCGCGCCCGCCGCCGACGGCAAACAGCCGCCGGTCGCGCTGAGCGCGGACGAAGAACGCGCCCCGGCCCTGAGCCGCAACCAGCTCAATCAACTGCTGGCCACCTTCGGCGAGCGCGGCGGCCTGCTGCCGGGCCAGACGGCCTCAGCCGACGCGCTTTCACCTGAAGGCGCCGAGGACGAAGCGCCCGCCGCCGGCGACAAACCGGCGCAGCCGCCGATCGCCGCCGCCAAAGAGCTGGATGCCGCAACGCTGCAGGCGCTGTACGCCATGCTGCCGGCCGCGATCGTCGCCCAGGCGCAACCGGCCGAAGGCCAACGCTCGCTGCCGGTGGATAGCGCTGACGAGGCGACTGCGCTGCAGCCCGGCAATGGCCTGCTGAACATCGCGGCGGCCGGTGATAAAACCGCCGCGCGTTCATCGGCATCCCCCGCTCCCTCGCTGACGGAAGCGAAAACGTCGGCTACCGACGGCGATAATGCCAAGGCGGCGCTCCCGCAACCGACCAACGGCGAACGTGCAAGCACCGCACAGCCGCTGCCGGCGAGCGATGCGCAGCAGCCACCGACGCTCAACCACGCCGTCGCCCTGGCCGCCGCCAGCCCAACGCAAACGGCCGCTCCTGCCAGCGCACTGGTGACCGCACCGCCTGCGCCGCAGCTCAACGCGCAGCTGGGCAGCCCGGAGTGGCAGCAGGCGTTGAACCAGCAGGTGCTGATGTTCCACCGCAACGGCCAGCAAAGCGCCGAGCTGCGCCTGCACCCGCAGGAACTGGGCGCCTTGCAGATCACGCTGAAACTGGACGATCAGCAGGCGCAGCTGCACATCGCCTCCGCTCACGGTCAGGTGCGTGCGGCAGTGGAAGCGGCGATGCCGCAGCTGCGGCACGCGCTGGCGGAGAGCGGTATCAACCTGGGGCAGAGCAGCGTGGGCGGCGAGTCCACTCCGCAATGGCAGCAGCAGGCGCAACAGCAGGCTTCCAACGGCCAGGGGCGTTCCAGCTATGCTGAACATCATGGCGGTGACGGCGCAGCAGCCGAGGGCGTCAGCGCACCGGCGGCGCTGCAGCGTATGGCCAGCGCGGTCAACGGCGTCGATATTTTCGCCTAAGCCGCCGCAAACGCCCAAGCTGGCACCCATTTGCGCGTCTATTCAGGCTATTGCACGCCGCAATAGACGCGATAATACCTTTACATGTCATGCGTGCGGCCTTGCCGCGCGCTATGCCCGCCGCCTCGCCGGCCGCGGGTGGAACAACAGGAATTAGATTTCGCTATGTCTCAGAACTCCCTTCCGGCAGCACCGAAACGCCCCCTTCTGGTCATCCTGCTGGTCTTGATCAGCGTCGTCGCCTGTGGCGCCGCGGGCTACAGCTGGTGGCTGCTGCAACAGCATAAAAACGGCGCCGAACCGGCCGCTGCCAAACAGCAACCGCCGGCCGCGCCGGTGTTCATGCCGCTCGACACCTTTACCGTCAACCTGGTGACGCCGGACAACAACCCGGATCGCGTGCTGTACATCGGCCTCACGCTGCGTCTGCCGGACGAAAGTACCCGCCGCCAGCTGAACGATTTTCTGCCGGAAGTGCGCAGCCGTCTGCTGATGCTGCTCTCCCGTCAGGAAGCGAGCCAGCTGGCCAATGAACAAGGGAAGCAACAGTTGGTGGCGCAGATTAAGGACGTGCTCAGCCCGCCGCTGGTTAAGGGACAACCGAAGCAGGTGGTCAGCGACGTGCTGTTCACCGCCTTCATACTGCGGTAATCACTATGGGCGATAGCATTCTTTCACAGGCAGAGATCGACGCCTTGCTCAACGGCGACAGCGCGGGTGATGAACCCGAAGCGATAGTCGGCAAAGAGAGCGAGGTCAAGCCTTACGATCCGAACACCCAGCGCCGCGTGGTGCGCGAGCGTCTGCACGCGCTGGAAATCATCAACGAACGTTTTGCCCGGCAGTTCCGCATGGGGTTGTTCAACCTGCTGCGCCGCAGCCCGGACATTACCGTCGGCCCGATCAAAATCCAGCCGTATCACGAGTTCGCCCGCAACCTGCCGGTGCCGACCAACCTGAACCTGGTGCATCTGAACCCGCTGCGCGGCACCGCCCTGTTCGTGTTCGCGCCGAGCCTGGTGTTCATCGCCGTCGATAACCTGTTCGGCGGCGACGGCCGCTTCCCGACCAAGGTCGAAGGCCGCGAGTTCACCCCGACCGAACAGCGGGTGATCAAGCGCATGCTGCGCCTGGCGCTGGACGCCTACGGCGACGCCTGGAGCGCCATCTACAAGATCGACGTAGAGTACGTGCGCGCCGAAATGCAGGTGAAGTTCACCAACATCACCACCTCGCCGAATGACATCGTGGTCACCACGCCGTTCCAGGTGGAGATCGGCGCGCTGACCGGCGAGTTCAACATCTGCATTCCGTTCGCGATGATCGAACCGCTGCGCGAGCTGTTGACCAACCCGCCGCTGGAAAATTCGCGGCAGGAAGACAGCCACTGGCGCGAAACGTTGGTGAAGCAGGTGCAGCACTCCGAACTGGAGCTTATCGCCAACTTCGTCGATATCCCAATGCGGCTGTCGAAAGTCCTGAAGCTGCAGCCGGGCGATGTATTACCGATAGACAAGCCGGAACGCCTGATCGCCCATGTGGACGGCGTACCGGTTCTGACCAGCCAATACGGCACGTTGAACGGGCAATATGCCCTGCGTGTTGAACATTTGATTAACCCTATTTTGAATGCTCTGAGTGAGGAACAGCCCAATGAGTGATCCTAAGCAACCGTCTGGCGAAGGAAAGGAATCCGTAGACGATCTGTGGGCTGATGCGTTTAACGAGCAGCAGTCGACAGAGAAATCCGGCGCGAGCACCGAAGGGGTGTTTAAGTCGCTGGAAGCTCAGGATGCGCTCGGCAGCCTGCAGGATATCGACCTGATCCTGGATATTCCGGTCAAGCTTACCGTGGAACTGGGGCGCACCAAGATGACCATCAAAGAGCTGCTGCGCCTGTCGCAAGGCTCGGTGGTGGCGCTGGACGGCCTGGCCGGCGAGCCGCTGGACATCCTGATCAACGGTTACCTGATCGCACAAGGTGAAGTGGTGGTGGTGGCCGACAAGTTCGGCGTGCGCATCACCGACATCATCACCCCGTCCGAACGCATGCGTCGACTGAGCCGCTGATGACCGTTGCGGCGCCCGTTACCGTCCAAAGTACCCAACAACCCGCCGCGCCGGCCTTGCCGGCCGGTTCGGTGTTGATGCAGGTCAGCAGCGCGCTCGGCGGCATTCTGCTGCTGATCCTGTTGGCCGGTTGGCTGTTCCGCCGGCTGGGCTTCGCCCCGCAGGCGCGCAACAACAAGCTGCTCAACCTGCGCGCCAGTTGCCAGGTCGGGCAGCGCGAGCGCGTGGTGGTGGTGGAAGTCGACGATACCTTGCTGGTACTGGGCGTCACCGCCCAGCAGATCACCCCGCTGCACACCCTGCCCGCCCCGCCGAAAGACGAGGGGGCAGCCGATGCGGCGTCGCCGGCGGACTTCCGCCAACTGATGCAAAAAGTTCTGAAACGTCCGGAAAAATCGGCATGACCTCGACTCTTCATACCCTCGTCCGCCGTCCGGCGGTTTGGCTCCCTGCCGCCCTGCTGTTCATCAGCCCGGCGGCTGTGGCGCAACTGCCGGGGCTGATCAGTCAGCCGCTGGCCAACGGCGGCCAAAGCTGGTCGCTGCCGGTGCAGACGCTGGTGCTGTTGACCTCGCTGACCTTCCTGCCCGCCATGCTGCTGATGATGACCAGCTTTACCCGCATCATCATCGTGCTCGGGCTGCTGCGCAACGCGCTGGGCACCCCGTCGGCGCCGCCGAATCAGGTGATGCTGGGGCTGGCATTGTTCCTGACCTTCTTCATCATGTCGCCGGTGTTCGACAAGGTCTATCAGGACGCCTACCTGCCGTTCAGCCAGGACAAGATCGGGCTGGAGGTCGCGCTGGATAAAGGCGCGCAGCCGCTGCGCGAATTCATGCTGCGCCAAACGCGCGAAACCGATCTCGCGCTGTACGCCAGGCTGGCCAATCAGCCGCCGCTGGCCGGCCCGGAAGCGGTGCCGATGCGCATCCTGCTGCCCGCCTACGTCACCAGCGAACTGAAAACGGCCTTCCAGATCGGCTTTACGGTGTTCATTCCGTTCCTGATTATCGACCTGGTGGTCGCCAGCGTGCTGATGGCGCTGGGGATGATGATGGTACCGCCGGCCACCATCTCGCTGCCGTTCAAGCTGATGCTGTTCGTGCTGGTCGATGGCTGGCAGCTGCTGCTCGGCTCGCTGGCGCAGAGCTTCTATTCGTAACCCCCCGATCGGAGAACGCGAGATGACACCTGAATCGGTTATGGCGCTCGGCACCGAGGCGATGAAAGTGGCGCTGGCGCTGGCCGCGCCGCTGCTGCTGGCGGCGCTGATCAGCGGCCTGGTGGTCAGCCTGCTGCAGGCCGCTACCCAGATCAACGAAATGACGCTGTCGTTCATCCCCAAAATTCTGGCGGTGGTGGCCACCATCATCATCGCCGGCCCCTGGATGTTGAACCTGCTGCTGGACTACATGCGCACCCTGTTCAGCAACCTGCCCACCCTGATCGGCTAACCGTGCTCACCTTCGACAGCGCCCAGCTCACCGTCTGGCTCAGCCACTATTTTTGGCCGCTGCTGCGCATTCTGGCGCTGATAAGCACCGCGCCGATATTCAGCGAAAAGCAAATCAGCAAAAAGGTCAAAATCGGCCTTGGCGGGCTGATCGTCATCCTGATCGCGCCGACGCTGCCCGCCAGCAATATCCCGATCTTCTCCGCCGCCGGCCTGTGGCTGGCGATTCAACAGATTCTGATCGGCGTGGCGCTGGGATTGACCATGCAGTTCGCCTTCGCGGCGGTGCGCCTGGCGGGCGAAGTGATCGGCATGCAGATGGGCCTGTCGTTCGCCACCTTCTTCGATCCCAGCGGCGGCCCGAACATGCCGGTGCTGGCGCGCCTGCTCAACCTGCTGGCGATGCTGCTGTTCCTCAGCTTCGACGGCCATCTGTGGCTGATTTCGCTGCTGGCGGACAGCTTCCACACCCTGCCTATCCAGACGCAGCCGCTGAACGGCAACGGCTTCCTGGTACTGACCCAGGTCGGCTCGCTGATCTTCATCAACGGAATGATGCTGGCGCTGCCGCTGATCTGCCTGCTGTTAACGCTGAACATGGCGCTCGGCTTGCTCAACCGCATGACGCCGCAGCTGTCGGTCTTCGTGATCGGCTTCCCGGTCACCATGACCTTCGGCATCATGACGCTGGGCATGATGATGCCGATGTTAGCCCCGTTCTGCGAGCATCTGTTCGGTGAAATCTTCGATCGGCTGGCGGCGGTGATCGGCGGCATGACCTTCTAAGCCCCTGCGCAGCCCCTTCCTTCCCCCCGTTTTCGCCTGAGACAAAATGGCAATAAAAACGCTTTCTTGGGACAAAAGCCTGAGAAACGCCTTTTATCCGGATTAAGGTTCAAATGTCTCCGGTGGCTTGAATAAATAAAACCCCGACCTAGAATAGACCCGGTAACAAAAAATATCGCCTTGCACCTCCTTATCTTTCGCAGCGATAAAGTACGTTTATCTCGAGTAAAAAATAAGAATAACGCAGTCACGCATTGTTAAATACGCGGCAGATAACTTACACCCAGAATAAATGCGTCCGGCAGCCTGCCGGCTGCAGGGCGCAGCATCGACCTTTGCTAACCACAGGAGCGAGATCATGATTAAAGCGAAAAGCAACCGCAAAGCACGCCGGTTATTCGGTTTGACCCACTGGAAAAGCAACAAGTTTAGAGTTTCTTTTACCGAGACGGCCGACGGCGGAAAATGGAAAGTAGAGAAGAAAAAGAAATAGCACCGCTATTTATCGTCAGGGAAATAATATCCATCGCGATTTTTCCACCACTGATTTCAATCATGCCGTTGCGCATTAAACAGGGGTGACAATCGTATTATTGCTTCCCTGATGAAAAAAAGGCGCGTCACTCAGTCAGTAGTGGGAGAACGAGTGACGCGCCAAACGAGTGCGCCCGGTTTCAAGAAGCCTTCCTCCCCGCGGGGCGGAGAGGACGTTTTCTAAGCGCACTAAAGGGAAACCCGTCGCGGTCAGGCAACGGGGTCTTGCTCTTAACGATTCATCTGGAACAGCGACATGCCCTGCATATCGCTGAAGGTTTTATACGACGCCTGCAGCGCTGCCTGCTGCATAAAGTAAGACGAAATAGACTCGGCCAGATCGGCATCCGTCAACGCGCTCATCTGGACCTGGTTGGTCATGTCGCGCTCTTTGCCGATGCTGTCCAGCTGATCCATCTCCTGCAGCTGGCTGCCCAGCTCGGCGCGCACGCTCAGTACGTTGTTGTATGAGTTGTCCAGGCCGCGGTTGGCTTTCGCCAGCGCATCGTTCACCTGCTGCTTGGTGGCCTCATCGGCGCCCTGCAGCGGGGTTTTCAGCGCGTTCAGCGCGATATCGATACTCTCGAATACGTTGCTGACCGGCGCGCTGCCGTCCGGCTCAGGCTTCGGGTTGCTGGTCAACGACATGAACACCGCGTTGCCGGTATGGCCGATGGTCATGGTGCGGTTGGCGTCCACTTTCTGCTGAACCGTCTTGTCACCGCCCTGATAGCTGACGGTGCCACCGTTGTCGACGAACGGCGCCTTGTCGTTCACGTATCCGCCGAACATATAGCGGCCGTTGCCGTCGGTGCTGTTGGCCTGGTTCAGCAGCTGATCTTTCAGCCCCTGCAGCTGGGTGGCCAACGACTGGCGGTCGTTATCGCTTTCGGTGCCGCCGGCGCTGACGATCAGCGCCTTCATGTCCGCGATGGTGGACGTCGCGCCGGCCAAGACCGTTTCTTCCATCGACACGCTTTGGCGAGCGAAAGTCCGCGCCAGCGTGTATTGGCTGTTTTCCGCCTGCGACTGCGACAACATCACCGCGCGCGACGCCGCCAGCGGATCGTCGGACGGGTTGATCACCCGCTTGCCCGAGGAAAGCTGCTCGGCGGCCTTCATGAACAGCGACTGGTTGCCCGTGATGCCGTTCATGTTCTGTTGGTACATCATGCTGGTGCTCATGCGCATGCTGTGGGTTCCTTACTCTGAGCGACCGGCGCCGTTATCGGCGCCGGTTAACAATGAAATCAACGAATATTCAGCAGCGCATCGAACAGCGAGCTGGCGGTCTGAATCACCTGCGCGTTGGCCATGTAGTACTGCTGGAAACGCAGCAGCTCGCCGTACTCTTCGTCAAGGTTAACGCCGGACATCGACTGCTGTTGCTCGCCCAGCTGCTTCACGATCTTGGCCTGCGAAGTGGCGATGGCCTTGGCGGCAGCGGTCTGGTTACCGACGCCGCTGACGATGCCGGCATAAGCGCCGCTCAGGGTCGCCTTGCCGTCCACCAGGTTTTTGGTCTGCAGATCCAGCAGCTTCTTGGCGTTTTCGTTATCGCCTCGGCCGCTGTCGTCTTTACCGGCGGCGGCGATCTTGGACGAATCGGTGATGGCCACTTTCAGGTTGCCCGCCACGTCGCTGACCGGCTTCACGGTGAAGCTGTCTTTAGCCTGCGCATTGCCGTCGATGCTCACTTCCAGCCCATCGAAGTTCAGCGTCGGTTTGCCGTCGGCGCTGGTGCCCGGCGTGGCGTTGACTTTCACGTTGTCCGGCAGGCGGCTGACCTGCCAGTTGCTGCCGTCGAACTCGACGCGATAATCGTTGGCCTTCACCTTGCCGGTGTCGGTGTAAGCGACCGACAGCGACGCGTCGCCGGTGTTGCGGGTGTTATCCACCACCCGGCCGCCGCTGAAGCTGAAGAAGTCGCCGCCTGCGTCACCGTTCAGGTCGAAACCGGCGCGATGCTGCTGGTTGAAGCTGTCCGCCATCGCCAACGCCAACTGGCCCAGCTGATTGCGCACGCCGTCCAGCGTCTCGCTGCGGAATTTCAGCACGCCGCTCAGGCTGCCGCTGGTGATCTGGCCTTCCGGCACTTCGCTGGCGCCATTGCCGCGGTTATAACCGATGGTCAGGCGGGAAGGATCGCTGCTGGAAGGCATCGCCTCCACCTGATAAGTGTTGCTGCCCTGCACCAGGGTCAAACCGTTGGCGAAGGAGACGGTATAAGCGTCGCCATCCTGCTGCGTGACCTGCACGCCCACCAGCTGATTCAACTCGGTAACCAGCTGATCGCGCTGATCCAGCAACGCATTCGGCTCGCCGCCGGCGCTGCCGCGCAAACGGGTGATCTCGTCGTTCAGCTTGGCGATCTGTTGGCCGTAGCTGTTGATCTGCTGCGCCGTATCGCTGATCTGCTGATTGACGCCGTTGTCCATGTCGCGCAGGAATTTGTCGGTGTTGTTGAACTGGTTCACCAGGCCATTGGCCTTGCCCAGCACCGTCTGGCGCGCGGCGTCGTCACCGGCGTTGCTCACCAGGTTCTGCAGGTTGGTGAAGAAATCCTGCATGTTGGTCGACAGCGGGTTGGTTTTGCTCGCCAGCAGGTTGTCTATCTGCGAAATCTTCTCGTAATAGGCGTTTTGCGCCCCGAAGGCGCTTTGCGCACCGCGCAACTGGTTGGTGATGAACTGGTTGTACTCGCGGTTGACGCTGGTGACGGTCACACCGTTGCCGATAAAGCCGCTCATGGTGGCCATGCCGCCGTTCTGCGCCAGGATCGCGGTCTGGCGGTTATAGCCCGCCACGTTGTAGTTGGAGATGTTGTTGCTGACGGTACTGAGCGCCACCTGAGCCGCATTCAGCCCGCTCATCGCGGTATTGATTAAGCTATTGGACATCGGAATTCCTTATGCTGCGGCGCCGGTGGCCCACAGGGTTCTAATTGAGCTGCTGAGCCTGTTCGCTCAGCCTGTCTCGGTTATCGGCAAAAATGAGAAGAACTTGAGGAAAAAAAGCGGCAATGCGGTCAGCATCCAGCCAGCCTTCATTACCGCCTATCCCCTCAATAATTGGCGTCGCAGCAAGGCGACAAGCAAGGGCGTCCCCGGGAGCCTGGTTAAGCCAAGTGACCGGGGCGAACTTGTGCAGTCAACGCCGCTGCGGCGTCAAGCCTGACGGGGATTTAGAACAAATCTTTCAAATCGTGGGTATAAGCTTTGACCGCCTGTTCTCCTGCGTTCTTCATCTGCTGAATCACGCTGACCAGTTTGCTGGCGTACTGCGGATCGGTGGCGTAGCCGGCGCGTTGCAGCGCATGCGCCGCCTGCTCCGGGCTGCGCGCGGCGGCCACGTCGGCGTAGCGCGGGTTGTTGGTCAACAGCTTGACGTAATCGGCGATCGCCTCGACGTACGAGCCGTAGACGCGGAACTTCGCCTTCACCTTCTTCGCCGCGCCCTGTTCGAACTCGGTGGTGGTGATCTCCGTCACCGGCCCGTTCCAGCTGCCGCCGGCCTTGATGCCGAACAGGTTGTAGCTCGGCGTGCCGTCCGAGGTCGGGATCTCGCGCTGCCCCCAACCGGACTCCAGCGCCGCCTGAGCGACGATCAGCTGATGCGGAATGCCGCTCTGCTGGCTGGCGACCTTCGCCGGTATCGACAGGCGAGCGACGAAGTTGCCGTTGTTGAGCGACAGCGGCGCGGCGGCCGGCGGGGCTTTCGGCATCGCGCGGCGCACCATCTGCTCCAGCGCCTGGTTCGGCAGCGTTTGCAGCACCTCGTTGTCCAGCGCCATCGGCGACAGGCCCGCCGTTTCACTCGGCACAGTATTGGCGTTGCTCATCTGCTTGACCATCATGTCGGCCAGCCCCAGCCCTTTTTGCGACATCTGCTGGGCGATTTGCTGGTCGTACATCGAGGTATAGAGCCGCGTTTGATCGCTGCTCAATACCCCATCCTGCGGCAAGGCAGAGCGCATGCTTTTCAGCATCTTCTGCACGAACATGCCTTCTACCTGCTGGGCCACCTGCTTGAGGTTGCCCTGCGGGTCCGCCGCCGCATCGCGCTTGAGGCCATTCAGCGCCTGGGCGTCATAGGCCGCGCCCGACATCGCCATCAGATCGCCGGCCATCAGATGATTTCCAGCTTGGCGCGCAGGCAGCCGGCGCTCTGCATCGCCTGCAGGATCGACATCAGATCGATCGGCGTGGCGCCCAGCGCGTTCAGCGCGCGGATCACGTTGTTCAGGTTGGCGCTGGCGTTCACCTTCTGCAGCGATCCGCCCTGCTGTTGCACCGAGATCTGGGTGTTTGGCGTCACCACCGTCTGGCCGCCGCCGAACGGCGTCGTCGGTTGGCTGACGGTGTTCTGCCGATCGACCACCACCGACAGGTTGCCCTGGGCGACGGCGCAAGAGTCGAGGATCACATCGCGGTTCATCACCACCGAACCGGTGCGCGAGTTGATGATCACTTTGGCATCCATCGCCCCGACGTTGACGGTGATGTTTTGAATCTCCGCCAGGAAGCGCACCTGAGAGCTGTTGCCCTGCGGCACCAGCACCTGGATCGTGCGGGCGTCGAGCGGCGTCGCGGTGCCGCCGCCGCGTTGGCGGTTGATGGCGTCGCTGATCTGCTGCGCCAGCGTGAAATCTTCGTCGTTCAGTTGCAGGTTGAGAACGCCGCCGCTGCCGAAGGTGGTCGGCAGCTCGCGCTCGATGGTGGCGCCGTTGCTGATGCGCCCGCCCGCCAGCTGGTTGACCTGCACGCTGCTGCCGCCGGCCGCCGCACCCGCGCCGCCGACCAGCACGTTGCCCTGCGCCAGCGCATAAACCTGGTTATCCACGCCTTTGAGCGGCGTCATCAGCAGGGTGCCGCCACGCAGGCTCTTGGCGTTGCCCATCGAAGAAACCACCACGTCGATGTTCTGCCCGGCGCGCGAGAACGGCGGCAGTTTGGCGGTTACCATCACCGCCGCCACGTTTTTCAGCTGCATGTTGGTGCCTGGCGGCACGGTGATGCCCAGCTGCGACAGCATGTTGCTCAGGCTTTGGGTGGTAAACGGCGTCTGCATGGTCTGGTCGCCGGAGCCGTCCAGCCCCACCACCAGGCCGTAGCCGATCAGGGCGTTGTCTCGCACGCCCTGCACCGTCACCAGATCGCGGATGCGCTCCGCCGCCGCCGGCAAGCACACCAGCCCGACGCACAGCGCGATAAACCATTTTTTCAGCATCAGTCAATCCTTAGAACGG
This sequence comes from Serratia sp. 2880STDY5682894, assembly GCF_001537385.1. Classification (NCBI taxonomy): domain Bacteria; kingdom Pseudomonadati; phylum Pseudomonadota; class Gammaproteobacteria; order Enterobacterales; family Yersiniaceae; genus Serratia; species Serratia sp. 2880STDY5682894. The sequence continues at coordinate 709,526 of NZ_FCJA01000002.1, read as the reverse complement.
TGAAACATTTAAGAAGAAGCGCTGCAGCCAGCCCATGGTCTGCGCTTCGTTGATATAGCCATTGCCGACGTATTCGATACGTGCGTCCGCCACCTGCGTCGAGGTCACCGAGTTGTTGCCGCTGATGGTGCGCGGATTGACGACGCCGGAGAAGCGGATGAATTCCGTGCCCTGGTTGATGGCGATCTGCTTTTCCCCTACCACGTGCAGGTTGCCGTTGGCCAGCACCTGGTTGACCGTCACCGTAATGGTGCCGTTGAAGGTGTTGTTGGCGTTGGCACCGCCCTTGCCGCCGAAGGTGCTGTCGCCGGAAATATCCATATCGGCGCGCGCATTGCCCAACAGGCCGTCGAGGTAACGCGGCGAGGTGGCGACGCCGAACTTGCTTGCGCCGTTGCGGCTGGCGTTGGCGGAGGAGCTCTTGCTGGCGCTGACGTTTTCCTGCAGCACGATGGTCAGGGTGTCGCCGACGTTGCGCGGACGGCGGTCTTCGAACAGCGGCTGGTAGCCGTAGTTCATCGGCTGCACCGTCTGGAAGATCGAGCCGTTCGGCATCGGCGCACTGGCCGGCGCGGGCTGCGCCGTGGTCGCGCCGTCCACCAGCGGTTTGTGCGGGATATAGGCGCAGCCGCTCAGCGTCAGCATCACCATTCCCGCCAGCCAGCGTTGTCCCTGCCGCGGCAGGATTGCCATCGAATATGTGGTTACCACGGGTATCGCCTTTGTTTCACGAAAGAGAATGACGGGCGCGGCAAGCCGGGCCCGTCAATGACAGATTACAGTTGCGTCAGCTTTTGCAGCATCTGATCGGAGGTCGATACCGCTTTGCTGTTGATCTCGTAAGCGCGCTGAGTCTGGATCATGTTGACCAGCTCTTCCGCCACGTTGACGTTGGAAGTTTCCACGTAACCCTGATACAGCAGACCGGCGCCGTTCAGCCCCGGCGTGCTCTCGTTCGGCGCACCCGAGCTTTCGGTTTCCTGATACAGGTTCTCGCCCACGCTCTCCAGACCGCTGTCGTTGACGAACGTGGTCAGCGTCAGTTGGCCCACCTGCTGGGCGGCGGTTTGCCCCTGCTGGGTGACGCTGACGATGCCGTCGCGGCCGACGGTGATGGACAGTGCGTTCGCCGGAATGGTGATCGCCGGCTGCACCTGGAAACCGCTGGAGGTCACCAGCTGGCCGTTCTGATCGATCTGGAACGACCCGTCACGGGTATAGGCCTGAGTGCCGTCCGGCAGCATCACCTGGAAGAATCCCTGCCCCTTGATGGCGACGTCTTTGCTGTTGTTGGTCTGCGACAGGTTACCCTGGCTGTGCAGACGCTCGGTCGCCACCGGACGCACGCCGGTGCCGATCTGCAGGCCGGAAGGCAGCGTGGTCTGCTCGGAGGACTGCGCCCCCGGCTGACGCATGGTCTGGTACAGCAGATCTTCAAATACCGCACGCTGGCGTTTGAAGCCGTTGGTGCTGACGTTCGCCAGGTTGTTGGCGATCACGTCCATGTTGGTCTGCTGCGCGTCCAGACCGGTTTTGGCAATCCATAAGGATGGAATCATCGGTTATTTCCTTGCTGCTTAACTCATTGAGAGCAGTGAGTTGGCACGCTGTTCGTTTTCATCCACGCTGTGGATGACCTTCATTTGCATTTCAAAGCGGCGGGCGTTGGCGATCATGTCGACCATGGTTTCCACCGGCTTGACGTTGCTGCCTTCCAGCACGCCCGGCATCACCCGCACCAGCGGATCGTTTTGCAACTGATTGCCGCGCTGCTGTTGGGTTTCCGGCGTCAGGCGGAACAGCCCGTCGTCACCGCGCATCACTTCGCGCGCATCGGCTTTCACCAGCTTCAGGCGGCCGATCTGCGCAATGGTGTTCGGCGGATCGCCGGCGTTCAGCGCCGAAATGGTGCCGTCGGCCGCGATGGTGATCTCCGCCGACGGCGGCACCTCGATCGGGCCGCCGTCGCCCATCACCGGCAGCCCCTGCACCGTCAACTGCCCGGTGGAGGAGATCTGAATGTTGCCGTTGCGGGTATAGGCTTCACCGCCACCCGGCAGGCTCACCGCCAGGAAACCGTCCTGCTGCAGCGCCACGTCCAGCGGACGCGACGTGTAGTTCAGCGCCCCCTGGCTCATGTCGGCGCCCGGCGTCGACGCGGTCACCAAGGTGCGCGTCGCCATACTCGGCCCGTCGACCGGTACCGCGCGCAACGCGGCGAGCTGGGCGCGAAAGCCCGGCGTCGACGCATTGGCCAGGTTGTTGGCGGTGATGGACTGCTGTTCCAGAGTTTGGCGCGCCGCGCCCATCGCGGTATAAATCGCGTGATCCATGACTCGGCCCTATTAGCGCAGGCTAACCAGCGTCTGCAGGATGGAGTCCTGCGTCTTGATGGTCTGGGCGTTGGACTGGTAGTTACGCTGTGCGACGATCATGTTCACCAGCTCCTGGCTCAGATCGACGTTGGAAGACTCCAGCGCGCCGCTGGTCAGCTTACCGAAGCCGCCGCCGCCCGACAGACCGACGCGCGGCTGGCCGGATGCACCGGTTTCCTGCCACACGTTATCGCCCTGCGACGCCAGCCCTTCCGGGTTGGAGAAGTTGGCCATGACGATCTGGCCCAGCACCTGAGTCTGCTGGTTGGAGTAGATGCCCACGACGGTGCCGTCGTTGTTGATTTGGAAGTTGGTGTATTCACCGGCGGCATAGCCGTCCTGCGCCACTTTGCTCACCGAGTCGCTGCCCACGTTCTGCTGCATGCTGCCGGCGAAGCTCAGGGTGAAGTTTTGCGCCGGTGCGCCGTCTTTGGCGGTCATCGGGATCACCATGCTGAACTCGCCCGGCGCGCCGTTGGTGCTGGTGGTTTTCACCAGGTTGCCGCTGGTGCTGAACTCCATGGTGCCGGCGTTCACTGGCGCTGCGCTGCCGTCCTGGGTATAGACCTGCCACTTGTTGTCTTCCGTCTTCACGAAGTAGGCGTTGATGTTGTGCGCGTTACCCAGCGAGTCGTAGGCGGTGATGGTGTTGACGTAGTTGTAGCTGTCCTGTTTGGTCGGATCGAACGTCTTGTTCTCCGGCACTTTATGGGTGGACTTCAGGTTGGTTACCATCTCACCGGAGGTAGACGCCTTGGCGTTCATCATGCCTTCAGGAATGCTCAGCGGCACCGGGTTGGCACCCTGCTGGATGGTCGGCGGGGAACCGGCCGCCGGGTAACCGGTCAGCTGCAGGCCCTGCATGTTGGTCAGATTGCGGTTCTCGTCCAGCTTGAACTGGCCGTTGCGGGTATAGAAGATACCGCCGTCTTTATCCTGCATGCGGAAGAAGCCGTTGCCGTTGATGGCCACATCCAGCGCACGGCTGGTGCCGGTGGTGGTGCCGCCCTTGAAGTTCTGGGTGATGCCGGACACTTTAACGCCCAGCCCAACCTGCGAACCGGCGAACATGTCGGCGAAGGACACGCTGCCGGATTTGAAGCCCGCGGTCGCGGAGTTGGCGATGTTGTTACCGATCACGTCCAGGTTGGTTGCTGCCGCGTTCAAGCCGCTGACTGCCTGAGAAAAGGCCATGTTATTCTCCGAATAGTGGTCAGGCTATCGTCCGATTGAGCCTGATGCTTAGGGTTATAAGATCTGTCGCACGTCTTCCAGGGTGGCGTTGCCCGCCAGGCCGAGATCCAGCTTGGCGCCGTTGCCGTCGCGGATCACGCCGTTCACCAGCCCGAAGTGCAGGCTACGCGCCACCAACTGTTCACCGTTGCCTTTGGCGTTAATCGCCACTTTGTAGGCGCCGTCTGGCGCGGTGGAGCCGTCATCCAGCGAACCGTCCCAGGTGAAGGCGTGTACGCCGGCGGTCAGGCCGCCGATTTCGATGGTGCGCACCACCTGCCCGCTGGCGTTGGTGATGGTGGCGGTCACCTGATCGGCGGCGCGCTCCAGTTCCACGCCGAACGGCGTGGTGCTGACCTTGCCATCCTTGCTGCCGACCAGAATGTTGTTGCCCGGCACCATCACGCCATGACCGATCAGCGCCGTCGCCTGCAGCGACTGGTTGCTGTTGATCTGGCCGGAGATCGAGCCCAGCGTGGTGTTGAGTTTTTCGATGCCCTGAACGGTGTTGATCTGCGCCAGCTGCGAGGTCAGCTCGTTGTTCTGCATCGGATTGGTCGGATCCTGGTTTTTCAACTGCGCCACCAGCAGCGTCAGGAAGCTGTTGTGCAGATCCTGGCTGTTGGTATTTTTGCTGTTGTTACCGATGACGGTGTTGTCCAACGACTCGTTAGTGGTTGCGGCAATAGCCATGGGAACCTCCGGTTACTGACCCAGCGTCAGGGTTTTCATCATCATCGACTTGGTGGTGTTGAGCACCTCGACGTTGGCCTGGTAGCTGCGGGAAGCGGAGATGGTGTTGACCATTTCCCCCACGACGTCGACGTTCGGCATGCGCACGTAGCCCTTGGCGTCCGCCAGCGGGTTGCCCGGCTGGTACACCAGACGCTCGGGCGCCGGATCGTCCACCACCTGGGCGACGCGCACGCCGCCGGTCGGCTGCCCGGGCGCCGCCGCGACCTGGAACACCACCTGCTTGGCGCGGTAAGGCTCGCCGTCCGGGCCGGTCACGCTGTCGGCGTTGGCCATGTTGCTGGCGCTGACGTTCATGCGCTGGGATTGCGCCGATAACGCCGAGCCGGAGATATCAAAAATGTTCAGTAAAGACATGCGCCTTATCCTTGTTGCAGCACGGACATCATCCCTTTGATCTGCCCGTTGAGCAGCGTCAGGTCGGTCTGATATTTCAGGCTGTTATCGGCAAAGTTGGTGCGTTCGCGATCCATGTCCACCGTGTTGCCGTCCATCGACGGCTGGTCCGGTACCCGGTACAACAGATCGAGCTGCGGCGGCTGCAGGGTTTGCGCCGGGATGTGGCGCGCCGCCGTCAGGTTCAGCGACATGCCGTTGCCGTTGACGCGCCCTTGTTCCAGCACTTTGTTCAATTGGCTGGCGAAATCGATATCCCGCGCCTGATAACCCGGTGTGTCTGCGTTGGCGATGTTGGCGGCCAGAATTTCCTGCCGCTGGGCGCGCAAGTTCAGCGCCTCTTGGCCAAAGCGCAGAGCCGCGTCCAGTTTGTCGAGCATGCTCCCTCCGCGAGGTTAGAATTTGGAGTCGACAGGATAAACGTCCCCAGCGCCACCCTATCGCGGGAATAGACGCAAAATGGGGCGCTATTTATCTGCTTAGCCTGCGCGCGCTGCGGGTACACTTACGCGTATCCCGATGAAGCTTGAGAAGATGACGATGAAAGGTAAAATGCTGCTGCTTATCGGCCTGCTGTGCAGTCTGAACGCGCGCGCCGACGATCTGGCGACGCAAATCGAAAGCTTCATCAAAGGCAAGTTCACCGGCGAGCCGGTACAGGTGAAAGTGCGGGTGCGCACGCCGCCGGCCCAATGGCCCGCCTGCGAACTGCCCCAGCTGTCGCTGCCGCCCAACGCGCGGATCGGCGGCAACGTCAGCATTTCGGCGCGCTGTGGCCAGGAGCGGCGTTTTATCCAGACGCAGGTGCAGGTGTTCGGCCGCTATCTGGTTTCGGCGCGCGGCATCAGCGCCGGCAGCCGGTTGACCGCGGCGGATCTGGCGTTGAAGGAAGGCCGGCTCGATACCCTGCCGCCGCGCGCGCTGACCGAAGCGGGCAAAGCGTTAGGCGCCGTCAGCCTGCGCAATATCAGCCCCGGCCAACCGCTGACCCTCGCCATGCTGCGCCGCGCCTGGATTATCAAAGCCGGGCAACCGGTACAGGTCACCGCGCAGGGCGAAGGGTTCAACATCAGCGGTGCGGGCAAGGCGATGAACAACGCCGCCGCCGAAGACAGCGTGCGCGTGCGCATGGCGTCCGGGCAGATCGTCAGCGGCGTGGTCGGGGACGACGGCGCGATTCGCATTACGTTATAAAAAAGTAAAGGTTCCGCAAACCTTGCCGATAAGACAAATCAAGCAGCATTTTATTGGCCACCAGGGCCGCAAAACTTTCATTGCAGCGTCGTCGCCCCCGAGCGGTCACGGCGTAAACGGAGATGGACCATGAGTATCGATCGCACCCAGCGGTTACAGCCGGTTTCCACTGTGCAACCGCGTGAAACCCCGGCCGACAACCCGCTCCAACCGCGTAAGGCCGCCGTGGCCGAAACGGCCGTCAGCGGCACACAGGTCAAACTGAGCGAGGCGCAGGCGCGCCTGATGCAGCCGGGCACCCAGGATATCGATATGGGCCGGGTCGAGGCCATCAAGCAGGCGATCCGCAACGGCGAACTGAAGATGGACGCCGGCAAAATCGCCGACGCGCTGCTGCAAGACGCGCAGAGCGACATTCAATGGATCGCCGGGCGCGACTGACGGCGCGGCGGCGAGTAGCGGTAAAGGATAAGTCATCACTATGGAAAACCTGGCACAACTGCTGGATAAACTGTTGGAAACGCTGCAGGCGCTCAATGGCGTGCTGGAGGAAGAGCACGACTTGCTGTGTTCCGGCCAGTTGCCCGGCGTGGCGCTGCAGCGCGTAACCGATGCCAAAAGCCAACTGCTGGCGACGGTCGCCTACCTCGAGCAACAGCGCCTGGGGCAGGAAAAAGCCTGCGGGCAACGCGCGCCTTACGCCAGCCATGCGCCCTTGGCCGATCGCTGGCAACGCGTTCAACTGCTGAGCCAAACGCTGCGCGAGAAGAATCAGCACAATGGCCTGCTGCTCAATCAGCAGATCGACCATAACGCTCAGGCGCTGGCGATTCTCAGCAAGAACAACAAATCGCTGTATGGCCCGGACGGCCAGTCGCACGCCGGTAGCCTGCTCGGCAGAAAAATCGGCGTCTAAGCCCTGATTTCGCCCGGTGTGCGCACCACCGGGCGCGGGTTTACCCGGCTATGCGCGCCCTCTCGCATTTTCTTCTTATCGCTTTCTGAATTCCCTTAACGTTATGCGCCAGGCTGCGCAGAACGGATATTTGCCTGTTCCTCATCACTCCCTCTTTCGTCATCTTAGCTCGGTCGTTAAACATCTTGATCTATACCCACTAAGGGTATATTTTCACACGGAGAGTGAATGACCGACATTTATCTCACAAAAGCCTTCCAGACATTTGCCGGCGACGAACGCATCAGTGACGCCACGATAGTGAAAGCGGCGCGAGAGATGCAAAATCAGTTGTACGACGCCAATCTCGGTGGTTGCGTTTACAAAAAACGCATCGCCCGGATGGGGAGTGGAAAACGGCGCGGGTATCGGGTATTAATCGCAACGGCAGATGAAGGCAGGATCTTTTTCATGTATGGCTTTGCCAAAAACGAAAGAGACAACATCAATCAGGATGAGTTAATTTCCTGGCGGCATTTGGCGGCGCTGTATCTGGATTATTCACCATTCAGACTGTATCAGCTGGTCAACTGCGGGGAATTAATAAGGTTACAACTATGAGCAAGATGCTGAAATCGATCCACCAGGAAGTTCAGGGCCTGCACCGCGCCGGTTTCGTCGACGACGTGACCATGCGCACCTTCGACATGCTGTGTCTGCGGCCGGTGAAACAGTTCGGGCCGGCCGAGATCCGCGCGCTGCGCGAACGGGAAAACGTCAGTCAGCCGGTGTTTGCGCTGTATCTCAACGTCAGTAAAAAGGCGGTACAAAAATGGGAGCGCGGCGAAGCGCAACCGAACTCCGCCGCAATGAAGCTGCTGTCACTGGTGGAACGCAACGGCCTGCAAATTCTGGCCTGACCCTACTGATAATTGACGATGACCTGATTGCCAATCACGCGCAGCGGCGGATTCAACCCGCCTTGCGACTGCACGTAATAGACAAAGCGCAATTCCGCATTGGCCGGTTCGCCCTGCAAACCGTTGCTGCTGCCGCTGCCGCCGCCGAGCGGAATGCAGCGGTTCACCGTACACAGCTGGGCCTGCAGCCCGACCGGCTCCGGCCCCAGTAAACGGTAGCGCCAGCTGACGCTGGTGATGCGCGCATTGGCATCCGGCAACGCGTTCGGCGGCCGCAAACCGGCGGACTCATCGCGCATGCCGCCCTGTTCCAACGTCACGCCCCCCCCTTCGGCCACCCAGGAACCGGACACCGCACCGGCGGTTAACGGCGCCAGCAAACACAACACGAACAGACAGCGTTTCATCAGGCGGCTCCAATGGTCGACGTCATGCGAATCTGGCGATCGTCGTTGATTTCGAGGTTGGACAACACCACGATCTGCGGCAGGCTGCGGCGCAGGAAGCGCGCCAGCAAGGCCCGCAGCGCATGGTTGACCAGCAGCACCGGCGGCGCGCTGAGCATCTCTTGCCGCTGCAGCGCCTGGCGCGCCTGATCCAGCAGGCGATCGGCCAGCCCCGGTTCCAGGCCGCCACCGCCCTGCAACGCCTGCAACAACAGGCGCTCCAGTTGGGTATCCAAACCGATGACCTGAATCTCGCCGTTGCCCGGGAACCACTGCTGCGTGATCGCCCTGCCCAGCGCTACCCGCACCACGGTGGTCAGCTCATAAGGATCGCTTTGCGCCGGAGCATGCTCCGCCAGCGTTTCGACGATGGTGCGCATATCGCGGATAGAAACACGCTCGGCCAGCAGGTTTTGCAGCACCTTGTGCAGCGTGGTCAGTGATACCACACCCGGCACGAAGTCTTCGGTCAGTTTCGGCATCTCCTGCGACACGCGATCCAGCAACTGTTGGGTTTCCTGGCGGCCAAACAGCTCGCTGGCGAACTGGCCGATCAGGTGATTGAGGTGCGTCGCCACTACGGTGCTGGCTTCCACCACGGTAAAGCCCTGGATCTGCGCCTGCTCGCGCAAGGCGCTGTCGATCCACACCGCCTCGAGCCCAAAGGCCGGATCGACGGTTTTGTCTCCCGCCAGCTCACCCACGGCATTGCCGGGGTTGATCGCCAGCCAGCGGCCCGGCTGCGCTTCACCGCTGCCGATCTCGACGCCTTTCATCAGGATGCGGTAGCTGGCAGGCGGCAGTTCCAGGTTGTCGCGAATGTGTACCACCGGCGGCAGATACCCCATGTCCTGCGCGAATTTCTTGCGAATACCGCGGATACGCCCCAGCAGCTCACCGTTTTGTTGAAAATCGACCATCGGAATCAACCGATAGCCTACTTCCATCCCCAGCGGATCCTCCAACTGCACGTCGGCCCAGCTGGCTTCGGCGGCCTGCGGGTTGTCCGGCATCACCGGCGCCTCCACCGCTTTCGGTGCCTGTTGTTCACGGCCGCGCAGCCACCAGGCCAGGCCCAGCAAAGCGACGGTAAACAGCAGGAACACCAGGTTCGGCATGCCCGGCACCAGGCCCAACAGCCCCAGTACCCCGGCGCTCAGCAGCATCACGCGCGGATTGTTGAACAGCTGGCCCACCATCTGCTCGCCGACGTCCTGATCGGTCGCGACGCGAGTGACGATAACGCCGGCGGCGGTAGAGATCACCAACGCCGGGATCTGCGCCACCAGGCCGTCGCCGATGGTCAGCAGCGTATAGCTTTCCGCCGCCGCCCCCAGCTCCATGCCGTGTTGCACCACGCCGACCAACAGGCCGCCGACCACGTTCAGCACCATGATCATCAGGCCGGCGATGGCGTCGCCGCGCACGAATTTACTGGCACCGTCCATCGAGCCGTAGAAATCGGCCTCCTGGGTGACTTCGGCGCGGCGTTTCTTCGCTTCGTCCTCGCCGATCAACCCGGCGTTCAGATCGGCGTCGATCGCCATCTGTTTACCCGGCATGCCGTCCAGGACGAAACGCGCGCCCACTTCGGCGATACGCCCGGCCCCCTTGGTGATGACCATGAAGTTGATCAACACCAGGATGATGAACACCACAATACCGATGGCGAAGTTGCCGCCCACCAGGAAGTGGCCGAAGGCCTCCACCACGCGGCCGGCGGCGGCGGAACCGGTGTGCCCCTCCAGCAAGATAATGCGCGTGGACGCGACGTTGAGCGACAAACGCAGCAGCGTGGAGAACAGCAGAATGGTCGGGAAGGCGGCGAATTCGAGCGTGCGCTGGGTGAACATCGCCACCAGCAGCACCATGATCGACAGCGCGATGTTGAAGGTAAACAGCAGGTCGAGGATAAACGCCGGCAACGGCAGCACCATCATCGACAGGATCAGCAGGATCAACACCGGGCCGGCCAACACCTGCCACTGCGTATCTTTAAAATTGCCCGGCAAACGAAGCAGGGAGGCCAAATTAGCCATCAGAGTCACTCTCTCTTGCAAAATCCAGTGCTTCCGGCACCGGTAAACGTTCAGGTTTTTTCGGGATCAGGCCGCCCTCGCGCCGCCAGCGGCGCAGTTGGTACACCCAGGCCAGCACTTCGGCGACCGCGGCATACAGGGTGGCCGGAATATGTTGTCCAATCTCGCTGTGTCGATACAGCGCACGCGCCAGCGGCGGCGCTTCCAGCATCGGGATGCGGTGCTCCGCACCGAGTTCGCGAATGCGCAAGGCGATTTCGCCGGCCCCCTTGGCCAGCACTTTCGGCGCACTCATTTTTTTGTCGTTGTACTGCAACGCGACGGCGTAGTGCGTCGGGTTGGTGACGATCACGTCCGCCTTGGGCACATCAGCCATCATGCGGCGCCGGGCGATCGCCCGCTGCTGCTGGCGAATACGTCCCTTAACGTGCGGGTCCCCTTCCTGGTCTTTGAATTCGTCGCGAATATCCTGCTTGGTCATCTTCAACTTTTTGAAGTGGCTCCACAGCTGGTAGAACACGTCGAACGCCACCATCGGCGTCAATCCCAGCACCACCAGAAAACCGCAGAACAGAATCATCTGCAGCGCATTGCCCAACGCGTCGAGCGGCTGCTGGGTCATCAGATGCAGCATTGCCGCCCAGTTATGCCAGAGATAGAGGCCTGTCACCCAGCCGACCAGCGTCGCTTTCAGGATCCCTTTCAGCAGCTCGGCCAGCACCTGGCTGGAAAAGATGCGCTTCAACCCGGACAACGGGTTCAGCCGTTTCAAATCGAATTTGATCGACTTGCCGCTGAACAGAATGCCTCCCAACAGCATCGGCGCGGCGAGCGCCACCAGCACCAGCCCCGCCATGATTGGCAACAGCGCCAGTACGGCCTGGCGCAGCAACATGCCCAGTTGGCGCAGCATCTGTTTATCGTTACTGACCATGCCATGGTCGAAGTTCAGCCCCTGCGTGAGCATCGCCGCCAGCTGTTGCGCCATGTTGCTGCCGGACATCAGGATGATCGCGAGGCCCGAGAGCAGCATCAGTACCGAGGTCAGTTCGCGGGAACGCGGGATCTGGCCGTCTTCACGCGCCTTCTCCAGCCTGTGGGGCGTGGGGGCCTCGCTTTTTTCCAGATCGCTGTCTTCAGCCACGAAACGCCGTTCCTGTGTCGAGAGGGTAAAGAATGGCGGTCAGCATGCCAAAAAATTGGCGATGTCATTGACGGAACAACGGGGGAAAAGGCGGGTTATTTAGGGGATGAGACCATCAGGGAGAGGTTACAACCAATTTTCCAGCCGCAAACCCTCAACGCGCTCAAATTCGCGTCGATTATTGGTCACCAGGATCAATCCTTCGCTGCGCGCATGCCCGGCGATATGTAGATCGTTTACGCCAATAGGCGTTCCCTGGCGTTCCAGCGCAGCCCGGATGTTGCCGTAGTGCGATGCTGCTTTGGCACTGTAATCGAGAATGTCCAATCGGGAGACAAAATCCTCAACGACTCTGGCGTTCACCGCTGGGCGAGCGCTTTTCTCCACCCCGTGAACCAATTCGCCATAGGTGATCGACGAAATGACCATTTTACCTGCATAGCGATTGAATGCCTCCAGCACTTCCAGCGGGCGGCGCTTAATGACATAGATAACAATGTTGGTGTCCAGCATATGACTGAACATCAAAAATCTTCCCGCTCGCGCTGGTGCTGCCCGGCACGTTCATTGAGGAAATCATCGCTCACCTCATTTTCCGCACAGAAGAAGCTATCCCAGGTATTCTCCAGGGGGGCAAGAATGCGCTCTTTGCCCACTACGCGGACGGTCACTTTAGAAACGGTATCAGGGAAACGCACCTCTGCAGGCAAGCGTACAGCCTGTGTCCGATTATTGGTAAAGACAGAACCTAACGTCATGGCGACCTCCTTTAACTGGAGTACAAATTATAACCGCCATGATGTATATAGCAATGCTATATACATTAATCTTTGCGGGACACCGCGCAACTTTCGGGGCGCGCCGTCGCGCGCCCCGAAAAGCCTCAGAAACCGAGGCTGTCGAGCAGATCGTCGACCTGCGCCTGGTTGGCGATCACGCCGACGCCGTTCTGGTCGAGCTGCGGGCCGTTCAGCAGGCTGTCGTTCGGCCGTTTTTCCTTCACCGGCTGCTCCGGCATGTTTTCCATCAGCACCATCAGCAGCTGCTTTTCGATCTCCTGCACCACGTCCATCATGCGCTTGATCACCTGGCCGGTCAGATCCTGGAAGTCCTGCGCCATCATGATTTCCAGCAGTTGGGCATTGGTGAAGGCCGTATGGCCCGGCACCTGATCCAGATACTGGCGCGTGTCGTTAACCAGAGAACGCGCGTCGTCCAGTTCGATGGGGTTGGCGAACCACTCGTCCCAGCGCCCTTTCAACGCGTTCGCGCCGGATTCCAGCTCCGCCTGGCGCGGTTGCGCCGCCTCCACGCAGTTCAACGCCCGTTCCGCCGCCTGCGCCGTCATGGTTACGACATAGTCAAGACGGTCGCGCGCATCCGGGATCGCCTCTGCCGCCTGGGCGATCGCCTGATCGAGCCCCAGTTCGCGCATGCTGTCGCGCAGCATTCGGGTCAGTTGGCCGATGCGGGAGATGATCTCTCCCGCGGTCGCTGCATCGCTGGCAGGCATTGGAATGTCTCTCATCGCCCTCTCCTTACATGCCCAATTTTTCAAAAATCTTGTTGAGCTTTTCTTCCAGCGTCGCCGCCGTAAAAGGTTTCACTACATAACCGCTGGCGCCGGCCTGCGCCGCCGCGATGATATTTTCTTTCTTGGCTTCCGCCGTCACCATCAGTACCGGCATCGCGGCCAGCACGCTATCGGCGCGGATGGTTTGCAGCAGCTCCAGCCCGTCCATGTTCGGCATGTTCCAGTCGGACACCACAAAGTCGAAACCGCCGGCGCGCAGCTTGTTCAGCGCATCCGCGCCGTCTTCAGCTTCTTCGACGTTGTTGAAGCCCAGCTCTTTGAGCAAATTTCTGACGATGCGGCGCATGGTGGAGAAATCGTCCACAACCAGAAATCTGAGGTTCTTGTCTGCCATTGTTACTCCTGAAATAGTTAACCGTTTAATGATGCAAAACCGCAGGCCGCCGCGCGGCGAACCTGGGTCATATCGCCGCCGGGAAGACCCTGCGGACTAAAATCAAATGCGCAATGCCTGGCCGCCGGCGATCTGCGCCAGCATGCGCTGGCTCATCCTGTCCAGCTCGACCACTTCGCTGACGCCGCCGCTGGCGATCGCCTCGCGCGGCATGCCGAACACCACGCAGCTCGCCTCGTTCTGCGCCAGGGTATAGGCCCCGGCGCGGTGCATCTCCAGCATCCCCGCCGCTCCGTCGTTGCCCATCCCGGTGAGGATCACGCCCACCGCATTGCGGCCGGCATATTGCGCCACCGAGCGGAACAGCACGTCGACCGAGGGGCGATGGCGGTTGACCGCCGGGCCGTCATGCAGCTTCACCTGATAGTTGGCGCCGCTGCGCGTCAGCTCCAGGTGACGATCCCCCGGAGCGATGTAGGCGTGGCCCGGCAGTACGCGCTCGCCGTCCTCCGCTTCTTTCACCGTGATCTGGCACAGCTTGTTCAGCCGCTCGGCGAACGAACGGGTGAAACCCGGCGGCATGTGCTGGGTGATCAGCAGCGCCGGGCTGGTTGCCGGCAACGGCTGCAGCACCTGGCGGATCGCTTCGGTGCCGCCGGTGGAAGCGCCGATGGCGATCAGTTTTTCACTGCTCAGTAGCGGCGCATGGCTGAGGATCGCCGGCGCCGGGCTGCTGGAACGCTGCGGCAGGCGTGCTCTGGCGGCGGTGCGGATCTTCTCGGCAATCAGCTCGCTGTAGGCCAACATGCCCTCGCGAATGCCGAGCTGCGGTTTGGTCACGAAGTCCACCGCGCCCAGTTCCAGCGCGCGCAGCGTGATTTCCGAGCCTTTGCCGGTCAGCGAAGAGACCATCACCACCGGCATCGGCCGCAGGCGCATCAGCTTCTCGAGGAAATCCAGCCCGTCCATGCGCGGCATCTCGACGTCCAGCGTCAGCACCTGAGGATTAAATTTTTTGATCAGATCGCGCGCCACCAACGGATCCGGCGCGGTCGCCACCATCTCCATGTCGGCGTGGCCGTTCACGATTTCCGTCATCAGCTGGCGCATCAGTGCCGAATCGTCTACGCATAACACTCTGATTTTACTCATTACCTCTCCTTGGTCAGCCCATACACGGTCTGCCCACGCAAGTAGAAATCCCGGCTGATCTGGCTGAAATTCTCGGAGTGGCCGGCAAACATCAGCCCCCCCGGCTTAAGCAAGGGAACGAAGCGGCGCAGGATGCGCTCCTGCGTCGCCTTATCGAAATAGATCATTACGTTGCGGCAAAAAATGGCGTCGAATTGCCCCGGCAGTGCCCACTCCGGCGCCAGCAGGTTCAGCGGCTGAAAGTTCACCCGCGCCGCCAGTTCCGGCCGCACGCGCACCAGCCCCTGATGCGGCCCGGTGCCGCGCAGAAAATAGCGCTGCATTTGGGTCGGCGTCAGGGTGCGCAGATCTTCCTGGCGGTAAACGCCCGCCTCCGCTTTTTCCAGCACCTGCGTATCGATATCGCTGGCCCAAACCTGGCAACTGCCGGCCCGTTGGCCCAATGCATCGCTCAGCGTGATGGCGATCGAATACGGTTCTTCGCCGGTCGAGGCCGCGGTGCTCCAGACGCTGTAGCCGTTCGGCCGCGAGCGCGCGTGCTCCGCCAGGATCGGGAAGTGATGCGCCTCGCGGAAAAAGGCCGTCAGGTTGGTGGTCAGCGCGTTGATAAACGCCTGCCACTCCGCGCTGTTCGGGTCGCTTTCCAGCAGCGCCAGGTAGTCGCCGAAATCGTGCAATCCCAACAGCCGCAAACGGCGCACCAGGCGGTTGTAAACCATCTCGCGCTTATGCTCCGCCAGCACAATGCCGGCGCGTTGATAAATCAACTGGCTGATACGGCGAAAATGCACGTCCGACAGCGGCAGGCGCTGCACCATTTGCGTCAACATCGACGCAGTATCCCGGTTAGAAGTTGACGGCGCCTGTTTCATGCCACCTCACCGGGGAAAAACGTGCTGCTTATGCGGTTTAACAATCTTGGGCTTCCTTTACCACGGGTGAAACTGCGTTGTTGCTGTTACCTGGCGCGACGAAGTTATCGTCCGCCAGACGGAATACCGCGACCGCGTCGGCCAGGGTAATGGCCTGCTCTTCCAGCGCGGTGGCGGCCGAAGCGGACTCTTCCACCAGCGCGGCGTTCTGCTGGGTGACCTGATCCATCTGGGTCACCGCCTGCGTCACCTGCTCGATGCCGCGGCTCTGTTCATCCGAAGCCGACGCGATCTCGCCCATGATGTCGGTCACGCGGGTCACCGAACGCACGATGTCCTGCATGGTGGCGCCGGAGTTTTCCACCAGCACCGAGCCGTGTTTGACGCGGCTGACCGATTCGTCGATCAGCACCTTGATCTCTTTCGCCGCCTGCGCGCTGCGGCTCGCCAGGTTGCGCACTTCGCCGGCGACCACGGCGAAACCGCGCCCCTGTTCACCGGCGCGCGCCGCTTCCACCGCCGCATTGAGCGCCAGAATGTTGGTCTGGAAAGCGATGCCGTCAATCACGCTGGTGATGGCGCCGATTTTCTGCGAACTGTTGGCGATATCGTGCATGGTGGTCACCACGTCGCCGGCCAGTTCGCCGCCCTTGGCCGCGGTGGCCGAGGCGTCGCGCGCCAGCTGAGAGGCCTGCCGCGCATTGTCGGCGTTCTGTTTCACCGTGGCGGTCAACTGTTCCATGCTGGCGGCGGTTTCTTCCAGCGAAGCGGCCTGCTGCTCGGTGCGGGAAGAGAGATCGTTATTGCCTTCGGATATCTCCTGCAGGCCGATCAGAATCGACTCCGCCCCGTCGCGCACGGCGCCGACGGTGCCGATCAGCGACTGCTGCGTGCGTTGCAGGCTGGCGAACAGCATGCTGATTTCATTGCGGCCATACACCTGAATCGGCGTCGCCAAATCGCCGGCGGCGATGCGTTCAAAGTGGCTGCGGATTTGGTTCAGCGGCTGCACCAGCATGGTACGCAACCACCACATGGCGCTGCCGGTCACCACGATCAGCATCAAGACCGCCCCCGCCAGCATCAGGCCCGCCAGCGTGAAGGAGAACTGGTTGGCGTCTCTGGCTTCGCTGATGTCGCCGTTGACCAGCTGCAGGTACTGCACGAAGTCGGCCTCGAACAGGTCTTGGGTTTTCTGCGTCGGCTGATCCATAAATGCCTGCAGCTCCCCCTTCTCCAGGAAGCCGATCAGCTCGCGCAGCGCGCCGCGCAGCCGCTCGTAGCTGGCCTTGGTCGTTGCCGTCTGCTGACTCTGTTGCTCACTGCTGCGCTCAACCGCCATGAACTGATTGAAATAGAGATCGGCCTTCTGCAGCGAACTGCGGGCGCTGCTCATCAATTCGTTCACCTGCTCCTGCGGCAGTTTCAGCGCCGCGCGGGTGCCGGCGCGGTTCAGCGTATTGCGCGCCTGCAACAGCGACACCCAGCTCAGGCTGAGCGAATCGCGCTGCTGGCTGCCGAGGGTGATGATGTCGAGGTTGTGGTTATCGGAGCGAAACGCGGAATACGACAGGCCGCTGCTGGCCAACTGCAGAACGCAGAAGGTCATCAACAACAGGAACAAGCTGGTAGAGATACGGATTCGGTTAAACACTGTGAACCTCCTTGCAGCCGGCCGGCGACCGGCCTACGTAGGGAAAAGGGCCTCTGCGAGAGAGGCCCGATACCGGTCAGAACGTTTCCCAGTTATCCTGCAGATCGCTGGCGTTCATTTTCTTATGATTGATTACCGGTGTTACCGTCGCCTTGCTGGTGGCAGGCGCTTTAAACTCTTCCTGGCCTTCCGACCTCAGGCGGAATACCGCCACCGACTGGGTCAGCATGCTGGCCTGTTCTTCCAGCGCTGCCGCCGCCGAGGCGGATTCTTCCACCAACGAGGCGTTCTGCTGGGTCACGCGGTCCATTTCCGCTACCGCCTGGCCAACCTGATCGATACCGCGGCTCTGCTCGTCAGAAGCCGACGCGATTTCGCCCATGATGTCGGTCACGCGGGTAACGGCGTTGACGATATCGCCCATGGTTTCGCCGGCACTTTCCACCAGCACGGAGCCCATATCGACGCGGCTGACCGAGTCTTCGATCAGGCCTTTGATCTCTTTTGCCGCCTGCGCGCTGCGCTGCGCCAGGTTGCGCACTTCACCGGCCACCACCGCGAAGCCGCGGCCTTGCTCGCCGGCGCGCGCCGCTTCCACCGCGGCGTTCAACGCCAGGATGTTGGTCTGGAAGGCGATGCCGTCGATCACGCCGGTGATATCGGCGATTTTCTGCGAGCTGCCGGCGATGTCGTGCATGGTCTGCACCACGTTGGCCACGACCTTGCCGCCTTTCTGCGCGGTTTCGGAGGCGCTCAGCGCCAGCTGTGAAGCCTGACGGGCGTTTTCGGCGTTCTGTTTCACCGTCGCGGTCAGCTGTTCCATGCTGGCGGCGGTCTCTTCCAGCGAAGCGGCCTGCTGCTCGGTGCGGGAGGAGAGATCGTTGTTGCCCGCGGCAATTTCCGACGCGCCGCTGTAGATGGCGTCCGCGCCCTGACGCACGCCGCTGACGGTTTCGATCAGCTCGCTTTGCATGTGTTTCAGGCTGGCCGCCAGCACGCCCATTTCGTTGCGGCTGGTGACGACGATCTGCTGAGTCAGGTCGCCGGCGGCGATCTGTTTGATGTGGTCAATCATGCGGTTCAGCGGGCGCACCAGGATGTGATGAATGCCGGTCCAGGCCAGTACGATCACCGCCAGCACCACCACCAGAATCACGATCAGCGTCCAAATGGCCGAGTTGTAGGAGCTGTTGCTGCCGTCGACCGCGATTTGATACAGCTTGCCGTTTTGCTCCAGATAAACGTTGTAGCTCTGCTCAAAGTTGTCCTGGTAGCTCTGCGTAGGCTGATCGAAGAAGGCGTTAATCTTGCCTTCGCCCAGCAGTTGGATCAGTTCGGAGAGCGCGCCGTACAGAATGTCGTACTGTTGCTTAACGCGCTCTGCCGACTGGGGATCCTGACGCGGATCCTGAGGGATTTTTTCGTAAGCGGCATAGTGTCTTTCCGCCTCGGCCAGCTCTTCTTTCGCTTTGCCCAGCAGTTCATCAATGGTGGCGCCGCTGCCGATCTTATTGGTATCCATCATGTAGCGAATACCGGCACGGTTCAGGGAGTTGCGCGCCTGCAGCAGGTCAACGCGGCTTTCACTCAGCTGCAGCTGCTGCTGGCGGATAGTTTGCAGGACGGTAAAGTTTTCCTTATCGCTTTTCAGCGAGGAGAAAAAGAGTCCGCCCGAAATCAACTGCAAGGCGCCAAACAGCACCAACACCAGCAACAGGCTGGTGACCACCTTCATACGATTTAACATGATTTCCCTTGTTGAAGCCCGCGCAGACAGGCTCTGATGACGTTGAATGTGAGAGTTATCGGCGCCGTACGGCAAAACTTTATGCGGGAAAGTAACTATTTTTAGTAGGGGTTCCGGGCTCGGTCGGCGGCGTCGCGACAGGTCAGGAAGAGTGATGGATGAAGGGGGCAGCGCCCTGCCCCCTCGGGTCATGAATCAGACGCTTTTCGCCACGCTGTCGACCAGCGACATCTCTTCGCTGCTCAGCAGCTTTTCGATATCCACCAGGATCAGCATGCGCTCGCCCAGCGAACCGAGACCGGTGAGGTATTCGGTCGCCAGCGTCACCGCGAACTCCGGCGCCGGGCGGATCTGCTCGGCGGTCAGCGACAGCACGTCGGAAACGCCGTCGACCACGATGCCCACCACGCGCTGGCCAAAGTTCAGCACGATCACCACGGTGTTTTCATCGTAAGACACGCTTTGCTGCGAGAATTTCACCCGCAGATCGATGATCGGGACGATCACGCCGCGCAGGTTAGTGACGCCCTTGATGAACGCCGGCGTGTTGGCGATACGGGTCACCTGATCGTAGCCGCGAATTTCCTGCACCTTGAGGATGTCGATGCCGTACTCCTCGTTGCCCAGGGTAAAAATCAGAAACTCTTGCCCTACCGTTTCGCCAGCCAATTTGCTGACGGCTGCCAATCCTGCCATATCATTCACCTTTTAAATCAATAAACTCATTATTATGCGGCGGCGTCCGTCAGACGCTTTTCACGGTTCAAGGTTTGCAACGCCGAGACATCGACGATCAAGGCCACGCTGCCGTCGCCCAAAATGGTCGCGGCGGAGATGCCCGGCACTTTGCGGTAGTTGCTTTCCAGATTCTTCACCACCACCTGATGTTGGCCAATCAGCTGATCCACCAGCAACGCATAGCGGCGGCCGGCGCTTTGCAGGATAACGACGATGCCCTGCGTGGCGTCGGTTTTGGCGCCTTCCACTTCAAATACCCGATACAGCTCCACCAGCGGCAGATATTCGCCGCGCACCTGCAGCACGCGTTCGCCGCCGGCCAGCGGATGCAGATCTTCTGCCTGCGGCTGCAGCGATTCCATTACCGCGTTCAGCGGCAGGATAAAGACTTCGTCGTTCACCTTGACCGACATGCCGTCGAGGATCGCCAGCGTCAGCGGCAGCAGGATGCGGATGGTGGTGCCTTTACCGGCCTGCGAACGGATCTCGACGTGGCCGCCCATCTCCTGAATATTCCGTTTCACCACGTCCATGCCGACGCCGCGGCCGGAAACGTCGGTCACCTGCTCGGCGGTGGAGAAGCCCGGTGCGAAGATCAGCATGCCGACCTCTTCATCGCTCATGCTGTCGCTCACCGCCAGCCCTTGCGACGCGGCCTTGGCGAGAATTTTTTCGCGGTTCAGGCCCGCGCCGTCGTCGATAACCTCAATGCAGATGTTGCCGCCCTGGTGTTCGGCCGACAGCACCAGATTGCCCACCGCCGACTTGCCGGCGGCGATGCGGGTGGCCGGCTCTTCGATACCGTGATCGAGGCTGTTGCGCACCAGGTGCGTCAACGGATCGATAATGCGTTCGATCAGGCTTTTGTCCAGTTCGGTGGAACTGCCCTGCAGCGTCAGCTCCACCTGCTTGTTCAGCTTGCCAGCCAGATCGCGCACCAGGCGCGGATAGCGGCTGAAGACGTATTCCATCGGCATCATGCGGATCGACATTACCGACTCCTGCAGATCGCGCGCGTTACGCTCCAGCTGGCTCATGCTGTTCAACAGGTCGCCGTGGTTCACCGGATCGAGCGTGCCGGAGCGCTGCGCCAGCATCGACTGGGTGATCACCAGCTCGCCCACCAGGTTGATCAGCTGATCCACCTTTTCCACCGCCACGCGAATGCTGGTGGACTCGCTCGCCTTGGCGCGCGCTTTCGGCGCTTCCGCCGGAGCGGCGGCCGGTTTGGCGGCAGGCGGCGCGGCGTTCGCGACCGGCGCAGGTGCAGGTTCCGGCGCGGCGACCGCTGCCGGTAAGCTCGCTTCTGCAACGGCCGGTTCGCTCTGCGTCGGCGTCGAGAAGCTGATTTGTTCCGGCTCCAGCACGAAACACAGCACGGCGCTGATGTCGTCTTCGCTGGCGGAGGTGAGCAACGTCACGTCCAGACTGTGTTCCGTCTGATGAGGGTCTTTAACCTCGCCGAGGTTGCCCAGCTCTTCCAACATCAAGGGGATTTCACTGGCTTTCAGCCCGTTCAGGCTGATGCGCATGCCGCCTTCGATCGCCGCCGGCGCAGCCGCCGGCTTCACGACAGGCTGCTGAACGGCCGGTTGAGCCGCAGGCGCCTCCTGCTGCTGTTGCGCCTCCAACGCCAGCTGGCGCAGCGCCTGGCAAATGTATTCAAAGCTTTCGGCATCAGGCTGTTGCGAGGTTTTATAGGCGTCCAGTTGCTCCTGCATAATGTCTTTGGTTTCCAGAAACAGGTTGATAATCTCGGTGCTCAGGCTCATTTCCTGGCGTCTTGCACCGTCCAGCAGGTTCTCCAGCAGGTGGGTCGTTTCCTGCAGCACCGAAAAGCCAAAGGTCGCCGCACCGCCCTTGATCGAGTGCGCCGCGCGGAAAATGGCGTTCAACGGCTCGATATCGGGGGCCAGCGGATCCAACTCCAGCAGGTGTTGCTCCATGTCGGCCAGCAACTCGTCCGCCTCATCAAAGAAGGTCTGATAAAAATCGCTAATGTCCATGCTCACGGGGTCACCTCTGGCTGTGAGTCGCGGTTAGTCGGTGCGGGTGCGGCCGCCGGTTGTTCCGGCGCTTGGCCGGCCGGGGCTATCGCCGGGGATGCCTGCGATTGAGCGACAGGGTCCGCCGCCGGCGGCGGCGTCGCTTGATCGGTCGGCGTTACCGCCTGGGGTTCCGGCGTTTGACTGGCCGGCGCAGTCGCCGATGGCGCCAGCTGCTTCAGGCTAGCCGGCTGGGCGATATCCATCGCGTTGCTTTCGGCATTTTCGTGTTCGATGCCTTCTTGCGTTTGCTTATTCAGCACCAGCACGGTGATGCGACGGTTAATCGCGTCATCGGCACCGTGCTGTTTCAGGCTCATGGTGGCCGCCATGCCCACCACCCGCAGCACTTTGCCTTCCGCCAGGCCGCCGGCGATCAGCTCGCGCCGGGAGGCGTTGGCGCGATCGGCCGACAGTTCCCAGTTGCTGTAGCCGCGCTCGCCGGTGGCGTAAGGGATATCATCAGTGTGGCCGGACAGGCTGATCTTGTTCGGCAGGTCGTTAAGGATCGGCGCTATCGCCCGCAGAATATCGCGCATATAGCTCTCGACCTGCGCGCTGCCGGTTTTGAACATCGGCCGGTTCTGACTATCGATAATCTGGATGCGCAGCCCTTCGTCCATCATGTTGATCAACAGATGCGGTCGCAGCGCCTTCAGGCGCGGGTCGGACTCAATCAATTCGTCCAGCTTTTCGCGCAGCTTGTTCAGGCGCAGCTCTTCAGCGCGCGAGTCCGGCGAGTCAACCTGCTTTCTCACCAGGCCGTGCTGCTGGGTAGGATCGTCGCCGCCGCCCGGGATCGGGCTGCTTTCGGAACTGCTCTTGTCGCCGCTGGTCAGGGCGACCTTGAGCGGCGTGCGGAAATATTCGGCGATCTGCGTCAGCTCCTGCGGGCTGGCGATCGCCAGCAGCCACATCACCAGGAAGAACGCCATCATCGCCGTCATAAAGTCGGCATAAGCGATCTTCCAGGAGCCGCCGTGATGGGCGGCATGATGCGACTTGCGCTTTCTGACCAGAACGACCGGATGATTCTGTTTCATGCTTCTTCTTCTTCCGTCGCCTGCTGCGCCGGCGCTTTCACGCGGCGCACGTGTTCTTCCAGCTCAACGAAAGAAGGACGTTCGGTGGTGTACAGCGTTTTACGGCCAAACTCGACGGCGATCTGCGGCGCGTAACCGTTCAGGCTCGACAGCAGCGTGACCTTGATGCACTGCATCATCTTGACGTTTTCGGCGCTCTTCTGGCGCAGCAACGTGGCCAGCGGCGAGATAAAGCCGTAGGCCAGCAAAATGCCGAGGAAAGTACCGACCATGGCGTTAGCGATCAGCGCGCCCAGTTCCGCTGCCGGCCGATCGGCCGAAGCCAGGGCGTGCACCACCCCCATCACCGCCGCGACGATACCGAACGCCGGCAAGGAGTCGCCCACCATCGCCAGACTGCCGGCGGGCACTTCACTTTCCTGTTCGTAGGTTTCGATCTCTTCGTCCATCAGCGCTTCGATCTCGAACGCATTCATATTGCCGCTCACCATCAGCCGTAAATAGTCGGTAATGAACTCCACCAGGGTGTTATCGGCAAGGATGCGCGGATAATTAGAGAAAATTTCACTTTCTTGTGGATTATCGATGTCGAACTCGAGCGACAGCATGCCTTGCTGACGCGATTTGGCCAGCAGGCGGAACAACAGCGCCATCAGATCCATGTACAGATCTTTGTTGTATTTGGAACGGCGCATCAGCCGCGGCAGCGCGCGCAGCGTAGCCTTGATCGCCTTGCCGTTGTTGCCGACGATGAAAGCGCCGACCCCCGCCCCGCCGATAATCAGAAACTCCGCCGGTTGATATAACGCACCGAGATGACCGCCCACGATCAGGTAGCCGCCAAACACCGCACCCAATACCACGAGATAACCCAAAATAACTAGCACACGCATTCCTTAAATTAACAATGTGGATGGAAGGTGGGGCAAACGCGCCCTGGCGCGACAGACCAGGCTGCGTGTCTGGGGGCGGCATGCCGCCCCTGCGTATCACACGTCGGTATTCATTGCCGAGAGCCGGCAATGTGGCGGCTCAAATGGCGCGTTTGACCTGCTCGTCCAGCAGTTGAGGAATAATATCGGCCAGTTGCGGCGAAAGTTTACGTCTTTTTACGGCGCGGGATGGGGGTTGGCATAAACTGCAGATGAAACCGTTCAGCGGCTGGTGCGCGTGGGTGATAAATGCGCCGCCACAGCAGCTGCAGGCGGAAAGCTGCAGCATGCCGCTGTCGACGAAACGCACCAGCGTCCAGGCTCGGGTCAGCGCCAGCAGCGGCGCATCGCCGGCCTGCTGGGGGCACTGCTCCAGATAGAGGCGATAGGCTTTAATCACCGCTTCCACCCCGCTGCACTGCCCGCTTTTCATCAGAAACAGGTAGGCGTTGTAAAACATCGACGAGTGAATATTCTGTTCCCAGGTCATAAACCAGTCGGTTGAGAACGGCAACATCCCTTTTGGCGGCGGGCTACCGCGCAACTCCTTATAAAGTTTAATCAAGCGCCCGCGGCTGAGCTGGGTTTCGCTCTCCAGCATCTGCAAACGGGCTCCCAGTGAAATCAGCTCCATGGCGAGCTGAATGTCCTTGGCTTCTTGAACAATACTTTTCTCAACCATCATCAGGCTCTTTTCTTCGTCGGGCTAGCGTCTTTACTCGATAGCTCTTGCAGTAAATGGCTTGATAGCAAAATGCCGGTATGGATTTGTTGCAGATCGTCGACGCGCGACTCTTTGGTCAGGCGTTCGATGGTCTGGTGATCGTTAAAGCGGAAGTGGCAAACCAGCTGGTTGGTCTCGGCCAGTTTGACCATTTGCGGTAAAGTCAGCTGCGCCAACGCGTCGGCCATGGTTTCATCGATACCAAGGCGGAACATCGCGGACGCTTTTTCATCGTTGATCAAACGCTGTGCTAAAAGTAAATATGACAAATTGATGTCATAAATATGCTTAAGTAATTCAGACGTACCCATATTCCCCATCCCGACAGACTATGTTTAAAAACATACGCTGGGTGATAAATTTTATCGCCCGTGACCTGGGTTGTTTCCCAAAGTTGGCAAATTAATCTCTCAAAAACGACTGCTATAATTTTCGCCAATCGCTAAATTCGACCACTGTTCAGTATTTGCTACGAGCGTAAACCAACGTGTATGGATGTACAGCATTCTGCTTCGATAGTGTTTAGTCACCATGAAACTATTTTTACAAATTTAATAAGATTATTCCTAAAGCAGCGCAACTCTACCCCCGAACCATTAGCACACACAATGTAAGTGAGAGGCAATTTTAAATACAATGTGACATAGATCACAAAAATAAAAAATATTTAAGCCAAATACCCCCAAATACGCACATTTATTGACCACCATTTTGCTCACAAAACAGACACAGGTAAAAAAACGTCTTAAAAACAATGTTTATCAGCCAAAAAATTATCTTTTTTAGATCAATTCGAACAAAAGCATCACCAAACCAAAATAACAGAACAAAAATCTGCATGTAGCCGACAAACTCAGCATAAATAACCAGTTAAGCCGCTAAAAAATATCCAAGCTGAAAAATAACCGCTGTAAACTATAAGGTTATTAGCTATCAGATTTGACTTAAGCCCCCCGCTTGAGGCTGTTCTAATTTTCAACATCAGGTGATTAAGGCTTATCAATGATTCGCTGGCGTAGTGAACAAGCAAACAGACGTAACGATATGTTTCCGTATCAGCACGGCGAAAGAATGGTCTTTTTACGTTAAATCACCCCTAAAACGGCATATCGGCAGCACACCCTAAAACTTTAATGCTTTTTTATTTCTTTTCTGTCGCCGTTATAATTATTCCGCAGGTGAATAGATTATTAACCCGCCCCCGTTTCCATCCTTTCATTGCGATAAAATAAAACGCAGTTTTGTTTTACTCCCCCCAATCTTCAGCGTCAGGGAGGTGAAACCTCAACGCAAGCGGCAATGACAAACACCGCGTAATGCCGTTGCGCCTCTTAGGGCGGGTGAAAAAAACGCCGCAAAAGCGACAGCGCGAACTGGCGCGCAGCAGGAACAGCGGCGCTTCTGCCGTCATCCGCGCAGCCTCGTCCTGAGACTTTCCCTATTTCTTCATTTATCAGCAGGATGAGATTGCTGATGACGCACTTGCATATTATGATTTATCGAAGCGCCGCCGCAGGCGACGCCTCATTATTACCCAGTGCAATTTATCTACTTGAAATGATTTTTGTCAGGTCGTACATCACTGCCTCGGCGGCGTCGCCGTGAGCCGCTGATGTGTTATTCACCCGGCTTTAACTATTAACAGGCTATATTTTAATCATGACCGATACGCTCGAATATTTGCTGACATTCCGTAAATGCTCCTCTTTGGACAGCCTGGAAAAGGTGTACGACAAACTGAACTATTCCATTGAAAATGATACAGAAATGAGCAACATGTACCGCGCCGCCGACCACCGTCGCGCCGAGCTGGTTGCCGGTAAATTGTTCGATCTGGGCAAGGTGCCGAAAACGCTGTGGGCGCAGGTGCTTTAATTCAGCGAAATTACGTGCGGCAACGGTTTTATCTTTTATTGCTATATAACCGGGCAAACGCCGCTTTTATTGCCGCGCGTGATGCGAAACACATTTATTACGCCCATCAGGTTCTACCCTTTATCCGAGCGCAGCATGTTCTCTAAGGCCACCGACGCGGCAGCCTGAAACACGGCGGAAACAACAAGGAGTGGGATATGGGGTATCAAAACGTTCTGGTCACCGTCGCCGTCGCGCCTGACAGCCACCGCCTGGTGGAAAAGGCCGTCTCTATCGTCCGCCCCTACGCCGGCAACATCACCCTGTTAAGCACCCTCGCCAACCCGGAAATGTACAACAATTTCGCCGGGCCGATGCTGGGCGATTTGCGCACGCTGATGGAGGAGGAAACCCGGCTGTTTATGGAAGAGCTGCGTCAACGCGCCGGTTACCCGATTGCTGATATGCTGATCGTGCACGGCGAACTGGGTGACAGCCTGGAATACGCCAGCCGCAGCAGGCCGTTCGACCTGCTGCTGTGCGGCAATCACCGCGACGGCATGATGAACAAAGTCTCCTGTTCCGCCGCCCGCTTCATCAATATCAGCCATATTGACGTACTGATCGTCCCGCTCTAAGGCTAAGCACATTCGGTAACGTTGCCTTGCCGCCCCTGAACTAGGCTTAACGAACCTTGTTTGTCGCAATGCAAAGGAGCTCTCGATGTCCCCTTCTCAACAGAACCGCCGCTTCCTGCTGGCCTCGCGCCCCCACGGCGAACCGACGGCGGCGAACTTTCGTCTCGACACCGTCCCCGTGCCGCAGCCCGGCGCGGGACAGCTGTTGTTGCGTACCGTTTATCTGTCGCTGGATCCTTATATGCGCGGGCGCATGAGCGATGCCCCTTCTTATGCGCCGCCGGTCGAGATCGGTCAGGTGATGGTGGGTGGCACGGTCTCGCGCGTGGCGGTCTCACAGCATCCCGACTTCAACGTCGGCGATTGGGTGCTGGGTTATGACGGCTGGCAGGATTATGCCCTGTCCGACGGCAGCGGCCTGCGCAACCTCGGCCCGCACCTGCCGCACCCTTCCCGCCTGCTGGGCGTGCTGGGCATGCCAGGGTTTACCGCTTACATGGGGTTACTCGATATCGGCCAACCGCAGGCGGGTGAAACGCTGGTGGTGGCCGCCGCCAGCGGGGCAGTCGGTTCGGTGGTCGGCCAAATCGGGAAGCTGAAAGGCTGCCGCGTTGTCGGCGTTGCCGGCGGAGCGGAAAAGTGCCGCTATGTGGTGGAAGAATTGGGTTTCGACGCCTGCATCGATCACCGCGCGCCCGACTTTGCCGAGCAATTGGCCGCTGCCTGCCCGCAGGGCATCGACATCTATTATGAAAACGTCGGCGGTGCGGTGTTCGACGCCGTGTTGCCGCTGTTGAACGCCAAAGCCCGCATTCCGGTCTGCGGCATCATTGCCCATTACAATGCCACCGGATTACCCGCCGGACCGGACCGTTTGCCGCTGCTGGAGGGGCTGATCCTGCGTAAACGCATTCGTATGCAAGGCTTTATCATCTTCGACGACTACGGCTCTCGCTTTGATGAGTTCCTGCAACAGATGAGCAGTTGGGTCGAGCAGGGGAAAATCAAGTTCCGCGAGGACATCGTCGACGGGCTGGAACAGGCGCCGCAGGCGTTTATCGGTCTGCTGCAGGGCAAGAACTTCGGCAAGCTGGTGATCCGCGTCGCCGACGAGTAACCGGTAACAGGGCGTGGTACACCACGCCCTGCTTTTAATGCACGGCACCGTCGCCGAATCGCGCATCCTCCTCTACCGTCAGCGTCACCTGCACGATAGTGCGCACCGCTTCCACCATCGTCGCCAGCGCCATACTCGGCTTGCCCGGATGCGCCGCCGCCAGCGTGTGGCTGTACGGAATATGCACGAATCCCCCCCTGACCTTCGCGTGCTGCGTCTCCAGATAGTGTCGCAGACCGTAAAAGATATGGTTGCAGTTATAAGTGCCTGCCGTATAAGACACCCCCGCCGGGATCCCCTGCCGGCGCAGCTGCTGCACCGCGGCCTTGACGGGCAGCGTACTGAAATAGCCCACTGGCCCGCCGGCGACTACCGGTACGTCGATCGGCTGCTTACCGGCATTGTCGGGAATGCGGGCATCGATCAGATTGATGGCCACCCGTTCCAGCGATATCTCAGCGCGGCCCCCGGCCAGCCCCAGACAAATTACCGCCAGCGGCTGCAATGCCTCGATCGCAGCGATCAACTGCAGGTTGGCCTGGCCCAATACGCAGGGCAGCTCGAGCACCGCGATCTCCGCGCCGGCGATCTGCTCACCGGCCAATGCCTGCGCGACCTGCCAGGAAGGGTTCACCGCGTCACCATCGAACGGCTCAATGCCGGTAACCAAGACTTTGTTCATCATTTCTCCTGACTGAAGGCCAAATTCGTGTGCCACCAGCCTAGAGAACGCAGTATGATTCTGGAAATGGATTATCTGTATATAGAGTATTCATAAAATGAATTTAGCCAACGTCGATCTCAACTTGCTGGTGGTGTTCGAGGCGTTGTATCAGACGCGCAACGTGACCGCCGCAGGCCGGCGTCTCAACCGCGCCCAGCCCTCCGTCAGCAATGCCTTGGCGCGGCTGCGCACGCTGCTGAACGATCCGCTGTTTGTTCGCAGCGGCGGCGGCATGGCGCCCACGCCGCGCGCCCATCAGCTTATGCCGCAGATACGACAGGTGCTTGAACAGATCCACCTGGCATTGGCACCCCCTGCCCGTTTCGATCCGGCCACCGCCGGGCAACGGCGCTTTACGCTGGCGGCCGGCGACTATGCCGATATCTTGCTGTTGCCCGCCATCATCAGTCGGTTGCGTCAGACAGCGCCCGGCATTGATATTCGCGTTTCGCGCTTGGATCGTCACAATATTTACCGGCAGCTGGATCGTGGCGAGGTGGACATCGCGCTGGGAGGACATCTTTCCGGTACGGAAAGCCACTATGTGCGCACGTTGTTTGAAGAGCATCTGGTGTGCATCGCCAGCCGTTCGCACCCACAGCTGGCGGATGGCCGCTGGGATCTGGCGCGCTATCTCAGCCTGCCGCATGGGCTGTACGCACCGGCCGACGACGGCTCTGCCAGAGGATTAGTCGACCGTCGCCTGGCGGAAATCGGCGGCCAGCGGCGCGTCGCCGTAACCTTTTCGCATATTGTCGCTCTGCCGGCCGTGGTCGCCGACAGCGATCTGATCGCCACCCTGGCCGCCAGCGTGGCTCGACGCTTTTCCGATCCGCAACGCGTACGTTTTCTCCCGCTGCCCGACGAGTTGACCATCGCCCCCTTTCCCATTGAACTGATCGCCGGCCGGCAGGCGCAACGCGACCCGGCCTTAATCTGGCTCTGCGAACTGATCGGCCAAATTCCCTTCGATTTCTGCCCGGCTTAACGCCAGCACTCGCTGCATTTTCAACCGTTCAAACCCGCACCTCAGGCCCCGCCGCTGGGCCTTTTTTCGCCCACCAAATAGGAATCATCCGAATTCACATTCGATAAATTTATATATTTGATCATCTTTAACTGGCAAATGGTAAGGATAAAAAACAGTCAGTGACTTTTTTTACGAAAAAAAAGAGTTGTTTTATAAACACGTTGGTTTAAGTGTTACAGATTTACTTTTTGGTATTACCAATTTCCCAATAATTTGAGATAAAAAATGACCTGCTCGCATCTATATGTTTTAGATAATAAAAAGCAAGATCGTGAGCAAGTTAACGAATTGAGCATTGATCCACAAGGCTATTTTGCAAATGCAGAGCTCTATTGTAGACTGCACAAATCGTGCCTTTGTGTAAACTTTGTTAAATCTTTCGTCAGTTCCTGTCTCAATTCGTGACAGATACGCCATCGGGATCGCGCGTCAACTCTCGTGCGGTAGCTATGCCTAAACCGGGGAATAGTATGGATCGCCTTATCATTGCGCACACGCCTTTGCCCGCCCATCAGCTGTTGTTCCGAAGCCTTTCCGGTGAGGAAAAACTGGCCGGGCTGTTCGAATTCGACGTCGAGCTGCTCAGCCCCGACAATCGGCTCGATCTGAAAGCACTGCTGGGACAAAAAATCACGCTGGAGCTGCGGGGCAATCCGTTGGCGCCGCGTTATCTCAACGGCAATATCACGCGCATGACGCTCTCCGGAAGAGAAGCCGGCGGCAACCGTTACTATATCTACCGCGCCGTGCTGCGCCCCACGCTGTGGTATCTGACGCAAAACCGCGACTTTCGCATCTACCAGGAAAAGACCATTCCCGACATCCTGACTCAGGTGCTGGGGCAGTATCAGGTGAAAATCGATAATCGCCTGAGCTACGACTACCGCATCTGGGGATACTGCGTGCAGTACCAGGAGAGCGATTTCGACTTCATCAGCCGCCTGATGGAACACGAAGGCATCTATTACTATTTCACGCACCAGCAAGACGGCCATACGCTGGTGCTGGCTGATGCGCCGTCGGCACATCAGGAACTCGCCGGCTACGCCAGCATTCCCTATCAGCTCGCGGAAGGCGGCCTGGTGGAAAATAAAGACAGCATCAACAGCTGGAGCGTCTCGGACGCCATTACGCCCAGCCTGTATAGCCTGGACGACTACGATTTTCGCAAACCGCGCGCGCGGTTGCTGGAGGCCCGGCAGAATCCCGCCTCGTTCGCGCAGGACAAAGCCGAGGTGTTCGACTGGCCCGGGCGTTATACCGATCACGCCCATGGCCAGTTTTACGTCAAGGTTCGCCAGCAGGAGTTCGAAGCGCAGCATGAACAGATGAGCGGCGAAGGCAGTTCGCAGGGCATTGCCCCCGGCTACCGTTTCCAACTGAGCCAGGCGCCGCGCACGGAAGACAACCAGGCCTACCTGGTCGTCAGCGCGCATTACTTCATGCAGGAAAACAGCTACGCCAGCAATGATAACGACGCCGGCGAGCAACGTACCGAATTTCAGGTCGTCCCGGCGGGCATCAACTGGCGCCCCGCACGCACCACGCCCTGGCCGAAAACCCATGGCCCGCAAACCGCCGAAGTGGTTGGCCCGGAAGGCGAAAGCATCTGGACCGATAAATATGGCCGGGTGAAACTCAAGTTCCGTTGGGATCGCCACGGCAACGGCAATGAAACCAGCTCCTGCTGGGTGCGCGTCTCCAGCGCCTGGGCCGGCTGGAAATACGGCGGGATTCAGATCCCGCGCGTGGGTGAGGAAGTGGTGGTCGACTTTATCAACGGCGATCCGGATCGCCCGATCATCACCGGCCGCGTTTACAACGAAGACAGCATGCCACCGTGGGATCTGCCCGGCGACGCCACCAAAATGGGCTTTATGAGCCGCAGCAAAGGCGGCGGCACCGATAACGCCAGCTTCCTGTTCCTGGAAGACGCGCCCGGCAACGAATCTTTCGACATGCACGCCGAACGCAACATGAATATGACGGTGGAAAACGACAAGAACGTCAACATTGACGGCAGTCGCACCACCTCCATCGGCCGCCTGCAGGACGACACCGTCACTGGCGACGCCACATTCCTGTACAAAGCAAAACGCACCACCACCGTCAATGGGCTCGAAACCGCCAACCTGAACGCTCACCAGACGGTGAACATCAAAGGCGGCCGCGACCTGACGATTATCGACGGCGGCGATAAGATTGACATCACCGGCAATCAGTCCTTCAAGCTTGACGGCGCGCAGACGCAAGACATCACGCAGACGCAACATGTGACGGTGAAAGGCAATCAGACCCTCGACATTACCGAGGGGCAACAGACCAGCACCATCAACAAGGGGCAGACGGTCAACATCACCGCCGGCGGCCAGCACACCACCATCACCGCCGGCGGGCAAACCACTACGGTCACCGCAGGCGGTCAAACGCTGACGGTGGAGGCTGGCGGCCAGACCACCGATATCACGGGGAATGTCAAAGAAACCTACAAAAACGATCAGCAAACGGCCATTAGCGGTTCGCTCACCATCACGGCAAAAACCATCAACATTACCAGCGAGGACGGCGTTTCTATTTCGGCGCCCACCTGGAAAGACAACTGCCATGGCTATAAGTGGACCGCGATAGGCGCCAACCTTGCCTTAACGGGGCTGAGCGTCAAGCACACGATGTTCGATGTTTCCCATAACCCGCTTTCGATCAGCAAAACCAATTTCAAGCTAAGCAACGATCCCATGACGTTCACGCAGCTTGGGGCCTTGATAACCAACGGTTCTTTGCGATTGAGCAGCAAGGCGCTGGCGATCTTTTTATAAGTAGGGATGCCCATGTCAAAAGCCAAAAATATCTTCACCGTCATCGGTTTGATTTTATTGGCCCCTATCCTCAGCCTGGTGGGTTTTTTCAAATTCATCACGGTCGATATCTGGGGCTATTTCAAACATATCGGTTCTTCTCTCAGCGTGATGGAAAACGGCGTTTCCGCCTCCGGGCAAATCGTCAGCATTCGCCAGACCAATCTCTGGGACGGCAACCGACCGGTCTGTGAAGTCGAGATCAAGTACATCGCCCAAGACGGAAAGAACCATACGGCGGTGGCGAAAGGCCCGATCAGCGTCGTGGATCTGCCGCGATATCAGCCGGGTCATTTCACCGCGATAAAGTACGACCCGAAGAACCCCAAGAAAGCGGTGATCGAAGAGCTTTCCCGGCTTTGAGCGAAAATATACCTTTCAATCGACGCGATCCGGTTTCTACGTGCTGAAAGCGACTTGTCGTCCATCAGTTCGCTAAATCACCTTGCATAAGGAAGTGTCACGATGGGCGCGTTTATTGCCTTTTCGACGCAGGACAGTCTTTGGGGACAAATCCTGTTTACCTTCTTTGGCATCCTGGTTGGCTGCGTCTTGCTCGCCGCGATCGGCAAAATCTTTTTGTCGGCAAGCCGGGCAGCGGCGTTACCTGTGCGGCTGCTGATCTTTGTCGTGCTGATGCTGGCGCTCCTGAAATACAACCAACAAGTGATGTCTGCGGTGAATGCGCCCGCAGAACTGATCGGGTTCCTGATCCTGCCCGGTTTTTTGATGAGTTACCTGGGTGCGGCGGCCCCCGGCAGACTGGCACTGGCGATAGAGCTGGGCTGTTTTGCCGTACTGGCCGCGCTGTTGATTCTGGGCACCGCCGACATCGGCTTTTTTGCGCCCTATCATCTGGAAAGCGCCGGCCAATTTATCGCCAAGACGATCGCCGCGGCGTTGTCCGTAGCCACCGTGCTGCTGGTTCGCGGAATAAACGGGAAAGACAGCGCGCTGTCCTCTTGATCATCCATTTCGAAGCGGGGCTCGCTCCCCGCATTAACGATCGGCGCTGAACGCCGCATCGTTTTCTTCATCTGTTGTGACATAGCCTGATATCTATTAAACCGAAAAACGGATTGTTTTTGAGCAAGCAGCCTGGCTGCCGGCTGATATCCACAGGAAGCTTTACACACACAATGAAAGTCGTAAAACCTCTGCGCCTAAGCGCGCTTCATCGCCCCTTCTCTTGGCAAGGGCAAAATCATCTGGGCGTTTCCGTTTTGGCCTTGGCCGATATGGGGGCTTCCCCGCGCCTGCGCCCCGAACCGGAGCTGTGGCAGCTGGCTGCCGAAGAACTCACGTTGAGCGGCGGCGTGCTCGACCTGGCTATCCCGAAAGCCTGTGCGGAGTTTCTCGCCACCGGCAACGCCTACACCCACCATCAGCAAGACAAAACCGCCTGCGCCGTGAAGATCCAGCTGGATTCGCTGGAGAAAACGCTGGTGGTTTTCGGCGATCGCCATTGGATCAACGATCGTCCCTCCACTCCCCTTCCTTTTGCAGAAATGCGTCTGGACTGGCGCCGGGCTTACGGCGGCACCCAGTTCGCCGATAATCCACACGGCATCGGCGCCACTCCAGAAACATTTCCGCAAGGCCGTATCCATCGCCTACCCAATGTCGAGCCGCTGCAGGGGCGCCTTACGTCGCCTCGGCATAGCGCACAACCGGCAAGCTTTGACGCGTTGGATATCACCTGGCCGCGTCGCTTCTCCCGCATTGGTAAAAACTACGACGCCGACTGGTTGAAAAACGGCTTTCCCGGCTTCGCCAACGACATCGACTGGCGCCTGTTCAACATGGCGGACGGCGATCAGCAGTTTCCCCAACGCGACACTCTGCCGCCCCAGGCCGCCTACCGGATATGGAACATGCATCCGTCGGAGCCGATGCAGCAAGGGCATTTACCGCCGTGGCGCGCACGCTGCTTCATCAACCGGCTGCGCGGCGGCGAAGCACATTTCGGGGAAATCACGATGCGCCACACCACCGTGTGGTTCTTTCCCCATCGCGAACAAATGCTGTTGATCTACCAGGGCAACCTTCCCATCAATGAAGACGATGCCGCAGACGTCATGCAGCTCATGCCGGCGCTGGAAATTGAGGGTAAAAGCCGCAGCGTCGCTCATTATCGGCAGGTGCTCGATCAGCGGCTTGATAAAGAGCATGGCGCTCTGCACGCTTTTCGTGAAAAAGATTTGCTGCCGGAGTGCTGTATCGGCCCCTGGCTGGATACGGAAACGCCGACGCAGCAAAGCCCGATGGTGGAAAACATCGCCGCCTACGAACATCACCAACGCGAACAACACCGCCAACGTCTGCAGCGCGAAGGCCGAGACATCGACGACATGTTTCCCGCGCCGCCAGCGGAACCGATGCCCTCTTTGGAGAGGTTGGCCGAGTTTGTCGACGGCATGGAACAGCGCGCTGAAGCGCATTACCGTGAAATCCTTGATGGCGCGCAGGCAAACGGCATTGATATTGACGGCCCAGGCCCCGCCGGCCTTTCCGGCGCGGAAAGCTACCAACAGCAGCGCGACCAGCTGTTTCAACAGGCGCGTCAACGCCCCGACGCGTTTAGCGACAAGCAGCTGGGGGAAAGCGAGCGCGCGCTGCACCAGATGTATTTAATGTCGGCACAGGCGCAAAACCCGGCGCTGCGTTTAAGCGGCGATCTGGCGCAAATCATTCGCCAACGCGTCACCGCTGCGATGCAGCGCGATAAAGATCTCAGCGGCCTGGACCTTACCGGCGCCGATCTGTCCGGCATGGACCTCAGCCATGCCACCTTGCGCGGCACGTTGCTGGAAAACGCCAATCTGCGCCAAACCCGGTTGGTGGGCTGTGACCTTCGCGAGGCGATGTTGGCGCGCGCCGATCTCAGCGGCGCCGTCTTGCAGCAGGCGGATCTGAGCCACGCCTCTTTGGCCCTGGCGAAATGCGAAGCGACGGATTTCGCCGGCGCGCAGCTGCACGAAACCAACATTCAACAAACCTTGTTTCAACGCTGCGATTTCACGATGGCGTCATTGCGCGATTTGCTGGGATACGAAACCTTGCTCGGGCAGTGTGACTTCAACCGCGCCACGCTGGCCAACATTACGTTGATGGAACTGCAGCTGGAGCAGCTGATATTCAGCCACGCCCGGCTCGACAAAGTCAGCTTCATCAAATGCCGGCTGCTGGCGGTGAACTTCGATCGGGCGCGGCTGGAGAGCTGCGCCTGGGTTGATACCGAGACGCAAAGCCTCAGCTTCCGCGCCGCACGCCTCACCGCCTGCGCCTTCGCAGCGAAGACGCTGTTGCCGCAGGCGGATTTCAGCGACGCGACGCTGAACCAGTGCAATTTGCGCCAAATGCCGTTGCAGCGGGCTAATTTCAGCCGTGCGCGCCTTGATAACTGTGACCTGTCGGAAACCCGGCTGAACGAGGCCGATTTCCGTCAGGCCAACGGCAGCGGTAGCCTGTTCATTCGCAGCGATCTGTCCCAGGCCAACCTGCGCGACGCCAATTTCATCGCAGCGATCCTGCAAAAATGCGTGCTGTCAGGCGCCGACCTGCAGGGCACCAATCTGTTCCGGGCCGATTTGTCGCAGTCGCAGGTGGATCGGGCGACCCGGCTCGACGGTGCCTATACCGCCAGGGTGAAAACATTGCCTCGCCATAACGGGAAGGAAGTATGACCTCAAAACCTGAGCAGATACGCCAGCGCGTGAAACGCGGCGAGCTGATTGCCGGTGAGGATTTGCACGGCCTGTCATTCGCCGGTATGGATTTGGCCGGCGGCATGTTCAACGAGTTGAACCTGAGCGGCGTGAACTTCTCCGATTGCGATCTGCGCGACAGCGTCTTCAGCGATTGCCGGCTCGAACACTCGCAATTTGCACGAGCGAACCTGAAGCAAACGGCCTTCAATCAGTGCGCCATGCCGGGCGGCCGCTTCTGCGAGAGCCATATCGAACTGACGATGTTCAACGACTGCCGGCTTGAACAGAGCGACTTCAGCCGACTGCCGCTCAATCAAAGCCACTGGATGTCATGCCAATTGGCCGGCGCGAACTTTTCCGCCACTCAGCACGATCGCACCACCTTTTACGAAAGCCCGCTCGACGGCGCCGCGTTGAATCATGCGCGGCTATCCCTTGTCACGTTCTTTCGATTAAACCTCTGTAAAACCGAGTTTGAAGGGGTAGATTTCGACCGCGTCACGTTTTTCGAATGTGACCATCGCGGCAAAAGTTACGCCGGGCAGCGCCTCATCGCCTGCCAGTTTACCGATAACCAACTGGACGACGTCGATTTCAGCCAGGCGACGCTGCGCCAGAGCAATTTCAAGGGCGCTTCGCTGCGGCGTGCCAACCTGACGGGCGTGCAAGCGCAGCAGTCGCTGTGGCTGGAGGCCAATTTGACTCAGGCGCAGTGCCGCAGCGGGCAGTTCGATCAGGCGATCTTCAGCGAAGCGACGCTGGATGCCGCCAACTTCAGCCAGGCGCGCCTGTATCAATGCGTGTTCCAGCGCAGCCGTGCGGCACGCTGTGATTTCAGCGACAGCGACCTGACCTACGCCGATTTCTGTTATGCCGACATCGGCGCCGCCGATTTCCGGCGCGCGCGCTTTATGCGCACCCGCATGCACCGCGCCCACCAGCAGCAAACGCGCTGGGGCGATCGCAGCGGAATTCTCGAGCGCGACGAAGAACTGTACGCCGCCGAAACCTGGAGCGCACAGCGCCAGAGCCGAATCTGAATGCATTGACCACTTCACGAGGGGATCACCATGAGCGTTGCCAACACAACTCGCGCCGTCAACATCGCACCGCCCCAGCAGGCCGCCGGCCAGGTCGTCAACCTGTTGCCGGACGGCAGCCTGGTGGTGGAGTGCG
The DNA here is from genome assembly GCF_001537385.1 of Serratia sp. 2880STDY5682894. Classification (NCBI taxonomy): domain Bacteria; kingdom Pseudomonadati; phylum Pseudomonadota; class Gammaproteobacteria; order Enterobacterales; family Yersiniaceae; genus Serratia; species Serratia sp. 2880STDY5682894. The sequence continues at coordinate 672,192 of NZ_FCJA01000002.1, read as the reverse complement.
AAGGCCGCGGCTGGCATTGCCGCCGGGCGGCGAGCTGCCTGCTGACACCGGCCCTCGGCGATAACGTGCTGGTCGCCGGCTGCGGCCACCAGCTGTGGGCGATCGCCGTTCTCGAACGTGCGGAGCCGCAAAGCGCAGCGCGGCTCTGCGTCACAGGCGATCTGCAAATTGAAACGCCGAGCGGTTCACTGTCGCTGCACAGCGCGCAGGCGCTAAAGCTGAGCGGCGACGCCATGACGCTGCAGGCCAACAGCGGCGACTGCCACGTCGACAAGATGAAATACAGCGGCGAGGAACTGTCGGCCTTCGTCAGTATCAGCCGCCTGGTCGGCAAGCGCTGCGAGTCGCTGTGGCATTCGGTCAGCCAGATCAGCCATTCGCTGTTCCGTAAAGTGCGCCAAACCGAGCACGTGCGCGCCGGGCAGCTGGATTATCAGGCGGAAGACTACGCCCGCATTCATGCCCGCAACACGCTCATTACCTCAAAAGACATCACCAAGCTGGATTCGGAACAAATCCACGTCGGATAACCTGCGGAGGCCTTTTATGTTTGCCAACAGCCAAATGATCGGCGTGGACCTGGCGTTTCCCGACGTCTGTCTGACGCCAAGCCCGGCGCCGGTGCCCGTGCCCTACCCGGATATCGCCCTGGCGCCGACCGCCATCCCGAATGCGTTCAACATTCTGTTCGTCGGCACCCCGGCGCACAACATGGCGACGGTGACGCCGCTGACCAACGGCGACAACCCCGGCGTGGCCACCGGCGTCGCTTCCGGGACGGTGATGGGGCCGTCCCGCCACCTGACCGGCGCCTTTACCGTATTGCTCAAAGGCACCCCGGCCACCCGGCTGACCAGCCTCAGCCTGCAGAATTCCACCAACGCGCTCGGCATGCGCATCGTGCCGAGCCAATTAAAAGTGTTGCTGCTTGCGCCCTGATGACGGCGCCTTATTACACAGCCATTCAATCAAGAAAAGAGGACATTGTGAAAACACGGATTACCCTGACGCTGTTGACCGCCCTGACGCTTGCCGGTTGTTCCACCCCGCCGCCACCGCCGCCGGCACTCAATAACGACGCTATCGTCAGCAGTGAAGTCAACGGCGTCACGCTGCAGCACCGCGCCGCGGTGAGCGCGCCGAAGCAGTTCAAACCGATCGGTGAGGAGTACCGCAGCCTGTACGCCGCCAGCATCATGAGCAGCCCGAATTATACCGGCACCGCCGTCGGCAGCCTGGACAACGCCGCCGCGTTCTACGCGCTGGGCGAAGTGGAAAACAACTGGCTGGCGATCTCCGCCATCCGCGGTGGCGATCTGGTGGGGTATATCCAGGCCAACGCCGGCGTACCGGAAGCGCGCTACAAATCGACGCTGCGCAAAGATCTGCCGCGCCGCGCACGCGCCGCCAAACAGGACTGCGTCAAAGTCGGCGGCGACAGCAAGGCGTGTAAAAACGCCGGTTCAGCTACCTGGATCCTCCAGTAGTCAGCACGCCTGCGGGCGACGAGATTCCCATGATGACGACTCCTATCGCTTCCCGCTGGTGCGGGATGCTGTTTCTGCTGCTGGGCGCGTTGGCGCTCGGCGGCTGCATGTCTTCCGCCAAAAGCGTGCCGTCGCGTTACAGCCTGGTGTTCGATGCCGATCGCCAGGTCAACGCCGCCGCCGGCGCGCAACCGGCGCCGATCAAAATCCGCGTGCTGCTGCTGCGTTCGGATGCGGAATTTATGGATGCCGACTTCTTCAGTCTGCAAAACGACGCCAAAAGCGTGCTCGGCAACAGCCTGCTGGACAGCGATCAGTTCTTCCTGACGCCGGGCCAGGCCGGCAAGAAGCTCGGCGGGCAAAGCGCGTTGGATGCGCGCTACATCGGCGTAATCGCCGAGTATCAAAATCTGGACGGCAAGACCTGGCGCATTTCACTGCCGCTGCCGGAACCCACCGAAACCAATTTCTACAAGGTATGGCAATTCTCGCCGGATGAGCTGGAAGCGCATATCGTCGCGGGCGTGAATGGCCTGCGCCCCGTAAAAAAGGTCGACTGACCTACCGCTGCGCTGAAGCGAAGTAACTATAGGTGTGATGATGAAAGATGCTCATAAGGTTGTCTGGACTGAGGGAATGTTTTTGCGCCCTCACCATTTCCAGCAGGCGGAAAACTATCTCGAAGGCTATATGCGCAACTGGGGCCAGGCCCACAGCGGCTGTTTCTGGGGGTTCCTGACCCTGGATCTGGACCAAACGCTGCTGCGCCAGGGCAAGATTGCGCTCAACGCCGCCAGCGGCATCATGCCGGACGGCACGCCGTTTCGCTTCGCCGGCGCCCAGCAGGCACCCGCGCCGCTGACCATCGCCGAAAACAAGACCGGTGAAAACGTGGTGCTGGCCCTGCCGACCTATCGCGCGGGGCGTGAAGACGTGATCTTTCAGGAAAGCCCGGAGGCGCTGGCGCGCTATCTGGCTTACGAGAACGAAGTCGACGATCTCAACGCCGTCTCGGTGGGCAGCGCGGCGCTGCAGTTCGGCCGCCTGCGCCTGCGGCTGATGCTGGAGAGCGAACTCAACGCCGAATGGACCGCGCTCGGCGTGACCCGCGTGCTGGAAAAACGCGGCGACAACAGCCTGCGCCTCGATACCGCGCAGATCCCGCCGATGCTGAACTGCCAGGGCAACCCGGTACTGAAAACCTTCATCAACGATCTGCAGGGCCTGCTGCAACAGCGCAGCCAGCAGATGAGCCAGCGCCTGCTGCAGCCGGGCCGCGGCGGCAGTTCCGAAATGGTCGATTTCATGCTGCTGCAGCTGATCAACCGCCATCTTGGTCAGGTGAGCCACGCCTACCACCTCGACCATCTGCACCCGGAGCGTCTGTTCGCCGATTGGCTGCAGTTCGCCACCGAGCTCGCCAGCTTCTCGGCGCAGCGCACCCCGGAAGGGCGCCTGCCGGTGTATGACCACGACAACCTGGCGCTGTGCTTCGGCAAGCTGATGCTGTTGCTGCGTCAGGGGCTGTCGGTGGTGCTGGAAGACAACGCCATTCAGCTGACGCTGGTCGAACGCTCCCACGGGCTGAACGTCGCCACCGTGCAGGACGCCAAAATGATGCGCGATTTCGGCTTCGTGCTGGCGGTGCGCGCCGACGTGGCCGCCGAGGTGTTGCTGACCCATTTCCCGGCACAGATGAAGATCGCACCGGTCACGCGCATCCGCGATTTGGTGCAGCTGCAGCTGCCGGGCATCGGTTTGCGCACCATGCCCGCCGCGCCGCGCCAGATCCCCTATCACGCCGGCTACACCTACTTCGAGCTGGAAAAAGGCGGCGACCTGTGGAAACAGATGGAAAAATCCAGCGCCTTCGCCCTGCACCTGGCCGGCGAATTCCCGGGGCTGGACATGGAATTTTGGGCGATTCGCAGCCATACGGACCGGTAACCTATGACTCAGGAAAATAGCATGGCGCCGGCGGCCAACCCGCTGGTGGACGCCGCCAACCCGCTGCTGAACGCCATTTCGCAGATCCGCCAGTCGGCCACGCACGCCAACCCGGCGCAGCTGCGCCAACAGCTGATCGACGAAATGCGCCGCTTCGAGATCCGCGGCCAACGCGCCAACCTGCCCTACGAAGTGATCATCGGCGCGCGTTATTGCCTGTGCACCGCGCTGGATGAAGCGGCGGCGCTGACCCCGTGGGGCAGCAACAGCGTGTGGTCCGGCAGCGGGCTGCTGGTGACCTTTCATAACGAAACCTGGGGCGGCGAGAAGTTTTTCCAGCTGCTGGCCAAGCTGTCGCAAAGCCCGCGCGAGCACATCAACCTGCTGGAGCTGATCAATTATTGCCTGTTGCTGGGCTTTGAAGGCCGCTACCGGGTGATGGAAAACGGCCGCTCGCAGCTGGAAACCATGAAGCAGCGCCTGCTGCAGCTGATCCGGTCGGTGCGCGGCGGTTATGCCCCGCCGCTGTCGCCTCATTCGCTGGATCTGCCGGTACAGCAGAAGCTGTGGCGCCCGCTGGTGCCGCTGTGGGCCTGCGTGGCGTTGACCGGCTTCCTGGCTTCGCTGCTGTTCATCGCCCTCAACTGGCGGCTGGGCGACAACACCAGCCCGGTGCTGGCGGCGATTTACCAAACCAATCTGCCGCAGGTGGCGATCGGTAACCCGGCGCCGGCCGCGCCGCCGACGCTGAGCCTGAAAAGCTTCCTGCGCAAAGAGATCGCCGAAGGGCTGGTGGTGGTGCGCGACGAAGCGCAGCAAAGCGTGGTGATCCTCAAAGGCGACGGGCTGTTCGACTCCGCCGCCACCACGGTGCGCGCCAACTATATTCCGGTCATCGACCGCATCGCCGCCGCCATGAACGGCGTCAGCGGCAAGATCCTGGTCACCGGCTACAGCGACAACGTGCCGATCCGCAGCGCCCGTTTCGCCTCCAACTGGGAGCTGTCGCTGGCGCGCGCCGAAGCGGTCAGCGCCCGCTTGCAAAAGCACCTCGCCAACCCGCAGCGGGTCAAGGCCGAGGGCCGCGGCGAAAGCAACCCCGTCGCGCCGAACGATAACAAAGTGAACCGCGCGTTGAACCGCCGGGTAGAAATTACGCTGTTGGTCGCCCCGGAAAATACCCAGGCGGAAATCAACGGCTTGCCGCAAGGAACCGGAAAGTAATGCTCAGTACGTTATTCTCCATCATCACCAGCCGCCTGCTGTGGGGCTTTGTCGGCATCACCGCGCTGGCGTTCATCATCTGGATGATCGGCCCGCTGGTGGCCATCGGCGACTATCGCCCGCTGGAGCCGGAACTCAACCGCCAGATCGCCATCGGCGTTATCTACCTGATCTGGTTCCTGTGCCGCCTGATCCCGCGCCTTTACAGCGCCTGGTTCAACAGCCGTTTGCTAAGCAACCTGCGCGCCGCCGAAGCGGTACCGGCGGAAGACGGCAAGCCCGAGATTAAACAAGACGAACAGCTGGCGCAGCGCTTCGACGAAGCGGCGCAGCTGCTGAAGAAGGCGCGCTTCGCACCGGGCCAGGAGGGCGGCAAACATCGCTGGATGACCCGCTTCAGCCGCCAATATCTGTACCAGTTGCCGTGGTATGTGATCATCGGCGCGCCCGGCGCCGGTAAAACCACCGCGCTGGTCAACTCCGGCCTGCACTTCCCGCTGGCGGATCGCTTCGGCAAAGCCGCGCTGCGCGGCGTGGGCGGCACCCGCAACTGCGACTGGTGGTTTACCAACGACGCCGTGCTGCTCGACACCGCCGGCCGCTACACCACGCAGGAAAGCCAGCGCGAAGAAGATGCCGGCGAGTGGCAAAGCTTCGTCGCGCTGCTGAAAAAATACCGCACCCGCCAGCCGATCAACGGCGTGATGGTGACCATCAGCGTGGCCGATCTGCTGAGCGACAGCGCCGAAGCGCGTGCCGCCCAGGCCAGCGCGCTGCGCAAACGCCTGATCGAACTGCACGAGCAGTTGGGCATTCACTTCCCGGTCTATGTGCTGGTGACCAAAACCGACCTGCTCAACGGCTTTATGGCCTACTTCGGCAGCTTCGACAAAGCACAGCGCGACCAGATCTGGGGGTTCACCTTCCCTTACGAGCGCTCGCGGCAGCCGGACTTCAATCTGAACGCCGCCTTCGAACAGCAATACGCCCTGCTGCAACAGCGGCTGGACGCGGCGCTGCCGGATACGCTGCTGATGGAGCACGACGCGCGCCAGCGCGCTGAAAGCTACCTGTTCCCGCAGGAGTTCGCTGCCCTGCGCCCGCTGCTCAGTCAATACCTGGAACAGGTGTTCGCCACCTCCAGTTTTGAAACCCGCTTTACCCCGCGCGGTATCTATTTCACCAGCGGCACGCAGGAAGGCCTGCCGTTCGACCGGGTGATGGGCGAGCTGAACCGCTACCTGCAGCTGCCGACGGCAAACTCAGGGGCGCAGGCCAACGCGGCCTGGGACAGCGTGGGCCAGGAAGCGCCGATCCCGGCGGCCAAAGGCCAAAGCTTCTTCCTGAAAGAGACGCTGGAATCGGTGGTCTTCCAGGAATCCGGGCTGGCGGGCAGCAACCGCTGGTGGGAATACCGCAATCGCGCCCTGCACTGGGCGGGTTACATCGCGCTGGCGGTGATCCTGGCGGTGCTGGCGATGCTCTGGTTCACCAGCTACGGCAACAACAAGGCCTATCTGGCGGAAGTGGCCGCCAAGGTGCCCGGCGTCGAGCGCCAGGGGCAAAACCTGACGCAGTTGGGTAACGGCGACATGTTCTCGCTGCTGCCGTTCCTCAATAGCCTGCTGCACCTGCCGGACAGCCAGAACTTTTCGCTAGACGATCCGCCGTTCACCTACCGCATGGGGCTGTTCCGCGGCGATCAGGTGGGCGACGCCGGCAATGCGCTGTACCAAAAAGCGCTGAAAGAACTGCTGCTGCCGCAGGTGGCGCAACAGATCGCCACCACGCTGCGCAACGACAACCACGGCGATGCGGACTTCAGCTACGAAGCGCTGAAGGCCTATCAGATGCTGTATCTGCCAAAGCAGTACGACGGCAAATTCCTGCGCGCCTGGGTGATGCTCAACCTGCAGCGCAACCTGCCGCAGGGCAGCACGCAGAAACAGCTGCAGCAGATCGAATGGCACCTGAGCCAGCTGCTGGATACGCAGATCCAGGCCTCGCCTTACGCCAAAGACGAACCGCTGGTGGCGCAGGCGCAGGCCGCCATCAATCGGGCGCCGCTGTCGCAGCGCGTCTATGGCCGCCTCAAACGTCTGCTGCTGAAACAGACCGACATCAAGCCGGTCAGCCTGGTCGATTTGGCCGGCCCGCAAACCGAGCTGGCGTTCAGCCGCAAAAGCGGCAAACCGGTCACCGACGGCGTGCCGGGCCTGTTCACCTCACAAGGGTACTGGAAAGCGTTCAGCGACAATATCGACCCGGTGACCGACACGCTGCGCAAGGAAGACGTCTGGGTGTTGAACAGCCAGGCGCCGGAGCAGAAGAGCGCCGATTTGACCAAGACCATCCGCCAGCTGTACATGCAGGACTTCATCAGCGCCTGGGATGCGCTGCTGGGAGATATCCAGCTGGCCAACATCGGCAACCTGACCCAGCGCATCAGCAGCGCGCGGCTACTCTCCGGCAACCCGTCGCCGATGCGTAACCTGCTGGTCAACGTCAGCAAAAACGTCACCCTGCGCGACGAGAAAAGCGACGCCGATTCCCGTTCGCTGCTGGCCAAAACCGAAGACAGGCTGAATCAAAACGCCAACCGCACGCTGGAAGCGCTGTTCACCAACCGGCCGGCCAACGCCGACGGCGATGTGTCGGCCCAGCCGGAACAGCTGGTGATGGCGCACTTCGCGCCGCTGCTGGAGCTGGCGCAAAGCCAGGGCGAAGGCAATAAGGCGATCCCTTTCGACAGCGTGCTGAAGCAGGTCGATGAGCTGTACAGCTATCTGACGGCGGTACAGGGCGCGGCCAACAGCGGCATGTCGGCACCGCCGAGCGACATCATCCCGCGTCTGCAGGCCGAATCCGGCCGCTTGCCGGTGCCGTTCAAACAGATGCTGCTGTCGCTGGCGATCGGCGCCAGCAGCGACACCCAGCGTAAAGAGATGGAGAACGTGAAAAAGCGCATCAGCTTCGAGGTCGGCAGCTTCTGCCGCCAGGCGATCGCCGGCCGTTATCCGCTGGTGGCCCGGGCGCGCCAGGACGTGACGCCGGACGATCTGGCGCGCATGTTCGCGCCGAACAGCGGGCTGATGGACAGTTTCTTCCGCGACAATCTGCAGGGCAAGGTCGACACCACCCGCGCCAACTGGCGCTTTACTCCCGGCGTGGACGGCAAGACGCTGCCCGGCGGCGAAGGCATCCTGCGTTCGTTCCAGCAGGCGCAGCGCATCCGCGACGCCTTCTTCGCCAACGGTACCGCGACGCCCTCGTACCGCGTGACCGTGCGGCCGGTGCGGATGGATAACGACATCCTCAACCTGACGCTGGATATCGACGGCCAACTGTTCAAATACAGCCATGGCCCTCAGGTACCGCTGGTGGTCAGCTGGCCGGGCACCCGCAATACCAACCAGGTGCATTTGCAGCTGGCGCTGGCCAACGGCACCACCGCCAGCCTGGTGACCAGCGGGCCATGGGCGCTGAACCGCCTGGTGGACATGGCGCAATCCTCGGGCACCGGCGGCCTCGGCCGCCAGGCGACGTTCAATCTCGACGGCCATCGCGTCACGCTGGAGTTCACGCCCAACAGCATCCGTAATCCGTTCCAACTGCCGGCCTTCTCGTGCCCGTAGCCCCGAAAGGACATGATCATGAGCACTGATTCAAGCGCCCCGACGAGCCTCGGCTGGTACGGAAAACTTCCTTCCGCCGGCGATTTTCTGCAGCGCCGCCTGCCCGATCCGGTGGTCAACAACTGGGCCCACTGGTTCCATAACGGGCTGGTGAATTTGCAGCGCGATGCGCAGGGGCCAAACGGCCACCCGTTCAGCAACGCACCGGTGTGGAACTTCGTGATCCCCGCCACGCTCGGCAGCCCGTACGTGCAGATGGGCTGCCTGTTGCCGGCGCGCGATCGCGTCGGGCGGCGCTACCCGATCTGCGCGCTACGCCTGTTCAGCCTGCAAGAATGGCGCCCGCAACAGCTGAACATGGCGGCGAGCTGGTACCAGCAGCTCGGCCATACCCTGCTGAACGGCGTGCGCAACGGCTTCTCCGCCGAACAGATCGACCGCACGCTGCAGGCAATCCCGGCGCTGCCCAGCCCACCGGCGGAAACGGATTCCGAGATATTGTCGATTATCGGTTTTCAGCATCCGGACGTGCCGGGTCTCGGCTGGCAACAGGCCGCCGACTGTTTCGATCCGGCGCAGTACACCAGCTTCTGGTGGACCAATCAGGCCGACGGACACCCGCTCTACACCCACGTGCACAGCGGCAACCTCACCGTGCAGCTGTTTTCACTGCTGTTCGAGCCCAACGGCTGGGCACGCCCCGGCCGCGGCGGCCAGTACCCGCAAATGTTTGATTAACATCGTTCGTTGAAGGAAATTCTATGGCTATCGACACCGATACCCTGCTGGCCCCGGTTGACGCGGACAATCCCTGCGGCGACAACCTGGAATACGACGCCGACTTTCTGGCAATGGCGCGCGCCGCCACCGGCAAGGCCGAACAGCAGTTCGGCAGCACCATCATTCCGGAAGAAGCGCCGGATTGGGTGCAGGTCGAACGCCTCGCGACCTCGCTGCTGGCGCGCACCAAAGACCTGCGCGTCATGCTGTATCTCACCCGCGCCTGGACCCAGCTGCGCGGGTTGCCGGGCTACGCCGACGGGCTGACGCTGATCCACCAGTCGATACTCCGTTACTGGGATGCTCTGCAACCGGCATTGGAGTTCGACGGCGAAGCCGACCCGCTGTTTCGCATCAATGCGTTGGCCGACCTCGGCGACAAAGCCGCGCTGGCCGCCAGCGTGCGCACCGCGCCGCTGCTGAAAAGCGCCGCCGGTGAAATCTCGCTGCGCGATGCCGGCGCCCTGCTCGACGGCAGCAAGCAAGAGTGCCCCAACTTTCCCGGCGGCCGCGCACGGTTGCAGGATGAGCTGGCGCAGCAGGGCCGCCCCGAAGGCGCACTGGTGACGCACATCGCCCACACCCTGGGCGCCATTCGCAGTGAAGTGACCCGCCATCTGGGGGAAAGCGCCCTGCCGGAAATGGGCGCGCTGACCAAGGTATTTTCTCTGGTGGCGCTCGCCGGCCAGAGCGATGCCCCGGCCGCCGCCGAACCCGACGCCCCGCCGGAAACCGCCGCCCAGCAACAACCGGCTGCGATGCAAAACGCCACGGCACCGCTGAACTGGCGCAGCGCGCAGATCCAGTCGCGCGACGACGCCCAGCTGATGCTGGACAAGGTGAAAAACTATTTTCGTCTTCATGAGCCGAGCCACCCGGCGCCGCTGATGATCGATCGGGTCCAGCGGCTGATTACGTTGGACTTTATGCAAATCGTCCGCGATTTGGCGCCCGATGGGCTTAACCAACTGGAGACCATTCTCGGTCGCCCCGACCACGAGGAGAACAGCTAGCCGCCGACCTTTGTTCTCTTGACGCATCCGATACCGTCTGCCCCGGCGCAGACCCGAATCAGAACCTGACTCTCCCAGCCGGACGAGGCGCGTTCCCAATCGCCATTAGATGGAGTAAATCATGTCAAACTCGAAATCCCGCAGCGGGCAGAAATTCATCGCCCGCAACCGCGCGCCGCGCGTACAGATTGAATACGATGTCGAAATTTATGGCGCAGAGCGCAAAATCCAGCTGCCGTTCGTGATGGGCGTGATGGCGGATCTGGTGGGGAAAGCGGTCGATCCGCAAGCCAGCGTGGAAGAACGCAAGTTCATGGAGATCGACGTCGACAACTTCGACGAGCGCATGAAATCGCTGAAGCCGCGCGTCGCTTATCAGGTCGATAACACCCTGACCGGCGAAGGCAAGCTGAACATCGATCTGACCTTCGAAAGCATGGAAGACTTCTCCCCTGCCGCTATCGCCCGCAAGGTCGACTCGCTGGGCAATCTGCTGGACGCCCGCACCCAGCTTTCCAACCTGCTGTCTTATATGGACGGTAAGAACGGCGCCGAAGAGCTGATCTCCAAGATCCTGCAAAACCCGGCGCTGCTGCAATCCCTGACCGACGCGCCGAAGCCGGCGGTTAACGACGACAACAACGAGCGTGAGGATTAATCGATGAGCAACTCGCCTCAGCAACAAAATGCGTTGCAGACCACCGAGACTTTTTCCAGCGATGAATTCAGCGCGCTGCTGAACAAAGAGTTCCGGCCGAAGACCGATCAGGCCAAAGAAGCGGTCGAGAACGCGGTGAAAACCCTGGCGCAACAGGCGCTGGAAAACACCGTCACCGTTTCTTCCGACGCCTACCGCACCATCCAGGCGCTGATCGCGGAAATCGACGAAAAGCTGTCGCAGCAGATCAACCAGATCATTCACCACGACGACTTCCAGAAGCTGGAAGGCGTCTGGCACGGCCTGCATTATCTGGTCAACAACTCCGAAACCGACGAGATGCTGAAGATCCGCTTTATGAGCATTTCCAAACAGGAGCTGGGCCGCACGCTGAAGCGCTATAAAGGCGTGGGCTGGGACCAGAGCCCGATCTTCAAGAAAGTCTACGAAGAAGAGTATGGCCAGTTCGGCGGCGAGCCGTTCGGCTGCCTGGTGGGCGACTACTACTTCGATCACAGCCCGCAGGACGTGGAGCTGCTGGGCGAAATGGCCAAGATCGGCGCCGCCTCGCATTGCCCGTTCATCGCCGGCACCGCGCCGAGCGTGATGCAGATGGAGTCCTGGCAGGAGCTGTCCAACCCGCGCGATCTGACCAAGATTTTCCAGAACACCGAGTACGCCGCCTGGCGCAGCCTGCGCGAGTCGGAAGACGCGCGCTACCTGGGCCTGGTGATGCCGCGTTTCCTGGCGCGCCTGCCCTACGGCATCCGCACCAACCCGGTGGACGAGTTTGACTTTGAAGAAGAAACCGACGGCGCGACCCACGGCAATTACACCTGGACCAACGCCGCCTACGCCATGGCCGCCAACATCAACCGTTCGTTCAAAGAGTTCGGCTGGTGCACCGCCATTCGCGGGGTGGAATCCGGCGGCGCGGTGGAAAACCTGCCGTGCCACACCTTCCCGAGCGACGACGGCGGCGTGGACATGAAGTGCCCGACCGAGATCGCCATCAGCGATCGCCGCGAAGCCGAGCTGGCCAAAAATGGCTTTATGCCGCTGGTGCACCGCAAAAACTCCGACTTCGCCGCCTTTATCGGCGCGCAGTCGCTGCAGAAGCCGGCGGAATACTACGATGCCGACGCCTCCGCCAACGCCCAGCTTTCCGCGCGCCTGCCGTACCTGTTCGCCTGCTGCCGCTTCGCGCACTACCTGAAGTGCATCGTGCGCGACAAAATTGGCTCCTTCCGCGAGCGCGACGACATGGAACGCTGGCTGAACGACTGGATCATGAACTACGTGGACGGCGATCCGGCCAACTCCTCGCAGGAAACCAAGTCGCGCAAACCGCTGGCTGCGGCGGAAGTGCAGGTGGAAGAGATCGAAGACAACCCGGGCTATTACAGCGCCAAGTTCTTCCTGCGCCCGCACTACCAGCTGGAAGGCCTGACCGTCTCCCTGCGCCTGGTGTCGAAGCTGCCTTCGCTGAAGCAAAACGACGCGTCCTGATGGACTGAAGTCAGGCCGCGAGAGTGCGGCCTGGCTGATACATCAACCTCATCACAGGGAAAGAAAGATGAAGACAAAACGGTTTTATCTGGCATCGCTGTTGGCTGTCGTCTGCTCGCTCTCCGCCGCGCCGCCAGCTTTCGCAGAGCAGGCATCGATAGCGCATTTGACGTCCGATGATGTCAATCTGCCAGGCAGCGACTTTTTCCGTTTCTATCGCAGTGCAGATAAACAGGAAAAAGAGAAAGCGCGGATTTATTTGCTGGGCGTGCTGGACGCGACGGAAGGAAAAAGCTGGTGCCAATACAGCCAGCTACAAACTGTCACTCTGCAGGAGTTTGTGTTCGAATTCTTTAATAAACTTCCCGCTGCGCGCCTACACGAAAGGGCTGCCCCCCTGATTGAAGAGGCTCTGGCGACTCGCTTCCCCTGCAAAGGAGGCAAAGCATGAAACCTTTATATCGTCAGCTAAAAAGCAGCCATTACTCCTCTGATTACTCTAGCCCGGGATATTTGGCAGCAGAAGCCGTTTACGCCGAGATTGGTTATGAGCTTGATACGCTTCTAAAGCAAAACCCTGGTTATGCCAATACCTGTGCCGTCCGCATGAGCCTGGCGCTGTTGAAAGCCGGCATCAGCTTCAAAGGCCGCCTGCCAATCAAAAAAGGCACCTATAAGGGTAAAACGATTGAGCCTGGAGCCAAACTGCTGGCCGATCAGTTGCATCGCTCCAGTAGTTTTGGCAAAGCCAACATTTTCTTTAATGCTCCAGATGCAGAGAAGGGTATCGGCAATAAAAAAGGCGTCGTGTTCTTCAATAAAATAACCAACTATGATGGCGGACACATTGATCTTATCGAACCAGAAAACTCGCTATTGACCTGCCATTCCCATTGCTATTTTAACTGCAAAGAAGTCTGGTTTTGGGAATTAAGCTAGTGTTCCATCGGCTGACCAGTAAAAGCATGAGGTTTGGTTTAACTGCATGCTTGCTTATCGCCTCATTAAGGTTGCAAGCAGCGCCAAATCAGGATCCTGTGGCATTTATCAAACAGCTGCCTTATCACCAGGTCGTAAAAGAACTGGCATTGTCTCGCTGCCTGGCACAGGTCTCCGATTCGGATAAGGCATTCTCTCTTGATGCAGCCAGAACGGCGAATGCGATGAGAGAATGGATGCCATTCGACATCGAATCAGGTGATGAGAAAATCAATGTTCTCATCGGAAAATATAAATCCAGAATCAATGAGTTTCACAGTGAAACTAAAGACAGGAGTCAAGGCGTCACCTTGAACTGTCTGCGGTTGTACCATAGTTCTGAATTGGACAAGCTTTCCCGACAGCTCATTGCAGGCAATCCAGATCGCACGTGGAATCAAGATAACGCGAAATAATTAAGCATTGAGCCATTAGCACTTAATAGTGGCTCGGTAACCCGTACCGATAGTTTTCGGTATTTAAGAAGGTGCATGGCACAAGGATATAAATTGGTAATGCATTACCACACTTGCAATTCCTGCTGCTATTACCTGAGTTTTTCAACGTAACGTTAATACTACTGTTAACCCTTAATAAAGAGTGAAGAAACTATGGCTATTGATATGTTCCTGAAAGTTGAAGGTGCCAGCGGCGAATCCAAAGATTCGAATCACAAAGGCTGGACCGACATTACTTCTTTCTCCTGGGGCGCTTCTCAACCGGGCAATATGGGCGTTGGCGGCGGCGGTGGCGCCGGCAAAGTGTGCTTCAACGATCTGCACGTCAACGCGCTGATCGACAAGTCAACCCCGGCCTTGCTGAAACACTGCTCAAGCGGCAAACACCTGACCAAGATTGAGCTGTCGGTTTGTAAGGCGGGTGGTAGCCAGGTTGAATACGCAAAAATCACCCTGGAAGACGTGCTGGTCACCGCCGTGCAGTACACCGGCGCAGGCGGCGAAGATACCGTGGGCGTCACCTACTCCTTCCAGGCGGCGAAAGTGAAACAGCAATACTGGGAGCAGAGCGACAAAGGCGGCAAAGGCGCCGAAAGCAGCGCAGGTTGGAACATCAAGGAAAACCGCGAAGCTTAATCTGCATGCCCCCCCGGTTACGGCCGGGGGTTCATAACATGGATACAATGGAGAGTCAGGATGAAAAAACCTCTATTTGGGCCCGCATGGATTCGTTTTTCTGAAGTCAATATCAATGTAAAAAAAGTGGGTGCATTGATTGGTGGAAAAGTAGAAAGCAATATTGAGAACGGTATTTTTGAAAATGCTTGTCCTATTCGAATGAGTTATGTACTCAACTATACAGGCATACCAATTCCCTCTAACTCCGGTTATGCGACTGTGTCTGGTAAAGATAAAAAATGGTATCTTTATCGTGTTAACGATATGATTCTCTTTTTAGAAAAGAACTTCGGCAAGCCTGATATCACGGTGAAATCCCCTACACCAGTTAAATTTTCAGGTAAAAAAGGGATAATGGTTATACAAGGAAATGGCTGGCGAAATGCCAGAGGACATGTCACATTATGGAACGGTGACATTTGCTCTGACTCTTGTCATTTCATGGGGGATCCTGAGAATGGATCTTTTGTTCCTGAAGTCGCATCACTTTGGATATTAAAATGAAGACTACCCACATAGCCCTTGCTCTTCTTCTCGTTTCCCCTATGCTGCTTGCGGAAGATATAAAAATAGAAAACTTACCTCAAAGCGAAATTTATGAAAATTGGCTGGTTAGCCGCTGTATTGGGAAGTCTACTGACTCAGAAAAAACCAAGCAAGATGCTTTCCGTTCCGCTTCCGCCTATTTAGAATTCAGTAAACTCCCCATGGATGCATTCGAACAAGGCGAAAAACTGGCTGAACAGTACGCAAATAAAAATAGTCAAGGCTCAGTTAAAGGAAGTTATCATACTTTAGATTGCCTTTCGCTTCAGAGTTCCAGTGAGGCTAAAGCCATCTTCAAACGTTACTCTAATTAATAATTAATATTGTAGGTTGCAATTTTATAAAATCATCAACTTAAGCAAATTAGAGTTTTATTAATTATTTTCACTGGGTATTAGCCATCAAGCATTGAGATACTCATGCGCTGGTTATCTATTACTCTGCACAAACCATACGGATTTTGGAGTGTTGAGATGAAAAGAATCCTTATCTCCTTTTTTTGTCTATATGCCACTTGCGCTATAGCGCAGAAAAATCAAGAAGAGTCGATTGAAAAGTGGCCGCCGCAAGCGGCATACAGAAGCTATTTGCAAAACTACAAGGATATTGCTCTAACCTACTGCATTTCCGTCGCTTATAAGACATCACCAGAAGCCAGCAAAGATGCAATTGCCTCATCGAATGGAATCGATGCTTGGTCATACTATGCAATTCGTGATGAAGAATCCCCTATAATTGCACTGACAAAGCAGTACTTGCAAAAGAATTACAATGCTAAGGACGGAAAAAGCCGCTTAGACTTAATGAAGTGCATGGATATGTACCATAGTGAAGATCTTGACAAACTCGCGAAAGACTATGTACAGAGCCCTAATGATAATTGGGTGAAAGACAATCCGGTTAGAGTGAATGAAAAACCGTCTCGGAAATAACCAGTGAAAAGAATCTTACTGGCTGTGGCCATAGCCGTAACGTTGAACGCTAATGCAGCAACAAAAATTGACTACTCCCCTGCCGAATACCTCAAAAACTACGCGCTTAGCGTTTGTATCGCCGAGGGGTACTCAGCAAAAGAAGTCAAAAACGATGCCGCCGCCACCGCCAGGGGTTACATGGAGTTCGGCGATTATTCTCTGGAAGCGCATACCGCTGTCAGGGCGCTGGCAAAAGAATTTCTGGCAAAGCACTATGACAGCATGTCTGGGGAGCCGATGACGATGGCAAAGTGCATCGATCTTGTACATAGCCAAGCGTTGCAAGCCATCATCAAGAAGTACCAAGGGAAAGACGACAACTGATATCAGAATTAGTTATGAGAGAGCCGTTACCCTTGAGATGTTCAACGGAATTTCATTTCACCTTCTTATTCCATAATTCTTTCAATTAATAACAAAAGCATTTCGTAAAATTAAGACTACAACAAGCCTTAGTGAACGAGTTAAGAAACAACTTAACGGCTTGCCAAAATATCCGCCAATTTTGGCAAGCCAAAGATCGAATCATTAATTATTGCACTACCTCCTAATCAGCAGGAATGCCTTATGCGATTTTCCATTGTAAAAAATAAAAGCGGCCAGGTTCCGCCGCAGAGCAGTTGCGATTTTCTGCCGCCGGGCGGCACCATCGGCCGCAGCGTGGACAACAACCTGGTGCTGCCGGACGAAGAGCGCGCCATTTCCCGCCTGCAGGCGATCGTGCATATTTCCGCTGACGGCGAATGCCGCATCACCAACCGCGGCAACGTTACCCGCGTGCTGCTGAACGACATTCCGCTGGAACGTGGCCGCCAGGTTGAACTGCAGGACGGCGACGTGCTCGGCATCGACGATTACCAGATTGAAGTCAGCGCGCTGCACCAGCACGCCGCGCCACAGGCTCAACCGGTGGCCAAGGCCGCCGCCGTTGCCGCTGCTGCGGCCCCAACAGCCGCCGCCAAAGAAAAATCCGCCGCGCCAATCCCCAACGAAATCTGGGACAGCCTGGTGGAAGAATTTACCCCGAATGCGCCGGCCGCCGTCACGCCGCCGCCGGTCGCCAATCCTGGCAACCACCCGCTGCTGGATACCCCCGCTCGCGAGCTGAACCCGGCCGATCCGCTGGCACAGCTGGCGGGCGATGTCGATCTGCGCCAGCTGCAGCAGCAGCAAACCGATCCGGCGGCGCTGTTCAACACCGACACCACCTTTGAGCGCGAACACATCCTGGCCGATACCACCCCCAGCGCGCTGCTGGCGGAGCAGGCTGCGCCAGCGCGGCCGGCAACCCCGGCTCAGAATGCGCAGCAACCGGAGCAAGAGCTGGATCCGCTGGCGCTGTTCGGCGGTTCATCCGCTCCCGCGTCGCCCGAGACGCTAAACAGCAACGATCCGCTGGGGCTGCTGATGGGCGGCGCCGTGCCGCTGGCTCAACCGGACGAGCCGGTACAGCCGCCCGCGCCGCCGTCTCCGCCTCCGATCGCCGCACAACCGCAAGCGCCACGCCCAGAGCCGACGCCGCCACCCGTGCAGACGCCTGAGCCACAGCCCCAACCCGTGCCGCAGTTCAACCAGCAGGAACCGCCTGCGCAACCGCCGCGCCCGCGCCAGGGCAACCGCCTTGGCATCGATCCGGTCGCCTACCAGTCCGCTCAACGGCAGCACGCCGCCGCGCCGAATGGCGACACCTTAGAGGGGCCGCTGCTGACGGCGCTGTTGCAAGGCATCGGCCTCGACGATCTGCAGCCGCAGCCGCACTTCGACGAACGGCAGATCCGCCAGGCCGGCCGCCTGCTGAGCCTGTTCTCGCAGGGCACCGTCGCCCTGCTTTCATCCCGCTCGATCCTCAAGCGCGGCGTGAAGGCCGAGATGACCATGATCCTCGACGAGGCCAACAACCCGTTCAAGCTGCTGCCTTCGGGCAAAACGGTGCTGATGCAGATGTTCGGCAGCCAGATGCCGGGCTTTATGCCGCCGGAGCAGGCGGTGCGCGATGCGCTGATCGACCTGCAGGCGCACCAACTGGGGATGATCGCCGGCATCCGCGCCATCATCGCCGCCATGCTGCAGTCGTTCAACCCGGAGCGCCTCGAAGAGGAAGCGCGCAAGGAAGGCGTGGCGCCGCGTCTGTCGCTGCCCGCTAACCGCAAGGCTGCGCTGTGGGACTACTTCGTGAAGAACTATCAGCAAACCTCCGGCGAAATCGAGGACGATTTCCACACCCTGTTCGGCGAAGCCTTCCTGCACGCCTATGACGTTGAAGTGAATCAATACAAAGACTCACAGACCAAACCGGACGCGTAATGAATATCACCATAGCCTCTACCTCCAACCAGGGCGGCCGCGCCTCCAACCAGGATCAGACCGGCGAGGTGCTCGGCAACCGCGCCGCCTGCTTCGTGGTGTGCGACGGCATCGCCGGCTTTCCGGGCGGCGATATCGCCGCCAAACTGGCGCGCGACACCATTTTGCAAAACTTCGACGGCGAAAAGCACCTGAACGCCCAAAGCATTCGCCAGCACATTACGCGCGCCAACGCCGCCATCCACCAGCAGCAGCGGCAGTCGGACGAATACAGCAAGATGGGCACCACGCTGGTCAGCCTGTTTATCGATCGCGATTACCAGCTGGCCTACTGGGCGCACGCCGGCGACAGTCGCCTGTACCTGTTCCGCCGCGGCTACCTGCATGCCGTCACCACCGACCACAGCCTGATCCAGCAGATGCAGGACGCCGGTTATCAGACCAACGGCATCAACAGCAACCTGCTGTATTTCGCGCTGGGGCTGAACGAAGAGCGCGACGCCACCTACAGCGACGTGCTGCAGCTGGAAGACGGCGACGTTTTCCTGCTGTGCACCGACGGCTTCTGGCACAGCTTCAGCCAGGCCGAACTGGAACAGTCGCTGCACATGGTCAACTCCCCCAGCGAGTGGATCGCCCTGATGCAGCAGGCATGGAAGAAAAACAATAACAGCGATAACTACAGCGCTATCGCCGTCTGGATTGGCTCACCGCAGGAAACCACCCTGCTGCATTCGCTGGCGGATGCGGAACGGTTTCTGAGCCGCGACTGAGCAGCGCACATTCACAGCAAGGTTCACTATGAAATATTGGATGCCGGGGCTCGTCGCCCTGATGGCGGTACCGACCGCGCAGGCGATGAACTATCGCCTGGTTTACTCCCCCAGCCAGAAGCTGGAAGTGTTTATCGATGACGTCAAAAACAGCAATCCCGAAAGCTGGTGCGGCAAGAGCATCCCGCTGCGCATCGTCTCGGCGCAAAGCCAAGATCCGGCGGTGCTGAACGACTTTCTGCCGCGCGTCGGCAATCTGTTGGAAAAGCAGTGCCCGAAAGCCGGCCACCTGCCCTGGACGCTGACCGACAAGCGCGGTGAAAAGCTGGCCAGCGGCGAAGCCGCCAAAGCTCGCGGCTGGAAACCGGTGGTCAAACAGGAGGCCGTCGAGCAGCCGGAAACCCCGCCGCAGCCGGCGATCCCTGCGGCGGTAGCCGTGACCTCTCCGCAGGCGGACACCGCGCCGCCTCAGCGTTTCAACCTGCCGCAGGGCTGCCACTTCCGCACCTTCTGGCATGACGACGCCAACGGCGGCGCGCTGTTCATTCCCGCCAGCGACGCGCTGCGCTGCGGCGAGGACGGCTGGCTGCAGGGCAGCGGCGCAGTCACGCTGCAACAGGGCGGCCAAACCCTCTCGCCGACGTTGTGGTTCCTGCAGGGCTATCCGCTGGCGCAGCTCAACGGCGGCGATCGCGCGCTGACCGTCGTCAGCGCCAACGCCCAACGGCTGGTTCTGGGCGGTAACCCGCAGGCGCCGGGCAGCTTCCTGCTGCTGAGCTTCGAACCGAAGCTGCACGCCTGGGCGTTCAACGGCGAAGCGATCGTTGAAATGCCGCGCGTCGATGCCGCCGACGAGAACAAGGTCAAACAGCGCCTGCAGCAGGCGCAAACCGCCTGGCAACCGCTGCTGAGCGCCCCCGCTCCGCTGACCTTCAAGCTGGTGGAAAAGCTGGCCGCAGACCGGGTCGATCCCGCCAGCGGCAGCTACCTGTCGGTTAACGGCGCCACTCACTGATCATAAGGAAAGCCTGTGAAATCATTAGCAAGCATGCTGCAAGGCCAGTCGATCGGCGCGGCCATCACCGCCGTCGAAAACGAGATCAAGGGAAAACCGGCGGATGCCGACCTGCGCGCCGCGCTGGTGCAACTGCTGTGCCTGAGTGGCAACTGGATGCGCGCCAACGCGCAGCTGAAATCCTGGCAGGCGCTGAAACCAATCGCCCAACCGACCACGCTGCTGCTGATGCAGTCGGTCAACGCCGAGCTGCAACGCCAGGCGGTGTTCGCCGGCACGGCCGCGCCGGCGCTGCTGCGGCAGGATCAGCCCTGGCTGAAACTGATGGTGCAGGCGCTGCATCAGGATGCGCAAGGCGCAGCCGAACAGGCCCAGGCGCTGCGTGACGAAGCGCTGGAGGCCGCCCCGGCCGGCGCCGGGCGGTTAACGCTGGCCGAAGGCGACCAAGAACGGCAGCTGAGTTTCGACTGGCTGACCGACGGTGACGGCCGCCTCGGGCCGGTGTGCGAGCTGGCGCTGAACGGCGTTTACTACTGGCTGCCGTTTGCCGACATCGCCGCGATCCAGTTCCAGGCGCCGCAGAGCGCCATCGATCTGGTGTGGAGCCACGCGCTGGTGCGCCTCACCGACGGCCGCGAACAGGTGTGCCAACTGCCCGCCCGTTATCCGCTGGCCGAAGGCAGCGACGACGCGCTGCTGCTCGGCAAACGCACCGAATGGGAACCGCTGGGCGACGGCACCCACTATGCGGGGCTGGGCCTGAAAACCTGGCTCAGCGAAAGCGACGAATTCCCGCTGCACAGCCTGCGGCAGCTGAGCTTCGACGCGAGCGCCTGAACATGAACGATAAGCGCCCACCCCACTACGACGGCGGCGATCTGCGCCGCCAGGGCTATCGCTATCGTCAGGACAGCGAGCGCCTGACGTCGCGCGACAAAATGCAGCCGGTGCTGCTCGACATGCTGACCGACGACGAACCGCAGAAAAAGCAGGAAGCACAGGTGCGCAACCTGGTGTCGCACAGCGAGCTGCGCCGCCGGGTGCTGCGCGATCTGCAGTGGCTGTTCAACTGCGTCAACAGCGAATCCAATCTGGATCTCGGCGACTTTCCGCAGGTGCGGCGCTCCACCCTGAATTACGGCATCGCCTCGCTGGCGGGCAAGCGCATGTCGGATATCGAATGGCTCGACATTCAGCGCGCGCTGACCGAGTCCATTCTCCATTTCGAACCGCGCATTTTGCCCGAGGGGCTGCAGGTGCGCTGCATCTCGGACACCGGCTCGCTGGAGCTGCACAACGTGCTGTCGATCGAAATCAAGGGCCGCCTGTGGTGCGTGCCCTATCCGCTGGAGTTTCTGTTCCGTACCGACGTGGATCTGGAAAACGGCCACTTCGATCTGAAAGACATAGGGTAAGGCGATGGACAGTAAACTTTTAGACTATTACAACCGCGAGCTGGCCTATCTGCGTGAGATGGGCGCCGAGTTCGCCGAACAGTACCCGAAGGTCGCGGGCCGTCTCGGCATGCGCGGCATCGACGTGGCGGATCCCTATATCGAGCGCCTGATGGAGGGCTTCGCCTTCCTCACCTCGCGCGTGCAGCTGAAAATGGACGCCGAGTTCCCGCGCTTTTCTCAGCGCTTGCTGGAGATCATCTACCCCAATTACCTGTCGCCGACGCCGTCGATGGCGATCGCCGAGCTGCAGCCGGACAGCAGCAAAGGCGACATCAGCAACGGCTTCGTGGTGCCGCGCGGCACCATGATGGATAGCCAGACGCTGAAGAAAAGCGGCATCACCTGCAGCTATACCACCGCTCATGACGTCACGCTGCAGCCGGTGCGCATCGCCGGCGTCGAGCTGGGCGGCATTCCGGCCGATATCCCGCTGGCCTCGCTGGGGCTGCAGCACAGCGGCTGCGTCAGCGCGCTGCGCATTCGTCTCGAGTGCTACGAAAGCGTGACGCTCAACAACCTGCAGCTGGACCAGCTGATGTTTTACCTGGCCGGGCCGGACATGCAGGCGCAGCAGCTGCTGGAACTGCTGATGCAGCACAGCGTCGGGCTTGTCTGCCAAACGGTGGAGGCGCAGCCACAGCGGCGCGCGCTGGCGCTGGACGGGCTGCGGCAGGAGGGCTTCGCCGCCGAACAGGCGCTGCTGCCCAACGACCTGCGCAACTTCGAAGGCTACCGGCTGCTGCAGGAGTACTTCGCCTTCCCGACGCGCTTCCAGTTCTTCAGCGTCAACGGCCTGCGCCCGCTGCTGCAAAGCGTGCGCGAAGGGAAAAAGGCGCTGCGCCAGTTCGAGATCGTGGTGCTGCTGGATCGGCACGACGCCGCGCTGGAACGGGTGGTCGACGCCGCCCATTTGGCGCTGCACTGCACGCCGGTGATCAACCTGTTTCCGAAGGTCGCCGAACGCATCGCGATCAACGAAAAAAACCACGAATACCATCTGGTGGTCGACAATATCCGGCCGCTGGATTACGAAGTATTCTCGGTGCAGCGGCTCGGCGGCAGCGCCAGCGAAAAACGCTACGAGCAAGAGTTTCGGCCGTTTTACAGCACCCTGAGCGCGGACGACGGCAACTATGGCGCCTACTTCTCGCTGCGGCGCGAACAGCGCACGCTGTCGGAGCACGCCCGCCGCTACGGCACCCGCACCGGCTATGCCGGTTCGGAAGTGTTCGTGTCGCTGGTGGACGAGCGGCAATCGCCGTGGCACAGCGATCTGAAATACCTCACCGCCGACGTGCTGTGCACCAGCCGCGACCTGCCGTTGATGCTGCTGCAACAGGATCAGGGCAACTTCGTGATGCCCGACTCGATCCCGATCAAGCAGGTCTCGCTGCGCAAAGGCCCCACTCCGCCGCGCCCGGCGCTGGCCGAAGGCATGATCACCTGGCGGCTGATCAGCCAGCTGCAGCTGAACTACCTCAGCATGATGGACGGCGATCCGGAACAGGGCGCCGCCAGCCTGCGCCAGCTGATGGGGCTGTACGGCAACCTGAGCGAACCGGCGATCGCCAAACAGATCCAGGGCGTGCGCCACTGCAACCTGCGGCCGGTCTATCGGCGAGTGCCGGAGCCGGGCCCCATCGTGTTCGCACGCGGCATCGCCATCGATCTGACGGTCGATGAGCAGGCGTTCTCCGGCAACAGCCCTTACCTGCTCGGCAGCGTGCTGGAGCGCCTGTTCTCACGCCTGGTGGCGATGAACACCTTCACCGAGATGACGCTCTCCAGCCAGCAGCGCGGCGAAATCGCCCACTGGCAGGCGCGCATGGGCAAAAGGACGCTGATATGAGCGCGGAGATGATTGCCACCGAACTGGCGCCGCCGCAGATCAACGCGCTGTATCGCCTGCCGGACGACTTCTGGCCGCGGCTGCGCAGCGCGCCTTACAAGCACGATCTGTTTCAGCTGCTGCGCCGTATCGACGCCCAGGGCGGCCAACCCTACCTGCTGGGGCGCGCGCCGCTGCCGCGTCACGAGATGCTGCGCCTGGGCCAGGAGCCGTCGCTGTCGTTCGCGCCCTCCACGCTGGCGCAGGTGGCGCCGCGCGCCAACAGCCCGCTGCACGACGTCTCGATCTTCAGCTTCGGCCTGTTCGGCCCCAACGGACCGCTGCCGCTGCACCTGACCGAATACGTGCGCGAACGGGTGTACCACCATCAGGACACCACCCTGCTGGCGTTCACCAACCTGTTCCATCACCGGCTGACGCTGCTGTTTTACCGCGCCTGGGCCGACGCGCAGCCGACGGTGTCGCTGGATCGCCCGGACAACCGGCGCTTCGACGAATACCTGTCGAGCCTGATCGGCATCGGCCAGCCGGCGCAGCAGGAACGCGACAGCATCAACGCCCACGCCAAACATTTTATGGCCGGTCATCTGATTCGCCACAGCCGCGATCCGGAAGGCCTGAGCAAGATTTTGCAGCAGTATTTCAAGGTGCCGGTGCGTATCGTCGAGAACGTGCCGCACTGGCTGCGGGTGGAGCCGCGCGAGCAGGCGCGGCTCAAGGCCGGGCGCGGTGCGCCGCGGCTCGGCGAGTCGGCCTTTCTCGGCATCGCGGTGCGCGATATTCAGCACAAATTCCGCATCGAGCTGGGGCCGATGCCGCAGCGGGACTATGACCGCTTCCTGCCCGGCGCCGACCTGTGCCGGCAGCTGCGCGACTGGGTGCGCCAATACCTGGGCATCGAGTTCGTCTGGGAAGTCCGTCTGATCCTGGCGAAGGAACAGGCGCACGGCCTCCAGCTCGGCGGCGCGCAACGATTGGGCCTGAGCAGCTGGCTGGCCGACGATCGGCGGCAACGCGATCTCGACGATCTGATCTTCAGCCCTGAACCGCTGGAAAATCCGTTCTGACCCTATTTCGGCCGGCGCCCTGCGGCGCCAGGCCACTCTGAGACCTGAGGAAAACCATGTCTGAAATCAGCCGCTCGGTATTATTTGGCAAACTGGATAGCCTGTTATTCACCTCTCTGGAAAGTGCGACGGCGTTTTGCAAGCTGCGCGGTAACCCCTACGTCGAACTGGCGCACTGGCTGCATCAGCTGATGCAATCGCCGGACGGCGATCTGCAGCAGATCGTCCGCCACTTCGCGCTGGACGAGGCGCAGCTGGCGCGCGACATCGTCGAGGCGCTCGACCGCCTGCCGCGCGGCGCCAGCGCCATCTCCGATCTGTCCGAGCACATCGACAGCGCGGTAGAACGCGCCTGGGTCTATGGCTCATTGAAATTCGGCGCGGCGCGCATCCGCGGCGGCCACCTGCTGCTCGGCATCCTGAAAACCTACAGCCTGCGCCATCTGCTGAAGGCCATTTCCCCGCAGTTCGAGCGCATCAACGCCGATCTGTTGATGGAACAGTTCGCCGCCATCACCGCCCACTCGGCGGAAAACGCCCAGGATGCGCCGGCGGAAAGCAGCGCCGAGAACGTATCCGGC
The DNA here is from genome assembly GCF_001537385.1 of Serratia sp. 2880STDY5682894. Lineage (NCBI taxonomy): Bacteria > Pseudomonadati > Pseudomonadota > Gammaproteobacteria > Enterobacterales > Yersiniaceae > Serratia > Serratia sp. 2880STDY5682894. Next base: position 647,259 of record NZ_FCJA01000002.1, on the reverse strand, counting down.
GCGCCGCGCAGCGGTGAAAGCGTGCTGGCGCAGTATGCCCAGGACCTGACCGCCAAAGCGCGCAACGGCGAGATCGATCCGGTGGCCGGCCGCGACGAAGAGATCCGGCAAATCATCGATATCCTGATGCGCCGCCGCCAGAACAACCCGCTGCTGACCGGCGAGGCCGGCGTCGGGAAAACCGCGGTGGTGGAAGGCCTGGCGCTGCGCATCGTGGCCGGCGACGTGCCGCCGCAGCTGCGCGACGTGAAGCTGTGCCTGCTGGACATCGGCATGCTGCAGGCCGGCGCCGGCGTCAAAGGCGAGTTTGAAAAACGGCTGCAGGCGGTGATCGACGAAGTGCAGTCCAGCCCGACGCCGATCATCCTGTTTATCGACGAAATTCACACCCTGATCGGCGCCGGCGGCGCCCAGGGCACCGGCGACGCCGCCAACCTGCTGAAACCGGCGCTGGCGCGCGGCCAGCTGCGCACCCTCGGTGCCACCACCTGGTCGGAATACAAGAAATACATCGAGAAGGATCCGGCGCTCACCCGCCGTTTCCAGGTGGTGCAGGTACACGAGCCAAGCGAAGACAAGGCGCTGCTGATGCTGCGCAGCACCGTCAGCCCGCTGGAGCAACACCACCGCGTGCTGTTGCTGGATGAAGCGGTAGACGCCGCGGTGCGGCTGTCGCATCGCTATATTCCGGCCCGCCAGCTGCCGGACAAGGCGGTGGCGCTGCTGGATACCGCCTGCGCGCGCGTGGCGGTCAGCCAACACGCCGAGCCTGCCCAGGTCGAAGACTGCCGCCACCGCATCGATGCGCTGCAAATAGAGTTGGATATCGCCCGCCGCGAGGCCAAGGTGGGCATCGGCGATCCCCTGCGCCCGCAGGAGATTGAAGCCCAGCTGACCGCGCTGCGCCAAGAGTTGGAACAGTTGACCGACCGCTGGCAGCAGGAGCTGGCGCTGATCCAAGAGATCATCACACTGCGCGCCCAGCTGCACCGGCAGGAAGAAGAGTCTACTGAAGAAGAGACGCAGGCGCGCCCTGACGCCGACGCGCTGCGCGCCCAGCTGGGCGAACTGCAGCAGCAGCTGAGCGCGCTGCAGGGCGAGGCGCCGCTGATCTTCGCCGCCGTCGACGCCAACATCGTGGCGGCAGTAGTGGCCGACTGGACCGGCATCCCGCTGGGCCGCATGGTGAAAAACGAGATTGAGGCGGTGCTGCAACTCTCCGACACCCTGAACCAGCGCGTGATCGGCCAACGCCATGCGCTGGATCTGATCGCCCGCCGGGTGCGCACTTCGCGGGCGCGGCTGGACGATCCGAACAAGCCGGTCGGGGTGTTCCTGCTGGCCGGGCCGTCCGGCGTCGGCAAGACCGAAACCGCGCTGGCGCTGGCGGAAACCCTGTACGGCGGCGAGCAGAACGTCATCACCATCAACATGAGCGAATTCCAGGAGTCGCACACCGTTTCGACGCTGAAAGGCGCGCCCCCCGGCTATGTCGGCTACGGCGAAGGCGGCGTGCTGACCGAGGCGGTGCGCCGCCGCCCATACAGCGTGGTGCTGCTGGACGAAATCGAGAAGGCACACCCGGACGTGCATGAGATCTTCTTCCAGGTGTTCGACAAGGGCTGGATGGAGGACGGCGAAGGCCGCCATATCGATTTCCGCAACACCATCATCATCCTGACCTCCAACGTCGGCACCGAGCTGATCGCCGGGCTGTGCAGCGATCCGGAGCTGCTGCCGGAGCCGGAAGCGCTGAGCGGCGCGCTGCGCCAGCCGCTGCTGTCGGTGTTCCCGGCCGCCTTGCTCGGCCGCCTGCTGGTGGTGCCGTATTACCCGCTGACCGACGCCACGCTGGGCAACATCGTGCGCCTGCAGCTGGGGCGCATCCAGCGTCGCCTGGCGGAGAATCACGACATCGTCTGCACCTTCGACGACGCGGTCATCGAGCAGATCGTCAGCCGCTGCACCGAGGTGGAGTCCGGCGGCCGCATGGTCGACGCCATCCTGACCAACACCCTGCTGCCGCAGATCAGCCACACCCTGCTGACCGGCAGCGCCAACGACCAGCGCTATCGCCAGCTGCATATCGCGCTGCAGAACCACGAATTCATTTGTCAATTTCAGGCATAACGCCGCGGCCGCCGAGACGGCGGCCCTTTGAACACAGAGAGTCATCACTATGTCGGGAACCGGGATAACCAAACCGAATTCGAACAGCCTGCCGAGCGGCTATCGGTTCAACGAATTCGAGATCCAGGAAGCGATCGGCGAAGGCGGCTTCGGCATCGTCTATCGCGCCTACGATCACCAACTGGAACGCACCATCGCTATCAAAGAGTACATGCCGACCTCGCTGGCGAAACGCAACGACGATCTCAGCATCGGGCTGCGCGGCGAGCGCTTCGGCAAAACCTTCCAGGCCGGGTTGAACAGCTTTATTCAGGAGGCGCGCCTGCTGGCCCGCTTCTCGCACCCCGGCCTGCTGCACGTGCTGCGCTTCTGGGAAGAGAACGGCACCGCCTACATGGGCACCCAGTTCTACAGCGGCACCACGCTGAAGAACCTGCAGGCGCAGCAGCCGGAGAAAATCGACGAGGCGTGGATCCGTCGGCTGCTGCCGCCGCTGTTCAGCGCCATCAACACCATCCATCAGGAAGGTTACCTGCACCGCGACATCTCGCTGGATAACATCCAAATTCAGGAGAGCCAGCTGCCGGTGCTGCTGGACTTCGGGTCGGCGCGCAAAGAGATCGGCAACCTGTCGGACGAAACGGAGATCATGCTGAAGCCGGGCTTCGCACCGATCGAGCAGTACACCGAGAACAGCGACGGCGAACAGGGACCCTGGACCGATATCTACGCGCTGGGCGCCGTGCTGCACACGCTGATCGTCGGTTCGCCGCCGCCGGTCAGCGTGGTGCGCAGCATCGAAGACAGCTATCAGCCGCTGGCCGAGCGTCGCCCCGCCGGTTACTCGCCGGAGCTGTTGCGCACCGTCGACCGCGCGCTGGCGCTGAAGCCGGAAGACCGCCCGCAGACCATCGATGAAATGGCCGAGCTGTTACATCTGCCGATCGCCGATGAAAACGAAATCATCAGCACGCCGGCCGCCGCGCCGGAGAACCTGCTGGTGGCCGCCAACCCGGCCGCTGCAGCCGCAGCCGCCGGCGCCGTTACCGCGCGCAGCACCCGATTCTCGCGGCCGATGATGGCCGGCGCCGGCGTCGCGGCGCTGCTGGTGATCGGCGCCGTCGCCTGGCTGAGCGGCGGCAAGGACGATACCCAGGCCGTAGCGCAAAATACCGAGGCGTCACCGGCGCAGAAAACCCTGACGGAGCAGCCGAGCGCGCCGCAAACCGCGCCATCTGCGCCGGTGGAACCTGAAAAGGCGGCGCCGCCACCGCAGCCGGTGGCGCTGGTGTATTTCAAACTGCAGCCGGGCGAACAGGTCAGCCTCGACGGCAAGCCGCAGCAGGTAACGCCGGGTGACAACGGCTTCGCCAGCCTGAATCTGGCGCCGGGCCGTTATCAGCTGGAGATCCGCCACAACGATCGGCTCCGCCGGCAGCAACTCAGTATCGACACCGCCGGCACCTGGCTGGTCAATCCGGCCACCGCCGGTTAATTCCGTTCTGAAGCCCCGCCGCGGCGGGGTTTCACCTATTTCATGAGACTGACGCACCGCTGCCCACCCTCATTGGCCGCGCGGCAAGGCCGCTGCAACGCTGGGGTAAGCAGAACACGACGTCAATCACAGAGGACGTTCTCATGTTGGATCGCATTATTGCGCACACGCCGCTGGGCCAGGAGCAGCTGCTGTTCCGCTCACTGGACGGCATCGAAGCGCTTTCCACCCCTTTCGACTTCTCTATTGAATTGCTGAGTACCGACGCGCGGCTCGATCGCAAAGCGCTGCTCGGCCAACCGCTGACGCTGGAGATCCCGACTCAGGGCTTTCTCAGCGCCCCGCGCTACCTGAACGGCAAGATCACCGCCATCGCCGTCAGCAGCGAAGAGATCGGCGGCACCCGCTACGCGGTGTATAGCCTGCACGTGCAGCCGGATCTGTGGCCGATGACCAAGGATCGCAACTTCCGCATCTTCCAGGAACAGACGGTGCCGCAGATCGTCAAGACCCTGTTGGCGGAGCACAACGTGCAGCTGGAAGATCAGCTGACCGGCGACTATCGCCTGTGGGGCTACTGCGTGCAGTACAACGAAAGCAGCTTCAACTTCATCAGCCGCCTGATGGAGCTGGAGGGCATCTATTACTATTTCAAACACGAGATGGGCAAACACACGCTGGTGCTCGGGGATGCGCCCCACCACCACCAGCCCTATCCCGGCTACGAGATGATTCCCTATCACCTGACGCCGTCCGGCGGCAGCACCAGCGAGGAAGGCATCAGCCAGTGGACGTTGTCCGATCGCGTCACGCCGGGCATCTACAGCCTGGACGACTACGATTTCCGCAAGCCGAACGCCTGGCTGTTCCAGGCGCGGCAAAACCCGGTCTCGCCGACGCCGGGGCAGATTGACGTCTACGACTGGCCGGGCCGCTACACCGAGCATCAGCAGGGGGAGTTCTACGCCCGCGTGCGCCAGGAGGCCTGGCAGGCCGAACATCAGCAGATCCGGGGCACCGCCACCGCGCTGGGCATCGCTCCCGGCAGCACCTTTACGCTGTATAACGCCCCGCACGCCGACGACAATCGCGAGTACCTGACGCTGCAGGCCAACTACCATCTGAAAGAGAACCGCTATGCCAGCGGCGATGATCAAAGCAGCGAACACCGTATCGACTTCATCGTGCTGCCGGCGGACGTGCCCTGGCACCCGCCGCAGCAGGCCACCTGGCCGAAAACCCACGGGCCGCAGACCGCCCGGGTGGTCGGCCCGGCCGGCGAATCAATTTGGACCGACAAATACGGCCGCATCAAGGTGAAATTCCACTGGGACCGCTTCGGGCCGAAGGATGACGGCAGCTCCTGCTGGGTGCGCGTCTCCAGCGCCTGGGCCGGCCAGGGCTACGGCGGCGTGCAGATCCCGCGCGTCAACGACGAAGTGGTGGTGGACTTTATCAACGGCGATCCGGATCGGCCGATCGTCACCGGGCGCGTTTATAACGAAGCCAGCATGCCGCCGTGGGCGCTGCCGGCCGCCGCCACCCAGATGGGCTTTATGAGCCGCACCAAGGACGGCACCGCCGACAATGCCAATGCCCTGCGCTTCGAAGACAAGGCCGGCGCCGAACAGGTGTGGATCCAGGCGGAACGCAACATGGACACCCAGGTCAAAAACGATGAGAGCCACACCATCAATAACGACCATACCCACCTGGTGGGCGGCAACCAGATCAAACGGGTGGTGCTCAATCAAGCCACCGGTGTCAAAGGCGATGCCTCCGCGCTGACCGGCAAAACCCGCAGCGACGCCGTGGTTAACGCCTTTACCCTCGGCTCCGGCGAATCGCTGCGGCTGGAGTGCGGCGAAAGCGTGATCGAGCTGCTGGCGAACGGCCAAATCAACATCACCGGCACCAGCTTCAATATCACGGTGAAAGAGGACGGAGCGATCAATACCGGCGGCCAGCTGGATCTCAACCAGCCCGGCGGCGCCGCACGCACCGCCGCACCGGGCGGCGGCCATCAGGCGGCGATCCAGGGCGCCGTCGATCAGCTGTTCCCTAAAGAGTAGCCAAGTGGTACGCCGGGAAAGCCGGTTAACGCCGCCCCCGGGCGGCGGCAGCGGCGCCGGCTAAACCGGCTGCCGCTGTAACCCCTTTTAGCAACGAGGTGAATGAGCTGGCGGCAAAGTCACCGACGTTGAGCCGCGATCTAGATAAACTCAAAGCTCAAGGCTGGGGGATTAAACCCGGTACAATGGGAAAAGGAACCTTTGTCGAACGCCAAGATCAAGTGATTGTTATTGATAGCAACCATTTGCATAATCCCCTTGAGACCGTGCAATCCCTCGCTCATGAGAGCGGACATGCTCTCTACACGCCAAAAACGGATCTGACATCTCGTGAGACCTACCTCAACAGTATGTTACGTGATGAAGGGGCCGCAACGCTTAAAAACATTGAGGTTCAACGCGAAATTTTCGCTAATACGGGTACTGACATCGGTATTGCTGGCAACCCTGAAAATCAAGCGGCCTACAATGAAATTTATGAGAATCTAAAGAGTGGTACAAAGACACGGCAACAAGCTGAAGAGAGTATAGGTAGGATTTTTGGCCGAGGGGAACGCACCTCAAACACGGGTGAGCTGTATGAAGACTATTATGGCGGATGGTATGATAAATACGTCTCTAAAAAATAAATTTATTTTATCCACTCTACTCACATCAAGCTTATGTTTTGCACAAGGTGGTAATATGGAAAACACAAATCTATGGGAGTTTATTGAAAAAATTAATCATCAACTTTCTCTTCCCCATCCAAAGTTAGACACACTCATTCCGCAGCCGTTAGACAATTATGATGAGAATGAATATGTTAAATTCTATAGATCTTCCGGATTCTCTATCAGCGCAGATGTAAAAGTCACCCAACTGACATTTAGAACCCACAAGTCATCAGGCAACAAGATAGTTTTACTTTCCATGGATCTTTCCGGTTATTGTATCGAGCTAAAAACGGTCAAAAAGCACTACCCAAACCTGACATTCAGTGACTTTCCTCGGGGCCACTCCGTGGATGAAGTAACCAGCCTTACGACCCCACCTGATGAGCACGGTAAAACGATTACATTTAGTTTTGCGGAAAGAAACCCAGACTGCCTGAGTAAAGTCACATTTAACCTGGAATGAGTTCCCCGTAAAGACGGCTTATATGAACAAAACACTTCTCTTTTTACTGTTTATCACATTCAACACCATGGCGGCCGTCAACTGCAGCACACTAGACCAAGCAGCTCAGACTCACTCAACGCATATTGAAAACTCAAATAATGGGTTTTCTGTTATCGGCAAAGGACGTTTATATTTTCACTCTGCCCCCGACTTAAGATGTAAAAGAAGTAAGGTATTTATTATACCTAACGATAAGGTCAATGCTTACCTCGACTACCACGGTTACTATTACGTTATGTACTTCAATCGTAAAGGAGAACAAGTTGAGGGATGGGTAGATAGCAACCGACTAAAGGAAAACAGTACGGGTATAGATCCGATAGAAAAATAAATTTTTACTCTCACTCGTCTGCTCACGATGCTTAAACCAAGCGGAATAACAATCACAGGCTGAATCGATATATCCCATCGATTCAGTCCAGCGTGTCATCAATTATTCTGACATGGGGAACGAGATGATAAAAATACACACCTCCTCTTGTTTTTATAACACTCAACACAATGACGGCGGACAACTCCCGCCTACCAGACCAAGCCTCTAACCTCACTCCATCAGAAGAATTTTTAAAGTTATCAAGCGAGTGATTTATGTTCAAAAAGATCTTATTACCTGCATTATTTACTGCTTCTTTACTCTGTTCCATTGAATCCACAGCAGCGATAAACCTGTTGCAATATAACAAAATTAGCACAGTAAGCGGGCTTGTTAACGATAAAGCAGTCACTGACAGTCTCAAAAGCACACTGGGTCAGGACTATGAGAAATACATCAGCAATTTTGATGTTTTCGGTGAACCTCATTCAGTCCCTGGCGGGGGGTTATTTGCTGAAGGCTGGCTGAAGGATCTTTACCTGGAAAGTGCCTCTGCTTTGGTCATCAATCCCGATGGGAAAATTTATGCTGCCTGGGTTGTACCTGACTCTGATGTCATAAATTACAAATCTTCTGATAAAGATGCCCCCATGAATAAGGAGATTCAGCATTGGGCTGAACGCTTCAAAAACATGCAATTCGCCACAATCAACGAAAGAAAAAAGATGAGGGCGACAAAAGAATATTTTGATACGCAGTCATTCTCTATCAAACTCACGACCATTTGCTCCAGTAAAGGCGATTGTAATGATGCAACTTACTATGGAAAACGTAAAAAAGATGGCGCCGCTTTAACTTTACAGGGCAAAGCGACACGAGCTGATTGCAATACAGCCCCATGCCCAATCATTGGTTATGAATTTAAAAACGCCTCAACAACTTATATGCTCAGTAAAATTGATAACACCCTGACAGTCATAAAGGATGGTAAAATATTAATGAATCAGAAAGGGGAGTGGGTGAAATAGTCACCGAATAATCTCCAAGCAGTAAGATGGGCCTTGGCCGATATGTAAATACCGCCATCGGGATTATCCCCCATCTTTCCGCCGCTCCTTCATCGAACAGGAATGACAATCACAGGCTGAATCGGCACATACTATCGATTCAGCCTTCCTTCGCATCACCCCACCCTCACCACTTCTTCACCGTCTGGTAAATATCGAGGTCGAAATAGCCGTCGGCTTCGCAGTCGTTGAGATAGTGTTCGTAGCTCACCCCCTCAACCGGCTGGTAGCCGCTGGCCGGCAGCAGCTTCTGATAGAACTCGCCCCACACCCGCTCGAAGTCGCCATCGCTGATGCGCACGTGGTAAACCGCATACTGCCCGGCGGGCAGCGTCTGCACGGTCACGCCCTCGCTGCCTGCCGGCAGCGCGAAATCGTCCGCCACGCTTATCACTACGTCGGCACGCAGCTTTTCCGGCGCCACTTCCGCCGGATCGTCCCAATACAGTACCAGCCATTTGCCGAACGGCACGCCGTGGCGCTGCCGCCATGCCAGCAGTTGCTGCGAGCCCTGCGGGATCGTCTGCGGATACGGCCCCACGACTCTGACCCCCACCACCTTCTCCGCCGCCTTATCGATAATCCTCACGCTCATCGCCCTTATCCTCCCACATTATTTCAGGCGCCAATTTCGGTGCGCACGTCCAGCAACTCGGGGAAAAAGGTCAGGTCCAACGCCTTTTTCAGGAAGCTGACGCCGCTGGAACCGCCGGTGCCCGACTTAAAGCCGATGATCCGCTCCACCGTTTTCATATGGCGGAAGCGCCACAGGTGGAAGCTCTCTTCGATATCCACCAGCTTCTCCGCCATTTCATAGGCTTCCCAGTAGGTTTGCGGGTTGTCGTAGATCACTTTGAACGCCGGCAGCAGATCCGGGTTGCGCTGGTAGGGCTGCGTCCAGTCGCGCTCGAGGCACTCCTGCGGGATCGGCAGGCCGTGGCGCGCCAGGTACAGCAAGTATTCGTCGTACAGGCTCGGCGCTTCGAGGATCGCCTTCAGCGCCGCGTGTTTTTCCGCATCGCTGCTGAACACCGCCAGCATCGCCGCATTCTTGTTGCCGAGCAGGAACTCGATCGAGCGGTATTGATGCGACTGGAAGCCCGACGAGCTGCCCAGCACGTCGCGAAACTCGACGTATTCCGACGGCGTCAGCGTTTCCAGCACCGCCCACTGTTCGAACAGCAGCCGTTGGATCTGTTTGACGCGCGCAAGGATTTTGAAGCAGTGGCTGAGTTTGTCCTGCTGCACCAGCCGCACCGCCGCTTGCAGCTCGTGCAGCATCAGCTTCATCCACAGTTCGGAGGTTTGGTGCTGTATCACGAACAGCATTTCGTCATGATGCGGCGGGTTGGAGAGCGGGTGCTGGCAGTCCAGCAGCGAGTCCAGGCACAGGTAGTCGCCGTAGCTCATGCGTTTGGAAAAATCGGTGACAATCGCGCTTTCTAATTCCCGTTTGTTCATCTGTGATCTCCGTTGCGCCCAGCGCCCCATCGGCCTGGAACGTGCCGCAAAGAGAAAACAATAGTACAGAACCCGCCGCCCCGAAGGGCGATAAACGAGAGGTGCTTCGCAGATCTCACTCATCTGCGCCGCCCCTCTCGCCCCGCTTTACCCTATCAACCCAAACAGATCGTTGAGCGACTCGCTCATGGTCGGATGGGTAAACAGCTGATCGCGCAGCCGGGTATAGGGCAGCCCGGCGTCCATCGCCGTTTTGACGATGTTGATCATCTCGTGGGCATCGCGGCACAGCAGCGCCACGCCGAGGATCTGGCCGGTCTGCGCATCGACCACCGCCTTCAGCAGGCCGCGCGTGTCGCCCAACACGTGGGCGCGCGGGATCGCCGCCGCCGGCAGCGTGGCGACCTTAATGTCGCGCCCCTGCTGCCGGGCCTGATCTTCGCTGAGGCCGATGCGCGAGAAGCTGGGTGTGATGAACACCGAGTAAGGCACTGCGCCGCGATCGGCCGTGCTGCGTTTACCCGCGCCGAACAGGCTGTCGCGCACAATGCGGAAATCGTCCAGCGAGATATAGGTAAACTGCGGCCCGCCGTTGACGTCCCCCAGCGCCCAGATATGCGGCACGCTGCTGCGCAGCTGCGCATCCACCCGCACGGCCCCACGCTCATCCGTCTCAACGCCGGCGCGCGCCAGCTGCAAACCGGCGGTGTTCGGCACGCGCCCGGCCGCCACCAGCAGCGCATCGAACGACTGCACGCCGCCCTGATGCACCACCTCAACGCCCCCTTCCACATCGCGCACCTGCTTCACGCCGGCGTTAAACGTGAAGCTGACCCCGGCGTCGCTCAGGATTTGCTGTATCGCCTGCGCCATATCGCGGTCTTCCCGGCCGAGCAACGCGCCCGCCTCTTCGAATACCGTTACGGCGCTGCCGAACTGCGCGAACATCGAAGCGAACTCCAGCCCGATATAACCGCCGCCGATAATGCCCAACCGCGCGGGCCGCTGCGTCAGCTGCAGCAGGCCGGTGCTGTCGTAACTCCGCTGCGAACGATCCAACCCGTCGATCGCCGGCCGGCGGCTGACGGCCCCGGTATTGATGAAGATGCGCTCGCCGCTCAGCACCTGCGTTCCCGCCGCACCCTGCACGCTGATGCGGTGCGGATCGATAAACTCCGCCCGTCCGTCGATCACCGTGACCTGTTCAAGCCCCGCCAGGTTTTGGTAGTTTTTCTCCCGCAGCAGGCCGGTCACCTGCCGCTTGCGCGCCATCGCCTGGCTGAACGCCTGTTCGCCCGGCCCGTGAAGCTCGGCATCGTGCACCAGCGTTTTGGTCGGGATGCAGCCGATGTTGATGCAGGTGCCGCCATACATCTGCGCCGACGCCTCCACCATCGCCACGCGCCATCCCTGCCCGGCCAGAAAGGCCGCCAGCGTTTTGCCGGCCTTGCCAAAACCGATGATAATCGCCTGATAATCGTACATTGTGTCGCCTCGTCTCGTGATGTTTATCGCCGTTCTATCAGCGTATTGCGGCCTCAACTAACCGCTCCAGCGGCCTCAGCGCCGCGATCTGTCGTTCGTCGGCCCCGGCGCTCCGTTTCAGACTTTCCGCCGGGTGGTAGCTGACCTGCGTTTTGCCCCGCTCGTCTTGCGCAATCAGCACCCTGAACGGCAGATCCAGCGCCAACGCCGGCCGCGCCAGCATCAGCGGCGTGCCCGCCAGCGGGTTGCCCAGCACCAGCACCGTGGTGGGCGGCATCGTCAGATGATGCTCACGCGCCGCTCTCGCGTGATCGAACTCGGCAAACAGCGTCACGCCCTTCTGCTCGGCCGTGCTGATAATGCGCTGACGCGTTTCCTGATAAGCGTAGGCGCTCTCTACCGTTCGGGTTTCTTGCCCCATTGTCCCCTCCGCCACTGCAGAACAGGCCAGCAGCATCAGGCTGCCGGCCACCGCCCGGTTCATGACGCTCATGCGACCTTCCCCCGCCACTGTTTCTCGAGCACACTGCGCGCCGAATCCGCCATGATCATCACCGCACCCGCCAGCATCAGCGTGTCCTTCAGCACCAGGCGCCCGGCGCCGGAGAGATAAGGGAAGCCGTGATGCGCATCGCCCAGCGCGGGCACCCAGGCCTCCGGGGTGGTGATCAAAAAGGTCAGCGTCACCAGCGGCGTGCAAAAGGAGAGCATGCCGCCCAACAGCCCCAGCCATTTGGAGAACGGGTTGGCGAGCACCAGCAGCGCGATCGCCACCTCCACCACGCCCAGGCCGTTGGAGAAGCCATAGGTATTGTTGGCCTGCTGCCAGGCGCGGGCGGCGAGGTTCAGTTCGCCTTCGTGCGTCAGGTGCGCCTGATAGTCCTGCGGCATGTCATAGAAAAACGACATCAGCGGGCTGTTGGCGACGAACGGCGTGATGCTGTCCGCTTCGTAAGGGATGAATTTGAGCAGGCCAATCCATAAGAAGACGATGGCGATGCTGAGGCGAATCAGCGTTAATCCCAGCTTGTCGCCCTTGCTCAGAAAGAATAGTATTTTCATTACCGGCTCCATGTCATTGATAACTCATGCATCGCAGCGGCGCCCTCCGCATCGCTGCACTATCGAACCGATCTTAGTGCTTCGCATTACGCCGGCCCATTGCCGAAACAATCAGCTTCTTAGCCAGGAGTCTCAAAATGGATCCGCTCAGCCAACTGTTGATGCTTAACGACATGCGCGGTTACGTGGCGCGTGATTGCCATTTCAGCGGCGAGTGGCGCTCGCCGCATGCCGCCGGGGAGTGGAGTCAGATCCGCTGGCACATGGTGCTGGCGGGCAGCTGTCGGCTGGAGATCCCCGGCGGCCGCCCGGTACCGCTGGAGCAAGGCAGCCTGCTGTTCTTGCCGCACAACTCCGCCCATCGCCTGCTGCCGGAGGGGGCCGACAGCGCCACGCACCTGCTGTGCGGCATGCAAATCTTGCCGCACAGCGCATCGCCGCTGCTGGCGAGCCTGCCGGAATGTTTGCTGTTCAACAGCCGCCAACAGGGGCAGTTGACGCTGCTGCAGGCGACCGGCCAGCTGCTGAGCGATGAGTTCAGCCAACAGGGCCAGGGGCACAACGCCATTGTCAGCCAGACCATGGCGCTGCTGTTCGCGCTGGCGATCCGCGCCTGGCTGGCCCAGCCGAATCAGAGCGGCAATCTGGTCGCCGCGTTGCTGCATCCGCAGTTGGGCAACGTGGTTGAACAGATGCTGCGCCGCCCGCAACACCCCTGGACGCTGGTGGAACTGAGCGAACGGGCCCATATGTCGCGCGCCAACTTCGCCCGCGTCTTTCGTCAGGTCACGCAGCAAACGCCGCTGCAGGCCCTCACCGCCATCCGCATGCAGCTGGCGGCCCGGCTGCTGGCGCGCCAGGCGTTGCCGCTGAGCCGTATCGCCGAACAGGCCGGCTACTCGTCGGAGGTGGCGCTGCATAAAGCCTTCACCCGCCACTTCGGCCTGACGCCGGGAAAATTCCGCCAGCAGGCCGCCGAGACACCGCCGGACATTTGCCCCATCTCGGCATAACCTCCCGCCCCGCCTTACTGTTTAGTAAACAACGCGGCCGCCGCCTGACGATTCTCACAAATGCGCGATCCCATGCGCGCGGCGCCCCGGTTGCAGCTTGCCTGCGGCCGGCTTCCCTTATAGATTGCAGGCTAACGGCAGGCAGCAAGGTATCGGCAAATGGCAAATATTCGTGATGTCGCACGGTTGGCCGGCGTGTCCATCAGCAGCGTGTCGAACCTGCTGAATAACCGCAGCCACCAGATGAGCGCACAGACCCGTGAGCGCATCGAACAAGCGATGGCGACCCTGGGATACCGGCCGGCCCGGGCGGCGGCGGTGCCCGCACCGCAGGCCAAGATCATCGGCCTGCTGCTGCCGTCGATCGTCAACCCGAGCTTTTCGGCGCTGGCGCATGCGATCGACGGTGCGGCGCGGGCTCACCGCTACCGCGTCTTGCTCGGCAACGCGTACCGCCAGGAACAGGAAGAGGCCGCGTTTATCGACGATATGTTCCTGCATGGCGTGCGCGGCATCATCGTGGCGGCGAGCGACATTCGCCAGACCCATTTTGTTCGGGCCGCCGAGCGGGGCATGAAGATCGTCAGCTACGACAATCCGTTTCCCGAACGGGCAGCCATCGATACCCCGCTGTTCGACAGCGTCTCGATGGACAATGTCGCCGCCGGGCGCCTGGCCGCGCAGCACCTGCTCGAACGCGGTTGCCGACACATCGTGTTCGCCACCGAAGCGACGCTCACCGTCGGGCGCAGCCACAAAATCGACGGTTTTCTGAGTGCGCTGGGGCACAGCCTGAGCGAACGCCAACGGGTGATCGAAGGCAAAGCCAACAGCGCCTACGGCGACACGGAAATGTTTGAATTGGGGCTGACGCTGGCGCCGCGCGTGCTCGCGCTGACGCCGCGCCCGGACGGTATCGTGGCGATTAACGATGCGCTGGGCATCGGGCTGATGGTGGGGGTGCGCGCCGCCGGCGTCCAGGTACCCGCAGACATCTCGGTGATCGGCATCGATAATATCGCGCTGGCCGGCCTGGCCGAACCGGGGCTGACGTCCGTCAGGCCGCCGCTGGCGGAGATGGCGCAGCTGATGGTCGAGCGCCTGATCGGCCGCATCAACAATGATGCGCAACCGCCCGGCGAGTTTCTCTTCCCGCCGACGGTCATCAGCCGGCGCTCGGTCAAAGCCGCCGGCTAACTGAAATAACAGCGTCTTCCCAGGCGATGCGCAGCGGCATCGTCCGGATCGGTGTCAGCCAAAAACAAAGGAAAAGGCCGTCGCGCTTAAGGGATGCCCGCGCCTCAATGAATCAGCGTCGTGCCGTTATTTAACGTTCAGCTCAGGGTTATGGGCCGGGCCTCTATTATTCCGATTAACCACATTGGAAATATCAAAATGAAAATAAGCAAGCCGCAGGATATTGAACGCAGCGCTATCAAGAAATTGACGCTGCATATTGTCCCCCTCATGATTTTATTGTATTTCCTGGCCTTTCTCGATCGCAATAACATGGCCTACGCCGCCAAAGCGCTGGAAGATAACCTGGGCCTGACCGCCTCGGCCTTCGGCTTCGCCTCCGGGATTTTCTTTATCGGGTATTTTCTGTTTGAAATACCCAGCAACGCCGGCACCATTAAATTCGGCCCGCGCATCTGGTTCGCCAGAATATTAATTTCCTGGGGCATCTTCGCGACCCTGCTCGGCTTTGTACGCACGCCGCTGGAGCTGTATATCTGCCGTTTTATGCTGGGCGTGTGCGAAGCCGGATTCTTTCCCTCGGTGGTGTATTACTTCACGGTGTTCTTCCCGGAAAAATACCGCACCAAAATTCTCGGCATGTTCATCATCGTCCAGCCGCTGTCCAACGCCGTCGGCTCGCCGATTTCCGGCTTTATTCTCAATATTCAGCATGATTGGTTCGGGTTCGCTCCCTGGCAGCTGCTGTTTATCCTCGAAGGGCTGCCGCCGATCGTCATCGGCCTGCTGATCCCGTTCCTGATCAAGAACTCGCCCAAGGACGTCGGCTATCTGAACGTGGAGGAAAAGGCCTGGCTGATGAGCAACGCCGGCCGCTCCAAATCCGGCTCTAAAATCACGCTGGGCGACTTCCTGAAAGGGATTAAAAACAAGAAATACCTGCTCTACGCACTGCTCAACTTCGGCATGGTGTGCGGCATTTATGGCTTCGGCACCTGGCTGCCGTCGATCATTACCGCCCTTTCCGGCAGCGATATCTTCCGCGTCAGCCTGCTGGCGCTCATTCCCTACGGCCTGGCCGCGCTGCTGGTGTACCCGTGGAGCCTGTGGGCCAGCAAAACCAAAAAGCTTGGCGTGTTCGCCGGCCTCAGCATGGTGGTCGCCGCTATCGGCCTGATGGGGGCGGTGACATTTTTTAAATACGATCCGCTCGTCGCGCTGTCGTTCCTGTGCATCGCCGCCATCGGCATCTACACCGCCGTACCGCCGTTTTTATCCATGCCCGCCAACATTTCCACCGGCGCGGCCGCGGCCGCCGGGCTGGCGGTGGTCAGCTGCATCGGCAATATCGGCGGCTTCGTCGCGCCTTATGCGGTGGGCGTATTGAACGATCTGACCGGCAGCAGCGCGCCGGGGCTGTTTTTCCTGGCCTCGTGCCTGCTGGCCACCGGGTTGATCTGCATTTTCTACTGCGCGAAACAGCGTGAAGGCGTCATCAATGCTTAACGAACAATAAGGAGTCAATCATGGGCGATCTTGCAGGCAAAAAGGTCTTTATCACCGGGGCGGAACAGGGCATCGGCCGCGCCACCGCAGAGCGGTTGATCAAGGCCGGTTGCGACATCTATTTTCACTATCACAGCGACGAAAGCGGCCCCAAAGCGCTGGTGGCGCTGGCCCATTCATTGGGGCAAAAGGCCGCTTACGGCTACGCCGATCTCATCGATACCGACGAAACGCTGCGCTGCGTCTCGGCCGGCGCCGAGTTTCTCGGCGGCATCGACATTCTGGTCAATAACGTCGGCGGCATCGTCGGGCGCAAATGGTTGGGCGAGATCGAACGCGCCTTTTGGCAAACCGTAATCGACGTGAACATGACCACCATGCTGAACGTGACCCAGAGCGCGCTGCCGTTCCTGAAGGCGGCAAACGGCGCCAGTATCGTCAACCTGGCCTCGCAGGCCGGCCGCGCCGGCGGGCACTCCGGCTCGCTGGTCTATTCCGCCACCAAGGGTGCGGTGCTCACCTGGACGCGCTCGTTGGCAGCGGAGCTGGGTGAATACGGCATCCGGGTGAACGCGGTGGCGCCCGGCCTGATCCTCGGCACCCGTTTCCATAATCGCCACACCACCCAAGCATCGGCGGAGGAAACCGTTCGCGCCATTCCGCTGGGCCGCGCAGGCACGCCGGACGACGTGGCGCGTGCCATCGCCTTCCTAGCGGCGGAATACGACGGCTTCATCTCCGGCGCCACCCTCGACATCAACGGCGGCATCTACCGCATGTAGTTCAACCGCGGGCGGCACGGCTGCCGCCCTCTCATTCAGGAATCGCTTTATGATCAAATCCGCCATCACCCACCCGCCGCTGCTCGCCGCGCTGGCGCAATGCGGGCATAAAACTCAGGTGCTGATCGCCGACGGCAACTACGCCTGCGTGACCCACGCGCCGAAAGACGCCACCGTGGTCTATCTGAACCTGGCGCCCGGCACACTCGCCGCCCCGCCAATCCTGGAAAAACTGCTGGCCTGCATCAACGTGGAAAGCGCCACGCTGATGGCCTGCCCGCCGGACTTCACCAACACCATCGAAGCCGAATACCGACAGCTGCTGCCGGCGCATTGCCCGGTAGAACACCTGCCGCGTGAGGATTTTTATGCGGCGGTCAAATCGGATCGGACGCTGCTGGTGATCGCCTCCGGCGAACAGCGCCGCTTCGCCAACCTGCTGCTGACGGTGGCGCCGGTGGTGTGACACGCGAATTATTTTTCGTCTGAAAACGTCCCCAACCGCACCACCGGAATGTCCGCCAAGCGAGTGGTGTAGGCCGGCGACAGCATGTCGCGCTTCATTTGCCACGGCTTGACGATCCCCTGCCCGGCGAACCACACGCGCCCGCGTCCTTCCTGATTCAGGCGATCGAGGGTCGCCATCAGCCGCTCGCTGTTGCGGCGCGGCGGGCAGTCGTCGAACAGATCGATCTGCGCCATGGCGGCGGCGCTGAAATCCCCCAGCACCACGCCGCCCTTCAGGTAACGCCGTCCTTCCTGCCAGATGCTTTCCAGCGCACGCACCGCCATGGCGATGATGTCGCGGCTGTCGTTGCTCGGCGTTTGCAGCCGGGCGGTGCCCATATTGCTGTAATACCCCTCGCCCGCCGAATGCGGGCTGGTTTTGATAAACACCGACACGTTGCGGCAGTAGCGCTTTTCCTGCCGCAGCTTTTCGGCGGCGCGTTCGGCATAGCTGCAGATCGCCTCACGCATATGCGGGTAGTGCGTCAGCCGCTGGCCGAACGAGCGGGAGCAGATGATCTGCTCTTTGGCGGCCGCCTCATCTTCCCACCGCAGGCACGATTCGCCGCGCAGCTCGCGTATCGTGCGCTCCAGCACCACGCTGAAGGTTTTACGCGCCAGCCGGGTATCGCAGTCCGCCAGCTGCAGCGCGGTGTGAATGCCCATCGCCTGCAGCTGGCGAGTCAGGCGGCGGCCCACGCCCCACACCTCTTCCACCGGGAGCAACGCCAGCAGTTTGCGCTGGCGCGCCGGATCGGATAAATCCACCACACCGCCGGTACCGCGCCATTTCTTGGCGGCGAAGTTGGCCAGTTTGGCCAGCGTTTTGCTCGGCGCAATGCCGACCCCGACCGTCAAATGCAGCTCGCGCCGGATGCGATCGCGCACCCGCTGGCCGAACGGCTCCAGCGCTTCGCAATGCGCCACGCCGTCCAGCCGCAGAAAGGCTTCGTCCAGCGAGTAGATCTCCACCGCCGGCGCCATCTCTTCCAGCGTGTCCATCACCCGGCGGGACATGTCGGCGTACAGCGCGTAGTTGGAGGAGAACACCGCGACGTTGCGGCGGCGCATCTCCTCTTTGATTTTGAAATAAGGCGCGCCCATCGGCACGCCCAGCGCCTTCGCCTCGGCGCTGCGGGCGATCACGCAGCCGTCGTTGTTGGACAGCACGATCACCGGCCGCCCGCGCAGATCGGGCCGAAAGATGGTCTCGCAGGAGGCATAGAAGCTGTTGACGTCTACCAGGGCGAACATGGTTGCCGACCTTTCATCGTCAGTGGGTTGTTATTCATAACGGCACCAGATTACTGTTCATACATACAGTATTTGTATTTTTCTGGCGACGATCAAGTAGAAACCACCCCATCGCTGCTATCCGTTTGATGCGCTTTGGCTTTTAACTCAGCCTCCGTTTACCTGGAGCCGAGTTTTTCATTAATGGCGAACTTCACGCAGATCGAAACGAATCGGAATGGTCACGCTGAATTCCGCCTGCCCCGCTGCGATCTCGTTGCCGGGTGCGGGCAGTGGAGAAGCGCGCTGCGGTAACTGAAGCGCCTCCCGGTCGAGCGAAGCAACCCCACTCGATCGCAATAGCTTCACGCCCAGCACGTTCCCCTGTCGATCCAACGTCACGGCAACCTGAACAACCCCCTGGCGCTGCTGGCGTACCGCCAGAGCCGGGTAGCGTTTGAAACGGCTCAAATGCGCCAACAGTAGGCCGCTCCAGACCGAGGCATCCTGACTCAGCTGCGACGCCACGCTGGTTTGCGGCGCGGCAACACGCTTTCCATCCAGAGACGGCGGCGCGCTGGTGCTTGATGCTCTTGAGCTTGCAGACGCTATTTTTTCCTGTTCCTCCTGCCTTGGGCGCGGCGGTTCCGTTTTCGGTCTGATGGGGTCGTTCCGTTGTCCTTTAGCCTTGCTCTGCCGCTCCGTCGCACGCGGCGCATGAATCAGCGGAGGCATCGCCGCCTCCGGTTCCCGATTGGCCTGCCGTTGCGCCACCGCCTGCACCTGGCGCACGCCGGTTGGCATCGGCTCTGCGTTGGGGGTCGATTCCGCCTGCTCGGCAACCATCATCAACACCATCGGTTGCGCCGCGGGCAGCAACGGTGGCACCAGGTGATAACCAAGGCCAAGCAACAACGCACCATGCAGACCCAACGCCAACACATTGGCGGTAGCCCAGCGCAATCGCCCGCCTGTAGGCGGTAAAGATAAATCGGCAGGTAATACGTTGTGATTCAACATGGAAAACGATACTCAGGTTAAGCGTGAAACCGACCAACGTACGCAACGGTCACGACGGTCGGGGCATGTCAGAAAAGTCGTTTAGGCACGCGGTACCGGGCAGGGAAAGAGAAAAAAAAGGCCAATCAAGAAGGAAAAATACAAATAGCAGAGTAAAAAACTTTAGGATACGGTGATGAAGTATTTTGACAGCATATTTACCCTAACCGGCAGCGCACCGGGCAGAGCCGCAATGACGCGCTCGGGGTCAGCCAGCGGGAACGCGCCGGAGAGCCGCAGGCCGGCGACCTCCGGCCGGCAGCGGATAACGCCCTGACGATAACGCCCCAGCTCCATCAGGAAGTCGTCCAGCCGCATGTTGTCGGCCAGCAGCATGCCTTGCCGCCAACCGGGCTCTTGCGTCACGCGATACGGCTCGCCAATGCCTTGCCGGCTTAATCTGCCGCCCTGACCGGCGTTGAGCACCGCGTTCCGATGCGCCGGCGAAAGGATCGTGACGCGGCCAAGATAAACGGCGATATCACTGTAGGTTTCCCGCAGGCGAACGCTGAAGCGAGCAGCCTGCGCCACGATCTCGCCCTGCGGCAGCCTCACCGTCAACGCGCCGCTTTCCGGCGGCAGATTCACCATCATTTCACCTTCCAGCAATGCGGCCTGCTGACGGCTGACGTTGACCGCCGTTTGCGTGTTCAGCATCAACTGCGCACCATCCGCCAACGCGACGGTTTGCTGCTCCCCCACCGCCGTGCGGTAATCCGCCAGCCAGGGGCGCCATGGCAGCGCGCCAGAACCGATGCCAACCGTCCCCACCACGCCGATGGCCGCCAGGCTTCTCAGCAACCGACGGCGCTGTGGGTTTGGCAACTGCGACAGACTACGCTGCGCCGCCGCCCCGTTAAGCAGAGAAAAACGGGATGAAAACGCGGCGATATGCCGCCAGGCGCGTTCATTTTCCGGTTTCGCCTGATACCAACGCCGCCAGTTTTCCCTATCCGCGTCGCTTGCCTCTTCCGACATCAGCTGGGTTAACCAGGCGGCGGCCTCACGCGCGCTCTGCCGATCGATATCCGATTCCATCATGGGCTCCGCACTTGCCGTTACGCCGCCAATGCAAAGAAACAGTGCAAATTGGCGCGCTGCAGATATTGTTTCACCGAGCTGGTCGACACCCGCAAACGTTCAGCGATGTCGCAATAACGCATGCCCTGCAGGTGCGCCAACAGGAAGGCCTCGCGGACGTGCGCCGGCAATCCGTCCAACGCCTGATCCAACTGTTCGAGCATTTCGAGGGTTTGTTGACGGACTTCCGGCGAGGGTGCCTCGATCGCCGGCAGCTCGCTCAAGGCCTGCAGATAGCTCTCTTCGATTGTTTTACGTCGGTAATAATTCGCCACCAGCCGGCGCGCCACGGTCGCCAGGAAGGGGCGTGGTTGCCGAATGGCAAGCAACTGCGGGCTCAGTAAAATACTGATGAACGTATCCTGCGCCAGGTCTTCGGCGTGATGCGCGCACCCGACCTTCTGTCTCAGCCAATGGCATAGCCAACTGTGGTGCTCAAGGTAAAGCTGTTGAGCAAACCCGTTGGCTGCCGCGGCCTCTTTCCTTGCCATTCGGTGACACCAATTGATAATGAGATTGAAAATGATAATTATTATTATTTTAAAATTGTAACTTCTGTGTCAAGCGATTGCTGATGATTTATAAACGGCGAAAAAGTAGGGAAATACGGGAGAGAAAACGTGAAAAGGGGCCGAAATGGCCCCTGTCAGCAGGATATTCAGAAACGTTGGCTAACGCTAAACTTGATGTTGCGCCCTACGCCGGACACCGATTCGCCCAGGTAAGGGTAATAATCGCGGTTGAACAGGTTGTCCACCGCGACGCGAGCTTCGAAGCCCTGCAAACCGCTGGGCTGCCACGAGGCGAACAGGCCGTGCAATGCATAACCCGAGGTTTTCGGCAGCGCCCAGACAACGGCCATCGGATCGCCGTCGGCCGGTGAACGATCCTGTTTACGCACAAAATCGCCGGTCCAGCCGAAGGCCATGTCCCACTGCGGCACTTTCATGCCCAGCATCGCGTGTGCCGTAACGGGTGGAATTTCGGCAATCCAGGTTTCGCTGCCCCACGGATCGCGTGGTGAAGCGTCGCGTTTGCCGCGAATCGAGGAGAACGACAGGCTGCCGAACAGGCTTTCGCTGTCATAAAACGATTCGAGCTCCACGCCCTCAATGGTATAGCCCGGCAAGTTGCGATAGTTCGACAACGGTTGCCCACATTGGCCACCGTGCCGTGCGGCGTCGCACACTACGCCGCGACGGTAGAAAATCTCGTCCTTGCCGCGATTGCGGAACAGCGTAGTGCGGATCTGCAGGCTGTCTCTCGCCATCAACACATCGTTGAAGTCCAGCACCGCGCCGAGGCGAACGCCCGTCATGCGTTCCACCTGCAGACTGCGGCTGGTGCCGGGCACGCTGGAAGCGGCGTATTGCACTTCATACTGTTCGTCAATCACCGGGGCGCGCCAGGTGCGGCTGACGTCGGCAAACAGGGACAGATTCGACGTCG
Source organism: Serratia sp. 2880STDY5682894 (assembly GCF_001537385.1). Taxonomy (NCBI): domain Bacteria; kingdom Pseudomonadati; phylum Pseudomonadota; class Gammaproteobacteria; order Enterobacterales; family Yersiniaceae; genus Serratia; species Serratia sp. 2880STDY5682894. Next base: position 625,187 of record NZ_FCJA01000002.1, on the reverse strand, counting down.
CTTTCCACATCACGCCCAAATGCGGCGACCAGCCGGTATAGGTCACGCTGCTGTAATCATGGCCCACGAGCGGATCGCTGTCGTTATAGCGCGGAGCTCGGTTCGGTTGCCCGGTGTTGGTCACGTGATCGTAACGCACGCCCGGCGTCACGGTCAGGCTGCCGAAGCTGACCGCATCCTGCAGATAAACGCTGCGGGTTTCCTGTTCGCCCGCCGGCATGTAATACGGCTGGAAATAGCCGTAGTTGTAACTGGCGTTTTTCACCTGCGAGGGGTAATACATCAGGGTATCCCGCTGATGTTTATGCCAACGCGCGCCGAGCAACAGCTTGTGTTCCAGCGGCCCGCTGGCGAAACGGCTTTCATTGCTGACGTCAAACTGCCGATCGGTATAGTTCACCCAGCTTTCATTGCCCAACGTACCGAGATAGCTGAACTTTGAAGCGGAATCCGGCCGCTTGTCATGCTGCTCTGTCTTCGAATAGGCGTAAGACAGCGTCAGATTCAGCAACGGCTGCGCTTCCGGCGCCAGATTCCATTTCACCGAGTAATTGGTGTCTGTCTGGTCGCGATACACCAGAATGCGGCGCCACGCTTCTTCCCGGCCATATTTATCGATATCCGCCTGGCTGGGCGCGGCGATATCGTCCCGCTTGGCGGCAAAAGGCTGCCAGCCATCGGAATCGGAGCGCATCGCCGACAGCGTCAGCGTTTGCGCCTCGCTCAGATAAATATTGGTTTTTAACAGGTAGGAAGCCTGATCGTTGGCGGAATAGGCAAAGCGCGTGCCGTCCGGCCGCTTCAGGTTGCCGCCGTCACGCTTGCTCATGTAGATCAAACCGTCGGCAAATCCTTCCGGCGTACGGCCGTACAACGCGCCGCTGTAAATGCCCTGGCGATCGTTGGTGTGGTAGCTGTACTTCAGCAAGCCGCCAAAATCTTCGCCCGGCAGCAGCATATCCCCGGCATCTTTGGTCTCCAGCGTAATGGTCCCGCCAAAGCCGCCATTGCCGTTCAACAGATTGTGCGGCCCCTTATCGACCTCAACCTTTTTCAGCAGTTCGGGTTCGATGAATACCGAACCCTGCCGATATTTCTCAAATCCCTTCGGCGCCCCGTCCAGCACCACCTTCACATCTTCCATGTCGCCCATGCCCCAGATATTCAGGCTTTGGCCGCCCGGGCGCGGCGATCCCGCCATCCCTACGCCGGGCAAGCGATCAAGCAAACTGGCGATATTGTCTGCCTGCACGCGTTCGATGTCTTCTTTATCCAGCACCGAACGGCCGGCGGCGACGCTGTCGGACAAACCGCCGACCACCGACAGTTCCGGTATCGTCAACGGCTGAACCGGCCCGGCGTCGACCAACCGATATCCCTGTGCGGTTTGCTGAGCGCGCAATCCGCTGCCCGCCAACAGCGTATCGAACGCGTCGGTGAGGCGGTAATGTCCCTGCAGACCCGCGGTGCTTTTTCCACGCGTCTGTTCGGGCGTGAAAATCACTATCACGCCGGCCTTAGCGGCCGCCGTCTGCAAGGCGGGCGCCAGGTCACCGGCGGGTATGGCGAAGGAAAGGATAGCGGGCTGTTCGACCGCCGAGGGTGGTGCCGACGCACCGGGCGCCGCCATCGCGGAGGTGAGCATGCCCGATAGTGCGCATCCTATCCCGATAGCGACGCGTTTCCCGGTCATGCGTTTGGCTGATGTGAACGTACGCCCTGCGCCGTTCTTGTTTTTTATGGCCATGAAGGATTCCCCTGAGTGTATTGAACTGGAAACTCAGTAGAGAGGTCACGCCAACGAAAAGATCGGGCAGAAAAAAATGAAAAAAAGGACCGAAGTCACCGCGCCGCGTAGACGATAAAGGTCACCACGCCGAAGATCTCCAGCTGCGCCTCATCGTCGAACACGATCGGCGCGTAGGCGGGATTCATCGGCAACAGCCGCACGTCGGGGTGGCGCTGCAGCTTTTTGACGGTGAATTCCCCGTCCACCGCGGCGATCACGATATTGCCGTGCTCCGGCGTCAGGGCGCTGTCGACGATCAGCAGATCGCCATCCTGGATATTGCCGTCGATCATCGACTCGCCGCTGGCGCGCACGAAGTAGGTGGCGTTGGGGTGCCGCACCAGCAGCTTGCCGATATCCAGCCTGCTCTCGACATAGTCCTGCGCCGGGGAAGGAAAGCCGCAGGCCACGCGATCGGCAAACAGCGGTAACGTGAGGGGGTTACCTGGTGAAAAAGCATACAACCTTGAATTGCTCAGCATAATCATAACCAAACTGTATATTTATACAGTAAAGCATAAACAAAATCCGAACGCGTGCAACCCCCAATCCCCCTGCGGATCGCGCTTTCCCGCGTAATATAATAATTTTCTGAGTGATTTTTCCTGCAGCTTTTGGCGTTCTTCGCGTGTGTTTACACACATGATACCCACCAAAACTGTGGATAATGCGGCACTCAGACCGTTGGCGTATCGATGGGCAGGATGAGTGAGGGATTGTCATTGCGAACGGTGCCGACGGCGGGCGATACCGGTTGCCAGACGAAATCCTCTGCCTGCAGGCTGTACACGTCAGCCTGCATTTGACCAGAGGGCGGGACTAAGCGGGTGTCGAGCCAGTCGCGCGCGGCCGTCGGTCTCTGCTGCGTACAGCGCCGCAAAGAACAGCGGCAGGCCTTGCCTCACGGGAGGAACGGCGGACGGCCTTACAAAATGACGCCAATAAAATTGCGACTGGCAATGGCATCAATGGGACAGCCAGAGACGAAAGTCAGTACGTTATGCCAGGAGCTTGGGATAACCCGACAAACGCTGTACCGCCACATTTCCCCTGATGGTCCACTGCGAGCTGACGGTATAAAGCTGCTCAACCGGGGATAATTTTAGCGGACGGAAAAATCTGGAGTTCCGGCGTAGAACCCCGAATAAGGAATAATCCTTAATTCATTTCAGGATTATTAATTCCATCTAAAACCTCTCGGCAATATTCTTTTTTATAGGCTTCATCATTACTTAATGACTTAACCAAAAAATCAGCATTTTTCCAACCATTATCCCAATGCGTATCGAATCCTGACTGTTCATACTTTAATGTTCTAGTTAATGAGTCTTTTATTTGTTTTTTATATTTATCAATTTTCTCATTGGTTGCCCCACAAACATCATGTGCAACACGAGCATTTGAGCCAGAAAAACCTATTGCTGAAATTGCCATCGCTTCGTTTGATTTGTCGAAATCATTCGCATAGGCCACAGCATTAGATAAAGCGAATATGACAAGAGCAGGTATGGTTTCTTTGTATGAAATCATCTTTTACCTCTAACTCATTGATTGTTCATGGGGTCAGTTTGGATATCGAAAATTATTGTACATTAAGGCTGCTTTTTAATCAGTCTCAACTTCTTTATAGAAGGCCTGAATGCGACAAACTTGGGAAGTACTGTAGCCTGTCGCGTCTGCTGTTTCTCGGATGCTCAGTTTCTTAATCTGTCGGTAGTGCCTGATCCATCCTGCACGCTCCATCTCGCCGCTGGCGCGCACGAAGTAGGTGGCGTTGGGGTGCCGCACCAGCAGCTTGCCGATATCCAGCCTGCTCTCGACATAGTCCTGCGCCGGGGAAGGAAAGCCGCAGGCCACGCGATCGGCAAACAGCGGTAACGTCAGGGGGTCACCTGGTGAAAAAGCATACAACCTTGAATTGCTCAGCATAATCATAACCAAACTGTATATTTATACAGCAATGCGTAAACAAAATGCGAACGCGTGCAACCCCCTATCCCCCTGCGGATCGCGCTTTCCCGCGTAATATAATAATTTTCTGAGCGATTTTTTTTTACGCCTGCTAAGCGTTTCACCGCCCCTTGCACACACGTTATCCACCAAAACTGTGGATAACCTGGCGGGGCCACGGCGGCGCCTTCGGAGGATGCGCTATCGCCCTACTGCGCCGCTGCGGCGATGCAAAAACGGTATACCGCTTCAACCATCTGATCGAGGCCCGGTTGCTCGAGGGGATAATGCCCGGCGTTCTCGAGCATCACGGTGCTCACTGGTACCCGCCGAACGCGGCGGAGGAACAGTTCGCTCAGGTGCAACGGCGTCCAGCGATCCTGCGCTGGCTGCGTCAGCAGGATCGGGCAAACGTCGAAATCTTCCGGCTCAATGGCAGGCGCGTACGCCGCGTACGAGGCTAAAAAGCGCATCGTCACCCAGGCCCCCGCCGACGTGTCGTCCGCCAGACATGCCTTAAGCGCCGCCTTGTCATTGACCAGCGCATGCATCTTGCTCGCCAATGCCATCGGCATCGCCATCCCGGCCAGCGGCGTAGCGGCCACCAGCCGCGCCAGGGGAATGCCCAGGCGGCTCATCATTCGATTCAACGCCGTCTCGTCGCGCACCTGTTGTTCACGCTGATCGAGAAACGTCATGCCGACAATGCCTTTCACCTGCCGGTTCAGCGCTGCCACATGATAGGTCTCCATCCCACCGGCGCTCAGGCCGTACAGCACAATGGGGCGCGCATCCCTCGCCCGTTCCGCGTCGATCAGATCGCTGCCAATCTGCACCCAGTCGTCGTAGCGCACGCGCCGCCGTTGCCCGCCCGTCTGCGTCATGCCATATCCCGGCATGTCTACGGCGATCGTCTCTATTCCCCGGTGCGCCAGCGGCGCCCCCAGGATGGTCGACATCTGCCGGCCGTTGGTACCGACGCCATGAAACAGGATCACCTTCACCGGCGCCTCGGGGCGACGGTAGCAATCGAGATGGATGCGATACTGCCGCCAGGGCCACCACGTCTCTGTCGGTTCTTCCCCCGGCTGCAGCCGGAAGCTTTCCGGCAGGAATCGCTGAATGTCCTGCCAGTGAGATTGATTGGCGTAATTACCCATACGAAACCTCTCGTGATACTTGGTTGCCGGGATGAAAATCCGTATAATCCAACAAATGTCGGATTAATAAAATACAACTTATGTCGGAAAAAGCGATGCCGCAAGTAAAAAAAAATGCGCGCGTGCCAGTTCAGGAACGCGCAGCGGCGCGCATGGCCAAAGTGCTGAGCGCCGCCGAACAGATGCTCGCCACCCTTGGGCCGGAAAAAACCTCCATTCCCGCCCTGGCGGAAGCGGCCGAAGTGCCGCGCGCCGCAATTTACCCGTTCTTCCCGGACAAGTACGCGCTGTTTTCGCATCTGGCTCAGACCCATATGGAGCAACTGACGCAGGCGCTGCGCGCGTCGGGGCTCGAGACCGCCGGCAGCTTGCAGGATTGGGTGGATGCCGCCGTGTTGGCCACGGCCCGCTACTACAATGCCCATCCTGCGGCGAGCGTCTTGCTGCTGCGCGGTGCGTTCGCCGAACCCGAAAACCAGGCTCACGCCGCCAAAAACCTGACGATCGGCGAGATGTTCCGGGCAAAAGTGCGAGACCTGCCCGAACTCGAGACGCTGCCGTCGGAGCCCGACGTCGTTCTGATCGCCATAGAATTGGCGTTTGCCTGCATGAAATATGGTTACGCGCGGGAAGGCACCGTCTCTGCGGCCATTTGCCGCGAAGCGACGCGGGCGGTCATCGCCTATCTAGGCCAGTGGCGCACCGCGCCGTAAAGCAATGGCAGAGGTGCCCCGTTTCGCCCTGTTCAAGGGCGCCATCTATGATAAAATCCAGTATCACTCATCAGACTCTACTCTGACGCCGGCGCAGTATCCGCCGGCGCCGCGAAACCATCATGAACAAGCATTTGATTCTCGACGAACCCGGCGATGCCGATTCGGCCTGCCTGTCGCGCCACGCGGTCTGGCAGCGCAACGATCTGGCTCAGGCGCAACAGGATTGGCTGGCGGAAGAAGTGCCGGTCGCCCTGGTGTACAACGGCATTTCCCACGTGGTGATGATGGCGACGCCGAAAGATCTGGCGGCCTTCGCCATCGGTTTTTCGCTGTCCGAAGGCATCATTGCCTCCCCCGACGATATCTACGACATTCGCCAACAGCCGGCCTGCAACGGCATTGAAGTGCATGTGGAACTCTCGAGCCGCCGCTTTATGCAGCTGAAAGAGAAGCGCCGCAGCCTGGCCGGCCGCACCGGCTGCGGTGTCTGCGGGGTGGAGCAGCTGCAGGAGGTCGCCCAACCCATCGCGCCGCTGCCCTTCACGCAACGCTTCGATTTGGCCCTGCTCGACCGGGCGTTGGCGCAGCTGCAGGAGGTGCAAACGGTGGGGAAACTGACCGGCTGCACCCACGCGGCGGCCTGGATCCAGCCGGACGGCGCACTCAGCGGCGGGTGTGAAGACGTCGGCCGCCACGTGGCGCTCGACAAACTGCTGGGCTACCGCAGCCAACAGGCGTGGCTACAGGGGGCGGCGCTGGTGTCGAGCCGCGCCAGCTATGAAATGGTGCAAAAATCCGCCATGTGCGGCGTCGAGATCCTGTTCGCCGTTTCCGCCGCCACCCGCCTGGCGGTCGAGGTGGCCGAGCGCAGCAACCTGACGCTGGTGGGCTTCAGCAAGCCGGGGCGCGCTACCGTCTATACGCATCCGCAGCGGCTCTGGCAATCGACGCCGGCGGCCTAACGCCGCCGGACAAGAATCGACTATTCTCAATAGCAGAACACCAGGAAGCCCCACGTCATGATCATTCGCCCGAACCAGAACTGGTTTATTCGCCTGTTCGCCTGGCACGGTTCCGTGCTGTCAAAGATCACCTTTCGTCTGTCGCTGAACGTACTGATGTCGATAGTGGCGGTGATCAGCTATCAATGGTACGAGCAGCTCGGCGTACATTTAACCATCGCGCCGTTCAGCCTGCTGGGTATCGCCATCGCCATTTTTCTCGGCTTTCGCAATAACGCCGGCTACAGCCGCTTTGTCGAAGCGCGCAACCTGTGGGGCTCGCTGCTGATTACCGAGCGATCCCTGCTGCGCCAGATCAAAAGCCTGCTGCCGGACGAACCGGCGGTGCATCAGAAGGTCGCCAAGCTGCTGATCGCCTTCAGCTGGAGCCTGAAGCATCAGCTGCGCGCCACCGATCCGACCGCCGATCTGTACCACAACCTCACCAGCAAAGAGCTGGCGGAAGTGATCGCCAGCCCGATGCCGACCAACCGCATCCTGCTGATGCTGGGCCAGGAGATCGGCAAGCTGCGCCGCCAGGGGCTGCTGAGCGACATCACCTTCGAGCTGCTCGACAACAAGCTGAGCGAACTGTCCCATGCCCTCGGCGGCTGCGAACGGCTCGCCAGCACGCCGGTGCCGTTCGCCTATACCCTGATCCTGCAGCGCACCGTTTACCTGTTCTGCAGCCTGTTGCCTTTTGCCCTGGTGACCGACCTGCATTACATGACACCGTTTGTTTCGGTGTTCATTTCCTATACCTTCTTATCCTGGGACTCACTGGCCGAAGAGCTGGAGGATCCGTTCGGCGTATCGGCCAACCATCTGCCGTTAAACGCCATCTGCAACACCATCGAGCGTAACCTGCTGGAAATGAACGACCAAAGCCCGCTGCCGCCGCCGATGAAACCCGACGAGCACTTTAATTTGATTTGACCTATTTCACCCGAACACACTGGAGCCGAATGCAATGAATGCAAATAACCACCCGCCGCAAGCCGTATTCACGCCGGTGACGCGCCATGCCATCTTCATCGTCGCCACCCTGTCGCCCGTTCCCGCCCATCTGGCGGCGGTGCGCGCCTGGTGCGGCGACATCGCCGCCGTGGTGCGCTCGGTCGGCAAACGCGCGCCGGCGGGCAACCTCACCTGCGTCTGCGGCTTCGGCTCCGAAGCCTGGGATACGCTGTTTGGCGCGCCGCGCCCTCGCCAGCTGCATCCGTTCAGCCCGATCGGCAGCGGGGAACGCGTCGCCGTCGCCACGCCCGGCGATATCCTGCTGCATATCCGCGCCGATGAAATGGATCTGTGTTTCGAACTGGCCTCGCAGCTGGTCGGCAAGCTCGGCGACGCCGTGACGGTCATTGAAGAGGTGCACGGCTTCCGTTACTTCGATCAGCGCGCCATGATCGGCTTCGTCGACGGTACGGAGAACCCGGAGGGGCACGAAGCCTTCGACTACACGGTGATCGGCGACGAAGACGCGGCGTTCAGCGGCGGCAGCTATGTGCTGGTGCAAAAATACCTGCATGATATGCAGGGCTGGAACTCGCTCAGCGTGGAAACGCAGGAGAAGATCATCGGCCGCCATAAGCAGTCCAACATCGAGCTGGATGAAGCGGTCAAACCGTCGTCATCGCACAGTTCGCTGACCACCATCACCGACGAGCAAGGCAACGAGGTGAAAATTCTGCGCGACAACATGCCGTTCGGCCGCCCCGGCCTGCGCGAATTCGGCACCTACTTTATCGGCTATGCGCGCTCCCCGCAGCCGATCGAGCAGATGCTGGAAAACATGTTTATCGGCCGCCCGGCCGGCAACTACGATCGGCTGCTCGATTTTAGCCACGCGGTGACCGGCACCCTGTTCTTCGTGCCTTCCGCTCCGCTGCTGGAAGCGCTGGCCGACCGCAGCGGCGCCGAACTGCATTAAGCCCTCCTTCTGCGGCAAAGCCTCCCCCCGCGACTTATACTGAATGAACGTTGCGTATTGGGGGGAGGCACCATGCCGCTCACATTCAAACGTTCGGAAAGGCTCTCCATCGGCACCGAAATAGAGCTGCAGCTGGTCGATGACGAGCGCTACGATCTCACCGATCGGGCCGATCGGGTAGTCAGCGCGGTCGGCGATCGCCGGCGCGTCAAACATGAGCTCACCAAATCGATGGTGGAGCTGAACAGTTCGGTGCATCGCGATCTCGATGAGCTGCACGCCGAGCTGCGCACCCTGACGGATACCGTCCGGCGCAGCGCACAGCGCCTGGGCTGCGACGTCTGCGGCGGCGGCCGCCATCTCAGCAACGACTGGCGCAAACAGGTCATCAGCGACAGCGCGCGCTACAGGCAGTTGGCCAGCCGCTTTGGCTATCTCTCCAAGCTGGCCTGCGTGTTCGGCCAACACATTCACCTCGGCGTCAACGACGGGGACGAGGCAATGTACCTGTGCCATGCGCTGACGCCCTATTTTCCGCAGCTGATCGCGCTCAGCGCTTCGTCGCCGCTGTATCAGGGCGTCGACACGCACTTTGCCAGCTCCCGTTTCAGCGCCCAGAATTCCTTCCCCAACTACGGATGCCTGGAACACATCTACAGCTGGCGCGAATTCAACGCCTACTACGAACGGCTGAACGCCGCCGGCGTGATTGAAAGCGTCAAGGATATTTACTGGGATGCGCGGCCAAAGCCGGAGCTGGGTACGGTGGAGATCCGCATCTGCGATACGCCGCTGCGCCTCGCGCACGCCGTGCTGCTGGTCGGTTACTGCCGTCTGCTGGCTGATTTTCTGTTGCGGCGCCGGACGCCGATCGCGCCGGAATACGATGCCTTCACCCATTACAACAAGATCAACGCCTATCGCAGCGGTTTCGCCGCCGAATACGTCGATCCCGCGACGCTGCGCCGCAGCAGCCTGACCGCCCACATCCTGCACACGCTCGAAGCGCTGAGCGGTTGCGCCGAGCGACAGGAGGATCGGGCCATGCTGCAGGCGGTCGAGCGCCATGTCCGCCAGGGCATCAGCGATTCGGAGCATATCCGTCAGATGTTGCACAACGGCCTGCCGCAGGCTCAGGTGATCAAGCGCCTGTGCGACGAGCTGTTGCAGCCGGCAAGTTAAGTTTCAGCTATCGATTCCATACGCTAAAGCCACTGTTCATTATGTGCTCTTTCGCTACAATCGTGGGCACTGACATTCACCGTATCGAGGACACCATGTACAACTTCTCCCGCTATCAGGCAAAAGAACTGGCGCTGGCTTACATGAGCGGCAAAAAACACGATCTGTCGCCGCAAGAGTTTTTGCAGCAGCTGAAAAACAGCGAACGTTCGTTTGAGCATCTGCTGAAACACGGCAGCGAAATGCCGCGTGAGGTGCTGGTTAAAAGCTTCTGAACGGCCGGTCGCCGGCCACTTTCCCCCTACGCCGCCGGTGGCGAGCCTGACAGGCCCGCGCATTCCCGGCCGTTCATCCCCCACTCCCCACTCTGCCTCGTTTCGTCTTCACAGGCGAAAACCTGATAAATTCGCATACACAGGCGAATTATTGACATATTCGTATCCAGGTGCGAATTTATAGTCATCCCTCTGCAAACAACGGAACACGCCATGCCGACGCCAATCAGCGTTATCAGCGGCGATCTGGTCGATTCTCGCCGGTCAGACACCGTCAACTACCTCAATGGGCTGCATAGCCTGCTCGATCGGCTACGGCGCGACGGGCGGCTGCATCAGGTGGAAATCTTTCGCGGCGATGCCTTTCAGGCGCAGGCCGCCCCGGAGGACGGGCTGCTGCTGGCGGTGTACATTCGCCTCGCGCTGCGGGCGATGGGTGCCGCGCACTGGGATGCGCGCATCGCCATCGGGCTGGGCAGCCAACGGCCCGACGCCGCCGGTTACGGCAGCGCCTTTATCAACTCCGGCAGCGCGCTGGACGCCATGGCAAAAAATTGCCGGCTGGCTCTGAAAACCGACAACGATCGGACAAACGCCATTGTCAGCGATCTGCTGCCGATGTTAGATCATGTGATTGGCCGCCTGTCACAGGCCGAAGCGCGCATCGTTCAGGCGAGAATGTTCGCCGACAGCGGCGCCGCCGTGGCGGAGCAGCTGCAGAAAGCCGCCTCCACGGTCTCCGCCGCGCTAAAACGCGCGGCCTACGAGGAAATCATGCGGTTTATTCACGCCATTAACAGGATCGTCTGACTATGGATCTGACCTATGCGCCCTTGCTGGCCTGGCTGTTGCTCGTCCATCTGCTGGCGGATTTTCCGCTGCAGCCGCTGAGTTGGGTGGAAGATAAAATCCAACATCGCGCACGTTCACGTTTTCTGGTGTTGCACGCGTTGCTGCACGGGGTGCTGGCCGCCTGGGTGGTGGCCGGTTTCGGCCTGCTGCACGGCGGGCTTTCCTCATTTCAGGTGCTGGCCAGCCTGCTGGTCATCGCCGTCAGCCACTACCTGATCGATCTGCTGAAAGTCACCGCGATGAGCCGCCTGAGCCCGGCCCGCAGTTTCCTGCTCGATCAGGGATTGCACCTGGCGGTGATCGCCTTGCTGTGGCTGGGGCTGACGCCGAACGCCGGTGAACTGCTCGCCGCGCTGGGGCGGCAACTTGGGCGTTGGCAAACCGGCCTGGTTCTGGTGGCCTACAGTCTGATTTATCTGCCGATGAGCCTGCTGATCGGGCAGCTGCTGGCGCGCTGGACGCCGCAAATGCCGCCTTCGGCCAAGGCCGACAACGACTCGCTGCTGCGCGCGGGCAAACAGATTGGCTATCTGGAGAGAACGCTGATCCTGACCTTTGTGCTACTGGGGCAAATCCCGGCGATCGGCTTTTTGCTGGCGGCCAAATCCATCTTTCGTTTCGGCGATCTGCGCCAGAGCGACGATAAGATGCGCACCGAGTATGTGCTGCTCGGCACGCTGTTTTCCTTCACGCTGACCATCATGCTCGGCCTGCTGGTCAACAAACTGCTGTAGGGGTGCGGGGGCGAAGAATTTCGCCCCCGAAGTGAACGCCGAGGCGGCTTAGAGCCACTCGCCGAAGCGGCGGATATAGAAACGCTTCATCAACTGCGCGACCACGCAGTAGCTGACCAGCGTAGCGGCCAACCACGGGAAGTATTCCCACGGCAGCGGCTGCAGGCCAACCAGGGCGCCGAGCGGCGAGAATGGAATGTAGATGCCGAGCGCCATCACCAACCCGGTGGTCAGCAACACCGGCAGCGCCGCGGTGCTCTGAATGAACGGGATCTTCTGGGTGCGCAGCATATGCACCACCAGCGTTTGCGACAGCAGCCCCTCAATGAACCAGCCGGACTGGAACAGCGCCTGGTGTTCCACGCTGTTGGCGGCGAACACGTACCACATCAGCGCATACGTCGTGATATCGAAGATTGACGAGGTCGGCCCAATCCACAGCATAAAGCGCCCGATGTTTTTGGAGTCCCACTTGCGCGGCTTGCGCAGGAACTCTTTATCCATCTTGTCCCACGGCAGCGACAGCTGGGAAATATCGTACATCAGGTTTTGAATCAACAGGTGGATCGCCAGCATCGGCAGGAACGGGATGAAGGCGCTGGCCACCAGCACCGAGAACACGTTGCCGAAGTTGGAGCTGGCGGTCATGTTCAGATACTTGATGATATTGCCGAAGGTCTCGCGCCCTTTGATCACCCCCTCTTCCAGCACCATCAGGTTCTTTTCCAACAGGATGATGTCCGCCGATTCCTTGGCGATATCGGTGCCAGTGTCGACCGAAATGCCGACGTCGGCGTCGCGCAGCGCCGGCGCATCGTTGATGCCGTCGCCGAGGAAGCCGACGGTATGGCCGTTGGCCTGCAGCATTTTCAGCACCCGCGATTTTTGCAGCGGCGTCAGCTTGGTGAAGACCGTGCGCTGCTCCACTTCGCGCGCCAGCTCTTCGTCATCCATCTGCTCAATTCGCAGCCCGGAGAGCGGTTCACCCGGCTCCAGCCCAACGTCGCGACAAATCTTGCAGGTGATCACCGGGTTGTCGCCGGTCAGCACCTTCACCGTCACGCCGTTTTCCTGCAGCGCGGCGATCGCCTGCTGCGCGCTCTCCTTCGGCGGATCGAGGAAAGTCAGCAGCCCTTGCACCACCATGTCGCGCTCGTCGGCCACGCTCAGCGGGTCGGCCGGGCGTTGCGCGTCCAGCTCGCGCGTCGCCAGCACCAGCACGCGGAAGCCGTCTTCGTTATACTCGCGGGCCAGCGCCTGCAGCGCCGCACGGCGCGCGTCGTCCAGTTCCAGCGTCTTGTCGCCTTCACGCACGTGAGTGGCGATCTCCAGCATCTCCTCTACCGCGCCCTTACAGATCAGCTGCTGCTTGCCATTCTCATCCGCCACCACGATCGACAGCCGGCGGCGCACGAAGTCGAACGGCAGCTCATCCACTTTGCTGAAACGGCCCAGGGCTTCGATCCCCGGTTTGCCGCGCCCGAAGCGGATCACCGCCTGGTCCATCAGGTTCTTCATGCCGCTCTGATGGAAGCTGTTCAGCCAGGCCAGGTGCAGCACCTCGTTATCCCTGGCGCCCGTGACGTCGATGTGGTGCTCGAGAATGATGCGATCCTGGGTCAGGGTGCCGGTCTTGTCGGTGCAGAGCACGTCCATGGCGCCGAAGTTCTGAATGGCGTTCAGGCGCTTCACCACCACCTTGCGGCGCGACATGGCGATCGCCCCTTTCGCCAGGTTGGAGCTGACGATCATCGGCAGCATTTCCGGCGTCAGGCCGACCGCCACCGCCAATGCGAACAGCGCCGCCTCGCTCCAGTCGCCTTTGGTGAAGCCGTTGATCAGCAACACCACCGGCACCATCACCAGCATGAAGCGAATCAGCAACCAGCTGACGCTGTTCACCCCGCGATCGAACGCGGTTTGCGCCCGCGAACCGACGATCGACTTGGCCAGCGAGCCGAAGTAGGTGCGCCCGCTGGTCGCCACCACCACCGCCGTGGCGGTGCCGCTGGCGACGTTGGTGCCCATCAGGCAGATGTTGGAGAGCTCAAGCAGCGCGTTCTCGCTGGATACCTCCCCGTCGCTCGACTTCTGCGCCACGTTGCCCATCGCATCGTATTTCTCGATGGGGATCGCTTCGCCGGTCAAAATCGCCTGGCTGATGAACAGATCGCGCGAGGCGATAAGACGCACGTCGGCCGGCACCATGTCACCGGCGGAGAGCTGAATGATATCCCCCGGCACCAGTTCGCGGATCGGCACTTCCAGCGTCAGCGGATGCGCGCTGTAGCTGCTGCGGCGCAGCACCGTGGCGGTGGTGCGCACCATCGACTTCAACGCTTCCGCCGCTTTGTTGGTGCGGTATTCCTGCCAAAAACGCAGCAGCCCGCTCAACGTGACCATGGTCAGAATGATAATAACGCCGGTGAGTTCAGTTTCTTCACCGCTCTGGCGCGGCAGCCAATAATCGGTAAAGAAACTGATCGCAGCCAGCACCATCAGCACGAAGATAAACGGGTTGTTAAAGGCCTTGATCAGCTGAATCAAAGCATGCGGCGCCTTGTCGTGGGCGACCTGGTTGGCGCCGAACTGCTCCAACCGCTCATCGGCATCGTCCTGGGTCAAGCCGTTGCGGTTGCACTTAAGGTTCGCCAGCGTTTGGGCGATGCTGTTGGTCGCCTCTTGCGCAATGGCGTAGGTCACCGCGTCTTTATCACGGCGACGCGTTCTTTCATTAATCTGAGTCATAACGCTATTCTCTTATTTTCGTTCTGCGCACAGGGATATCCCGCCCGATAAACAGGTGACTCTGCGCAGAGTGGAATTTTTTAATTAGCGTGACTGAATAGCGTGATTACCCTGTCAGCCACGCAGAAATCATTTCCCTTCCGGGGTCATCGTCCATAACGCCTCCTTAATGCTCCGCGTTATTCAGGCGCGCCTGAATAAACCTGAACATATAATCAAGTTAGTAAATATTTATATAATTAATCAGACCGGTAATTCAGACGCGACGCGCCAGCGAACGGCACTCACGCTTTTTTCCAGGCTGACGCGGCAGACAATACCCTCAATTTCTTTTTGCGCAGCCGGCGTAGCGGTAATTTCCGCGCACACTTCCAATTGACCCGGGCTGGAAATATCGGCGCTGCGCAAGGACTGCAGCCGCAAGGCGACGCCGTTCAGCGCCTGCAGAATCAGGGTGCGCACCAGAATTTCATCCTGTTCGCCGCAGGTCACCTGAATGCGATAGCACAGTTCCAGATCGGTCGCCTGCTGGTGCGGCTGCAGGTTGATGCGCTGCGCGGCTTCGCGCAGCAGGATATTGGCGCACAGGATCACCAGCGTGGCGACCACCGCATCCCAATGCTGGCCCAGGCCGCACAGGACGCCGATCCCCGCCGAACACCACAGCGTGGCGGCGGTGTTGAGGCCGCGAATGTTCAGCCCTTCCCGCATGATAACGCCGGCGCCGAGGAAGCCGATACCCGAGACAATCTGCGCGGCCACGCGGCCGGCGCTGGCCGGATCGGTGGACATGGAGCTGAGAATAAAGACCGCCGCGCCGGTCGCTACCAGCGCATTGGTGCGCAGGCCGGCCATACGTTGGCGCCACTGGCGCTCGGCGCCAATCACCGCGCCCAGGCACATTGCCAGCAATAAATTTAAAACGAAAGGAGTCATAGCCATGACTGTCCCCTTAATTAACCGCAGGAGATAAAATCATGTGCTCTTTAGCACACGCAAAGTCGCGCCGAAAATAAATCAGCGAATCAGCGTGCTGTGCCTGGAGGGAAAAGGCTGTGGCTGCAGAATACCATAATAACGTCCAACTCAATTCACCTGAAACCGTCAGGCCTCAGGACACGTTTTTTATTCGGGTATGCACAGCTCAGGAATAACTGGAGAGGGGTGCTGCCCGCCGATAACGGCAAGCAACAAATCAGAAGAGAATTGGTCAGCTTGCCTTATTTGTTTTATTACAACTACAACTGTCCAATTGGGTTTCTCCACCGAAATTTTGGCTGAGTATAGTGACGTCAGGTAATGAAGTAAAGGCTAATTTATTAAACGAAAAATAAACTGGAATACCGCGATCATATTTCGATGTCACAATTAGGCAGCGACAACGTTGGGCGCCAGTGCGCTTATCGGTAAACTGCTCTCCTTCATCTTTCAAGGACGCCCCCGATGAAACACCGGCTTTCCCCGCTCGCGCTCGCGCTGCTCGTCAGCTTTCCCGCAGATGCCCTGCTGCTGCAGCAAGGCGACGCGCAGTTTGAACTCGATCCCGCCACGCTGCGCATTGCCGCCGGCGCTGTGCCGGTCAATCTGGCGCAGCCCGCGCAACCGGTGGCGGATCTCACTGCGTCGCCACAACGCGCCAGCTGGCGCTGGCCACAGAGCGCGGTCAAGGTTAGCGCCAGGCTGGAGGACGGCGATCTGCGCCTGAGCTTCAGCAGCGACCGGCCACAGCTTCTGAACTGGTATCGCCTGCCGCCGCAGGCGGAAACGCTGTTGCTGCCGATCGGCGAAGGCAGCCGCATTCCGCTCGACGACGCGGTCTGGCGCCATTACCTGACGGCGGAAATGACGCCGCTGGATACCAACTGGGATCTGAAGCTGCCGCTGTGGAGCCAGCAATACCAGGGCAAGGTCTACAGCTGGCTGATGTTGACGCCGTTCAGCAACCGGGTCACTTTCGTCGCCGCGCAGGAAAAGCTGGAGATGCGCGCCGGGCATCAGTTCAACCGCTTCAACCAACAGCAGGCATTCGAGGTGCTGCTGCACGTCGGCGACACCCCGCTGTCCGGCGCCCGCCGCTACCGCGACTATTTGCAACAAAGCGGCCAGTTCAGCAGCCTGCGCGAGAAGATAAAGCAGGCGCCCGAAGGCGAAAAGCTGATCGGTGCCACCCATGTCTACCTGTGGGGCGACAAACTGCTGGCGGCGGAAGACGTCAAAGATTGGCCGGGGTTGCTGCTCTACCTTGCCTCTCCGGCCGCCGCCGGGCTGCGGCAACAAATGGATACCGAGAGCAGAAAGCTCCTGCTGCAGCTGGCGGGCAAAACACCGGAGGGCTGGCAGCAACAGCCCCTGATCGACGGCATCAACCAGGCGTTGACGGCACAAATTCCGCTGGGCGCCACGCCGGACGACGCCGATTTTCTGCAGGCACAGCAGCGCCAGGCAGCTGCGGTGCGGGAGCGGGCACAGCGAGAGCTGGGGCGTTGGTTAACCCCGGTGGACCGTTGGGGGCAAGGGCTGGCCAAACCGGTGATCGATGCGCTGCGCCAGGCCGGTTTGCCGCGCCTGTGGTTGGGCACCGATAACTGGACCGCCGCCTTCCTGCACCCGCAGGCGGTAACCGCCGCCAAAGCGGCCGGCTATCTGATCGCCAGCTACGACTCCTACGATACCGCCATTCCACGCGGCGTGAACGACAGCTGGCTCACCGCGCAACTGCCGACGGCGCTGCGGGAAACCTGCGCCATCGTGCGCGCCGACGGCAGCAAGAAACCCGGCTTCGGCAAACAGGGTTACTACCTCAATCCGGGCTGCGTCCTGCCCTATTCTCAACAGCGCATGCGCGAGTTGGTGCAACTGGCCGGGTTGAACAGCCTGTTTCTCGACGTGGACGGCACCGGCATGGTCTCCGACGACTATCAGCCCGACCACCCGACCGGCGCGGCGCAAATGGCCGAAGCGCGCAACGCCAGGCTGGCCTGGTTCAGCGCCACCCTTAAGCTGCCGCTCGGCTCGGAGGACGGCAATGCGGTGACCGCCCGCAGCCTGATGTTCGCCCACGGCATGGAAACCTGGGGATTCGGCTGGGGCGATAAACAGATGAATCAGGATAAATCCTCGCCCTATTATCTCGGCGCCTGGTGGCCCAACGCCCAACCGGCGTTTTTCTTCCGCCCCGCCAAGGTGAAACAGCCCTACCGCACCGTCGAATTCGATCCGCGTTACCGCCTGCCGCTGTACCAGGCCGTTTTCCACGATGCGATCGTCAGCAGCCACCACTGGAATTACGACAATCTGAAGTTCAGCGACGTTCAGACCACCCGCAGTCTGCTCAGCCAGCTGTACAACACTGCGCCGATGTTCCATCTGAGCCGCGCCACCCTGGCGGCCCGCCTGCCGGCGATCAAACGCGCCGACGCCGCCTTCCGGCCGCTGCATCAGGCCCTGTGGGACAAAGCGCTGACCGACTTCCGCTGGCTCGATCGGGACGGCTGGGTGCAACAGACGACGTTTAGCGACGGGTCGACGCTGACCGCCAACTTCAGCGCGCAGCCGTTCGCCGGCGTAGCGGCCCACAGCCTGCGCGCCAAGCTGGCCGACGGCCGTACGTTCGACGTTGCGCCTTAGCAAGGTCGCCGGCGGTGGTCTACGCTAGGCTATGTTTCCGACGACCCGCAAGGAGTGGCCGATGACGCCTCTGATCCACACTCTGCTCGACGAGATTTGGCAAAGCCTCGGGCAGCGCCCCGCGCCCTGCGACCGGTTAACCATAAGCGGTACCGGCGCATTGCCTTCGGCTTTTCCCGTCACCGAATTGGCTACCGCCGCCTGGAGCGCCGCCGGTTTGGCCTGCGCCGACTTGCTTCGCCGCGAGGCAACCGAAGCGCCGCAGGTCTGGATCGATCAACGCCTGGCCTCGCTCTGGTTCGGCTGGACGCTGCGTCCGCTGGGTTGGACACTGCCTGCGGCCTGGGACGCCCTGGCCGGCGACTACGAGACGGCAGACGGCTGGATACGCCTGCATACCAATGCGCCGCACCATCGGCGGGCGGTGGAACAGGTGCTGGGCCCGGCATCGGACAAAGGCACGCTGGCGGCGCGCGTGCTGAGCTGGAAAAAGAGCGAGCTGGAGCAGGCAGTGATCGAAGCCGGCGGCTGTGCGGCCCAAATGCGCTCGGCGGCCGCGTGGCGGCAACATATTCAGGGCAAGAGCGTGGCGCTCGAACCCTTGATTCACACCTCGCTGCAGCCGGAAGCGCCGCCGCCGGGTTGGGCGCTGCCCATAGCCCGGCCGCTGCACGGCGTACGGGTGCTGGATCTGACACGCATTCTCGCCGGGCCGATCGCCACCCGTTTTCTCGCCGGTTTGGGTGCCGACGTGCTGCGCATCGATCCTTACGGTTGGGATGAGCCCGGCGTCGAGCACGAGGTGATGTTGGGCAAGCGCAGCGCGCGCCTCAACCTGACCAATGCGCACGATCGCCATACGTTTGAACATCTGTTGAGAAACACCGACGTGATCGTACATGGCTACCGTGCCGGGGCGCTGGAGAAGTTGGGCTATGGCGCGGAGGAAAGACGCGCGCTGGCGCCGGGCCTGATCGACGTCTGTCTGAATGCCTACGGCTGGAGCGGGCCGTGGCGCACCCGGCGCGGTTTTGACAGCCTGGTGCAGATGAGCTGCGGGTTGGCGGAAGCGGGCATGGTTTGGCGCAGCGCCAGTTTGCCGGTGCCGCTGCCGGTACAGGCTCTGGACCACGCCACCGGCTATTTGATGGCGGCGGCGGTGCTAACCGGTATGGCGCAGCGCCTGAACCGCGGCACCGGCTACCACGCAAGGCTGTCGCTGGCGCGCACGGCGCAACTGCTGCTGGCGCATCCCTATCCGGCGCATTATCGGCCACAAGCCCTGGCGCCGGCCGGCCCCGCCGACGAAAATCCGGAAACGGAATTGACCGACTGGGGCGCCGCGCAACGTCTGCGCGCCCCGTTAAGCCTGCAGGGCACGGCGCTGCAATGGGCGCTGCCGGCGACCGCGCTCGGCACCTCGCAGCCGGCTTGGCTGCGCCGTTAAATAGCCGCCAACTGTTGCTGCAGCCACTGCAGCAACCGCAAGACCGCCGGCGTCAACCCGGCGGTCTGCGGCCACACCAGATAAACGTCGTCCTCGCTCAGGCGACAGGGCGCGGCCAGCGCCACCAGCCTCCCGGCGGCGATCGCATCCTGCACCAGCAGCTTTTTCGCCAGCGCGATGCCGAACCCCTGCTCGGCCGCGCGAATCAACAATCCGGCATCGTTAAACAACGCCTGTTGGCGCCCGCACAGCGAGCGCCCTTGCGTATTGAACCAGGCGCGCCAGGGGCTGACGTCGTGCTCCAGCAAGGGAACATCGCCGCCGTTCTCGAATGCCGTTCCCCACTGCCGCGCCATGTCCGGCGAGGCGACCGGCAGCACATCGCCCGACGCGATGCGCTGTGCCTGCAGTCCCGCCCACTGACCGTTACCGATGCGGATCGCCGCATCGAATCCGCGCTGCGACAGATCCTGCAATGTCAGCGACGCATCGATATCCAGCGCAATATCGGCGCAGGCTTCATGGAAGGCCGGCAGGCGCGGCAACAGCCAGTAATGGGCAAAAGACGGCAGCACGCTGATACGCAGCGTCTGGCTTGCCGCCGCGCGCCGGGCGCGGGCAACGCCCTGCTGCAGCGCCTGCAGCGCCGGCTCTACCGCCGCCAGCATCTCTTTCCCGGCCGCATTCAGACGCACACCGCGCCCGCGCCGTTCAAACAGCGGATAGCCGACCGCCTGCTCCAGCAGCTGGATTTGCTGGCTGACCGCACCATGCGTTAAATGCACCTGCTGCGCCGTGGCGCGCAAATTCTCCAACCTGGCGGCGATAACGAAGGTCGGCAAGACGTGCAGGGGAAGGCGTTCACTCATCACTGGTTAGCCGGATTATCCAAAAAGGTTATTTTTCATCGATTTTGGCCCGCAGGCAACTGTTCTATGTTTATACCATCTATCCCTGATGCTTTCGGAGCCGCCATGCACCCACGTTTACAACAGGATCTTACACAGTTTCCGCAGATCCTCGACCACACCCGCCAGTTGGCGGAAGATTTTCTGGCCGGGCTGCAGCAGCGATCGGTCTGCCCACCGCTCGCGCAACAGCAGCTGCAACCCGGTGACGATCGGCTGGCGGAAAACGGTGAAGGCGCCCTGGCGGCGCTGGATGACTTTTGGCAGCGTTATCAGGCGGGCATTTCCGCCAGCGCCGGCCCGCGTTATTTCGGCTTCGTCACCGGCGGTGGCACCCCGGCGGCGGTCGCGGCGGACTGGCTGGTTAGCGTGACAGACCAAAATAGCCAGCTCAGCCATGATACGATCGCCGCGGCGATCGAGCTGGCCGCCGTGACGCAGTTGAAATCCCTGCTGGGCCTGCCGGAAGCGTTCAGCGGCAGCCTGGTCAGCGGTGCCACCATGGCCAATTTCGCCGGGCTGGCCATTGGCCGGCAGTGGCTGGGCCAACAGCACGGCGTGGATATTGCCCAACGGGGCCTGGCGGCGCTGGGGCCCATCCGGGTGCTGGCGGCCAATCCGCATTCCAGCAGCGTAAAGGCGCTCAGCATGCTCGGCATCGGCCGCGACGCGCTGACGACCGTCGCCAGTCTGCCGGAGTCTGAGGCCATGGATATGGCGGCGCTGGAGCGGCAGCTCGCCGCCGGCGAGGGCCGCCCCACGTTGGTGCTGGCTAGCGCCGGCACGGTCAACACCGTCGCTTTCGACGATCTGCCGCGTCTGCTGGCGCTGCGGGAGCGTTATCCGTTTTGGCTGCATGTCGATGCGGCCTTCGGGGGCGTGGCGGCCTGTTCGCCGCTGTATGCACCGCGACTCGCAGGCTGGCAACAGGCGGACTCCATCACCGTCGATGCACACAAATGGCTGAACGTGCCTTATGACAGCGCAATCCAATTTACCCGCCATCTGGATCTGCAGATGCAGGTATTTCAGAACCATTCGGCCTACCTGGAAGCGCCGACGCCGCGGCCGGACAACTATCTGCATCTGACGCCGGAAAATTCGCGGCGCTTTCGCGCCCTGCCGCTCTGGCTGACGCTGAAAGCCTATGGCCGCAGCGGCATACGGGATATCGTCGAGCGCAACGTCCAATTGGCGCAGGCGCTGGGGGCGGCGTTAGCGGCCGACGACGGCTTCCATTTGCTGGCGCCGGTGAATTTGAACGTGGTGTGCTTCGCGCTCAGCCGCCCGCTGGGCGACAGCGAAGCGGCGCGCGATCGCTTTCTTGAGCGCCTGAACCGGCACGGCGTGGTGCGTTGCACCCCAACGACCTATAACCATCAGCCGGGGATCCGCGCCGCGCTGGTCAACTGGATGACGGAGGAACGGGACATCCGGCTGGCGCTGGACTCGCTGCGCCACTGCCTGCCAGAGACGGCCTAAGGCGCGCGGCGCTACCCGAGTTGGAAAGCCTGCAAACGCCGCGCTTGCCGCCCGTCATCGCTGATGTTATCCGGCGACAGCCAGGCGGCAAAGGCGGCGTGTCGCGCCGGCCATTCCGCGTCGATGATCGACAGCCAATCGGTGTCGCGCGTGCGTCCTTTGACGACAACCGCCTGGCGGAAAGTGCCTTCGTAACGGAAACCCAAGCGCTCGGCGGCCTGGCGCGAAGGCAAATTGAGGCTATCGCACTTCCATTCGCAGCGCCGATAGCCAAGATCGTCAAACAGATGCCGCAGCATCAGGAAAATCGCCTCGCTGCCCAGCACGCTGCGCCTCATCAGCGGCGACCAGTTGATGGTGCCCAGTTCGGCCACGCCGTTGCCGGGATCGATGCGCAAAAAAGCGCAGGTCCCCACGGCGCGCCCGTTCGCCTGATCGACCACCACCATCGTGTTCCTGTCAGCGCTGGACGCCTGAGCCTGGAGATAACGCTGAAAATCCTCGCACGTCTGCGGCCGTTCCCAAAACAGATAGGTCCAGTCTCGGTCGTCCTCGGCGGTTTGGTAAGCCCGATAGAGCTCATCCCCCCAGCGCTCGAGGCTAAGGGGTTCAAGGCGGCAAAACCGCCCTTGCAGCAACCTGTGCCCGGGCAGGCCTGCCGGCTGCCAATGAGGAAGGGCATCGCCTATTGGCTGCCCATATTGATTCTGTCTCACTGCGACATCCTGCTTTTGAAAGGTGGAAAGGCAAGTTAAAACCAAGGCGGGCCGGAGACAACTCCGACCTGCCCCCGCCCCGCTGGCGCGGGCAACAGGATGATAGTTTAGAAAAACAACTCAATCACCGTTAAATATTCACCAAAATTATTTCAAGCGAAATAAATATCCAGATAACTCATTGTAAAACGGTGATTTATAGCAACAATTAAGCTACACATTTCAGCTACAACGTTAACTTTTGTTGGTTGTTATGATAAAAAAAGAAGTGATTATCATTAGCAAGTGAGGAAGGGTAGGATTCAACTTAATGATTTTTATCGTTAAAAAAACAAAAAAACCAAAAGAACACTTTTTAAGCGCTCAAAAAGCGCACTGAAAAACTTCAAAAAGCCAACACATGAATTTTTTTTAAGACTTTTCCTAGCAAACTAAAATTTTGTTTCGTGACATGATGAACAGAATCTCGGCAAGCAATGCCAGCAAGCACGGGTGCCAAGCGCAAGTCAGGCCGATCGCGTCGACGCCGAGCGAGCAGCAAATCTCTCTGACTTAAGCCAAACTTATAGATTCATGTGATTAATAAGTTTAGTATGAAAATATCATTGAGTGCCGTCGTGTTTATTGATAGAACACTCGCTACACTGAATTATTGCTCCATTTTTGCCTTTCGGCTTTTTAGGCTTTTTCTCATATTACCGCAGTAAAACGGATTTAAGTGGGGGTGCGATATGCCAACGATCATCATGGATTCATGTAGCTATACCAGATTGGGATTAACCGACTATCTGACTTCGCATGGCGTGAAAAAACGCCATATTAATGCCATCGAGGATATTGACAGCCTGCATGAAAAATGCAGCAAGTTGAATCCGAGCCTGGTGTTTATTAACGAGGACTGCTTCATCCACGAAGCAAACGCCACCGAGCGAATAAAACGGGTGATTTCACTGCACCCGGATACGTTATTCTTCATCTTCATGGCTATTACCAATGTACATTTCGACGATTATTTATATGTTCGCAAGAACGTCATCATATCGTCAAAATCCATCAAACCAGAGACTATGAATCAGCTACTTAGTCACTATCTCGAGAGAACGTCCCTACGGGCGGAAAAGTCCTCTCTGGACCAAACGCCGGTAACGCTGAGCCAGACCGAATCGAACATGTTACGCATGTGGATGTCCGGTCAAGGCACCATCCAGATATCAGACCAGATGCAAATAAAGGCCAAAACGGTCTCCTCCCACAAGGGAAACATCAAGCGGAAAATAAAGACGCACAACAAGCAGATCATTTACCACGTTGTTCGTTTGACCGATACGCTGACCAGTGGAATATTTGTCAATAGCCGTTGAGCCGCAGAGAATGCCCCCACTCTGTTTTGTCGGCCGTTAAATATCCGGGGATAAAGTCACCGGGATATCCGATACTGGAACCACCAAAAGAATACCTGCTGCGCTATCCCCCCGCTAGCGCAGCGGGTATTTTTTTGCCGGCGATAAAAAAAATCTTACCGTAATGAAATAATCTCAAAATGGACAATTTCATTAGCAAATTAATGAGATTAGCCGAAGTTACTGTCCATCGTGCTCGCGACAGAGCTCCACAAACGTGCCGTCACGGCTGTCGATTTCATTAAAAAACCATACGCCCGCCGGGTAGTCGTCAAGAGAAACCAGATACATGGTGCCTTCGTTAAACACCTCTACGGCCAGAATGACGCCTTCACGCCGCGGGCCGCCGTCTGTTTTTACCGTCACTCGATCGTTAACCTGCATACCGTTCCCCATTATTTGCGATTGCCGTCAGTGTATTACAAAAGCGGGGGCGATGGACACCGCTCTAGCCCCGCCGGCCTCTGCTATCAGCGTAGCCGCCGCCCGGATTTTCACTTTCTTAACGGTTTGGCCGCAGAATCTTAAGCCGGCCTCGCGTAGCCTGTCTTCAGGCGTTTCCCCCCCAGAGAAGCGCTCGCAAATGAAGAAGTAACAAGGAACTTTTGCCCGCAGACTTGCGGGCTTTTTTTTGCGCACCGCCGAATTGCAGGCATAAAAAAACCCGCCGCAGCGGGTTTTTTTCAATCAGCGGTAGACGCCAATTAGATAGCGGTAACGTTAGCCGCAGATGGACCTTTCGCACCGTTCTCGATAGAGAACTGTACGTTCTGGCCTTCAGCCAGGGTCTTGAAGCCTTGATCCTGGATAGCAGAGAAGTGTACGAATACATCTTTGCTGCCGTCTGCTGGGGTGATGAAACCAAAACCTTTAGCTTCGTTGAACCACTTCACTTGACCTTTGATCAGGTTAGACATGTCTATCTTCCTTCAATAATAAATGTAAGCCGCTATGGGCGATATAGCCGGTCATCAGTTACTTATGGAGGCACTGGAAAGGAAATTCGTCAGAGAAGGGCTATCCGGGATAACGCTTTTAATTTGAACTACTTTACTCAAAATGTCGTGCATAAATAGGTCTGTACCACAGGCCGGTAAGCATTAACTCACGAGCGGGCGGCAATAGCAACTCTTTTCGCCTCGTCGTGCCGTTTACCTCGGCTAAACGCACAGGATTTGACCCTGTTTGTCGACGCTATCGCCGAGCGTCTTCTCCTTACCGGCCAAGACAAATGATAGTAATTATCGTTACGCTGTTTTATAGTTGCACAAAGAAATCATTCAGGGAGATTCACCATGCCGAGATGGCTCACATTACCGGCCGCCAGCGTTACCGCCCTGCTGGCCTTTGCCGCTTGCAGCGCCCCGCTGGGCGCGCTGGAGCTGAATTATCAGCCCCCAGAGCCCAGCGTTTCCCCGCCCCCAAAACCGGTGGCTCCGCCGGGGCCGACCCCCAAGGCGGCGAAACCGCCGATTACCTGGGCAGAGGCACGCGACAAGAACGGTTTTCGCGTCGATATCGAATGCGATCATCCAGGCTGCAGCAAGCCGCGCGCCAAACCTTATCCCGCCTATGAAGGCCCGGTGAAGAAAACCGATCGCCGCCGCCAATCCGATCCTTACTCCACCAATCAGGATCCCGATTACAACATTCAGTTGGGCTATGAGTGGTAGCGGCGCTTTCGGAGTAATACCTATATCAGCCGCCCTCACCGCTGCATAAAATAGCGCCAGTTCACCACTCCTCCTGGTGTTGAACACAACAAGCTGTGTTGCAAATCTTTATGCGCCTCCCTATAGGCGCTTTTTTTTGCTCCTCCCTCATGCCCGTTTCCCGATTACAGATTGCTCTCATTGCCCCGTAAAGTGATGAATGTCACAAATACGCCTCCTTGCCATTCTTATTCGGAGGTGATGTTCATGGCCACAGGATCCCTTGCCCTCTTGGCTGCCTTGGCCGGCATTGCGGGCTATTCGCTCTATAAACACTTAAAATCTCAGAAGAAAAGTACATTCGTTCGCCCGCACGATCGGTAATCGATAACGTGTTTACACCGCGAAGGCGCGGCACGCCGCACGCCGCGCCTTCGTGGACCGTCATGTTTTCATCACAAAATTGTCACACTATGGCCATATGATGATTCGCGATTATCCGCTCTGGCTTAACACCAAGGATTTCGCCCATGACCATAATTAAAGCTGCAAACCATCAGGAAGCAGAAAAGCTCATCCGCGCCGGCACAGCCAAGAAAATCGAACTGGCCTACGATATCGGCAGCGATGACTTCTTCCAGCTTGCCAGCCTGTGGTGCGATAAAGGCGCCAAGATCTCCAAAGGGAAAGAACACTTTATCGTCTCGTTAAAAGGGTTCCGCATCCCCCCTAACGATTGATATCCAGCCGCCCATCGCGGCGGCGTCCTCCCTTCCTCGCAAAACCGCTCTATTCGACCACGCGCACCTCATTCGATTTCGCTAAGCTAACAGCAGACTTTATTGCGGGCGTTCCGCCTGGATAACCACGTCCGCCACGATGAGGAGAATGAGCATGTCAACAAATGCAGCGCAGCCCGGCACGATGAAAGCCATTGAGATCAGCCAACCGGGTGCTCCCGAGGTTCTGGTCGTCACCGAACGCCCGGTGCCCGTCCCGCAAGCGGGCGAACTCCTGGTGAAAATCGCCGCCGCCGGCGTTAACCGCCCCGACGTGCTGCAGCGCCAGGGGAACTATGCGCCACCGCCCGGCGCTTCGGATATCCCCGGCCTGGAAATCGCCGGCGAAGTCGTCGCCATCGGTGAAGGCGTGACCCACTTCGCGCTCGGCGATCGGGTTTGCGCCCTCATCGCCGGCGGCGGCTATGCCGAATACTGCACCGTGCATGAAAGCAATGCGCTGCCGGTGCCGGCAGGCCTGAGCCTGACCGAGGCCGCCGCGCTGCCGGAAACCTTCTTTACCGTCTGGGTCAACGTGTTCCAGCGTGGCCACCTCAAAGCCGGCGAAACCGTGTTGATCCACGGTGGCACCTCCGGCATCGGCACGGTCGCCACCATGCTGGCAAAAGCCTTCTGCGCGCAGGTGATCACCACCGTTGGCTCCGAAGAGAAGCGCCAGGCCAGCCTGGCGCTGGGCGCCGACGTGGCGATTAACTACCGCAGCGAAGATTTTGTCGCACGCACCAAAGACGCCACCGACGGCAAAGGCGCCGATGTGATCGTCGATCTGATCGCCGGCGACTATCTGGCCAAGAACTATCAGGCCGCGGCGATGGAAGGCCGCATCGTACAAATCGGCACGCAAAATGGCGTGGTAAAAGAGCTCAATCTGATGCCGCTGCTGTTGAAACGCCTGACCCATACCGGTTCAACGCTGCGCTCACGCAGCGTCGCGGACAAAGCGCAGATTGCCGCCGATCTGCACGAGAAGGTTTGGCCGCTGCTGGAGCGCGGCGTCCTGAAGCCACAAATTTTTAAAACCTTCCCGCTCGAACAGGCCGCCGCCGCGCATGCGCTGCTGGAGTCCAGCGAGCACATCGGCAAGATCATGTTGACGTTCTGAAACCGTTCCCCGCAGCCTGCGCTGCGGGGAAACCGATGCCGCGCTCAGGGAATGATGCCGCGGCGGCGGAACTCATCGAACAGCGAGAAAAACATGGCTTTGGTTTCGACAAACTGATGGAAACCGAAACGCCGCGCCTTGCTGCCGTCCGCGAAC
Source organism: Serratia sp. 2880STDY5682894 (assembly GCF_001537385.1). Taxonomy (NCBI): domain Bacteria; kingdom Pseudomonadati; phylum Pseudomonadota; class Gammaproteobacteria; order Enterobacterales; family Yersiniaceae; genus Serratia; species Serratia sp. 2880STDY5682894. Next base: position 597,557 of record NZ_FCJA01000002.1, on the reverse strand, counting down.
ATGTCATAGTCCCAGGAAAAGACGAAGTCGGCGAAACGCCAGCCGGCCACCGCGCGATAGTCCGGTTCGGTCAATTTGTGCCGTTGCACCAGCTCTCGCCACAGCATCGCTTTGTCCGCCATCATGCTCTCCAACGGCATCGGCAGCGGCGGCGCGCATTCCAGCCCGAAGTAAGCGGCGATTTTTGGCCACATCTCGCTCCAGCGAAACAGATCGCCATTGTTGATATTAAACGCCTGATTGGCCGCCGCCGGTTCGGTCGCCGCCCAGAGCGTGGCACGCGCCAACAGCCCGGCATCGGTCATTTCCAGCAGGCTGTGGTAAGCGCCCGGTTTGCCGGGGAAACGCAACGGCAGCCCAAGCGCTTTACTGATCGACGCGTAAACCGCGATGCTTAACGCCAGGTTCATCGGATTGCCGAGGGAGAAGCCCCCCACCACGCTCGGGCGAATGGCGCTCCAATGCCAACGCTTGCCGGCCTGACGCTGCGCCAGATACTGCTGTTGCGCCATGTTAAACTCCGGCGGCATATGCCCGGCGTCGCTTTCACGCGCCGGCGTTTTAAACGGCCCCAAATGAGCGCCATATACCTTATAGCCCTGCATCAGGCTGATATGCTCCAGCGCCGGCGCGAGCGGCTCCAGCCCCTCGACGACGTTTTGCAACATCTGCAGATTGGGCGCCACCAGGCCCGCCCAATCCGGCGCATCCTGATAGGCGGCATAGAAAACGTGGCTAACCGCGCTCAGCGGCCGCAGCGCGTCGCGCGTCGCCACCGCATCCAGCAGATCCACCTGCAGGTGGCGCACACCAGGCGCCGGTTGCCCACCCCGGCGCGAGACGCCCACCACGGGCCAGCCCTGGCCGGTCAGCTCCTCAATCAAACGGCGCCCTATCACGCCATTGGCGCCGATCACTAACGCTTGCCGCTTTGCATTCATCTTGTCACTCCTCGGGTTGTCGAGGCCCTGAGTGTTATTGATTAGCGACCCTTGCGGTAGACGAGACTTTCCACTAACACTAATAAGAAATATTTATAGGCAAAATCGCTATGGATAAGCTGAACGCAATGAAAACCTTTGTGCGGGTGGCGGAGCTGGGCAGCCTGTCGGCCGCCGCTCGCGATCTGCGCTTGACGCAGCCGGCGGTCAGTCAGCAAATCGCCGGTCTGGAGCAGGAACTGGGGGCGCAGCTGCTGTTTCGCAGCACCCGGTCAGTCTCCCTGACCGAGGCCGGCAGCGGTTATTATCAACGCCTCAAAGCGATTCTGGCGGCGGTCGACGAAGCGGAAGAGGCGCTGCACGGCCAGCGCCACCGGCTGCAAGGCAACCTGCGCCTTCACGCACCGACCGGATTCGGTCAGCGGCACGTCACGCCGCTGGCCATCGCTTTCCAGCAGCGCCACCCGGACCTCACCATCGAGCTGCTGCTGGACGATCGGCGCGCCGACGTGATCGGCGAAGGCATCGACGTGGCGCTACGCTTCGGCGAACTGCACGCGCCCGGCATGGTGGCGAAACGGCTGGGCGAACTGCAACGCCTGCTGGTGGCGTCACCGGCGTATCTGGCAGAGCATGGCGCGCCACGCTCGCCGGCGGAGCTGGCAAAACATGCGCACATTCGCTACAGCGGATTGAACGACGGGGATACGCTCACCCTGATCGGCCCGCACGGCCCCGAAATAGTGGCGCTGCGGCCCACGTTCCGCGCCAACAATACGCTATCGCTGCTGACGGCCATCGAGGCAGGGCTTGGTATCGGCGGCGCTCAGCGGCCGTTGATCGGCGAGCAGCTGGCGACAGGGGCGCTGGTGCCCGTATTGCCGGAATACCGCTATCCGCCCATGGCGCTGCACGCGGTCTATCCCGCATTACGATTTATTCCGGAGAAAGTGCGCGCCTGGGTGGCGCATCTGCAACAGGCGTTGATGGCGATCGAGGGAATTAGCGGAGTGAATGCCCCCGGCCAGACGCCGGGAGCATAAGCCTTATTTGAACAGTTTGCCGACCATGTCGCCCAGTTCGTTGCTGTCTTGCTGCACTTCGCCATTTGGCGAAGCGGCATCCGCGACCGTTGGCAAGAACTGTGCAATGGTGCTGGAGGCCTGAGCCGGATCGACACCCAGCTTTTCAGCCAGCTGATTAATCGCATCGCTACCCAACGCCTGCTGTACGTGATCGCCGGTAATCGGTTGGTTTTCGCCATTGCCGAGCCAGGAGCCGACGATATCGCCGAACTGCCCCTGACGGAACTTGTCCAAAATGGCCTGCAGGCCACCTTGTTGCTCAACCCACTGCATAATGGCGATGTAATCGATGCCTTTGCCACCGTTGGCGCCGCCGCCCAGAATGTTACCCAATACGCTATCGAACAGACCCATGATATTCCCCTTTCAGCCGATACGGCCCGCGCCGCACCGCCGGATTGATTTCACGAAAAAGGGCCGCCGCGGCGACCCTGTTGAGCAACGGCTGCTTAGCCTTTGATCTTCCTGTAGACAAAAAGCACCACCAGGGCACCGATTACCGCCACCACAAAGCTGCCCAGGTTAAAGCCGTCAACGCGACCCATACCGAAGAAGGTGCTGATATAGCCGCCGACCACGGCGCCCACGACCCCCAGTACCACGGTCATAATAAACCCGCCGCCGTCTTTGCCCGGCATAATCCATTTGGCCAGGATACCGGCGATTAAACCAAAAATGATCCAGGAAATGATGCCCATCTTTACTCTCCCTATTACCTTTTGCCTAACAGAAATCCTATTACCAGGCCCACGACGGCGCCGGCGCCTATCCCCGCCCAAGGATTATCCTTGATGCAGGCACATGATTGCTCGAGCGCCGCTTTTACACCGCTGCGCACTTCGCAGGCGGTGGTTTTCACGTAGTCGCTCGGTTGCTCAACACCGTTTAGATCGTCATTTTCATATGACATGTCAAATCCTTACAGACCAACCCTCTGAGAATTGCGTCACATGTTTCACGCCCGGCACCGCCCGCCCCGCGATCTTGCTCCGGGCAATCTGCCCGCTGCCGCTCAATGCAGGGCTTACGGCGACAAACGCACAACTTCACACTATGACTATAGTAAAAAATCAGCGGTTTACCCATTTCCGTCCGTCTGAATTTCACCGTACAAAAAACGATCTAATTTCATCCTGCTGTCATCTCGACAGACTAAACTTTAAACAAATCTCCGGGAGGAAACGCCCATGTTCAATGCCCCGTTCATCCTGATTCTCGCACTGCTGTACGCGCTGGCCGCCGTTTGGGACGGTTCCGCCGCGTTACTGTTTCTCTAAGGTTACATAGCGGTTGTCACTTTTGCGATGCGCTTAATTGTGTCTTTATTTTTCAATTGCGTCAGCCGGTTGAAATAGCGGTAAATATCCTCCTTTTCCTCGGTAAAAATCCTAACTTGCCCCGTTATCCGTGCGTTGCTAAATAAAGCGCAAAAAAAAGCATTAATGGAAAACCCTATTTAGCACCAAATGTTCTATCATTCGCCGTATAACAATTTGGGTTAAGGTCCCATTGGGAAAGAAAAGGAAGAACAGGAAAAATGCTTTCAAACCAACGCTTTGAGCGCGAATTCTTGCGCCCTCGTTATTGGTTGCTGTGGATAGGGCTAGGAATGCTCTATCTCTTGGTGTTACTGCCCTACCCGCTCATATATCGGCTTGGACACGGCCTCGGCAGAATAGCCATGCGCCTGATGAAACGCCGGGTAAAAATAGCGCGCCGCAATTTAGCACTCTGCTTCCCCGCAATGCCCGCCGCCGAGCGCGAGGCGCTGATCGTCAAAAATTTTGAGTCCGTCGGCATGGGCCTGTTCGAAGTCGGCATGGCCTGGTTCTGGCCCGACTGGCGCATCGCCCGCTGGTTCAAGGTGAGCGGCATGGAAAACATGCAGCTGGCACGCCAGGACGGCAAAGGCGTTCTGCTGATCGGTCTGCATTTCCTGACGCTGGAACTGGGCGCGCGCATTTTCGGCATGCAAAATCCCGGCATCGGCGTGCATCGCCCGCATAACAACAAGCTGATGGAGTGGGTCCAGACCCGCGGCCGGCTGCGCTCGAATAAGTTCATGATCGATCGTAAAGATATCAAAGGCATGATCCGCAACCTGAAACAGGGGGAAATCCTGTGGTACGCGCCGGATCACGATTACGGCCCGCAAAGCAGCGTGTTTGCGCCGTTCTTCGCCGTTGAAAACGCCGCCACGACAACCGGTACCTTTATCCTGGCGCGCATGGGGCGGCCGTCGATCGTGCCTTTCGTGCCGCGCCGACTGCCGCATGCGCAGGGCTATGAGCTGATCGTACAGCCGCCGCTGAAGGACTTCCCGCTGGACGATGAAACGCGCGCGGCGGCCATGATGAACCGCGTGGTGGAAGAACAGGTGCTGCTGGCACCCGATCAGTACATGTGGCTGCACCGCCGGTTTAAAACCCGTCCGCCCGGCGAACCTTCGCTGTATTAACGCCCTCGTGCCTTCGCCCGCCACACCGCTGGCGAAGGCGCGCTCGCCTCGCACAAGCATTCTTCGCCAAGGGAACTACACTAATAAGTCACCGACGGCAATCATTGCCGCCAGCAACCATTTCTTCCTGCCCGCGGGCCGGTCGTTGCCTGTCGGGTCACAACCGAGGTCAATGTCATGCTGGTACAACCCTATCTGTTTTTCAGCGGTAACTGTGAGCAAGCGATTAACTTCTACGTGCAGCAGTTGAATGCCAAAATTGAAATGGTCATGCGTTACAAAGACATGCCCGAAGAGGCTCGGCAAGGCGGTCCACAGGACGTCAACCCGGAGGCGATCATGCATGCGCGCCTGCTGATCGGTGACGGTGTGCTGATGGCCTCCGACGGCTGTCCGCAGGACGACAGCGGCGGCGCTTCCCATAAAGGCTTCTCGCTGTCGCTGAACCCCAGCGATGCGGAGCAAGGGCGCAAGCTGTTCGATAATCTGGCGCAGGGCGGCCAGGTGACGATGCCTTACCAAGCCACCTTTTGGGCCAAAGGCTTCGGCATGCTGACCGATAAATTTGGCGTCAACTGGATGATCAACGTCGAATAACCCGCCATGGCGCCGCTAGCTATAGCGGTGCCAGTCATACGCCGCCTTGGCGAACAGCACGAACAGCAGCGTCAACAGCACCAACCCCAACCGCCAATAGGGCGACCGGCGCCGACGCCAGGCAAAGAACATCATCACCGCCAGCGCCCCCAGCGTAAGGGGGTAATACACCGCCAGCGTCAGTAAAGCGATAATGATGTAATCCGACATTGACTCCCCCACTCCGTCTTGTCCGCACCGCCGCAGAGGCAGATTGCGGCATGCCTTTCTCCGTATCGCCTCGTTAAGGGCTAGAGGTCTGGCGCATTTATGCATAAAATATAGGATTGCTCTTAACTCAAATTGAATAGTAATCAAACCACAAGGGTGACATGACTCAGCAGCAACCCATACAGGATGCCGTGCCGCCGCGCAGCGTTAAAAGCTCCCCATTATTATTTCAGGCCGGCGTGTTTGTCATCATCGTTGCCGCCACGCTGATCCTCTTTAACAGCTGGCAAATCTGGAACGCGCACCAGCGCGATCTGCGCAGCGCCGAGCATGAATCCGCCAACCTCGCCCGCTCGCTGGCGCAGCACGCCGACGATACCTTCATGCAGGTAGACGGCAATCTGCTCGATCTGACCGAACGTCTCCAGAACGACGGGCTGGGCCCATCGCAGCTGACGCGGCTGCAGCGCGTCATGCAGACGCAGGTTGGCAATCTGCCGCAGCTGCATGGGCTGTTTATCTACGATGCGCGCGGCCGCTGGCTGGCGACCTCCTCGGGCAAGTTCATCAAGAACGCCAACAACGCCGATCGTGATTACTTCAAATACCATCAAAACCGCGACGGCGGCGGTCTGTACATCGGCAAGGTGATCCGCAGCCGCACTAGCGGCGATCTGATCATCCCCGTATCACGGCGCTTCAACAACCCGGACGGCAGCTTTGGCGGCGTGGTGCTGGCGACGCTGTACGTCGATTATTTCCGCCAGTTTTACGACAGCTTCGCCCTCAACACCGACGCCTCGTTGAACCTGCTGCTGGCGGACGGCACCATCCTTTACCGTCGCCCTTACTCAGCGGCCTCGATCGGTAAAAACATCGCCAAGGGCGTGTTGTTCAGCGAAATTTTACCGCATTCGGAGTTCGGCAACGCCACCATCACCTCGCTGTACGACAAAGTGGAGCGCATCTACGGCTATTCGCGGGTCAATCGCTTTCCGCTGGTGATCGCCGCCGGGCTGTCGAAGCGCGACGCGCTGGCGGACTGGCGCACCGACGCCGGCCTGTTTGCCGCCGGCGGCCTCTCTCTGCTGATGATCCTGTTGGCGATGGGCATGGTGCTGCTGCGGCAAATCAAGCACAGCATGCAAACCGAAGCCGAGCTGATGCGCACCCGCGATCAGCTGACCAGCATCAACCAGATGCTCGAAGAGTTGGCGCTGCTGGACGGCCTGACCGGTCTGGCCAATCGCCGCCAGTTTGATATCGCGCTGAAGAACGAGCTGGCGCGGGCTTCGCGCAACTACCGCAGCGTGGCGCTGCTGATGCTGGATATCGACTACTTCAAGCAGTACAACGACAGCTATGGCCACGTCGCCGGCGACCAGTGCCTGCAGCAAATCGGCCAAACGCTGAAGGGGCTGGCGTGCCGCAGCAACGACATTCTGGCGCGCTACGGCGGCGAAGAGATGGGGATTATCCTGCCGGATACCGACGTGCAGGGCGCGCTGATTTTCGCCGAACGCGTCATCCAGGCGGTGCGCGATCTGAAAATTCCGCATCAGGGCAACCCGCACGGCATCGTTACCATCAGCATCGGCATCTGCGCCAAAGTGCCGCATATGTACAACGATACGCCGATCAGCTTTATCAATGAGGCGGACAGCGCGCTGTATCAGGCCAAGAAAAAAGGCAAAAACTGCATTTACGGCGCTTAAGCAATCATCGGGTCACCAAAATTTGGCGGCCCGATTTATTCACCCGGCAAAAATGAAATAGTTTCCCTCCGCAACATTATTTCACCGACTCGCCCCGCTCTCTGAATGAAATAACGCCAATAAATAAGCAGAATATTAATTTACAATATAATTCAATAAGATAAGAATTGTGCCATTCAACAACCCATTCGTGCCATTTTTGATTATTCGTGCCTACGCCAGGCCCCGTTTAGCCCCCGTTTACTATTTATTGGCGTTGCCGGTGATACTCTTATCAGGACTATTCTATATATCAGGAAGCCATCGCACGCTTCGGCGCACTGCGCCCTGCTGATACATCCATAATAGAACCCGCAAATTTCACGTTGCAATTGGGCGACCGGCGCAAAAATTTCTGGCGCCGCTCCAGCCAGCCACTGCGCAAGCCAGTGCAGCCAACCACGCGGCAACCTGAAAGACGGGAATAAAGCGATATAGATTTGCAAGGAGATCTCATGCCTACTGGCGATATTACGCGTGAACGGGCCGTTCTGACGCTGCCGTTGCGACAATGGGCGGCGCAAGAAGCCTCCAGCGCGGTCAGCGAACTGGAACAGGGCAAGGTGCTGTTTCTGCCCGAGCTGGCCTTCACCCTGTCTGAGCAGGAAATGCCACTGCTGGATCCGGCGTTGGTCGATCCGAAGCGCAAGAACATCAGCTATCAGCCGCTGTCCGGCAAGCTGACCGGCGTCGCCGTCGCGGAACGCCGGCAGCAGGTTCAGCAACTGCTGGAGCGCTATTACCAGTCGTGCCGTCAGCTGATCGCCGGGCTGTTGCCCGAGTATCAGGAGGCGCTGCACCACCCAACCGGCAGCCTGCGTTTGCATCCGGTCTCCGCCTGGCGCGCCAATAGCTCCTGGCGCAAAGACGACAGCCGGCTGCACGTCGACGCTTTCCCGTCGCGCCCGAACTACGGCGAACGCATTCTGCGCATTTTCACCAACATCAATCCGCACGGTGAACATCGCCAATGGCGGGTCGGCGAGCCGTTCCCTGAGCTGGCTGAACGCTTTATGCCGCGTCTGGCCCGCTATTCTGCGTTAAGCAGCTGGCTGCAGCACCAGGTGCGCATCACCAAAACCCGCCGCAGCCATTATGACCACCTGATGCTGCAGTTGCATGACGCCATGAAGGCCGATGGCGATTATCAGCAGCGTGGCCCACAGCTGGCGCTGGCGTTCCCGCCGGGCAGCAGCTGGATTTGCTTCTCGGACCAAACGCCGCACGCCGCGATGGGCGGCCAGTTTATGCTGGAACAGACCTTCCTGCTGCCGGTGAATAAAATGCAGGATCCGCAACGTTCACCGCTGAAAGTGTTGGAACAGCTGCGCGGCCAGCCGTTGATCTGACTGATTTGCCGCCGTCGGCGTTACCGGCGGCGGCAAACGCGCATCACGCCTCGAAATCCCCCTGTTGGCGCGCCACCAGCGTCAGAATGCTGTACAGCGCCACCGGCTGCTGTTCCTGATTCAACACCTGCACATCCCACACCACTACGCCGTGCGGGCGATCTTCGGCGGTTTTCTGCGGCTTGCGGATTTTCTTTTTGCAGGTCAACCGCACCTGAATGGTATCGCCGATCTTCACCGGCTCGATAAAGCGCAGATTCTCCATGCCGTAGTTGGCGATCACCGGCCCGACGGCGGCGTCAACAAACAGCCCGGCCGCGGCGGACACCACAAAGTAACCGTGCGCCACCCGTTCGCCGAACAGCGAGTCGGCGGCGCCGATCTTGTCCATGTGCGCGTAGAAATGGTCGCCGCTCAGGCAGGCGAAGTTGACGATATCCGCTTCGGTCACGGTGCGGCGCGCGGTCAACAGGCTGTCGCCCAGCTGCAGCTGCTCGAAGTATTTCCGGAACGGATGCACCGGATGCTCGACGACCGGCGCGCCGCGCACCCATTCGCCGCCGATGGCCGCCAGCATCGCCGGGCTGCCCTGGATCGCCGTGCGCTGCATATAGTGCTTCACCGCGCGCAGCCCGCCCAGCTCTTCACCGCCGCCGGCGCGCCCCGGGCCGCCGTGCACCAGCATCGGCAACGGCGAACCGTGGCCGGTGGACTCCGCCGCCGCCTGCTCATCCAAAATCAACATGCGGCCGTGGGCGCAGGCCGCCGCGCGAATGAAGCGCTTGGCCAATGCCGGATCGGCAGTCACCAGCGATCCCGCCAGGCTGCCCTGCCCCAGCAACGCCAACGCGATCGCCTGCTCGGTATCCGCATACGGCATCAGCGTCGCCACCGGGCCGAAGGCCTCAGTGCCGTGCACAGCCTGATGGGTGAGCGGATCGGCGCAATACAGCAGGGTCGGCGGATAAAACGCCCCGCCGCGCGCACCGTCACCGAGGACTTCCAGCTTATCCTGCGCCGCGCCACAGAGTGGTTCGCAGCCGTTGCGCAGCAGGAAATCCACCTTGCTTTGCACATCATCACGCTGCTCGTGGCTGACCAACGCCCCCATGCGCACCTGTTCCAGCTGCGGATCGCCCACCGTCACCCCCGCCAGGCGCTGCAACAAGGCCTGACGCACGGCCGCCACCTGCGCCGCCGGCACGATGATGCGGCGGATCGCGGTGCATTTCTGCCCCGCCTTGGCGGTCATTTCACGGCACACTTCTTTGATGAATAGCGCAAACTCGGGCATCTCCGGCGTCACGTCTTCCGCCAGCACGCAGCAGTTGAGCGAATCCGCTTCCATGGTGAACGCGATCGATTTCTCCAGCAGGCGCGGGTGTGCCCGCAGCCGCTGTCCGGTCTGCGCCGAACCGGTGAAAGTCACCGCATCCTGGTAATCCAGGTGCGCAAACATGTCGCCGACGCCGCCGCAAACCAGCTGCAGCGCCCCTTCCGGCACCAGCCCGCTGTCGACGATCAGCCTGACCATCGCCTGCGTCAGCTGCGCGGTAGCGGTGGCCGGCTTGATGATGGCCGGCATGCCCGCCAGCCAGGTCGGCGCCAGTTTTTCCAGCATGCCCCAGCACGGGAAGTTGAAGGCGTTGATGTGCAGCGCCACGCCGGGGCGCGAGGTCAGCACGTGGCGGGCGGCGAACTGCGCCTGTTTCGACAATGGGATCAGCTCGTCTTCCGGCCACAGGGTATCGTCCGGCAGATCGCGGCCGGCCATGCCGGCATAGGCGAACAGCGTGGCGATACCGCCCTCAATATCAACCCAGCCGTCGCTGCGCGTCGCGCCGGTTTGATAGGAAATCTGATACAGCGCCTCTTTGTGCGCCAGCAGGTGTTTCGCCACCGCTTTCAGCATCTGGGCGCGCTGCTGGAACGTCATGTGCGCCAGCGCCGGGCCGCCGTGGCTGCGCGCATAGCTCAGGCTCGCCGCCAACGGCAGGCCGTCGGAGCAAACCTGGTACAGCGCCTCGCCGGTCACGGCATGGCGGATCTCGCGCCCCTCTCCCTGCCCGTACACCCAGGCGCCAGAAAGATAACTGTGTAACTGCTGCATGTGCCCTCCGAAATTCATAAATTTTCACCATATAGCTTAATTACGTATCATATAAATGCCAGTCTGCGCCAAACCAAATTTTAACAAAAAGAAAACAAAAGGCGCTTTCAGGGCATTTGACCTGCTATAAACAAGGAATCAATCACTTTATTTATCAAATAAAATCAACAAAATAACAAATAACCTTGTGAGTAACCTCGCAAAACCACATGAATTACGTTTGATCTTTTTGTTATCAGTTTGTAGCCTTATGGTTAGTTAAAGTGATTCACATTTTTATGTTTAATGTGAAAAATACGAATCACCAAGAGGCAAGCATGACAACTGACGCACAGTATCAGCAGCATTTCGACGACAAGATCGCGGCGGACATCGCCATTGAGGCCAAAGACTGGATGCCGGACGCCTACCGTCAGAACCTGATTCGGCAGATTGGCCAACACGCCCACTCGGAAGTCATCGGCATGCTGCCGGAAGCCAACTGGCTGACGCGCGCCCCCACGCTGCGCCGCAAGGCGGTGCTGCTGGCCAAGGTGCAGGACGAAGCCGGCCACGGTCTGTACCTCTACAGTGCCGCCGAGACCCTCGGCTGTTCGCGCCAGGACATCTACCAAAAGATGCTCGACGGCAAGATGAAGTACTCCTCTATCTTCAATTACCCCACGCTCAACTGGGCGGATATCGGCGTGATCGGCTGGCTGGTCGACGGCGCCGCCATCGTCAACCAGGTGGCGCTGTGCCGCGCGTCCTACGGCCCCTATGCGCGGGCGATGGTGAAAATCTGCAAAGAGGAAAGCTTCCACCAGCGCCAGGGCTACGAGGCGGTGATGGCGATGGCCAACGGCAGCGACACGCAGCGCGCCATGTTGCAGGACGCTATCGATCGCTTCTGGTGGCCGGTGCTGATGATGTTCGGCCCGAGCGACGCCGACTCCCCTCACAGCGCCCAGAGCATGGCGTGGAAAATCAAACGCCACAGCAACGATGAGCTGCGGCAGAAATTCGTCGACAACACCGTGCCGCAGCTTGAGGCGCTGGGCATGACGGCACCGGACCCGAACCTTACCTGGGACGAGGCCGCCGGCCACTATCGCTTCGGCGAGATCGACTGGAGCGAACTGCATGAGGTGATCAAAGGGCGCGGTCAATGCAACCACGAACGCCTGCAGGCCAAACGCCGCGCCTGGGAAGACGGCGCCTGGGTACGCGACGGCGCCATGGCCCACGCCGCGAAAAACGCCGCCTCCGCCGCATAGCCAACATAAGGAAACGAGATCATGAGCCACGTTGAATGGCCGCTGTATGAAGTGTTTATCCGCAGCAAACAAGGGCTGGCGCATCGCCACGTCGGCAGCCTGCACGCCGCCGACGACCAAATGGCGCTGGAAAATGCCCGCGACGCCTATACGCGCCGCAACGAAGGCTGCTCGATCTGGGTGGTGCAGTCGCGCCATCTGATCGCCTCGCAGCCGGAAGATCGCGGCGCGTTCTTCGATCCGTCCGAAGATAAGATCTACCGTCATCCGACGTTTTACACCATTCCCGACGGCATCAAGAACATGTAGAGGCGACCATGACGGTTAACGATCCGCGCATCAGCTATTTGCTCCGCCAGGGCGACACGCCTCTGATCCTCGCCCAGCGCCTGTGCGCCTGGTGCGGCCACGCGCCCGAGCTGGAAATCGATCTGGCGTTGGCCAACATCGGGCTCGATCTGCTCGGCCAGGCGCGCAACTTTCTGGGTTACGCCGCCGAACTGGCCGGCCCGCCCTGCAGCGAAGACAGCCTGGCCTTCGGCCGCGACGAGCGCCAGTTTCATAACCTGCTGTTGGCGGAGCAGCCGAACGGCGGTTTCAACGACACGCTGGTGCGTCAGTTCCTGCTCGATGCCTACCACGTACAGCTGCACCAGGCGCTGAGCCGCAGCCGCGATGCGCAGATCGCCGCCATCGCCGCCAAGTCATTGAAGGAGGCCGATTATCACCTGCGCTTCAGCCACGGCTGGATGATCCGCCTGGGCGACGGCAACGACGTCAGCCACCGCAAGATCCAGCAATCGCTGGATAACCTGTGGCGGTTCACCGCCGAGCTGTTCCACGCCGACGCGCTGGAGCTAGAACTGGCAGAACAAGGCATCGCCGTCAATCCACGCGAACTGCAGGCCCCCTGGCAAGCGCAGGTGGAAGAGACGCTGCGCCAGGCGACGCTGGCGCTGCCTGCCGAGCAGGCGTTCCGGCACGGCGGCAAGCAAGGCCGGCACAGCGAACACCTCGGCCCGCTGCTGGCGGAAATGCAGTTCCTGCAGCGCGCCTATCCAAACGGTCAATGGTAGGAGGCCACGATGAACGTCACCCGTTTGCAACCCGCCGAAATCCCGCAGATTTGGCACTGCCTGCAGCAGATCAGCGATCCCGAACTGCCGGTGCTGTCGATCACCGATTTGGGCATGGTGCGCGACGTAGCGCGCGACGGCGCGGGCTGGCGCGTGACCTTCACCCCAACCTATTCCGGCTGCCCGGCCACCGAATTTTTGCTCAACGCCATCGAGCAGCGGCTGGCGGCCGCCGGCTTCAGCCCGGTGCAGGTGGACATTCGCCTCAGCCCGGCCTGGACCACCGACTGGATGAACGCCGACGCCCGCGAGCGGCTGCGGCAATACGGCGTAGCGCCCCCGCAGGGGCACACCTGCGATCGGCCGCACGCCCACGGCCCGGTAGCCTGCCCGCGCTGCGGCAGCACCCACAGCGAGAAGGTCAGCGAGTTCGGCTCCACCGCCTGTAAAGCGCTGTACCGCTGCTGCGACTGCCGGGAACCGTTCGATTATTTCAAATGCATATAGGAGCGCTGACACCATGACGGTCTTTCATCGCCTGAACGTCGCCGCCATCGAGCGCGAAACGCCGGACGCCGTAGCCATCACCCTGCGGGTGCCCGAAGAGCTGCAAAACCAATACCGCTATACCCCCGGCCAGCACCTGACGCTCAAGGCGTTGGTCAACGGCGAAGAGCTGCGGCGTTGCTACTCCATCTGCAGTTCGCCGCAGGAAGGCCTGCTGCAGATCGGCGTGAAGGCGATTGACCAGGGGCGCTTCTCCGGCTTCGTCAACCGCATGCTGAAGGTCGGCGACGCGCTGGAGGTGATGGTGCCTCAGGGGCGCTTCGGCTACCAGCCGCAGGCAGAGCGCCACGGCAACTACCTGGCGATCGCCGCCGGCTCCGGCATCACGCCGATGCTGTCGATCATCAAGGCGACGCTGCTGCTCGAACCGGGCAGCAGCTTCACCCTGATCTACGGCAACCGCAACAGCCGTTCGATGATGTTCAAAGAGGCGCTGTCGGATCTGAAAAACCGCTACCCGCAGCGTTTTCAGCAGCTGTATCTGTTCAGCCAGGAAAGTCTCGACAGCCCGCTGCTCAGCGGCCGCATCGACCGTGAACGCCTGACGGCGATCGGCGGCGCGCTGCTGGATTTCCGCGACTATGACCACGCCTTTATCTGCGGGCCGGAATCGATGATGGACGACGCACAAACCGTGCTGGAACAGGCCGGCGTCCCGGCCAACCACATCCACAGCGAACGCTTCAACACCAGCGGCCTGGTCGTCCGCCCGCGAAGCAGCGGCGATCGCAACGCCACCCGGGTGGCGATCCTGCTCGACGGCCGCCGGTTGGATATCGAGGTCGGCGAACAGGACGACAGCATTCTCGACGCCGCGCTGCGCCAGGGCGCCGACCTGCCCTACGCCTGCAAAGGCGGCGTATGCGCCACCTGCAAATGCCGTCTGAAGGCCGGCCAGGTGGAGATGGGCGTCAACTACAGCCTGGAGCCGGATCAGTTGGCGGCAGGCTACGTATTGAGCTGCCAGTCGTGGCCGAAAGGCGACGGCGTGGTGTTGGACTTCGACGTCTAGGAGCCGCGATGGACACCCCCTTTATTTTGCATCAGCAGCAGCACCGCGTGGTCACGCTGACGCTGCATCGCCCGGAGGCGCGCAACGCTCTGAGCACGCCGTGCCTGGAACAGCTGGTTGCTCGCCTGGAGCAGGCCGACGCCGACAGCGGCGTGGGCGCCGTAGTGATCGCCGGTGCGGTGCGCTTCTTCGCCGCTGGCGCCGATCTGCGCGAACTGCAACAGCAGGATCTGCCGGCCGCGCTGGCGGATCGCCGTCCGCAGCTGTGGCAGCGGCTGGCGCAGTTCAGCAAGCCGCTGCTGGCGGCGGTGAACGGTTATGCCCTGGGCGCCGGCTGCGAGCTGGCGCTGGCCTGCGACATCGTCATCGGCGGCGAAAGCGCCCGCTTCGGCCTGCCGGAGATCACCCTCGGCCTGATGCCGGGCGCCGGGGGCACCCAGCGTCTGATCCGCTGCGTCGGCAAGTCGCGCGCCAACCAGATGGTGCTGACCGGCGAGCCCATCGACGCCCGCACCGCGCTGCAGGCCGGCCTTATCAGCGAAGTGTGCGTCGATGCCCTGACGCTGGAACGCACGCAGCAGATTGCCGATCGCATCAGCCGTCAGGCGCCGCTGGCGCTGCGCGCCGCCAAACAGGCGCTGAAACAGGCCGAGGAAATCGGCCTTAGCCAGGGGCTGACGATGGAGCGTCAGCAGTTCGTCACCCTGGCCGCCACCGACGATCGCCGCGAAGGCATCGCCGCCTTTTTCGAAAAACGTACGCCAAACTATCAGGGGCGCTGATTTATGGATAACGCATTGATTCTCAGCCATCTCGACGCCGGCGTGTTGACGCTGACCCTTAACCGGCCGGATCGGCTCAACAGCTTTAACGACGAGATGCATCGCCAGCTGAGTGAAGCGCTGACGCAAGCCGAGCGCGACGACAGCGTGCGCTGCCTGCTGATCGCCGGCGCCGGGCGCGGTTTCTGCGCCGGGCAGGATCTCAACGATCGCAACGTCAGCGCCGATCAACAGGCGCCGGATCTCGGCCTGTCGGTCGAACGTTTCTACAACCCCCTGATCCGTCGCCTGACCGCCCTGCCGAAGCCGGTGGTGTGCGCGGTCAACGGCGTGGCGGCCGGCGCCGGCGCCGCGCTGGCCCTGGCGTGCGATATCGTCATCGCCACCGACAATGCCAGCTTCATTCAGTCGTTCTGCCGTCTTGGGCTGGTACCTGACTCCGGCGGCAGCTGGTTCCTGCCGCGGCTGGCCGGCCACGCCCGCGCGATGGGCATGGCCATGCTGGGTGACAAAATCAGCGCCCAACAGGCGCTGGCGTGGGGCATGATCTGGCAGGTGGTGCCGGCGGATGAATTGGCCGACCGCACGCAAACGCTGGCGCGCCATCTGGCCACCCAGCCGACCTACGGTCTGGGGCTGATCAAGAAAGCCCTCTACAGCTCGGCCACCAACAGCCTCGATCAGCAGCTCGATCTGGAGCGCGATCTGCAGCGCCTGGGCGGCCGCAGCGACGACTATCGCGAAGGCGTCAGCGCGTTCTTTGCCAAACGCACGCCAAACTTCAGCGGGAAATAGCCATGAACGCGCCCCTTCTTAACGGCCAGGTGGCGGTGATCGGCGCCGGCACCATGGGTATCGGCATAGCCCAGGTGGCCGCCGCCGCCGGCCACCCGGTGCGGCTGTTCGATATCGCGCCCGCCGCCGCCCAGCGCGCGATCGACGATCTCGCTCGCCGCCTGCGCCAGCGGGTCGACGACGGCAAGGCCGACGCCGCGCCCACCGAAGCCCTGCTGGCGCGCCTCGAATGCGCCGACTCGCTCGAGCAGCTGGCCGACTGCACGCTGGTGATTGAAGCGGTGGCGGAAAATTTGGCGATCAAACAGGGCCTGTTCCGCGATCTGGAGGCGCTCTGCGCACCCACGACGCTGTTCGCCAGCAATACCTCTTCGCTGTCGATCACCGCCATCGCCGGGGCACTGCAACACCCGGCCCGCATGGCCGGGCTGCACTTCTTCAACCCGGCGCCGCTGATGAAGCTGGTGGAGATCGTCAGCGGCCTGGAGACCGGCGCCGAGACCCTCGCCGCGCTGCAGGCCCTGGCACAGCGCTGGGGTAAGCAGAGCGTCGTGTGCCGCTCGACGCCGGGATTTATCGTCAACCGCGTGGCGCGGCCGTTCTATGCCGAAACCCTGCGCGCGCTGGAGGAACAGGTGGCCGACGCCGCCACGCTGGATACGGTATTGCGCGACGCCGGCGGCTTCGCCATGGGCCCGCTGCAATTGACCGATCTGATCGGCCAGGACGTCAATTACGCCGTGACCGAATCGGTGTATCAGGCCTTCTATCAGGATCCGCGCTTCACGCCCTCACTGGTGCAGCAGGAGTTGGTGGCCGCCGGGCACCTCGGCCGTAAATCCGGCCGCGGTTTCTACCGCTACGACGCCCCGCGATCCGCCGCCGCGATCGCCTTTGCGCCACCGGCGCAGGCCGCACTGCCGCAACGCGTTACGCTGCACGGCGACTGGTCTTCGCTGGCCGATTTGGCGCAGCTGTTAAGCGAAAATGCGGGGGCGATCAAACAACCTGGCCAGACCAGCCCACACGTCACGATCGACGACGTTACACTGATGTTAACCAATGGTAAAACCGCCGGCCAACTGGCCGACGAACGTGGAACGCCCGTGGTGCTGTTCGATCTCTGTGCCGACTATGCGCACGCCTCCGCCATCGCCATCAGCTGCGCGGCGCAAAACGATGCGCAACACAATGCCAAAGCGATTCGCCTGCTGCAGTCCCTCGGCAAGCAGGTCATTCCGTTGCCGGATTACCCCGGCCTGCTGACGATGCGCACCCTGGCCATGCTGGCCAACGAAGCGCTCGACGTGGTGAACAAAGGCGTCGCAAACGCCGAAGATACCGATCTGGCGATGCTGCGCGGCGTCAACTATCCGCGCGGGCCGCTTGCCTGGGGCGCCGCGCTCGGCTGGCGCCACATTCTGGCGACGCTGGAAAACCTGCAACGCTATTACGGCGAAGCGCGCTATCGCCCGATGCCGCTGCTGCGCCGCTACGCTTCCCCCGCCTCTTTCCCAGGAGCCGAACGATGAACGCCAATACGCCGCGCGCGCTGGCTCAGCGCTGCGCCGAACAGATGTTCCAACAAGATACCTGCGCTCAGGCGATGGGGATGCACATCGATGCCGTCGACGCCGGGTACGCTCAGGTCAGCATGACCGTCGGCCCGCAGATGCTCAACGGCCACCAGACCTGCCACGGCGGCCAGCTGTTCAGCCTGGCGGACACCGCCTTCGCCTACGCCTGCAACAGCCAGGGGCTGGCGGCGGTGGCCTCCGGCTGCAGCATCGACTTCGTCCGCCCGGCGCTGGCCGGCGATCGCCTCACCGCCAGCGCGGAGATGCGCCATCAGGGCAAAGCCACCGGGCTGTATGACGTCGAAATCGTTAACCAACGGGGCAAAACCGTCGCCTGGTTCCGCGGCCGCGCACACCGCCTCGGCCACAGCATTTTAGGAGATCAGGCATGAATCAGGCATTTATCTGCGACGGCGTGCGTACCCCGATCGGCCGCTATGGCGGCGCGCTGGCCCAGGTGCGCGCCGACGACCTCGCCGCCCTGCCGCTGCGCGTGCTGTTGGAACGCCATCCGCAGGTCGATTGGGCGCAGCTGGACGACGTGATCCTCGGCTGCGCCAACCAGGCCGGGGAAGACAACCGCAACCTGGCACGCATGGCGCTGCTGCTGGCCGGCGTGCCGGTCGGCGTGTCCGGCACCACGGTGAACCGCCTGTGCGGTTCGGGCCTGGATGCGCTGGCGATGGCGGCGCGCAGCATCAAGGCCGGTGACGCCGGGCTGCTGCTGGCGGGCGGCGCGGAATCGATGACCCGCGCGCCGCTGGTGATGGGCAAGGCCGACAGCGCCTTCAGCCGCCAGGCGCAGCTGTACGATACCACCCTCGGCTGGCGCTTCGTCAATCCGCGGATGCAGGCCGAGTTTGGCACCGATTCGATGCCGGAGACCGCCGAAAACGTCGCGGCGCAGTTCAACATCAGCCGTGCCGATCAGGACGCCTTTGCGCTGCGCAGCCAGCAGCGCGCCGCCCGGGCGCAGGCGCTGGGCCACCTTGCGCAGGAGATAGCCCCGGTCAGCCTCACCGGCAAAAAAGGCGCGGTGACGCTGTTCAGCCAGGATGAACACCCGCGCCCCGACACCACCTTTGATCAGCTGCAGGCGCTGAAAACCCCGTTCCGTCAGCCCGGCAGCGTCACCGCCGGCAACGCCTCGGGCCTGAACGACGGTGCGGCGGCCCTGATCGTCGCCTCCGAAGCGATGGCGGCGCGCCAGGGGCTGACGCCGCGCGCGCGCATCGTTGCCACCGCCACCTGCGGCGTGGAGCCGCGGCTGATGGGCATCGGCCCGCTGCCGGCCACCCGCAAGGTGCTGGAAATCGCCGGGCTGAGCCTGGCGCAGATGGACGTTATCGAACTGAACGAAGCGTTCGCCGCCCAGGCGTTGGCGGTGATGCGCCAGCTTGGCCTGCCGGACGATGCCCCGCAGGTCAACCCCAACGGCGGCGCGATCGCCCTGGGGCATCCGCTGGGCATGAGCGGCGCGCGCCTGGCGCTGGCCGCCCTGTTTGAACTGGAACGGCGAGCCGGCCGCTACGCGCTTTGCACCATGTGCATCGGCGTCGGCCAAGGCATCGCCATGATCATTGAGCGTGTCTGACCCCTGAGGCTAACCATGACAATAAATCCACAGCCCCTCGAAACGATCGAATTCGCCTCGCGCGATGAGATTGAAGCGTTGCAGCTGACGCGTCTGAAGTGGACGCTGCACCACGCCTACGACAATGTGCCGATGTACAAACGCAAATTTGACCAGGCCGGCGTGCACCCCGACGATCTCAAACAGCTGAGCGATCTGGCGCGCTTCCCCTACACCACCAAGCAGGATCTGCGCGACAACTACCCGTTCGACACCTTCGCGGTGCCGATGGAACAGGTGGTGCGCATCCACGCCTCCTCGGGCACCACCGGCCGCCCGACGGTGGTGGGTTACACCCAACGCGACATCGATAACTGGGCCGATATCGTCGCCCGCTGTCTGCGCGCCGGCGGCGCCACCGCCAAAGACAAGGTGCACGTCGCCTACGGTTACGGCCTGTTCACCGGCGGCCTGGGCGCACACTACGGCGCAGAGCGGCTCGGCGCGACGGTGATCCCGATGTCCGGCGGCCAGACGGAACGCCAGGCGCAGCTGATCCTCGATTTCAAACCCGACATCATCATGGTGACGCCGTCCTATTGCCTGACGCTGATCGACGAGCTGGAGCGCAAGATGGGCGGCGACGCGCGCGGCTGCTCGCTGCGGCTCGGCGTGTTCGGTGCTGAACCCTGGACCGAAGCCCTGCGCCACGAGATCGAAACCCGCATGGGCATCAAGGCGTTGGATATTTACGGCCTGTCGGAAGTGATGGGGCCGGGCGTGGCGATGGAGTGTCTGGAGAGCGGCGGCGGCCCTACCATTTGGGAAGACCACTTCCTGCCGGAGATCATCTGCCCGGAAACCGGCATTGCTCTGCCGGACGGCGAACACGGCGAACTGGTGTTCACCACCCTGACCAAAGAGGCGCTGCCGGTGATCCGCTACCGCACCCGCGATCTCACCCGGCTGCTGCCGGGCGACGCGCGCCAGATGCGCCGCATGGGCAAGATCACCGGCCGCTCCGACGACATGCTGATCATCCGCGGCGTCAACGTCTTCCCGTCGCAGGTGGAAGAGCAGATCATGCAGTTCGAGCAGCTGTCGCCGCACTACCAGCTGCAGGTCAGCCGCAGCGGGCACCTGGACACGCTGGCGGTGCGCGTCGAGCTCAAGGAGTCGGCGCTCAGCCTCAGCCACCAGCAGCGTTGCGACATCTGCCACCAGCTGCGCCACCACATCAAATCGATCGTGGGCGTCAGCACCGACGTCAGCATCGCCAACTGCGGCGATATTCCGCGCTCGGAAGGCAAAGCGCAGCGCGTGGTCGATTTGCGGCCGCGCTGAGACGCACGGCGTCACGGATGACGCCGCCCCAAATTAGGCGTAATGTTATGGCTCATCGAAGGCTAACCCATGGAAAAATATGGAACATAAACTGGATGAGTTCATTCGCCATGCCGTCGACGCGCAGCCGATCAGCGGCACCTCGCTGATCATTTCGCTGTACGGCGACGCGCTCAGCCACCGCGGCGGCGAAGTGTGGCTCGGCAGCCTGAGCGCGCTGCTGGAGGCCTTTGGCTTCGGCGATCGCTTCGTGCGCACCTCGGTGTTCCGCCTGCAGAAAGAGGGTTGGCTGGCGGTGGAGAAAATAGGCCGCCGCAGCTTCTACCGCGTGACCGAGCAGGGGATGCGCCAGTTCCGCCACGCCGAATCGAAAATCTATCTGCGCGAGCAGCCCGCCTGGGACGGCAAGTGGGAGCTGTTGCTGCTGGAAAGCGCCGAAAAAAACGAGCGCGCGCGGCTGAAAAAAGAGCTGGGCTGGCTCGGGTTCGGGCAAATCGCCAGCAACCTGATGGCCGCCCCCACCCATGCGCAAACCGACGTGACGGCGCTGCTCGGCGAGCTGAACGCCAGCGAGCAGGTGATTTACTTCCGCGCCGATTATCCCTATAACCGCTCCGAGCAAACCCTGCAGAACTTGGTGGCCGACTGCTGGTCGCTAAACGAAGTGGCGGCCGGCTATCACGAGTTTATCGTCTCCTTCCGGCCGCTGATGGCGCTGCTGCGCGAAGTCGATCCGTCGGCGCTGACGCCGCTGCGCTGTTTCCAGATTAAGCTATTATTGATTCACTTCTTCCGTCGCGTGGTGTTGAAAGATCCGCTGCTGCCGGACGCGCTGCTGCCCGCGCAGTGGGAGGGCCAGATCGCCCGCAACCTGTGCATCAATCTTTATCAGCAGGTCGATCGCGCCGCGACGGAGTATGTCAGCGCGCTGGCGGAAACCACCATCGGCGCCCTGCCCGCGCCGGCCGCCGGCTACTATCGGCGCTTCGGCGGCCTGCCGCGCGACCCTACATTTTAAGGAACTCACGCTATGCCTGTGTATCAGATTGACGGCCTGACGCCGGTCGTCGACCCCAGCAGTTACGTGCACCCGACGGCGGTGCTGATCGGCGACGTGATCGTCGGCAAGCACGTGTACATCGGCCCGAATGCCAGCCTGCGCGGCGATTTTGGCCGCCTGGTGATCTGTGACGGCGCCAACATTCAGGATAACTGCGTGATGCACGGCTTCCCGCAGCAGGACACGGTGGTGGAAGAAGATGGCCATATCGGCCACGGCGCCATCCTGCACGGCTGCCGCATTCGCCGCAATGCGATGGTGGGCATGAACGCGGTGGTGATGGACGGCGCGGAGATCGGCGAGAACACCATCATCGGCGCGATGGCGTTCGTCAAAGCCGCGGCGGTGATCGAAGCCAACAAGCTGGTGGTCGGCAGCCCGGCACGCGTGCTGCGCGATCTGACCGAACAGGAGCTGGCCTGGAAGATCGCCGGCACCCGCGAGTATCAGGATCTGGTACAGCGCTGCAAATCCTCGCTGCACGAAGTGGCGCCGCTGACCGAAATCGAACCGGGCCGCCAACGCCTGAGCTTCGGCGACCACCTGATCCCGAAAAGCCAGCTGTAATCCCCGGGGCTGAGGCACGCCTCAGCCCCTTCCCTTATTACTCCACCTCCGGCGCCTTGAACGGCGACGGCACGGCCGCGCGGCGGCTCTGGACGTGATAAGCCACCACCAGCAGCAAGGTGAACGGAATACCGAACCACAGCGTCATGCGGAAAAATTCGGTAAACGCCGTCGAGATCATCAGCGCCGCCATCAGCCCGGCGCCCAGCAAGGTGGTATAGGGGAACCCCCACATGCGGAACTTCAGGTGGGTCTGCCGGTGCCGGCGGCGGAAGAACAGGTGGGTGACGAAAATCATCAGCCAGGTAAAGCAGGCGCCATACACCGAAATAGACATCATGGCGGCGAACGACGTTTCCGGTGCCACCAGGCTCAGCACGATAGACACCACGATGCCGATGCACGACATCGCCAGCGCATTGACCGGAATGCCGCGCCGGCTGACGCGCCCCAACGCCGCCGGTGCCTGCCCGGCGCGCGACAGCGAGAACATCATGCGGGTGGTGATATACAGCTGGCTGTTCATCGCCGACAGCGCCGCCACCAGCACGATAAAGTTGAAAATACCGGCGGCGGCGGGCAGATGGATCACGTTCATCGCCATCAGGAACGGGCTTTCGCCGGTGCCGGACTGCCGCCAGGGTACGATGGCCAGCATCAGGGCGATCGACAGCATGTAGAAGATGAACAGCCGCACGATGGTGCCCTTGAACGCCGCCTTCACCGCAATCACCGGATTTTTCGCCTCGCCGGCGGCCACCGCGATCATTTCAATGCTCAGATAGCTGAAAATGGACACGATCACCGCGAACCACATGCCCTTGACGCCAAACGGCATGAAGCCGCCGGCGGTCAGGTTGCGCAGGCCGTAGGCCGGGTTGCCCGAGAACGCCAGAATGCCGATGCCGATCAGAATGAACGCCACGATCGCCGTCACTTTGACGGTGGACAGCGCGTATTCCACCTGGCCGAACGACTTCACGCCGATCACATTGATGACGATCACCGCCGCCGAGAACAGCAGCACCCACGGCCAGGTCGGCGTCGCCGGGAACCAGAACTGCATGTACATGCCGATGGCGGTAACTTCGGTGCCCACCGCCAGCACCACGCAAGACCAGTAGGAATAACGCACCAGAAAACCGAACAGCGGGCCAAGATAGAATTCGGCGTAGTCGCCGAACGAGCCGGGCGTCGGGTGTTCGGAGGTCATTTCCGCCAGGCTGCCCATCAACAGCAGCGCAATAACGCCGCCGATCAGGTAGCTCAGCAATACCGACGGCCCCGCCATCTGAATGGCGTAGGCGCTGCCGAGAAACAGCCCGGTGCCGATGGCGCCGCCGATCGCCAGCATCGACATCTGCCCGGCGGTAAGATGCTTGTTCAACCCGTCCTGACGGCGGGCGATATGCTCAAAATCATTCATCTGTGGCATGGCTGTGTTCCCGAGCGAAGTTAGGCGGTACGGGTGACGTCGAGAATGGCGGCGGTCACGTAGTCGATATTGCCGGGGTTGAGCCCCGGCAGGCACATGCGGCCGGGCGAAACCAGATAGATGGCATAGCGCTGCCGCAGGGTCTGCAGCTGCGCTTCGTTCAGGCCGGTATAGCTGAACATGCCGCGCTGATCGCGTATGCGCCGGTGATCCAGCGAAGAACCTCCCCGCGCCAGGCCGGCGGCCAGCTGCTCACGCATCTGCTTGATGCGCACGCGCATTTCCGCCAGCTCATTGCGCCAAAGCTCACCGAGTTCGGCGTCGCCGAGCAGGGTTTCCACGATCTGGCTACCGTGCGTCGGCGGGCAGGAGTAGCTGCGGCGGATCAGCGTTTTTAACGCGCCTTTGACGTTAGCGGCGTTTTCCGCATCGGCGCAGCGCACCGACAGCGCGCCCAGCCGCTGGCCGTACAGCGCCACGTTTTTGGAAAACGAGTTGCAGACCAAAAACGGCAGATCGGTTTTCAGCGCTTCGCGCAACGCCAAGCAGTCCTCCTCCAGCCCGTCGCCGAAGCCCTGATAGGCGATATCGAACAGCGGCAGCAGGTGACGCCGCTGCAGCACGGCGAGCGTGGCGCGCCACTGCTCCGCCGTCAGATCGGTGCCGGTCGGGTTATGGCAGCAAGGATGCAACAGGACTACGCTGCCGGGCGGCAGGCTGTCCAGCGCGTCGAGCATGGCGGCGAAACGCAGGCCGCCCGCCGCTTCGTCAAAGTAGGGATAGGTATTCACCCGCAGCCCGGCGCCTTCAAATATCGCCCAGTGATTGGCCCAGGTGGGATCGGACACCCAAATGTCACCGCGCGCCAGAAAGTGGCGCAAAAAATCCGCCGCCAGCTTTAGCGCACCGGAGCCGCCGACGGTCTGCACCGTGGCGATCTCGGCCGCCTGTTGCTCGCCGAACAGCAGCGCCTGCACCTGGCGAGCGAACTGCGGCGAACCTTCGATCGGCGGATAACCGTGCGGGCGACGCAGCGCCAGCAACCGCTGCTCGGCGGCCTCCACCGCCTGCATCAGCGGAATATTCCCCTGCCGGTCGTAATAGAGTCCAATGCCTAAATTCACTTTTTTCGGATTGGGGTCCTGCAAATAGGCTTCCATCAGCGACATAATAGGATCGGCTGCAGAAGGTGCAATCTGTTTAAACATGACGCATCCTTAACTCGTTATTGAATTAATATGAAGACAGACTTAATAAAAATTAAATCAGGCGATGGCGCTGACGGTGATTTCTATTTTCATTCCCGGCACCACCAGTTTTTCGACAATAACCGTGGAACGATTGGGATAAGGATAATTAAAGTATTTACGGTAAATATCATCGAGCAATTTAACGTCGTTGACGTCGGTAAGATAAACGATCACCTGCAGTACCTTATCGCTGTGGCTGCCCGCCGCCTTCAACGTCTGCGCCAGGTTATCGAAGGTTAACGCAATCTGTTGCTCCGGCGCGCCGGTCTCGATGCTGCCGTCCGCCCGCACCGGGCCATGGGCGGTAAACAGCATGCCGCCGCCCCGGGTGGCCCAGGAAAAAGGCTGGCCGATGTCCGGCAGCCCGGTCTCTACGATCTCGCGCATATCAGTGGTTCCCGTGGTGGTCAAGTTGGCGAAGCAGCGCGCCGTCGGCGGCGAACAACGCATCCAGAATGGTGAAATGATTGGCGCCGGGCACCGCGACCAGTTCGGCCGGCAACCCGCGTTGGCGCAGCGCCGCGTGATAGTGTTGCGACTGACCGATCAGCTCCGGCAGCTCAGCCGCGCCGTAATACAGCGTGAGCGGCTTACTGCGCGTCGGCGGGTGGCGCGCCGGGCTTAGCGTTTCAATCTGCCGCGCGGTCAGCTGCAGCGCCCGATTGACATAGCTCTCTTGCAGCGGCGCCAGTTCGAACAGGCCGCTGATGGGAAAGACCGCCTCCACCAACGCATGCTGCTGCCAAAACGCCGCCAGATGCCCGCCGGCGGAATGGCCGCACAGATGCACCGGATGGGCATAGTGCGGCGGCAGACGGCGCCGAATAGCATCAAGCGCCGCCCCCACCTGGCGACAAATAGCGTCAAGATTAACCGCCGGCGCCAGCGCATATTCCACCAGCACCACGTCAAAACCCAACGCCAACGGCCCGGCAGCGATAAAGGCGAAATCCGCCTTATCGCAGAATTGCCAATAGCCGCCGTGAATAAAAATTAACGTCCCCTGGTGCTGCTTTGCAGAATAGAGCCAATCCATCGTCTCGCGTTCGCTTTCGCCATACGCAATATTCTTTTCATGTTTCGTCTGATGATAAATAGCCGCACTGCGGGTCTGAAATGAAGCCAAAATAGCGTCTTCATTATCCACCGCAGCGCCGTTGTCATAGCTCCCCGCAAGTTGTTTCATATATTAAACTTCGTTTATTATTTAAAATATGAATTAACTATTAGCACCGGCAACATTATTGTCAAGATGGGTCTATCAGCAATGCGCGCCCGGTAAAATAAAACAACACCGGCGGCGAAAAAGTTTAACCCATGAAACTTTTTGCGCTTATTTTCCCCGCCCGTCCGGCTGAATTTGCGGCAATGCGCTTAGCCGCTCAAACGCATAATCCCAAAAGGCACGCACCTTCAGCGGCATGCGCTGCGCCTGCTGCGCCACCAGCTGCACCGGCATCGGCAACGGTTCATGGTCCGCCAGCAGCCGCACCAGCGTACCGGCGGCCACATCGTCCGCCACCTGATACGAGAGCAGGCGGGCGATGCCTTTGCCGGCGCGCACCGCCAGCAGTTGCGCTTCCACATCGTTGAGCAACAGTCGGGGGGCCAAGCGCACCCGCTCGCCGTTTTCCTGCGGGCCGAAGCGCCATTCACGCAGCGACGGCCGCTGAGTGCCGACGATGGTGGCATGCTCCGCCAGCTGCGCCGGTGAGCGCGGCTCGCCGCAGCGCGCCAGGTAAGCCGGGCTGGCGACCGTCACCCGGCTGACCTGCCCCAGCCGCCGTGCCACGCGCGAAGAGTCCTGCAGATGGCCGATGCGCACCGCGATATCCAGCCCTTCGTCAATCAGATCGAGATTGCGATCGTTCAACACCATTTCGATCTGCATCTGCGGGTAGTCATCGAGAAACGCCATCACCACCGGCGCCACGTAGCGGCGGCCGAACTGCACCGGCGAAGTGACGCGCAGCAAGCCACTCAGCTGCGCTTCGGCGGTATCCTGCACCACCGCCTGATAATCCTGCAGCAGCTGTTGCGCGCGCTCCAGCAACCGCACGCCCGCCTCGGTGGGCGCCAGCCGCCGGGTGGTACGTTCCACCAGCCGGGTGCCGAACCGCTGTTCCAGCGCGGCGATCGCCCGGGTGATCGCCGGCGCCGAACGCCGTAGTTTGCGCCCGGCGGCCGCCAGGCTGCCCTGCTGCACCACCGCCACGAAGATGGCCAACTCGTCTAACCGATCCATAGACTCTTCCGATAAGTGAAATTATCAATTTCCACATTGCCGGATTCCGCTCATTCACCGCAAGAGTATGCTGAAAAAAAAGCACTGAGGAGAAACGCCATGTCCACCATCACCCTCTACGGCACCCCGCTTTCCGGCCACGTTCACCGCGTGGCGTTGCTGCTGCGCATGCTGGCGCTGCCTTATGAATGGGTAGAAGCCTCGGCGGAGGTGCGGCAGAGCGCGGCCTTTCGCCGGCTCAACCCGTTTGGCCAGATCCCGATCTTGCAGGACGGCGATCTGACGCTGGCCGACAGCAACGCCATTCTGGTTTATCTGGCGAAACGCTATGCGCCGGACAGCCACTGGCTGCCGGAACAGCCGGCGGCGGCGGCGCGGGTGCAGGCCTGGCTTTCCAAAGCCGCCGGCGAAGTCCGCTACGGCCCGGCCTCCTGCCGATTGATCGCCCAGTTCGCGGTGCCGGAGGATTATCAGGCGGCGCGGGCAATCAGCGATCGTTTTCTGCCGCAGATGGAACAGCACCTGAGCGAGCGCGGCTATCTGGCCAGTGAACAGGCGACCATCGCCGATCTGGCCTGCTACAGCTATGTGGCGGTCGCGGCCGAAGGCGGCATTTCGCTGGCGCCTTACCCCGCCATACGGCGCTGGGTGGCGAGCATCGCGGCGCTTCCCGGCTTCTTCGCCATGCCGGCCCTGCCGGCACCGGCGGCGAGCTGACGCCATGATCCCGCAACGGTTCCACCCCGATGAGCTGCGCGCGCAGACGCTGGCCGGTTTCGATCGCGTAGGCGGTGGCATCTACCCCGCGATGCCGGATCAGCACCGCGCGTTTTTCGCCGCACTGCCCTACCTGTTCGTCGCCACGCTGGACGACCAGGGCTGGCCCATCGCCACCCTGTTCAGCGGCCCGCCCGGATTTTTACGCACGCCGGACGACACGCACCTGCGCATCAGCGCGCCGCGCCGCAGCGACGATCCCGCCCAGGCGCTGTTGCTGCCCGGCAAACCGGTCGGCGCGCTCGGGCTCGACTTCAGCAACCGGCGGCGCAACCGCGCCAACGGCACCGTCGGCCGCACCGATAAAAACCGGGTGGAGATCGTCGTTCACCAAAGCTTCGGCAACTGCCCGCAGTACATTCAGCGCCGCGAACTCTACCCGGTGGAGAGCCGGCCACAGCCGGTTGAGCATTTAGCGACGCTCGATGCGGCGGCGCAGGCGCTGATCCGCACCGCAGACACCAGCTTCGTCGCCAGCGGTGCGCACCTGGAACTGACGCAGGGCGGCGTCGATATTTCCCATCGCGGCGGGCGCCCCGGCTTTATCCATCTGGAAGGCGACACGCTGTGGATGCCGGACTTTCGCGGCAACCGCTATATGAATACGTTGGGCAACCTGCTGGCCGAACCGCGGGCGGCGCTGCTGTTCATCGATTTCGATCGCGGCGACGTGCTGCACCTGCAAGGAAAAACGCAGATCCTCTGGCAGGCGCAAGGGGATCCCGGCGTTGAAGGGGCGGAACGCTATTGGCGGTTTGACGTTCACCGCGCCTGGCGTTTTGCGGCGGCGCTGCCGTGGCGGGGACGCGATCTGGAGTATTCACCGGCGACGCTGGCGACCGGAGTG
This sequence comes from Serratia sp. 2880STDY5682894, assembly GCF_001537385.1. Taxonomy (NCBI): domain Bacteria; kingdom Pseudomonadati; phylum Pseudomonadota; class Gammaproteobacteria; order Enterobacterales; family Yersiniaceae; genus Serratia; species Serratia sp. 2880STDY5682894. Next base: position 568,890 of record NZ_FCJA01000002.1, on the reverse strand, counting down.
TGGCACCGCTGAAATGAAAAGCCCCGCTGCGGCGGGGCTGAATCGGGAAATTACAGGCTGTGTTCGGCCGCCGCTGCGGCCTGATAAAGCTGACGAAAATAACTCAACCGCGCAAAGAACAGGCGGCTTTGCTGTTCCGACATATTGCCGGCCACCTGCCCGGCGTCAATCTGCCGCCCTTGCCATTCCATCAGGGCGATACTCGACGCCAAAAAATCCATTTCGCTGCCGTAGGCCGCGAGATGTCTGTCCACTGATTTCATCATTCGCACACTCCTTTTAATCACATCGAAAAGGGTCATATGCCTGCTCTTTCAGTATCGGCCCGGCGGCGGATATTTTTTGTACAGAAGGTGCGCATGAAGAAAACGCTCATCTTGTCGCCATGCTGGCAAACGGCGACGGCAAAGTTTGCTAGGGTAAAGGGTAGCCGTATGGGATAGACCATTCTGTTGAACTCAGCAAAGGAAGAGACCAATGAGCACCAGCATCAGCGCTACCCTCAAGGACCCCACGCTGTTCCGCGAGGCCAATTACATCGACGGGCAATGGTTGCCGGCCAAAGCAGGCCACGCGATCGCCATCCATAACCCCGCCAACGGCGAGCTGGTTGGCCATGTGCCGGCCTTCGGTGCCGAAGAAACCGCGCGCGCCATCGCCGCCGCCAAGAAGGCGCTGCCCGCCTGGCGTGCGCTGACCGCCAAAGAACGCGCCGGCAAACTGCGGCGGCTGTTTGAGCTGATGATGGAAAATCAGGAGGATCTGGCGCGCATCATGACGGCGGAACAGGGCAAACCGCTGGCCGAAAGCCGCGGTGAGATCGCCTATGCCGCCTCCTTTATCGAATGGTTCGCCGAGGAAGGCAAGCGGGTCTACGGCGACACCATTCCGCAGCCCCAGGCGGGCCGCCGCATCATCGTGCAGAAAGAGCCGATCGGCGTGTTCGCCGCCATCACTCCGTGGAACTTCCCGGCGGCGATGATTACCCGCAAAGCCGGCCCCGGCTGGGCGGCGGGCTGTACCGGGGTGATCCGTCCTGCCAGCCAGACCCCGTTCTCGGCGCTGGCGATCGCCGTGCTGGCGGAGCGCGCCGGGCTGCCCGCTGGGGTGTGCAACGTGATCACCGGCCCCAGTAAAGGCATCGGCGGCGAGCTCACCGCCAACCCGGACGTGCGTAAACTCTCCTTCACCGGCAGCACCGAAGTCGGCGCGCAGCTGCTGGCCCAGTGTGCGCCCACCATCAAGAAAACCAGTATGGAGCTGGGCGGCAACGCGCCGTTTATCGTGTTCGACGACGCCGATCTGGACGCCGCCGTGGCCGGCGCGGTCGCCTCGAAATACCGCAACGCCGGCCAGACCTGCGTCTGCACCAACCGTTTTCTGGTGCAGGACGGCGTGTACGACGCCTTCGCCGCCAAACTGAAAGCCGCCGTCGCCAAGCTGAAAGTCGGCAACGGCCTGGATGACGGCGTCACCATCGGCCCCTTGATTAACCCGGACGCGGTGGAGAAAGTGCGCGAGCATATCGCCGACGCCGTCGAGCACGGTGCCTCGGTGCTGCTGGGCGGCAAGCCTGACGCGCTGGGCGGCAATTTCTTCACCCCGACCATCCTGACCGACGTACCGCGCACGGCGAAAATCTTCCGCGAGGAAACGTTCGGCCCGGTGGCGCCCCTGATCCGCTTCAACCAGGAAGCGGAAGCCATCGAACTGGCCAACGACACGCCGTTCGGCCTGGCCGCTTACTTCTACAGCCGCGACATCGGCCGGGTGATGCGCGTGGCCGAAGCGCTGGAGTACGGCATCGTCGGCATCAACGAAGGGCTGATTTCCACCGAGGTGGCGCCGTTCGGCGGCATGAAGCACTCCGGTTTGGGCCGCGAAGGCTCAAAATACGGCATCGAGGACTATCTCGAGATCAAATACCTGTGCCTTGGCGGTTTGGGCGCTTGATGCGATCGGCCTCCGCGTCTGCGGGGGCCCTGTCTGGCGGATCCGGAAAGCCTTTGCTACCTTTAGGCCTCTCGTTCGAACGGTTAAAAGGAATTTCCAGTATGCAACCTCTCGTGATACAGCTGCCCGGCTTTTACGTCGCCGGCCAAACGGTCAGAACCACCAATCAGGACGAAACCCGGCCCGAGACGGCAAAAATCCCGGCGCTGTGGTCAGACTTTTTCGCCACCTCGCCCGCCACGCCGGTCTATGGGGTCTACTCCAACTACGCCTCCGACGCCGGCGGGCCGTTTGACGTCACCGCCGGCAGCGCGGCAGAGAGCGGTTTGCACATCCAACCCGGCCGCTATCTGGTGTTCCAGGCCCGTGGCGCCATGCCGGAGGCGGTTATCGCAGGCTGGCAAGCCATCTGGGCCTACTTCGAGCAACACCCGGAAATCGAACGCCGCTTCCTGACCGACTTCGAAGCCTATACCGGCCCCGAGGCGGTCGATATCCATATCGGCTGCCGCTAACGTAACAGTGAGATCGACGATGATCACCTTCTCCCCTGCCATTCCGATCCTGCGCATTTTTGCGGTCGACAAGGCCAAAGAGTTTTATCTGGACTTTCTCGGCTTCACGCTGGAGTGGGAGCACCGTTTCAGCGAAGATCTGCCGCTGTACATGCAGGTGACCCGCGCCGGATTGACGCTGCACCTGAGCGAACACTATGGCGACAGCACGCCCGGCGCCGCTATTTTCATCCCGGTGCACGATATCGACGCGCTGCACCGGGAGCTCACGGCCAAAAACTACCGCTTTGCCCGGCCGGGGCTGGAGGTTGTCGACTGGGGCAAAGAGCTAAACCTGACCGATCCGTTCGGCAACCGCCTGCGGTTTTGCGAGCAGAGTGGATCAGAATGAATGTGATAACGTTCATGAGTCCATTTTACCGATCTACCGGATGAGAATACTATTTTCAATCTCGTAAAATTGAAAAGCGCTCATCACATTCATTTAGTCAAAAATATTCACCGCTGTGCTTAAAAAAAGTTACTTTCGGCAGGAAATGGGCTTTGCTATAAATTCCCCATCCGATGTAAGCACCTCGTTATAACAACATCGTGATCTCCCTTAAACATTGCCGGAGTGCACTATGAAAAGTCACATTTTAATATCCACAATAGTCCTTCTAACGTCCGTTTCCGCATTTTCCAAAGATCAAAAGACGGCTTCTGCTAAAGTAGAGCAGCTGGTGGAAAGTACGTCAGCCTGGGATGGCACACCCTACAAAAGTTACCCATCCGGCCAACCTGATCTAAGAGTCATCAGAATGACGATTCCTGCCAACACGGCGCTTCCCTGGCATACACACCCCTATCCAAACGCAGGTTATGTTTTAAAAGGCCAGCTTACTATCGAAGACAGAGACTCTGGTAAAAAACAAACGTTTAAAACCGGTGAGGCCTTTCCTGAAACGGTCGGAGGCGTACATCGTGGTATCAGTGGGAATACCGAGACAGTGCTGATATTGACTTATTCTGCAGTTAAGGGTGTTCCGACGTTTACATCAGAGCCAGGCGAAGTGGATGAGTATTGATAACTGAAACTGAGCCGTATGCTTTTTCAATTTAGATATCCAATGCCACTTTGGATTAAATACCCTGTTAGTTAAAATATCTTGTATGGACAGCCCCAGCTTTAGAAGGGCTGTCCCGCCAAACACCCCCCTCACTCACCGATATAATGGCATTAAGAATAAGGTCTAGCAGAACGCACCTGATACAAAGTCAGAGACCAGTATTGATGCGTCATCACTCTTTCTCCATACAAAAAATAAATCATTCCTTTCAAGCTCAGGAATCTCCATGGCCTGTATTTTACTCTGAGTTGGAAAGCACTTTTCTAAAATACTTTCCGGTACCAAAGAGAACCCCAAACCGGCACTTACGCAGGCGGTGATAACATCATACGACTCCATCTCCAATATCATATTAGGTTTGATTTTTTTACTCGAAAGTAGGTATTCAATCAGGTGTCGATAGCTACAGCTTTTTCTAAATGTATAAAGATCCAGTGTTTCCAGAAAGCCAAGATCGATGGTTGCCGGCAAGGACGGGGGCACAATCAACATTAATCGCTCCCTAAACGCCAACGTGCTGGAAAGCAACGGATGCTCTATGGGACCATCGGTAATGATGAGATCGAGTGCCCCTTCGAGTAACTCTCGCTCCAGATTAAGAGAGTTATCAGACCTGATATGCAATTCTATATTGGGGTATTTCATTCGATGATTGACAATGTATGAAGGCATGTGAGAGGACAGCACCCCCTCCAGAGCGCCGACAAGAAAAACACCGTTCGCTGCAGTATTTCTATTGAATAAATGTTCAATATTGACAGCACGCAACAATAAGTCTTTAGCACTGCGGTAAAGTATGCGCCCCTGTGGCGTTATCAATAATCGGTTCTTTTCTCGATTGAATAGCTTCGCCCCCAACTGCTCTTCAAGCTGTTTCAACCGAATAGTGATATTGGACGGAACACAATTCAGCTTCTTGGCCGCAGCGGCAATGGTTCCATTTTCGACAATTGCACAGAATAAGCTTAACTGATGTAACTTCATTTTATCGCTTGATTCCTTTCTTCTTACTATAAAACAGACTAATAATCTGCATTTAAAATAAAACCCTCAGAAGACCAGCCGCCTCTAATCGATAAAAAACCAGACAACGCTATTGTTGCAAGGCAGCAAGGCGTTCGCGAGTCGCCATATCATTAGGAAAATAGACGACCAGGCGCAATAAAGGATTTTGGTTAAGCGTAAAGGTCTCGTAAGAAGTTTCAAGCCGTGTGCCATCCGGATAAACCAACGGCCGATACCCGTTGGTTTTTTCCAGGACGCGATGCTGATTCCAGAGCAGGCGAAACAGATCGCTTCGTTCATAAAGCTCCGCATGCAGTTCAAAAAGATACGTGTCCTGCGGGAAAAGAGCTATCGCAAAACGCAACATAGCCGCCGTATCTTCAGCCTTCTCACGCCAGGTGGCGTAGCGGTTCTTTGCCTCATCATCCAGAAAAACCACTCGCGCCAGATTCAATTCATGTACACTTTCATCTGTGCCGGTAATCAGCTTTCTGGCCAAAAAATTCGGACTTATGATGTCAAGCCGTACATCCAGAAAATAGGCAGGCGTCAACACAAAGGACTCAATATAAAACTGCAGCGTTGCTGCGTCAGAATATATTTCCGCAGAGGAAAGAGGCCGCTCTCGGTTAAACAACAAGTACAAATATTGCCGTTCCGACGCGTCTAACCTGAGTACATCAGCCAGAACGGACAGCGTCTGCAACGAAGGGTTGCTCACTCGCCCCTGCTCCAACTTGGTATAATATTCTACGCTCAACCCCGCCTGCTCGGCCAACTCCTCTCTACGTAATCCTTTGACCCGTCTATTCTTTCCATCATCCAAAATGCCAAAATCAGTGGGTTTCAAGCGACATCTTCGGCTGTAAAAAAAACTGCGAATCTGCTCGATCAACATATTCATACAACATCCTGTTTCGTTGGGTCCGACGTTATCAGGGGGCGTAAAATAACGTTATTCATTATTAATTAATAACACCTCATGACCTCTCCCGCCATTTTTATTTTCTGTCATATCGCCGAAGCAGAACGCCCGCCCTCGCTTGGAAACAATTATAACAAACTGGTACTGTCAGAGACTGTTTGGACAACGAGTAAAACGGTAAAGTTATGTCACCCACTGATTTAACAAGAACACATTTATACCCCTCGGAGATGATCATGTATCAATTTAATCATTACACGGCCAAAGAGCTGGCGCTAGCCTATTTAGCGGGAATCAATCATAAACTGACTCCGGATGAGTTTATATTGGAAGTGAAACGGCAAGAGCAATGTTTCAGCAAAATATTAAACAAACAACATCAATCAGATGTTGTTATAACCTGCTGATAAACATAACCATACCATTCATCTCTTCATACTTGTAACAAGGTGGCTCTGCCAGAGACTGGTTGGGCGCAATTTTGCGTTGCTATTATCCCCATGGCCCTCATGTTTGAAGGAAATCTGTATGTCTACGTTAAATAAACGAATCCTTTTCATTACCTATAACATCGGTGTGGAAAAAGATGAACTGCTTATCCCATTACTTCGCCTTGCCGCTAAAGGTGCAGAGGTTGTGCACGCGGCGGCGGAAAGCTTACGCGTGCAGACTTTTGTCAACGATACCGATAAAGACGAAATTGTTAATGCCGATCGACTGCTCAGCGATGAAATTAAAACCGCTGATTTCGATGCATTAGTCATCCCGGGCGGGACGGTCAACGCCGATAATATTCGTATCGACACGCACGCCATCAGGTTGGTCAACGAATTCATCACCGCCGGCAAACCCGTAGCGGCGGTTTGCCATGCCCCCTGGCTGCTGGTCGAAGCCGACCGCCTGGCGGGCAAAAAACTGACGTCCTACCATACGATGAAGAAAGACCTGACCAATGCCGGCGCCCGCTGGAGCGACGCTCCCGTGGTCCGTTCGGACGAAAATGGCTGGGTATTGATCACCTCAAGAAACCCAGGGGACCTGGAACCTTTCTCCCTGGCAATCGCAAAAGAATTAGGCTTATAAGGAACACAATGATGAATGAAGCATTCAAAGCGCAACATGCCGGTTCCGAACCCGGTTTTCTTACCAGAAACAACGTGGGTGAATTTAAAACCCAGGACTGGGATGAGAATGCTCGTCTGCAAGTCACTGATTATGTTGTTGAACGCATCACCTTTGATAGCCAAGGGGTGGAAATTGTCGGCAATCTCTTTTCACCGGCAAAATCAGCTTACCGCACCCCCGCAATCGCCGTGATGGGGCCGATCAGTTACGTGAAGGAACAGGCACCGTTGCAATACGCCAGCCGCTTGGTCAAACACGGTTTTACCGTACTGACCTTTGATCCTCGCGGTTTTGGCGAATCGTCAGGCGAACCGCGCGGCTATGACTGGGGCGCCAACAAAACCGAAGATTTGAACGCAGCGGTCGCTTATCTTTCGCAGTTGGACAGTGTGGATGAAGAAAGCATTTACGCGCTAGGGCTGTGCCAAGGCGTTAACTGGACCATTGATGCGGTCAATTCCAATCCGTTAATCCGCGCCACTGCCCTGATCGCAGGGCAGTATTTGGTGCCGGCAACCTGGATGCTTTATCTTCAGTCGCAAGAGGCGATCGACAATCGCGTTGGCATGGCGCTTAAAGCCCGTGAACGCTTTGAGCAAGCCGGTGAAATAGAATACATCCCGGTGGTCAGCACTGAAGATAAATCGGCTTATCTGACTGCGGAAGCCATATACAATTTCTACGCTCCCTGGGCGCAGCATGACGTCTTGGCCAACCACCGTGGCCGCTGGGAGAATAAAATGACTCGCATGAGCGAAGCGGGGATCTGGGCACGAGACAGCAGTAAAGCGATCGCCGATCTGCAAAAACCCGTGCTAATGATCCACAGTGAACGCGCCGCGAGCGGAGAACAAATCCCGCGACAGCTGTTTGACAGCATTGGCAGCAGCAATAAACAGCTGGTCTGGTTTGGCGGCAGAAACCAACTCCAGTTCTATCAGGATCCGCTCACCGTTGATGCAGCAGTACCGCACGTCGCCAATTTCTTTAACAAGTTTTAATTCCACATCAGGCGTTCGCCGTTATCGAGCGGACGCCCCCACGAGCAGGATTTCACCATGTCCCACCCACGCAAAACAAACCAGGAAACGCTGGCGCCGCTGGCCACCCTTTATCAGGAAACCAAAAGATTACAGCGTAAACGCGGCAACTGGTCATACGTATTCGAAGACGCTGTCGGACTCTACGACACCGTTAGCAATCTGTGCCCCACCAGGATACTGGAGTTAGGCACGGCCATCGGCTTTACCTCATGCGTTATGGCGCTCGCAGCTCCTCAGGCAGCGATCGACACTATAGATAGAGATGACGTGAACGTTGAACTTGCCCGACACAATACCGCCTGGCTTAGCCTTTCATCGCGGATAACTGTGCACCACGGCGATTTCAACACCGTCATCGATACGTTAGACACAGAATACGATTTTGCCTTCTTCGACGGTTTTGCACCGGAAATCACGTTGCTCAAGAAGATACATCATCGTCTCGCATCGCAGGGCGTTCTGGCCTGTTCCAATTTATCTCTCTGCAACGATGCCAAAGTCATGGCGTTTTTGACTTCTGCCGAAATCTGGCGCGAACTGCCGCCTATCGAGCAAGCCAACACGCGCATCTTCAGAAAACGCTCCGGATGAAGATCACACGCGGAAATTGCCTGTAGCAGAACTCGCCCGGACAAAATCATCCGCCTCGTCTAGCTAAACGCCGCGGCGTTCTATTCGCATCATTCCCTATTTCCCCCACTGACACTCTTGCCAGAGCGGCATCGTTGAATTCACTGACAAGGATAATTTCATGCAAAAAGTTATTATTCATAAAATGCTGGAGTGGCTCGAATCCAGCCTGCAGAGTGACCTGACGCTGAATGCTGTTTCTCAGCGCAGTGGTTATTCCAAATGGCACCTGCAGCGAGAGTTCAAGAAAGTCACCGGCAAAGATTTAGGGCATTACATTCGCGTTCGCCGACTGTCAAAAGCCGCACTGGCGCTGCGCTTAACCCGTAACTCTATCTATAATATCGCCAAGCGATACGGATTCGACAGTCAGCAAGCTTTCACTCGTGCTTTCACGCGGCAGTTCGGCCTCTCCCCCAGCCGTTACCGCCAGCACGAAAAATGGGACATGAGCACGCTGCATCCCCCATTGCAAATCGACAGCGGCATAGTGCCGCAAACTGAATTTATGTACCTTACCCACCGGCGCCTAAGCGACCTGGCCAGGCGTTATTCCTCGATTCCATGGCGCGTTCATCCTCCGGCACTCGACGCACCTCATATACGGATGATGTTGTCATGCTTCTGCAGCGAAAAATCCGCTGTAACACCGGGAAGATATGCCGTGTTCCGTTACGCCGGGCCCCACAATAAGCTACTCGATTTCGTCCTCTCGCTGTATGACTCAATTCTGCCCCTCAACAGGTTAAGTCGCAGGGAAGGTTCAGATCTCAAACTGGTTTATGCTGAACAGGCGACAACGAGCGATCCCGGCACTTTTCGCTGCGATTATCTGATCCCGATCATCAGGCTGGGGTAAATCATCGCCGCAACATCGATTGAGTCTCGCCATCGGGCTATTGCCGGTACTCCGCCTCGCTGACCGCCTCCAGCCAGGTCACCGGGCTGCCGTCCACCGCTTCGGCGATGGCGATATGGGTCATGGCGGTGTCCGGCGTCGCGCCGTGCCAGTGTTTGACGCCTGCCGGGATCCAGACGATATCGCCGGGGTGCATTTCCTGCGTGGTCTCGCCCCACATTTGGATCCACCCGCGCCCCTGGGTGACGACCAGCGTCTGGCCGAGCGGATGGGTATGCCAGGCCGTGCGGGCGCCGGGTTCAAAGGTGACGGTCGCGCCGCCCACCCTGGCCGGCGCGTCACCGGCGAACGGCGCGTCGATGCGTACCTGCCCGGTAAAATATTCTGCCGAACCGCGCTGTGATGGGATCGAACCGCTGCGTTGTATTTTCATCTGTCGTGTCCTCCGCGCCGGCTCTCACCGCCGGTGCTGATCGTCATGAGTCAGTGATGCCAAGATAGCGCCATGCTTTTCCGGCGACTAGCGGGTAAAATGCGCAAGGAGCTATGAGCTCAATTCATAAATCTACGCGCGACAGTGCGCTCACCTTCCTCTTCGGTGCCGGTATGTTGAAAGAAAACTTTAACGATCTGATCGCTTTCCTGATGGTGGCCAGGGAGCGCAGCTTCACCAAAGCGGCGGCGCAGCTTGGGGTTTCCCAATCGGCGCTCAGCCACGCCATTCGTGGGCTGGAAGAGCGCCTGGCGCTGCGCTTGCTCACGCGCACCACCCGCAGCGTCGCCCCCACCGAAGCCGGTGAGCGGCTGCTCAACAGCATTGGCCCGCGCTTGGCGGAGATTGAAAGCGAGCTGAACGCGCTGGGTGAAATGCGCGATCGGCCCGCCGGCAACATCCGCATCACCGCCGGCGAACACGCGGTGGATGCGGTGCTGTGGCCGGTGCTGCGCACTTTTCTCGTCGATTACCCGGATATCAACGTGGAAATCACCGTCGACAACAGCCTGACCGACATCGTCGCCGGGCGTTTCGACGCCGGCATCCGGCTGGGAGAACAGGTGGCGAAGGACATGGTCGCGGTGCGCATCGGGCCGGACATGCGCATGGTGCCCGTCGCCTCCCCTGACTATTTCTCCCGTTACGGCCTCCCTGCCACGCCGCAAGCGCTGCAAAACCATCGCTGCATCAATATGCGGCTCCCCACCCTCGGCGGGCTGTATGCCTGGGAATTTGCCCGCGATGGCCGGGAGATTAAAGTGCGGGTGGAGGGGCAACTGACCTTCAACAGCCTGCGCCAGCGGATCGACGCCGCGCAGCTCGGCCTCGGCATCGCCTTCGTGCCGGAAGATACCGTCGCCGAGCCGCTGGCCGACGGCCGGCTGCAGATGGCGCTGGACGACTGGTGCCCACCGTTTCCCGGCTATTACCTCTATTATCCGAGCCGCAGGCAGCACACCACCGCCTTTGCGCTGCTGATTGAGGCGCTGCGGCGCGGGGCTTAACGCCCGACGTTTTTCTGCAGATGCGCCGGGTAGCGATCGCCGATCACGTCGATCGCGCAGAGCGCGCGCTCAATCTCGCCCAGCTCGTCCGCCGCCAACGCGACCGCCGCCGACGCGAGGTTTTCTTCCAGCCGGTGACGCTTGGTGGTTCCCGGGATCGGCACGATCCACGGCTGCTGCGCCAGCAGCCAGGCCAGAGCGATCTGCGCCGGCGTCACGCCCTTGCGCTGCGCTATCTGCCCCAGCACATCCACCAGCGCCTGATTGGCCCGGCGCGCCTCGGCGCTGAAGCGCGGCACCACGTTGCGAAAATCGCCGCTGTCGAAAGTGGTGTTCTCGGTAATGGCGCCGGTGAGAAAGCCCTTGCCGAGCGGGCTGAACGGCACCAGACCGATGCCCAGCTCTGCCAGCGTCGGCAAGATTTCACGCTCAGGCTCGCGCCACCACAGCGAATATTCGCTTTGCAGCGCCGTGACCGGCTGCACCGCGTGAGCTCGCCGAATGGTTTGTGCACCGGCTTCCGACAGGCCGAAATACTTTACTTTCCCTTCGCGGATCAGTTGCTGCACCGTACCGGCCACCTCCTCGATAGGCACCTCGGGATCGACGCGGTGCTGATACAGCAAATCGATCGTCTCTATCCGCAGGCGCTTCAGCGAACCCTCCACCGCCCGGCGAATATGCTCCGGACGGCTGTTCAACACCTGTTGCCCCGCCGGCTGCGGCAGATCGAAACCGAATTTGGTGGCGATGACGACCCGATCGCGCACCGGCGCCAGCGCTTCGCCCAGCAGCTCCTCGTTCGTGAACGGACCATAAATCTCGGCGGTATCGAAGAGCGTCACCCCCTCGTCAACCGCGGCGCGGATCAGTTCGATCGCCTGCCGTTTGTCGGTGGCCGGGCCGTAGCCAAAACTCAGCCCCATACAGCCCAACCCCAACGCCGATACTTCCAGCCCTTCTCGCCCCAACTTGCGTGTTTGCATCTTCACTCTCCCGCTGATTGATACCGGCCCCGCCTGGCGCGGAGCCGCTCCGGTGTGATGACTGTAAAACGCAACCGCCGCCATGACTATGGGGCGAAATACGCTTGGGCCTATGAGCCAGGCTCATGAATCAGAGACTCTCGTTAAGCGCTTGCCCGATCTTCGCCTCACACAGCAGGATGTTGTGGTGATGACAAGCCAGCGGGATGACCTGCAGCCGCTCGCAGGCGGCGCCAAGCCCATTATCTTCCACCGCCAGCAGCGGTGCCGTGACCGCTTCCGGCAACTGCGGGTTACCCTCCATCGCCTTGAACAACGTCACCTTCGTGGTTTGCAGCCTGCGGCTCAGACTCCCCTCAGACAGCCGTCGCTCCGCCTGCCCTGCGGCCATGGCGCGTGTCGCCGCCTCGCCCTCGATGCCCAACGCCGGCAACAGCTGCTCCAAAGGCAACTCCGCCGTGGCCTGCCGGTAGAAGCTGTCCAGCAGATACAGTTGCACGTTACGGCAGCCGCGCGCCTCCAGCCGGGCGGCAATCTCCAGCGCGATGATGCCCCCCAGCGACCAACCGAGAATGCGCACCGGCCCGGCGCCTTGCAGCAGGCCGGCGGCGATCATGTCGTTCAGATACCGTTCGGCCAGATCGCCGAGCGAGTCGATGGCCGGTTGATGGTAAAGGTTATGGTTGTCGACGCCGTAACAGTTGAATCGCCCCTGCAACGGCTGAGCGAAAGCGTGAAACGCTTCCGCCCCCACCAGCGCCGGGTGGATCATCCATACGACGGGCGCGCCCTCTGCCCAACGGTTAAGCGGCAAGACCAGGCGGCGTTCGTTGGCGGCCAGCAGGTTTTTCAGGGTGCGGCTTTGCAACAGCTGCACCACCGGCACCGGCCCGGCCATCAGTTCCCCCATGCCGACACACAGGGAAATGGCCTTGATCGAGGTGCCGCCCAGCAGGAAGAAATCGTCCGTCATGCCGACCTGCCCGCACTGCAGCGCCGCCTGCCACAGCGCGCACAGCTGCTGTTCCAGCTCGTTCGCGGGAGCGACATAGGCCTGCGGTTCGCTCGCCGCCGGCGCAGGCAACGCCTTGCGATCCAGTTTGCCGCTGGAGTTATATGGCAGAGCGTCCAGCCGCATCAGCGCCGCAGGCAGCATGTACAACGGCAGTTTCCCGCTCATAAAGGCCAGCAGCGCCGATTCATCCAGCGGCGCCTCGCTGACGTAATACAGCGCCAGGCGCTGCCGATGCGCCTCCGACAGCACGACCGCGCAGCAGGATTTGATCGCGCCGAACGCCAGCGCACATTGCTCGACCTCTCCCAGCTCAACGCGGTAGCCGTTGATTTTCACCTGAAAATCCATACGGCCGAGGAACTCCAGGTTGCCGTCCGGCAAATAGCGGCCGGCGTCGCCGGTGCGATAAAGCCGCTCCCCCAGTTCCGGATGGTAGATGAACTTCTCTTCGGTCAGCGACGGATTGCGGTAATAGCCGCGCGCCACGCCGGCCCCACCGATATATTGCTCTCCCGGCAAGCAAGGCGGCAGTACGCGCTGATGGCGATCCAGCACGTAAAAGCGCTGATGCGCCATCGCCTGGCCGTAAGGCACGCTGGGCGCCAGGATCGGCGTTTCCGGGATGTCGTACAGGATCGACCAAATGGAGCTCTCGGTCGCGCCCCCGGCGCTGACGATCCGGCACCCTGGCCGCCATTGGCGAATACGCGCCGGCAGTTGGCGGGAGATCACCTCGCCCACCAGCACCACATTGCGCAGCTGCGGCCACTGCGCCTGCGACGCGGCGGACTCCAACTGCTCCACCAGCAGCGTCATCACTGAAGGCGCGGAGTTCCAGAAGGTTACGCCCTGGGTCATCAACAGCCGATGCCAGGCCTCAGGCTGGTAGCGTTCGGTTTCGGACGGCATCACTATGGCGCCCCCCACCGACAGCAGGCCGAAAATATCGAACACCGAAATGTCGAAACTCAACGCGCTGAGCGCCAACCCGCGATCGTCCGCGCCGAGTTCCAGCTGGTGCAACGTATCGATGATGCTGTTCACCGCGCCGCGATGTTCTATCGCCACCCCTTTCGGCGCGCCGGTAGAGCCGGAGGTGAAGATCACATAGGCCAGCGCGGAAGGTGCCGGCAAAACAGCCTCGCCCGGCGGAGCCGGCGGCAACCCCATGACGGCCCCCTGCGGATCGATCGTCAACAGCCTGGCCTCGCCGCTGGCCCCCCACTCCCGGCTGCTCAGAATCACCCGGGTCTGCGACTGCGCGACGATATCGAGGCGGCGGCGTTCCGGCCAGGCACCGTCCAGCGGCAAATAGGCCTTGCCGGCCATCAGGATCGCCAGCACCGCAATGATTTGCGCCCGCCCTTTGTCCACCATCACTGCGATGGTCTCGGCGCGCATGTCCGCGTGCTCACGCAGCTGCAACGACAGCGTCAGCGCCCGCCGATACAGCTCACCGTAGCTCAGCTCGCCCCATTCATCGACGATTGCCACCCGCTGCGGATCGCGCTCAGCCTGACGGATGAAGTCATGATGGATGGCGCGTTCGAAATCGTAGGCCGGCGGACAGGATTGATGGAAGGCGCGCTGCCGCGCCATTTCACTCTCCGAGATCAGCGCCAACTGGCTGACGCGCTGCTCCCCGTGATTGACGATCTGCGTGAGGATCGTCAGATAATACTCCCCCAGCAGCGCCAGCGTAGCCGGTGCAAACAAGGCGGTGGCATAGTTGAAGATCGCCCGCCCGCCCTGCGGCGCCGACTGGATGCTCAGCGTCAAATCGAATTTGGCCGCCTGGTAGTGCGCCAGCAGATCCTGCGGCGCCAGCCAGGCCGGCGCGGCCCCCACCTCCTCCAGCGCGAACAGCGCCTGGAACAGCGGATGGCGCGACAGATCGCGCGGCACCTGCAGCAGTTCGATCAGCTGATCCAACGGCAAATTCTGATACCGCTGCGCCTGCAGCACGCCGTCAAAGACGCGATGCACATAATCGTTCAGCGACGCCGCATCGTCTATTTGCGAGCGCAGCGGCAGCGTGTTGACGAAGAATCCGATCGCTGAGCGGGTCTCTGCCGCCGGTCGGTTGGCAACCGGCGTACCGACCAGAATGTCTTGCTGGCCGCTGAAGTAACCGAGCAGCAAATTAAAGGCCGCAAGATACAGCGCAAACGGCGTGACGCCCTGCTGCCGGGCGAACTGCGCCGCCTGCACCACCAGCGCCTCCGGCAGCGCGATGACGTGGTTGGCGCCACGATGATCGAAGCGAGCCGGCCGCACGAAATCGAGCGGCATTTCCAGCGCCTGCCACCCCGCCAGGGCTTGGCGCCAATAGGCTTTCGCCTCATCCGCCTGAACGGAATCCAGCCAGCGCCGCTGCCAGACGGCATAGTCGCCATAGTGCAACGGCAACGCCGCCAGCCCGGCCTCTCGCCCTTGCCGCTGCGCCTGATACAGCACGTCCAGCTCCTGCAGCAGCACCGGCTGCGACCAGCCGTCAAACGCCAGGTGATGCACCAGAATCAGGCTGTAATTCACCCACCCACCATCCGGCTGCGCCACCCGGTAAACGGCCGCCCTGATCGGCAATTCCGCCCCCAGCGCGAACGGCCGGTCGATATCCTGCCGCAGCCTGTCCGGCCAGTGCGCCGCCTCCAGCGTCACGCGCTCCAGCGAAAGCGTCAGTTCACAGGCTCGGGATACGGCGCTTTGGGATGGCATCTGGACAATCAGGCTGTGTAAAACCTGATGCCGGGCGACGACCGCCTGTAAACTGCGCTCGTAAGCCGCCAGACACACCTCGTCGCCGAGACGGAACAGCATCGGCACATGGTAAAGATTGCCGCCGCCGTTCAGATTCTCGATAAACCACAGCTGCAGCTGTGAAGAAGAGAGCGGATACTCCCGTTGCCGCAGCGGCGGGATCGACACCGGCGCGGCGCCCTGCTCCTGTTGCTGCAACGCGCGACACAGCGAACGGATCGTCGGGAACCGCCCCAGCTCGCTCAGCGTTACCTCACGCGCCAGCCGCCGGCCGATCTGATAACAGGCCTGAATAGCCAGAAGAGAGTTGCCCCCCAGCGAGAAGAAGTTGTCCTCCACGCCGATATCCTGCCGCTGCAGCAAATCGCGCCACACCGCCAGACAGGCGTTTTCCCATTCGCCCTGCGCCGCGACGAACTCACGCACCGCCCTTTCCGGCTGCGGCAAGGCCTGTCGGGCTATCTTGCCGTTTTCGGTCAGCGGCAGCTGCGCCAGCTGCATCAGCGCCTGCGGCACCATGTACGGAGGCAGTTGGCTGCTCAAGTGCTGAGCCAGCGCCTGGGGGGCGATCGTCTCATCGGCAACGTAGTACGCGGCCAGGCAGGGCTGCGGTTGCGTGACGAGCACGCAGCAACAGGCGGTCACGCCCGGATAGGCGAGCACCGCATGTTCTATCTCCCCCAGCTCGATGCGATAGCCGTTCAGCTTGATCTGCTGATCGAGGCGCCCCATAAACTCCACGTTGCCATCCTCCAGCCATCGGCCCGCGTCGCCGGTGCGGTACACCCGCTCCTGCAGCTCGTCATGCCAGAAAAAACTCTCGGCGGTGCGTTGCGGATCGCCGTAATACCCGCGCGCCAGGCCCTCACCCGCCAGATAGATTTCCCCTCGCACCCCCGGCGCGGCGGGCCGTCGCCCGGCGTCCAGGATATAGCAACGCTGGTGCGGCAACGGTTTGCCGTAAGGAATGCTGACCGACCGAATGTTCTGACCGCGCGGGACCTCGTACAGCATGGTGAAGATCGCCGCCTCCGTCGCGCCGCCGGCGCTGCAAAAACGGCCGTGCGGCGCCCAGGCCAGGCAGCGTTCCGGCAGCGAGGTGGCGATCCAGTCCCCCCCTACCATCACCGCCCGCAGCGCCGGTGCCGGCCCTGCCGTTAACTCCGCGCCGTTCACATAATCCAGCAACAGCTCCATCAGCGCCGGTGCGCTCAGCCATTGCGTCACCCGATGGTCCATCATCAATTGATACCAGGCCTGCGGATTGCTCCTGTCCCGCTCGGCCGGCATCACGACCGCACCGCCGGCGCTCAGCGGGCTGAAAATGTCGAAGATCGCCAGATCGAAGCTCAACGCGCTGAGGGCCAGGCTGCGATCCCGCTCGTTGAGGCCGAAATACCGCCGCACGCCCTCCAGCATGTTCACCGCGCTGCGATGTTCGATCGCCACGCCCTTCGGTGTGCCGGTCGATCCTGAGGTGAAAATGATATAGGCCAGGCTGTCAGGCCCGGCATCCAGCGCCGGCAGGCGCTGTTCCGGCAGCGGCAGCTGCGCCGCCAGCCCTGCGGCATTCAGTTCGATCAGGTTGATCTCGGCGCAGGCCCAGGGTGCATCGCTGAGCAGCGTATTGATGCCGGCCTGCGCCATCACTTTCAGCCGCCGCTGCGGTGGCCATGCCGCCTCCATCGGCAAGAACGCCTTGCCGCACATCAGCGCCGCCAGCAGGGCTACCGGCTGCCGGCGCCCTTTGCCGGCGATGACGGCGATGGCGTCGCCGGTCACCCGTCCTTGCACGCGCAGCTGAGTGGCCAGCGTCAACGCCGCCTCGTGCAGCTCGCCGTAAGTCATCTCCCCCTGCTCGTCGACTACCGCCACGGCCTGCGGATTGCGCCGCGCATGCTGCACGAAATCCTGTTGCAGGCTGCGTTCAAACGCATAGCCGAAGGGGGATCCGGCCGGCAGCGCCTGGCTTTGCGGTTGCAAGCGGATGTTTTCCAGCGGCCAGTCGTCGTGGTGAGCCATCTGCTGCAATACGGCGAGATAGTAACCGGCCAGCCGCTCCATCGACGCCTTGCTGAACAACGCCGAAGCGAAGTTGAAGCGCGCACGCATCTGCTCGCCCTGCGGCGTCAGCGTGAGCGTCAGGTCGAACTTGGCGGTGCGCTCATAAGCGCTCAGATCGACCACCGACAGCCAGTCCGGGCGCGCCTGCGCGCCGCCCTCGCTCTCCAGCGCGAACATGACCTGGAACAGCGGATGGCGAGAAAAATCGCGCGGCAGCGCCAGATCGTCCACCAGCGCTTCCAGCGACAGCGTCTGATGCTGCTGCGCCTGCAGCGTCGTGGCCGCCACCTGCCGCACAAACTCGGCGACGCGATGACGCGGATCGAGCCGCCGGCGTAAAGGCAGCGTATTGACGAAGAACCCAATCAGATTCTCCAATTCGGGGCGGTTGCGGTTCGCCAGCGGCGTACCGACCATGACATCGTTCTGGCCGCTGTAGCGGGACAACAGCAGCATGAACCCCGCCAGCATCACCGCATGCAGCGTCACCCCCTCTCTGCGTGCCAGCGCATCCAGCGCCTTCACCAGCGCCGCCGGCAACGGCACTTCGCTGTTGTCACCGCGCTCGTCGAAGACCGCCGGCCGCAAAAAGTCCAACGGCAGATCGAGTTGCTGGCAACCTGCCAGTGCTTGCCGCCAAAAGGCCAATTCGTCCGCCCGGCGCTGCACATTTTCCGGCGCTTGTTGCCAGCACGCATAGTCGAGGTATTGCAACGCCGGCTCTGTCGCCTCACGCCACGTCCCGCGATAGCGCGCGTCCAATTCCTGCAACAGCACCTCAAGCGACCAGCCGTCAAAGACGATGTGATGGAACACCAACAGGCAAACGGTCGTTTCCCGCTCCGCCGCATCGCGATAACGGTAGCGCGTGGCGCGCAGCGGCAGCTCGCGCGTCAAATCCATCGGCTGGCTGCAGGCTTGCGCCAGCGCAGCGTCAAATTCATCGGCGCTCAGCGTCAGCAAAGGTACCGGCAGCACGGTGTCGCTGACCCACTGAC
Source organism: Serratia sp. 2880STDY5682894 (assembly GCF_001537385.1). Lineage (NCBI taxonomy): Bacteria > Pseudomonadati > Pseudomonadota > Gammaproteobacteria > Enterobacterales > Yersiniaceae > Serratia > Serratia sp. 2880STDY5682894. The sequence goes on along the minus strand of NZ_FCJA01000002.1, from coordinate 550,403 downwards.
TGGCTTCGCCCCGGTCATTCTGGCGGATCAGGCTGCGCAAGATCTGGTGGCGCTCGACGATCGCCTGCAGACACGCCGCAAAGCGTTCGTCATCGACATCCGGCGGCAGCCGCAGCAGCACCGGCGACAGATAATGCGTGGCATTCACCGACAGTTGCTGAACAAACCACAGCCGCGACTGCTGAAGCGACAGCGGCGCCTCCCGCAGCCCGCCGGAGAGGATCGGCAGCTCATCCGGCGGCGCCTGCCGTTGGGCGGCGATGTGCTCGCTCAATGCGGCCACCGTCGGATGCTGATTCAACGTCAGTACCGAGATCTTTGCCCCCGGCAGTTTATTCACTTCGTGGCACAGCCTGATGGCCATAATGGAGTTGCCGCCGAGGCGGAAGAAGTTGTCGTCCACGCCAACATCGCCCCCCAGCAGCCGGTTGAACAGCGCCGACAGACGGGTCTCCAGCGGCGTGCCCGGCCGGCGAAACGCCGTTTGCGGCTCGACCGGCAGCGGTTCCGGCAATGCCCGGTAATCGACCTTGCGGCTCACCGTCAGCGGCAGCGCCGCCAGCGCCCGCATCGCCGAAGGCAACATGTAGTGCGGCAGCTGCGCCGCCAGGCGTTGCAAGATGTCGCCGGCCTCCGGCTCCGCGCCAGCTTGCGGCACATACCAGGCCGCCAGCTGGTCCGTAGTGCCGGGACGCAGACTCACCACCGCCTCGGACACCTCAGGCAGCGCACGCAGCTGCATTTCTATTTCGCCCAATTCGATGCGATAGCCGTTGATCTTGATTTGCTGATCGTGCCGCCCGAGATACTCCAGACCGCCGTCGGCCAAGCGCCGCACTCTGTCACCGGTGCGATACAGGCGCCGGTACGGTTCCCGCAGTTCAAATGGGTTGGCGACGAACGTGGACGCCGTCAGCGCCGGCAGGTTCAGGTATCCCCGCGCCAACCCCACGCCGGCCAGGCACAGCTCGCCTTCTACGCCCAACGGTAACAAATTATCTTTCTCGTCAATCACATAACAACGCATATTGGCGATAGCGTGGCCGATATTGCGCGCGCCGTTGCGGCGATAGATATTCAGGCTGGCGCTGACCGAGGCTTCGGTCGGGCCATACATGTTCGCGACCTGCATGCCGCTGGCCAGGTAATGGTCGAGCGCTTCCTGCGCGGTCGCCTCACCGCCGGTCGCGAGATAGCGCACCGAAGCCGGAAGTTCAGGCAAGGTGCCAAGCAGCGCCGGCGGCAGGAAGCAGGCCTCGATGCCCCAGGCCGCCATCTGTTCGCACAACTTCGCCGGATCCCGCCGCTGCGCTTCGCTCGCGATGAACAGCCGGTGACCATTGTCCAGAGCCACGAACACTTCGAAGACGTGCGCGTCAAACGCCAGCGACGCGAACTGCAGGCAGTTGAGCGCATCCGGCTCATTGCACAACAAACGCTGCGTGTGGCCCCGCACCATATTGGCCGCGCCCCGGTGCTCGCACAGCGTGCCTTTTGGCCGCCCGGAAGTGCCGGAGGTGTAAATCACGTAGGCCAACTGCCGGGCGTCCACACTCGGCAAGGCTGCGGCATCCGCGTCGGCGAGCGGTTCATCTGCCGACAGGCAAAGACCGCCTGGCGCCAATCGCTGTGCCGCAGCCTGCAACGCGTTTTCGGTCAAGACGATCGGGCTGTTGACCTCTTGCAGGATATAATCCAGCCGCTGTGCCGGCGCGGCGGGATCCAGCGGCACATAGGCACCGCCCGCCTTCATGATGGCCAGCATCGCCACCACCGCCTCCGCGCTGCGCTGCAGATACAGCGGGATCAGCGTCTCCGGCGGCATGGCCACGCCGCACAGCCGTTGATACTCCGCCCGCAGCCGCAGCGCCAGACGATCGCTGCGCTGCGCCAGCTGGCGGTAGCTGAGCGATCCTTTGGCATCGGTCACGGCGACGCGATCCGGGTGACGGCGCGCCTGTCTGGCCACGCCCTCGAGCAGCGTCGCTTCCGCATCGGCCGTTGCCGGCCCGCTCTCCCAGCCGTCGCGGCAGCGTAAAACCTGCTGCGCCGTCAGCTGCGGCCAAGCGGCAATCGGCGCGTCCGGTTCGGTTAACGCGCGCTGCAACAGCCAGAGATACTGCTCCGCCATCTCCGTCATTTGGGTCGCGTCGAACAGATCGGGGCGGTAGCGCAGACGAAACTCAAAGGCCTGCTCGGTAGGCTGATACTCCAGCAGCAGTTCCGAACCGGCCAAATCGACGTTGAAGCGATGATTGACGCCGATGCGACAACCGTCGAGCGCCAGCGGCGCATCTTTCAGGTAAGCCTGGGTAAAGTTGACGTTCAGCTGACGCACCGGGCTGAGGCTCAGCATGTCATAAACCGGCAACTGGCTGTGCCGCAGCTTGCCTGCCGCCTTGAGCGCTTTGCTGTAGGCCAGCGTCGCGCGGTACAGCTGATTGAACGTGGCCCCCGGGGCGAGGGTCAAGGGAAACACGGCGGTATTGACCTGTGCGCCGAAGAACAGCGCCTCGCCGCCCTCCGGCGCGACGGGATAACCGATATGCACCGTTTCCTGCGCGGATTGCCGGGCGATCAGCAACGCCCACAGCGTTTTGAATATCAGGAAAGGATTGGCATACCTGACGCCGGATTTCAGCGCCTGCCACTCGGCGAACGGTAACCTAAAGCGCACTTCACCGGCACCGGGCGCTTCGGGGGCTGCGCCGGGAAGATAAGGCAACGCCACGCGCGGAGCGCATTCAGCCAGCAGGTTGCCCCAAAATGACGCAGAGCCGAACTCGTGTTTCAACGTCGCGACATCCGCCTCATAACGCTCGTACAATGTGCAGATGTCCGTTTCATCCGCCTGCGGCGGCGCCACCGCCGCGCCGCGATTGTAATAGGCAGAAACGGCGCTGTAGAACTCCTGCCCCGACAGGCCGTCGATCAGGATGTGATGAACGACAATGATCAGGTTATAGCGCTGAGGGGCCAGCTCAATCAGGTAGAAGCGGCACAGCGGCCCTTCCCGGAGATCGAACGGCGTGTTGATTAACTTACCGATATCACAATCGGCATCGAGCGTTTCCAACGCAATTTTTTTCGCCGTCTTTACCCAGCGTAGTGGCGAGGAACTGTCATCCAAAACGTGGTGAAACAGAATATAGTCCCGGCAAACCCCGTCGATCGCCGCGCGCAATCGTCCGACGTCCAGCTCTCCCTCAATCGTCTGATCCAGCACCAGGTTGTACTCGCAGGAGTGTGGATTGAGCACGTACTCATTCCAAAACGTGTGGGTATAAGGTGAAGCGATGAGCACGTTCATAAAGCAATTCCCTTTTAATATATTCCAAAAATATATCAACCACTACTTATGCATTAAATAAATAGCGTGGCCGTTATGCGATTGAGCTGTTAGCTGAAAAACTAAAAACATAAGTGCGAATATTATTTTATTTTTATAAAAAATAAAGCCACAAAAATACAAATAAATAAACATCATAAAAAACAATTAATTAGGATTGATTTTGATTTTCCATCAATGGATTAACCACATTGCATTCATTAATAAAATAAATGAAATAAACAAATTAAAAAAACAAATAGGATTATATTTAAGATAAGTGAGGGTAATTTAAAAACGCCCGGCAAATCACTATTGAATAGAGAATTTTCTTAATTAAAAACACACCTCTTTCTGCTGCGCTATTCCAAAGCGCACGATGTCGGAATATCCTATACTCTTTGCAGGATGCAGTTTCCTTCCCATTGAATGCCAGTACAGGGAGTCAAAAATGGCTATTTTCGCCCCTTTGCGGGCAACTCTTTCAGCATTATTGGCAGAATTATCTGATGAATAAAAAACGTCCCGCCTTGACCCCGGCAACCCTGTTATTGCTGCAGCCGATCTGTATCGGCTCGGCCCTGGCGGCGGAGCAAAAAGACAGCGACACCCTGGTGGTGATGGCGCAACCCACCGGATTGACCGAGCTGGGGTCGCCGGTCTCCGTTAGCGTGATCGACGGCGAAACCCTGCGCAACGCCGCGCCGCAGATTAACCTGTCGGAAAACCTCGGCAGCGTGCCGGGCCTGCAGATCCAAAATCGGCAAAACTATGCGCAGGATCTGCAGATGTCGATACGCGGGTTCGGCAGCCGTTCGATGTTCGGCGTGCGCGGGGTGCGCATGTACGTCGACGGCATTCCCGCCACCATGCCCGACGGCCAGGGGCAAACCTCCAATATCGACATCAATTCCGTCGAACGCATCGAGGTGCTGCGCGGCCCTTATTCCGCGCTGTACGGCAACGCCTCGGGCGGGGTTATCAATGTTGATACGATAACCGGCACCCAGCCGCCGACGCTGGAGGCCGGCGGCTATTTCGGCAGCGACAACACCTGGCGCTACGGGGTGAAAGCGACCGGCGCCACCGGCGACGGTACCCAGGCCGGCGACGTCAACTACGCCATCTCCGGCACCCGCTTTACCACCCAGGGCTACCGCGATCACAGCGCTGCGCGGAAAAACCTCGGCAACGGCAAGCTCGGCGTGCGGCTGGACGACGTCAGTACCCTGACGCTGATGTTCAACAGCGTCTCGATTGACGCCGGCGATCCGGGCGGCCTGACCGAGGCGGAATGGAAGGCCAACCCGCGCCAGGCGCCGCGCGCGGATCAATACAACACCCGCAAATCGCTCGACCAGACCCAGGCCGGCCTGCGCTATCAACGCCAGATGAGCGAGCGCGATGAACTGACCCTGACCGCCTACCACGGCGAGCGCCACACCACGCAATACCAATCAATCCCGATGGGGCCGCAGCTCAACCCCACCCACGCCGGCGGGGTGATCGTGCTGGAAAGAAAATATCAGGGCATTGACACTCGCTGGAAGCATGAGGATACTCTCGCATCGTTACCGGTAACACTGATCGGCGGTCTGGATTATGAAACCATGACCGAACGCCGCCAGGGGTTCGAAAACTTTATTCTGCGAGACGGCACAGTGGACTACGGCGAGAAAGGCGACCAGCGGCGCAACGAGAAGAACCGCATCTGGAACCTGGATCCTTACCTGCAAACCTCCTGGCAACTGACGCCGCACTGGACGCTGGACGCCGGCCTGCGCTACAGCACGGTCAGCTTCGACTCGACCGACTACTACATCACGCCGCGCAACGGCGACGACAGCGGCAGCAAACGCTACCACCAGTGGCTGCCGATGGGCTCGCTCAACTACAAGATCAATCCGGCGTGGAACGTTTATCTCTCCGCCGGCCGCGGCTTTGAAACCCCCACCATCAACGAGCTCTCCTACCGTCCCGACGGCCAGTCAGGCCTCAACATCGGCCTACAGCCTTCCACCAGCGATACCGTCGAACTGGGCAGCAAACTGCGCCTCGGCAACGGCCTGGTGAGCGCGGCCCTGTTCCAGACCGATACCGATAACGAGCTGGTGGTAGCGGAAAGCAGCGGCGGACGCACCAGCTATGCCAACGCCGGCAAAACCCGGCGGCGCGGCCTGGAGCTGGCGCTGGATCAAGAGTTTGCGCTGGACTGGCGCCTGCATATGGCCTGGACGCTGCTGGACGCCACCTACCGCAGCGATATGTGCGGCAAAGCCGTTTGTACCCCGGCCCAGACCATTCCCGCCGGCAATCGCCTGCCGGGCATCGCGCGCAACATGGGCTACGCTTCGCTGGCCTTTGCGCCGCCGGAAGGCTGGCACGCCGGCGCGGAGCTGCGCTACATGAGCGACATTCAGGCCAACGACGCCAACAGCGCGCAGGCCCCCTCTTACACCGTGGCCGGCGTAAACGCCGGCTATCGCTTTACCTGGAACCGCTGGGCGCTGGACGTGTTCAGCCGGGTAGATAATGTGTTCGATCGCCGTTACGTCGGTTCGGTGATCGTCAACGAAGGCAACGGCCGCTATTTCGAGCCGGCGCCGGGTCGCAACTGGGGTGGCGGCGCCACCTTGTCTTACCGCTTTGAATAAGGCAAAGCACCTTAAGGTTAAAAGACGGGATGGGTTTTACGTCACCCTAGCGGCTTCCCGCTGAAATATTAGGGAGAAACCGCGTGTTTTTTCCGATTTGGCTTAATCTCTAAATCGGGGACTTTCATTTTTGGTAAGGGTATTGCTATGCAAAATAAAGCGTCACTATCGCCGCTTATCGTCATAACGGCGCTGTTTGCCGCCCTGAGCGGGCTTTATCTGCTCGGCGGCGGCATTTGGCTGGCCAAGTTGGGCGGTTCGCTGTATTACATCATCGCCGGGCTGGTGCTGCTGGCGACCTCTTGGCTGCTGTTCCGCCGCCGCGCCACCGCGCTGCTGCTGTATGCCGTGTTCCTGTTGGGCACCACCGTTTGGGCCTTGTGGGAAGTCGGCCCGGACTTCTGGGCGTTGACGCCGCGTCTGGACGTCACCTTCTTCTTCGGCCTGTGGCTGGTACTGCCGTTTATCTACCGTAAGCTGGTGGCCAACGGCAAGTTCGCCTACGGTGCGCTGAGCGCGGCGCTGGTCATCACCGTCATTGCGCTGGCCTATGCCGTGTTCAACGATCCGCAAGAGATCAACGGCACCCTCGACGCCGCGCAGGTACAGCCTAAAGACACCACCGGCGCCGACTGGCCGGCCTATGGCCGCACCCAGGAAGGCACCCGTTACTCGCCGCTGAGCCAGATCAACGACAAAAACGTTGGCCAGCTGCAAGAGGTTTGGCGTTTCCAGACCGGCGATCTGAAGACCGCCAACGATCCGGGTGAAATCACCAACGAAGTCACGCCGATCAAGATCCGCGATACCCTTTACATGTGTACGCCGCACCAGAAGCTGTTTGCGCTGGATGCCGCCACCGGTAAAGAAAAATGGAAGTTTGATCCGCAGCTGAAGTACAACCCAACCTTCCAGCACATCACCTGCCGTGGCGTGTCTTACCACGAAACCGCTGCCGCCGCAGACGCTGCCGGCAACGCAGCACCGGCGATGTGCGCACGCCGCATCATTCTGCCGGTCAACGACGGCCGCCTGTTCGCGCTGGACGCCGAAACCGGCAAACCGTGCCCGGACTTCGCCAACAACGGCGAACTGAACCTGCAGAGCAACATGCCGTATGCGACGCCGGGCCACTACGAGCCGACCTCGCCGCCGGTGATCACCGATAAAGTGATCGTCGTCGCCGGCGCCGTGACCGACAACTACTCCACCCGTGAGCCTTCCGGCGTGATCCGCGGCTTCGACGTCAACAGCGGCAAGCTGCTGTGGGCCTTCGATCCGGGCGCGAAAGATCCGAACGCCATCCCGGCGGACGAGCATCACTTCGTGCCGAACTCACCGAACTCCTGGGCACCGGCCGCCTATGACGCCAAGCTGGATATCGTCTATCTGCCGATGGGCGTCGCCACGCCGGACATCTGGGGCGGCAACCGCACCCCGGAAATGGAGCGCTACGCCAGCGGCCTGTTGGCGCTGAACGCCTCCACCGGCAAGCTGGCCTGGTTCTATCAGACGGTTCACCATGACCTGTGGGACATGGACGTGCCAGCGCAGCCGACCCTGGCGGACATTACCGACAAGAGCGGTAAAAAAGTGCCGGTCATCTACGTGCCGACCAAAACCGGCAACATCTTCGTGCTGAACCGCACCAACGGCGAACTGGTGGTGCCGGCGCCGGAGAAACCGGTACCGCAGGGGCCGGCCAAAGGCGATCGCCTGTCACCGACCCAACCGTTCTCCGAGCTGACCTTCCGCCCTGAGAAGAAACTGACCGGTGCAGACATGTGGGGCGCGACCATCTATGACCAGCTGGTCTGCCGCGTGATGTTCCACAGCCTGCGTTATGAAGGCACCTTCACCCCGCCTTCCGAGCAGGGCACGCTGGTGTTCCCGGGTAACCTCGGCATGTTCGAGTGGGGCGGGCTGGCCGTCGATACCGATCGCGAAATCGCCATCGCCAACCCAATCGCGCTGCCGTTCGTGTCCAAACTGATCCCACGCGGCCCAGGCAACCCGATTGAGCCGCCGGAAGGCGACAAGGGCGGCAGCGGTACCGAAACCGGTATCCAGCCGCAGTATGGCGTGCCGTTCGGCGTTACCCTGAACCCGTTCCTGTCACCGTTCGGCCTGCCGTGCAAACAGCCGGCCTGGGGTTACATTTCCGCCGTTGATCTGAAAACCAACGACATCGTGTGGAAAAAACGCATCGGCACCGTGCGCGACAGCTCCCCGCTGCCACTGCCGTTCAAAATGGGCATGCCGATGTTGGGCGGCCCGGTGACCACCGCCGGTAACGTGTTCTTCATCGGCGCCACCGCAGACAACTACCTGCGCGCCTTCAGCGTGACCAACGGTGAGAAACTGTGGGAAGCGCGCTTGCCGGCCGGCGGCCAGGCGACGCCGATGACCTATGAGGTCAACGGTAAGCAGTACGTCCTGATCTACGCCGGCGGCCACGGTTCCTTCGGCACCAAGCTGGGCGACTATGTGGTCGCTTACGCGCTGCCCGATCAGAAGTAACCGCCACCGGTAATACCCTGCAAAGCACGCCGCAAGGCGTGCTTTTTCTTTTTACGCCCCGCCTGATGCGCCGCCCGCAATACCCTTAATTTTTTCATTTTCATTATTGATAATAATTATCATTCGCAATATTATGAGTGCGTGGCCCCGGCAGTGGCCCGCAATCCTTCTCCACCTTAATGGGCAATATGGCAGTCGGCCGCCTGCGGGCGGCCCTATTCGGAGGCGCATGGTCGACCACACGCAAAGACACCAAAAGAAGATCCTGCAAGCGGCGGTGAAGACGCGGCGAGCCGGCCTGCCGTTCGAGCCGGCTCACCCCGTCCATTCGCCCTTTGTCGGGCTTCCCCATCAAACAGAGGCCGTGCTGGTGCACCTGATCGGCCAAGATGACCCACAGGAGCCGCCGGAATGAATGTGCAGCCTTTTACCGCCATGCTGATGTTTGCCTACGTGCTACTGATGGTGCCGCTGCTCTACGTCATCGACAGCCGTCTGAGCGCCGGTAAGCTGGTGCGCAAAGCCACGCAAAACGTCATCATCATCGCGTTGACGCTGTTGTTCTTCAGCGCGATGACCCTGCTGTATTGACGCCGCAGCGGCTCAGGCGTAGGTCTGGCGCCTGAGCCGCGCCGTCACCCTCGCGGCCGCTCTACGGTTTTCAACCCGCCCATTCGCAGCCAGTGGTAGAGATCCGCGTTGCGTTTGAAACCCAGTTTTCTCATCGCCGCCTGTTTGTGGTTGCTGACGGTTTTCACGCTCAGGTGCAGGTTGCGCGCAATGGTGGTCTGCGGCAATTCACAGGCCAGATAGCGCATCACGTCCTGCTCGCGGCGGGTAATGCGCTGCCGTTCGCACCAATGGCAGCGGTGCGCTGCCCCGCTTTGCGCCCGCGCCGCCAGCGCCAGGTCCAGCTGTCTGACTACGCTGTCCGGCGAGTCATTGCGGAAGATCACCCCCGTTTCGCTGATGCAACGCGGCTTATCGCGCCAACGAATATCGCCCGGCTCACGCAGCGCAAAGTTGATCGGTCGGCTGCCGCTCACTGAACGCAGGCAGAAACGCGCCTGCCAGTCTCGCTCCACGGACTGGAACACCATATCCGCCCGGTGCGCCTGTGCGGCGTCCAGCAGTTGAACCCGCATACCTCGGCGCGAAAAATACGCCAGCAGCAGCCGCTGCAATCCTTCGATAAAGAAACGGTCATTATCGATAAACGCCAGAGTGATGGTGCTTTCCATCGGCACGCTCCCTTTGAAATAATCCTTCCCGGCCGCCGCCGAGCGTGAGCCATCCCCCCGATGGCGGGCGGCTCAACGACATAACGCGGTATCGCACCGGCGCGCGGCGGGGGTAATGCGGCTACGGCAGCGCCAGAATGGCGACCGATTGCCCCGAGTAATCGCCGGCCTTGACCGTTCCGGTCACGCCGAGCGTGGAAGTGATTGGCACCGTGACGCCACGCGGATCCGCAGTGAACTGGTAACCTTGGTTACCCAGAGCGCCATTGACCCGTAGCGTGCTGTAGACACCGGAATTCCCCAGCTCCAGGCGGCCATTGCTGCCGACGCGGATATACATGACGATAGTCATCTTCTGCGAACACACCACGCGCAGGCTGCCGCGCGCCGTGTTGCCCGTCAGTTCGGTGTCCGACAACACACCGTGGTTCAGATCGAGCTGTTGCTCATCGATGCCACACACGCCGACCGGCGGCGGTACGATGCCGCAGATGCTACCGGGCATCAGGATCGCATTGCTGTCACCGACCCCAGAGCCTGAACGAGTGTTGTAAAACAGCCCAACACACTCTTGGGTAATGGCTTCGCCATTGTGGAAAGTCGAGCCTTTTATTGGCAGCGCATTGATGCTCTGGTAAAAGCGACTGAGCTCGCCCATCGTCGCCAATTTGGTAATTTGCGGATAACGTGCCGAACCGACGACATAAGCGGATGGCGACACGCCTGCATTACCGCCGGTGTTAGAACTGGTATGCCGGTGGTTAATCCCAATCGCGCACTGAGCCTGCTGGAAACAGGGATTGGGCGACGAATCGTCCGTATCCCAGCTTTCGAGCACAAATTCATAGGACGCGTTGCTGGGGGAGCCGGTGCTCTTGGTCACGTACGAGTATATTTGCGCCGAGCACAGCCCCGGCAGCAGGCCAAGCAGTAAGTACATCCATCTGAAGTGAACACGCTGCATCGCGTCATATCCTTATTCTGTGGTGCCGGAGCCCGGCGCTCATTGGTAATCCAGACTGAAAGTCGCAATGGCGCTGAAAGCGCCGCGACCGATAGTTCGCTTCGCGATCGCTTCCGGTTCGCCGCGCACATAAGCCTGCACGCCGATTACCGTGCTGCCGTTCTGCAACGGGTACTTGCCGCCGGCGCTGTTGAGCGGTAACGGCTGCCCCTGCGGCGTTTCCATGCCGATGGCGATCCCGCGCGCCTGGCTGCTCGCCGCCAGTGCCAAAAGCCCCGGCAGCTGCGCATTCTCCGTGCCTTTGAAGGTGATCGAGACCGTCTTGCCCAGGCTGAGATCGCACTCCGTCAGCCGCAGCTCGAACGGTTGCCCCTGCGTGCGCTGGTTCAGGTACAGGTATTTGTCGACCAGCGTGCCTAAATCCAGCTCGATGTCTTCGTCGCCCGGCTGGATGACGCAAGGCTCCGCCACCAGCGCTCCGTGCATGCGCAGGTTGTCCACCGCGTGCGCCGCGCCGTTCACGCCCAGCGTCAGCAACAGCAGGCCGATGGCTCCGTGGCCGCCTGGCCGGCGGCGGGCTTGTATTGTTTTCACGCGCGCCTCCTTGTTCATTGGTAGTCGGCCCGCAGCGTCGCCGCGGCCTCGAATGCGCCTTCCGTCAAAGCTTCGCCCGGTTTGCCGACCGGCACCGCTTCCAGCAACGGCGGTTTGGCGGGATCGACGGGCAGTGCGCTGCCCACTTTGAACGGTTGGGCGTTCTGGTAAATGCGGATCCCCAGAGCGCGCCGATTGGTTTGCACCGCCGCTTCGTCGAACGTCGCGGCGGTGCCGGTCAGGCTCAGCAGCATGTCCCATTTGCCGATTCCCGGTTCGCAGCGAATGCGGTAGCCGATGGTTTGTCGGTAGTTCACGCCATCAACCTTGTTGATGCCGACGCGATCGCCGAAGTCCACGTCGATGATCCCGTCGTCGTTAAGGGTGCAGGGCGGCGGCGCGATCAGCGTGCCGCGAAACTGCATGTCGACCGTTTTTTCCGCCCAGGCGAAAGGGCACGCCATCGCGGCGCACAGCAGCACGCTCGCCGTAAAACGTTGTTTCATGCTCTCGCTCCCGCGTTACTGGTAATCCACCTTCATGGTGGCGCCGGCGGTGAACTCGCCCGCCGTCAGCCTGGCGGAAGCCGATTTCACCGGCACCGCCTCAAGCGTCGGCGCGGCCGGATAGGTAAAGCTCAGCCATTGATTGACCGGCCAGCGGCGGCCGCCGTTCAGCAGCGCAATGCCTAGCCCGTCCTTGCTGGTGCGCAGCAGCTGGCCGTCGAAACCGCTCGCCGCCCCCTGCACCTGCAGCTTGAGCCCGTTGCTGCTCTGCCCGCTGCACGTCAGCGTGTAATTCACCGCCCGCCGATAATTGGCGCCGTCGATGCGGGTGGTCATCACCTCATCGCCAAAGTCCACCTCAATCGGGCGCCCGCCGTTGATGATGCAGGGGGGCGAAAGCACCGTGACCCGCACGTTCACCGTGGTCGCCTGCGCCGGCAGTTGGCCCAGCGCCAGCATCCCCGCCAGCCAGAACGCTGCCCGGCAACGCGTTATCTTCTGTGCCATCGCCTCGCCTCAGTCATAACTCAGCCTAAAATCCACCGTCGCCCGATACGCGCCGGCCATCAGCGGCGCCGCGGTTCGCTCCGGCGTCACGCTGTAGCTCAATGCATCTTGCCCCGGCGTCAACAGCAGCGGTTGCCCGCGGCTGCCCAGACGAACGTCGCGGCCGCGGCCGTCCAGCAGGCGCAGCCCCAGCCCGGTGGTACCCTGCGCTTTCACCAGCTGCGGGTTGTCGCTGTCCGCCGTCGAGCCGAAGCTGACCGTCACCGCCGGCTGATTCGGCGCCCAGGTCAACGCGCCGGTGCGCGCATCACGCTGGCCGCCCGGGGTGCGCAGACAATCCTGCAAGCGCAGTTCGAACGCCACCGGCTGCCCGCGATCGCCGACCTGCCGCAACCGTGCGGTGCCGGTCTCACCCAGCCAGATGTCCTGCCGCGCGCTGGTCATCTCCAACCGGCAGGCGCTCTCCGTCAGCGCGCCGTACACCTGCAGCACGCCATTGGCGCCCTCTACCTGCCAGTTGTCCACCTCGTCAGCCTGCGCCGGCGGCATCGCTATCACGCCCAAACTGAGCGCCAGCAGCAACGCGCCTGCGCCGATTTTTTTCCGTTCTCGTTTCATCCTTTACCCCTGAATGGCTCACAGCGCGGGTTATGAAGCCGTCCGTTTCTCCGGCACCACCTTGCAGCTCGTGCCGCTGCAGCTGAAGCTCAGCTGCGGCCGGCCGCCGTAATCGTTGATGTAGGTCAGCACCGGGCTGCCGCCCAGCGCCGCTGCGCCGACGGTCAGGCTCGCCTGGCTTTTCGGCGCGATCATGAAAGGCTCAAACCCCTTCACGCCCTCGCCGCCCTTTTTGCTGCCCGCATCGACGATGGTGATGTAGTACGGCGTCGGGTTATTGACCTGGTAACGCTCTCCTTGCCGCGTCAGCGTCAGCTGCTCCTGCCACGGCGTCGCCATGTCGGTACGGCTCGGCACGATAGCCGCCGGGCGGTAGAACAGCTTGATGCGCGTCTGCAGCGCGATCTGCAGCGTATTGGGCTTGTTGCTCTTCGGCGGGATCTCGCGCAGGTTGAAGTAGTACAGCGTCTCGCGGTCCTGCGGCAGCTGTTTGGCCGCCGGCAGCGCCTGGATCTTGATCTGGCTCGGTTTGCCCGGCTCGATGCGCTGCACCGGCGGCAACACCACCAGCGGGCTCTGGATCTTGTTGCCCTGCTCGTCCTCCAGCCAGCCCTGCGCCAGGTACGGCAGCTGTTTGTTCTGGTTGCTGAGGTTGAGGCTGACCGAGTTCTGGCCGCCGTCGAAGATCACCCGGGTGCGGTCGAGCGCGATCGCCGCCTGCGCGTGCTGCGACACCGTGGCGCCCAGCAACACGAGCACCGCCGCGGTTTTCAGAGAAAAAGTTTGCATGTTGTCGATAACTCCAAATTCAGGATGATGAATTTATTCAACCGGCTCCGCCGGCGCCGCGGCGATCGGCCGGCAAGGCAGCAGCAGCGTACGCGTGAGCATGTCGGCCGGCAGCGTGGCAGGCAGCTGCACCTGACACTGCGCCGCGCCGCTCCAGTGAAGCGTCATGATCTCGCCGGCGTTGATGCCGCTCAGGTAGACGCTGCCGCCGTCGTTGACGATGCCGGTTTCTTGTTTACGGGCGTTCAGCACCGTGGCGCCGAACGGCGGCGTGCTGCCGTCCGCCAGTTTGACGATCGCCATTGCCTTCTCGCCGGCGATGACGTCAAACTGACGGTAGCCGATCGCGCCTTCGGTCAGGGTAGCCTGCACCACCGAGCGGGTGGCTTCGGCGTTGTCGCCCAGCTTGTCCAGATCGATGCTGGCCTTGTTGCGGTAGTAGCTGTTGACGTCCGCCACCACCGCCTTGCCGAAGCGGTTGGTGCTGACGGTGCTGCCGTAGCCGCGTACCGGCACCCCGGCCACGCCGTTGGTGTCCAGCAGCAGGCGCGTGCCGCCAATCATGCCGACGCGGTGCAACGCGCCGCCTTCCGGCGTCAGCGTCATGCCGCCCTGCGCGGACAGCCCCACGGCGCTGTAGCGTCCTTCCTGATAGCTGGCGTTGGCGCTCAGGCGCGCCGCATCGCCCTCGTGGTTGTAGTAGCCGCTCAGGTTGGCGCCGCGGCGCGAGCTGCCGGCACTCAGCTGATAGTTGTTGTGCTCATCGACTCGCTGGTAGTACCCCACCCGGTTCGTGTTGTCGTTGCGGTTCACCGTGCTGTTGTAGCTGAGCGTGGCGCCGTTGCCCCACGGCATCGACAGCGACAGGTACACGCCGTCGTCGTTGGTTTCGTTGTAGCGGTTGCGGTAGGCCGACAGCGACAGATTCAGGTTTTTTATCTCGCCGAGATCGAAATAGCGCGACAGCGTCAGGTTGTAACGATCGTTGGACGGACGATCCCAATAGGTCTGGTGGCTGTAGTTGAGATAGCTGCTCAGCCCCCAGTCGCGGAACTGCTTGTTGAAGGTGATGGTGTACATCTCCTTGTTGTTGCCGACCCGGCTGCCGTAATAGCGCGCATCGAGGTATTCGCCCATGCTCATGAAGTCCTCCTCCGAGAAGCGATAGCCTGCGAAGGTGACCTGACTGTCCAGCTCGTCGAAGGTTTTCGAATAACTCACGCGATAAGAGCCGCCGCTCAGCGTTTCATCCCGCTGCGGCAACCGCGCCCGCGACTGGGTGGCGTCGAACGACAGCGCACCGAACATCATCAGATCGCGGCCTATCCCCAGCGACAGCGCGTTATAGTCGCCGCCCAGCAGCGCCCCGCCATACAGCGACCACCCGTTGCTGACGCCCCAAGAGAACTCGCCGGTGCCGAACAGCGGCCCGCGCGAATGGTGCTGCCAGTCCGAAGGTTTGCCGGCGGCCAGCTTGAAGCGCCACGAGCCGGGGCGCGTCAGGTACGGAATACTGGCGGTGTTGACCTTGAACGCCTGCACGCTGCCATCCTGCTCCTCCACCCGCACGTCCAGTTCGCCGCTGATGGCGTCGTTGATGTCCTGAATGCGAAACGGCCCCGCCGCCACCTGAGTTTCATAGATCACCCGCCCCTGTTGGCTGATCGTCACCTTGGCGTTGGTTTTGGCGACCCCGACCACCTCAGGCGCATAGCCGCGCAGGTTAGGCGGCAGCATGTTGTCGTCCGACACCAGGCTCACGCCGGAGAAGCGGAAGCTGTCGAAAATGCCCGAATCCAGATAATCCTCACCCAACGTCAGGCGCGAGCGCAGCGCGGAAACGGCCCGATAGGCGTAGTAACGGCTCCAGTCCAACCGTTTGTCGGTCGATTGCCCGCTGCCGGTCTGATGGTTCACCTGCCCCTGCCAGTCGGCGCGCAGGCGCCAGGCGCCGAGGTTGGCGCCGGCGGTGCCGTTGCCGCTGACGCTGTACCCCCGCGTACCGCCCTGCTGCTGCTGCCGGCTCTGGGCGTTGACGTTGTAATCGAACAGCAGGCCCGGAATGCCTTCATCCCAACGCGACGGCGGATCCCAGTCTTCCGAGCTGTATTCCAGGTAGGCCTGCGGCACGCTTAAATACAGCGCGCCCGTCGCCAGATCGCCGCGCGACACCATCCCTTTCAGGCTGGACTCATCCAGACACTCTCCCTGATGCCACCAGGTGAGCGTTTGCATCGCCGCCGATTTCAGCCCCAGCTGATCGACCAGCGCTTTGCCGACGCAGGCGCGGCTGCCGTCAGGTTCGTTGTCCGGCGGATAAAAAGGGATTTTCTGCTCGGGTAACTCGCTTTTATTGAGATGAACCACCATGCTGTAACTTCCCGGCATAATGTATCCACTGCGGGAAAATTGGCTTAGGTCGATATTTTTGCGATCGTTCACGTCCAAAATGTCGGCATTAAACTGAATACCGTCTTCGGCATATACCCACGTTGATGAGCTTCCCAGCGCCAGCGTGATACATAACCCCAGCACCTGAAAACGAAATAGCTTCCCAGCAGGCGACAACATCATATCCCTAACCTTATATCGTATAATTCTGGCGTTGCGGCTCGCCGCAATCGCAGCGCTCAGTAATAATCCAGCTTAAAACGCACGGCGGAAAAATAATCCCCTGCACGCATCGGTTGATTATTGGCAACCAGCTTTATGGAATAATTAAGCGACATGCTGCCTGGCGTTATATCGCCAAGCGGCAACGGCCGACCTGGCGCGGCAATATTCCCCAGGCCATCGGATATTTGCAGCGCGATGCCTTTCGCTTCGCCGTGCACGCCGAATAAATCGCCCTCGGCATCACCGTCGAAAACTACCTGAAACTGCCGCCAGTCCGGTAAATTCGGCTTCGGGCGCTCAAGCGTGCAGTTGATTAATTCAATGGTGAAGGCATGTGTATTGCCCAAACCGTCACGCATCATATTTCCCGTCGGCATTACGGCCATATCGATAGTCTGTTCGCGGCTGCCGGCGGCAATCGCGCAAGCGGTATCAATAATGGCTCCTTGCATATTTACGCGCCCCCAGCCTTGAGAGCTGGGCGCCGCCGACACGGCCGGGCTCATCAGCGTGGCCATCAATATGCAAGGAGACACTAAAGGGTGAATAAATCGGCGCACTGAACCTCCTGACATCTGCCCTTCCATCTTGGAAAAATGCATGCGGGGAACCCCCGCATGCAAAAAGTCACGCCAATGGCGCAGGCTTACTGGTAAGCCAGCTTGAAGTCGGCTACGGCGGTGAAATCACCCGGAACCACGCTGGCGGAAGCGCCGTCGCCCTGCAGGTAAGCCGCAAAGCGCAGCGTGTTGGTACCGGCACCCAGGTTATGCGGAGCCGTGGCGGTGCCCAGCTTGATCGGATTGCTGGCGGTGTCGGTGATGGCGATGCTGGCGCCGCTGGCGGTGCCGACGATTCCCAGCAGATCCTTGTTGGCGGCAGAGGCTTTGCCTTCGAAGGTGGTCGTGACGGTTTTCAGCGTCGAGTTGTCGCACTGTTCCAGTTTGATATCGAACTGGCGTGGCGCCGATTTGCCGCCATTTTTCAACGCAACGTTGGAAACCTGGCCCATATCCACGGTCTGGTCCACGGTCTCAGGAGAAATGGAGCAAGGCGCATCAATAATGGAACCGGTAAACGTCACTTTGCCATGCCCCTGATCGCCGGCATGCGCCAGAGAAGAAACGCCAAACGCCAGAGCCGCTGCCAGCATGATTTTGTTCAGTTTCATAATTCACTTATTCCTTTAATTTATGTAAAAAGCGCAGGATCGCTCCCGTTCCTTTAACAGTTATTTATATAATCCAGAATGAAAACGGTATTATCCGCAGACAAAGCAAACCCTCACGATAATTAAATCGCGTATTTTATTTCATCATTACCCATTTTAGGTATTCAGCAAAACTCACGCTGACGAGAAAGAAAAAAATCAAATCTTTAAATTTCCACAAAATTTACTACCCATCATGAAAATTACACTAAGATTTAACTTATTCGCTTGTCTTGGCCCGAATATTGTTACAAAAACCGCGACAATTTGAAAAGTCATTTCCGGCAAAAGCAATAAATACGAGATATAAGCCCAAAAACCACAGGGCAAATATATTTTTGCGAAACAACAGATCGTAAAATTAACAACGCCAGTCAATTATCTCGTAAAATATATATCACGCGACATTATTGATCGCCTTTTTTCTATTTGCGTTATAATGATCCGGAAAAGGAAAGGGAGGCTTATCAATTCGGTCCGGTAAAAACCGGCACCGGGCAGTAAATAATGGAGAAAAGATATGAATTACAGCCATTACATACAGCAGGCTGAGCATTTAGCCACCCCGTTACCCCTTCTGATCGGTGAGTGCCGCGGGATTATCGCAACGGAAATATCGGGTTCAGGCAGGCGTTCGCGACCGGTTCAAGAAGGGTATTGCCGGAACAGAGCATTATTGTCCGGGAGACGCTTACCGTTATATCAAAACTCGGCTGAGGCTTAAGGGAGGCTGACATGATAAAACGCACGCCAAAACAACAAGAATTACAAAACCTGCAGCAGCATTTATTAACCACGCTGCACCGCCTCTGCCCTGTGGCCAACGGTGCGGCCCCCCCGCCCCCCGGCGAGTGGCCCACCACTCGCCAGCTGGCCGAGTCTAACGACATCACCATCTATCAGGCGCGCAACCTGCTGTTGAATCTGGCCGGCAGGGGCAAAGTGTTGGTCACGCCGGGGCCGGTCAATAAGTCGTTGCGCTGGTACCCTTCCCTCTGAACGCGTTTTTCCTGCCGGTGTCCCCCAGGCTACCGGCAGGCTTCGCACGGACGAGACTATCCGGCGTCCGTGCGCCTGACCCGCGGATATTTCCACAGCCAGCGCCCGCTGACCATGCGCCAGTAAAACAAAGCGCCGCGCACCGCCCAATCGAGAAACATCCCCAGCCAGACGCCCACCACGCCCATGCCCAGTTCAATGCCCAGCACATAGCCGGCCACCACGCGGCAGCCCCACATGCCCAGCATCGTCACCCACATGGCGAAGCGGGCGTCGCGCGCGCCTTTCAGCCCGGCGGGCAACACCCAGGAAGCAGCCCAGATCGGCATAAAGGCGGCGTTGAGCCAGATGAGGGTTTTCACTACCGTTTTTACGTCATCCTGCGAGGTATAGAACGCGGCAAAGACGCCGGCCAGCGGCGCCGTGCCCCAGGCGATGGCGGTCAGCCCGAGGGTCGACAGCCAGAAAATATGGCGCAGCTGCCGCTCCGCCTGGCCGATCTCGCCTTTGCCGAGCCGCCGCCCCACGATGATGGTCGAGGCAGAGCCCAGCGCGTTGCCCGGCAAGTTGATCAGCGAAGCGATAGAAAAAGCGATGAAGTTGCCGGCGATCACGTTGGTGCCCATGCCGGCGACGAACATCTGCGTCAGCAGCTTGCCGCCGTTGAACAGCACCGATTCGACGCTGGCGGGAATGCCGATCCCCAGCACTTCCCACAGGATGCTCATCTTCAGCGGCGTGAAATAGCTTTTCAGCGTGATGTGCAGCGCCGGGTTAAAACCGATCGCCAGCACATAGAGAATGGCGATGGCACCGATATAGCGGGAAATCGTCAGCCCCAGCCCGGCGCCGACGAAGCCCAGCCCGTGCCAGCCGAGCATGCCGTAAATCAGAATGCTGCTGATGATGATATTGAGGATATTCATGCCGCCGTTGATCAGCAGCGGGATCTTGGTGTTGCCCGCGCCGCGCAATGCGCCGCTGCCAATCAGCGCAATCGCCGCCGCCGGGTAGCTCCACACCGTGGTCTGCAGGTAAGAGAGCGCCAGCTCCTTCACCTCCGGCGAGGCCGCCCCGGCGATCACATCGATGATCGGTTCGCCCGCCAGATGGATGCCTGCCGCCAACAGCAGCGCCACGCCGGTCATCAAGACCAGGGACTGACGCGCCGCCGCGCGCGCGCGCCGACGATCGCGCTTGCCGAGGCTGAAGGCCACCACCACGGTGGTGCCGAGATCCACCGCGGCGAAAAAGGCGATGATCACCATGTTGAAGCTGTCCGCCAGCCCCACCCCGGCCATCGCCTCTTTACCGAGCCAGCTCACCAGAAAGGTGCTCAGCACCCCCATCAACAGAACGCAGGCGTTCTCCAGAAAAATGGGCACCGCCAGCGGCGTGATTTCGCGCCAGAACAGCACGCGGTAGCTTTTCCGTTTGGCGTACCAGGGCGTATTTTCCACGCGCTGACGCAGGGCGGCATACAGGTTCAAGGTGGGCTCGATGGATAAAAGTGAAACATCATTTCAAATGATGAGCGATAAATCGTTATCCTGCAAAGAATTTTTGGGCGCCCGCGACGAGCGCCCGAAAGGCACACCGTCGCGCTACTCCATGTAGTCTTCCTGATCGGCCTGCGCCGCCGCGATAAAGCGTGCGGTGCTGCGGCTGAGTGTGGTGCATTTGTCCGTCAGCAGCTGATTGTCCTGCTGCAGAGTCAGGTAGCGCGCCTGGGTGAGCGCCGGCAGCTGCCGATACCCTGCCGCCTGCGTATCCCAGCCGCGATGCTGCGCCGCTCGCATCGCGGTGCGTTGCAATTTGACATCGTCCGGCACATCGCTGCGCCCGCAGTCCACGCGCAGGAAGTGCCCGCCGGCCAGCATCGAAGCGATGTGATCCAACTGCGCCTGCAGCGGCGGCGTCGGTTTATGCGCCGTTTGCTGACAGCCCGCCAGCAGCAGCAACGCCACCGCGCCGCAAAGAGAAGTGCGAAACAGAGTAGACATGGGAGCTCCCGGAAAACCTGTGGGTGATGCAATGATCTTAGGTGAGCGGATGCCGGGCGGCAAGGCGAGCAGCACGCGCTGCCCGCTTAACGCCGACCGCTGCTGACCTTGGTGGCGCGGGCGGGGTTGCCGGCGACGAACTCCAGCGTGGGGGAATAGTAAAACGGCAGCCAGGCGTTATAGCCGCTCTCCCACTCCCATTTGACCGGGCAGGGCCACAGCATGTCTTCATGCAGGATGTAATAGATCCACCGCCCGGGCGGACGGCGCGGTTTGCGCATTTTCATAGCGAGTACGGCGGCCTGATGGCGTGCGATAAGGTCAACTGCTGCATTTTACCGCGATTTTGGCCGCGGGGACAGCCTGGGTTGCCGGGCGAGCGTTAGCCGCCGCTCGCGGCCCCCAGCGCCACCACCCTATCCGCCGAGTCGATCGTCGATTTTCTGTGGGCGACAATCACGCGCGTGATATTCAGCGAAGATATCGCCCGATTGATCGCCAATTCATTCTCAACGTCCAGATGGCTGGTCGCTTCATCCATAAACAGCACGCTTGGTCGCCGGTAGAGGGCGCGTGCAATAAACAAACGTTGCTTTTGCCCGCCGGAGATGCCGTTCCCCAGCTCTCCGATCAGGGTTTCGTAACCCATCGGCATCTGCATGATTTCCTCGTGAATGTTGCTGTGCATCGCACAGGCCACAATCCACTCTTTATTGGCGTTGACCTCGAAGCCGCTGATGTTTTCCGCGATCGAGCCGGAGAATAACCGGTCGTCCTGCAACACGCAGGCGATCGCATTGCGGTAGTTATTCACGCCGATTTTATGGATATCCATCATGTCGGCCAGGATCTCTCCCGAGGTTGGGTTGAGCAAGCCGCACATGACCTTCAGCAAGGTGGTTTTCCCCACGCCTGACGCCCCGACGATGGCGACGCTCTCGCCGGCGGCGATGCGGATATCCAGGTCTTTAAAGATCGGCCGGGACAGCGCGTCATATTGATAGGTGAGGTTTTTAACCTCAACGGCAACCCCCTTGCCCGGTTCGAAGACCTGCCGCGGCGCGGACTCCGCCTCCGCATCGGTAAAGACGATGTCGGATATCCTCTCATTGTGCAGCGACAGCATGCGCAGGCCGATCGCCAGATCGATCAGGCTGGAAGCCCGCTGCGAGAACTGGCCGCGATAGGCGTTGAACGCCATGAACATGCCGAGCGTCATAGAATTGTCGATGACCATCATGGCGCCGAGCCAAAGTATCGCCACCTGATCGAGCGTGGTGATAAAGGTATTGATCCCGCCGAACATCATATTGAAACGGGTGATTTTGATATTGGTATTGGCGGCATCGACATTCAAATTGAGCCAATAGCTGGAGCGCGTTTCCTTGATGCCCAGCGCTTTGACCGTGGAAATACCGTACAGCGTCTCCATGAAATGCGAGTTGGCCTTGGCCGCCTTGACGATTTGTTCCTCCGAGAATTGGCGGTAGGTGCGGTAGGTCATCATCCTGATGAGGATGTAGACCAGGGTGAAGCCTGACACCACCCAAACCAGCCAGCCGCCATAGACCATCATCATCACGAACAAGCCGACCGTCATGATGCCGTCGATGATCCCGCCGACGATATTATTGGTAAAGGTGGTTCTGATCGCATCCAGTGAGGAAAACCGCGATTGGATATCCCCCAGGTGCCGTTTCTCGAAAAAGTCCAGCGGCAGCTTCAGCAAATGTTCGAACAGCGTCGTCTTCCACTGGATATCGGTCAGCGTCCCCAGCACGATGGAAATCCAGGCCCTGGCGATGCTGACCACGGCGCGAAACAGGGTGAAGAAGATCAGCCCCAAACAGATGACCGTCAGCAAGCTGTAGTCATGCGCCTGAATGACATGGTCGGTCACGAGCTGGGTCCCCACGGGCAGCAGCAGGTTGACCGACTCGATGACGAGCGATAAGGCAAAAATCTTGAGCAGCGTCCCCGGCAGCCCCTCGATGTTTTTCATCAAATCCAGCAGGCGTAAACGGGTTTTTAAGGTCTCTTGCTGAAAGGCCTTGTCGGGCCACAGCTCCAGCGCAATGCCGGTAAAATGGTTCGACATCTCTTGCAGGCCAATCACTCGGCGCCCGAAGGCAGGGTCGTGAATCACAAAGCCCGCGCGCTGAACCTTAACCAGCACCACGAAATGGTTCATGTTCCAATGCAATACGCAGGGCGTTTTCAGCTGATTGATTTCATCGATGTCCAGCGACAAGGCCCGCGTCTTCAGCTGAATTTGCGCCGCGATTTGTGACAGGGTGCCCAGGGTCGCGCCCTGGGTGGAAATGCCGAATCGCTGCCGCAGGCTCAGCATATCCACATTAAATCCGTAATAAGAAGAGATCATCGCGAGGCAGGCCAGGCCGCACTCCGACGACTCCGACTGCAAGATGCTCGGCACCCGTTTACGCAGAGAGAACGTTAACTTTTCGTTGATCCGTTCAAAAAGATTATGATCCATCATCGACTCTCCCCACCACGCTGTTTTTTATGTCATACAAAGGCGCGACCGCCCATTGATAAAGCGGTTTCTTATCCAGGAACACAATCACCCTGGCCTGCAGCCCACTGCTGATCTCCAGATATTTCCCTTTGTCGCTGAATTGCGTGTCGCTGATGGACGCCAACACTTTGTAGTAGGCGTTTCGCTCCCTTTTATTGCCGCTGCTGTATTCCGCCATCTCCTGCGGAGAAGCCGGAACCGAAGAGATGGATTCAATGCGCCCCGGAAACTGGCCGAACTTGTCCGAGGGAAAAGCCTCGTAGCGAATGTTGATGCCATCGCCGATTTTCACGTAGGGCAAACTGTTATTCGGCAGCCACAACACCAGATAATATTTGATGTTCTCAATCGGCTTGATCTGTGCCAGGCTGCTGCCGCTCTCGACCACCTGCCCGGCGGTCACGCTCAGCGACTCGATTTTCCCCTTCAGCGGCGCCTTGATAATCACCTGGTCGCCGGCGTTGGATTCCGCCAATTGGCGTTGCAGCTCGCTGCGTTGCGATTCGCTTTGCGATATTTGATTGTCGTAATCGGCGGCGCGAATCAGCAGATCGCTGCGCAGCTGCGACAGCTGGATATTCTGCTGAATCTTTTGGCTGTTGAGCGCCTGATAGGAACTCTGCTGTTGCTGAAAGAGCGAACGCTGATAATTCAGCTGATCCTTGGTAATCAGCCCTTTCGTCAGGTAATGCTCATAGTTTTTCAAACTCTCCCTCATTTTTTCCATGCCGTCTCTGGCACTGAGGTTAAGTTTTTCCGTTTCTTTATACGCTATCTCATAGCTGTCGATCTGTTTTCTCAGGTTCTCCAGCATCGCGTCTTTGTTTTTTTTCAGCTTGCTGATGATCGAATCCAGATTGCCGATCTGCTTGTTGATTTCACCCGCGGCAATATGGCTGACATTACCCGAGGCCGTGCTTCTGGAAACATCGATGATATACAGCGGCTCGTCTTTTTCCACCACATCACCGGCCTGGTGGAAAGACCGATTCACATAGCCATATTGGGAAGAAAAAACGTTCGTCGAATGCGGAATACTGATCACCTCCCCCTCGACATCCACCCTGCGCGTATATTCACAAAAATAGAGCGCGCTCGCCAAAATAAGAATAAAAACGAGGCACGTCACGGCAATCACAGAGCTGGACGCGCCGGAAATCAGCAGCGCTCTGCCGGTCCATCTTTGACGTTGATAATTGACCGCCTCCTGGCGGAAAATATTTCTGCTCTTATTATCACTCATAGGAAGACCTGCGCATGCCTGACCGGGAGACAGCCGCAGCGCGAGCGCTGCGGCCTTGGACAGCAATATTGATTTAGCTGATGGTGCCGTTAATCAGCCCATCGAGGCCTTTTTTGGAGTATTCCAGGGTGGTATCCCAGCCAACAACGGCCGCGGCCACGCCGCTGGCCACGCCACCCAGAATACCCGCAGCGACCATGCCAACGCCCTGGCCAATGGAGCCGACGCCCAGCAGACCACCGCCGTCGCCGCCGTGCTTACCGCCGATGACGGCGCCCGCCATGCTGCCGACCGCGGCGCCCAAAGCAACGGACGAAACGGCTTCCGCGGCATTGGTGACGGCGCTGCCAATCAGGCCGGCCAGCCCATTGCTCATATCCCAGGAATAGGCGCCTGACACTTCATTCATTTCGATAACAGACAGTTCTTTCATTGGTTAATCTCCATATTTAAACGGACAAACACAGCCATACATGCGTGTTGTCATTGCATTGGCATCGGCCTGCAGCGCCGGATGCCACCAATAATGCCGCGGGAAAAGACGGCATTATATTTTTGATGCGGCTCCCTTAATTCTGCGTAATGGTGAATGTCATGACGGCATCGGCCTGCCCGGGGCTAATGTCCCCCGTCTGCTTATAACGCGCCATTAAGGGAATTCTGATCTCTTTTTCGGCAGCGGTGTGATAGTTAATCGGCCGGGAAAACGTGAGCGGATTACGGTTCTCGTCCAGGACCTCCACGGCAACGCCCTTTGCCGCATCAGAACCGTCGGCAATAGCGATCATGCCTACGCCCGGCGAATTTCCGGCCGCTTCAAACGTCACCTGTACCGGAATATTGTCTTCCTGGCATTGCAGGACCACGAAGAAGTTACGTTCGGAAGACACCGCGCTGCTGCCGACCCCATTAAATTCGCTGCGTTTTGGGCTGCCTAAGTCCACCGTTTGATTTTTATAATTCAAATCCACCAGGCAGCTTTTCTGAATGACCTTCATGCCGGAAATGCTCAAGTCCAATACCGAGGTCGAGTCCAGATAATATCTGGCGATAATCTTCCCCCCCATATCACCGCCGGTTTTAATCGGGCCGGTTTTGATAAACGTCAGCCTGACATCATTGCGGTTGATCCACGGCGTCAGCAGGTTGGGCGAAATCGCCGTATTGAAAGGCACGTTCTTATTGCTCTGCCACAGGTCCGAAATCGTCACGCCTACGCCGTCGATGCCCGTTTCAAACACGCCGGGCAGCGCACTCGGCGTCAGCGGCGACAGGGAGCGATAGGCCACCGAGCCCGAGCAAAGAAAAGAAAACGTCGTGCCGCTGATGCTGTTTTCCGTACGGACAGCCAACTGTTCGCCGATTTCAATACGCGGATCCACGGCCAGCGTCAGCAACCCCATGCGGATGGTTTTCGCGTTGGTGGTACAGGTGCCGGCATACGCCACCGTCGTTAGCGTCGCCAGCCATAGCAGAGCGCCGTAACCGAATATCCTGATAAAAACGTTCATTTTCACTCTCACTTAACAAGTCATGATGGATACGGAGCGAGATCTATTGGCAAACGCCATTGAGGGTTTGGATCCCTGCAGCGGGTTTCTCCGCCGGCAGTTGATAGCTGATGCGGCACTGATGCTCGGCATTTCGCCCCCACTGCACGATGAGCCGGCCTTGTTCCGTCATGCCGGACAGATAAACCAACCCATCCCCACCAATCAGGAACGGCTGCGCCGAATGATCCGCATCGCGGACGCTGGCCCCCAGAGGGAGAGGCACCCCATGTGGATCCGTGACTCTCATCAGGATCCTTTTGCCGACGTGCGCCTTGAAATTCGCCCGGCTTACCGCGCCGCGGGTAGGCGTGACCGACTGGTTGGTCAGCGCGAGATCGACATCATCCGGCAAACTCTCCACATCAAGACGAATCGAGTTGTTGCGATAAGGGGTGGCATAAGGAACGATGGCATAGCCGCGCCAATCGGTTTTCACCCCGACCTGGTTACCGACCGCCACATCGCTGGCGCCGGCCGCCGTCACCAGGGCAGCCGTCTCGCCAAAGGGCTGGCCGAAGGTGACGCCGTCTTCGTGGGCAATCACGCCCCCTTTTACGCCATAGTTGACGCGCTGTTGGCTGCGATCGTAAGCGTATCCCGCGACGAGTTCGCCGTAGGTGGCACGCCAGTCAAGGTTGGCATTGCCGCTGTTGCCCTGGCCCTGATTGCCATACCCTTCCTGTACGCTCCAGTTGAGGTTGTTGCCGGCCAGCGCCGTGCCGTTGAGCCCCGCCGTATGGCTGGTATTGCCTTTTTGGCTGGTATTGAGGCTATAGGTGGCGTAGGTGTTGCTCAGCCATTTCTCCAATGGCACGCTGATATTGAAGGCAAACAGTTGGTCGCGATCGTAAATACGCCGTTGTCCCCGGTCTGAGTCACCGTAAATAGCCTGTGAATTACGGTTGTAGCTGTAGTTAAAACCGTAACTGATGCCATTCCAGCTATTGTTGTAACCCGCGCTCAGCGATTGCATGTTGCGCTCGGAATTCCAGTAATCTTCGCTGACCGCGCTGAGGGAAAGCGACCCCGCCCCCTCCCATAAATTCTGGTTGAGCGTAATCTCGGCGCGGTTTTTACGGCGGTCTGTCAGGGCGTAGCGGTTGCCGCTGCGGTAGGTGTCCAGCACTTCCTGCAGCCCATAATAGCCGCTGGTCGAATAGCGGTAGCCGGCAATGGCGAAGTTCGTGCCGGTCGCTACGATGTTTTTGCTGTAGCGCACGCGCCACGACTGGCCGTCGCTTTTCGGCTGATGTTCCTGTTTCGCCCAGGCCTGAGTCGCGTCCACCGACAGGGCGCCGAACTCGCCCAGGTTTTTACCCACCCCCAAGGCCAAGGATTGATACGGGCCGGCGAATTGCCCGCCGCCATAGAGGGTAAAGCCGGCCGGCAAGCCGTAAATCAGGCTGCCCTGCGAGAAAACCTTTTTCTCCACGCTGTGATCGTAAGTGCGATATTGGCCGGACGTCAGCGCGTATTTCAGGCGCCCTTCGCGTTGCAATACCGGCAAGCTGGCAAAAGGCACGGTCATATGCTGTTCGCTGCCGTCCGCCTCTTTGATCGTCACGTCCAAATCGCCGCTGCCGCCGGTCGGATACATGTCAGAAATCTCGAACGCGCCCGGCGCGACATAACTCTGGTAGATGACATAACCGTTTTGGCGAATGACCACCTGCGCGTTGCTGCGCGCAATGCCGCGCACCACCGGCGCATAGCCGCGCAGGCTTTCCGGCAACATGTCGTCATCGGAGGCCAGCTGCGCGCCGCGAAACGACACGCTGTCAAACACATCGGACGGAGTGCTGCTTTCACCGAGCGTGAGCAAGCTCTTCAGGCTGATGATATTGCGCTGGGCGTAGGTATAGACGGTGTCCCAGCGATCTTCCGACTGCCGCCCGCCACCGCCGCTGTTGTAGCTCCAGGTGGTGTAATTCCGCACCCGCCAGGCCCCCAGATTGAACCCCGGCCGCAGGTTGAGGTAGTAGCTGCTCGCGCTCTGGGTAAAACGATCGCGCCCCTTGCTGTTGCTGCCGGTGAAACCGTAATTAAGCAGCATCGCCGGCATCCCTTCGTCCCACAGTTCGGGCGGTACATAGCCACGCACCCGATTTTCCAACGCCGCCTGGGGAATGCTCAGCACCAGCCGCTGGCGGTTAAATTGAAATTGCGCCGAGGCCTGCGGGATGGCGGCCAAATTCGCGCACTCTTCCGCGCGGTTCAATGCGGGAAACCGCTCGATCTTCACGCCGAGCCGTTGTAAATCCTCCCCCGTCAGGCAAGGCTGCAGGCCGGCTTTATCGTCGCCGCCGGGCTTGATAACAAACCGAACATCACGCGTCTCCATCAGCATGTCATTCACCCAAATATCCACCCGATACTTGCCGGGCACCTGGTTGCCGTTTTCAAACACCGACAGGTCAACAGGCTGTTGGCCCGAACGCCCCGTTTCCAGCAACGCCGGATTGAAATAGTCACGGGAAAAGGCGGGGTTGGCCATGTTGCCGCATACCGCCGTGGTTGCCGTGAATAAGACGATGCGCTTCAGCCAAGCATCCCGCTTCGCTGCTCTACGCTGACGAGTTATCATTCATTAGCTCCATTATTGAATTCGTTATTCCCTTCTGCCGCCCATCCCCTGGCGGTTAAATACCTGACTGATGCTCCTTGCCGGTGCCGCCGTAGTCGTTAATTAATTTCCAACTGACCGACGACGCGCCAGAAACCGGCAATGAAAACATTTCACTACTCATCGGCGCGATATAAGTCACCTCTTTCATTTCGCGCCCGCCGATGCGAACATAATGAAAATTCATATAATACGGCGTGGGGTTGGTGAGTTTTAATTCCTTGCCGACGCGCTGCCACGTCAACCGTTGAGTCACATCCTCGGGAACCTGTTTGAGCAGCGCCGCAGGGCGATAAATCAGTTTGAGGCGCGTTTTTACCGCGATTTGCAACGTGTTCGACTTACCCGTGTGTTCTGTCGAAGGAATGGACTTTATATTCATCCAATACAGGCTCTCTTTATCCTTCGGCAAGTCATCGCCGACGCGGACGATGCGCAGCATATTCTCCTGATGCCCATCCAGACGAAATAAAGGCGGCGTAATGATAAAGGCTATCTTATCCACGCCGCTCTGTTGATTATCCAGCCAGGACTGGATTAAATAAGGTTCGTTGTCCGGGTTGTCGACGCTGATTGAGGCTTCTTTTTTTTCACCGTTAAAAATTACTCGCGTTCCACCGACAACCACACCGGCCTGCGCCGTAGAAAAAAATAATAATAAAATGAATCCCATTAGGGCACTGCAGCGATTAAACCGCATAATATTATCTCCGAGGCAATACGGCCCGCTGGAAACCAGCGGGCAAGAAAATATTATCAGTTGTAATTCAGCGTGAAGGTCGCGACGCTATTGGCTTTACCGGCAGTCACATCTGCAAGCGTGGAAATATAACGCGCGGTAAAATCAAGATTGTTTTTCACGCCGCTGCCGGAAGCCAGCGGATAGGCCGTTGAGGCCGTGTAAAGCGGAAGAACATTATTAGAAATATCAGACAGCTGGATGCCAACGCCCGTGGCGACATCCGTTTCCTGGGTCAGCTGCAATACGTTGTTGTCACCATTATCGGCCGCGCCGTCGAACTTAACGGTGGCGCTTTTTACCGTATCCGGACAATCCGTCACTTCCAGCGTAAATTTAGTCGCCGAGGAAGTGGATCCCTTGCCCCCCGCAAATGCCGTTCGGGCCACATCGCCCAGAACAACATTTAATGGATTACTCAAGTCATTTGTGACCTTGCACGCGGCATCAACAATATTCCCGGTAAAATTAACCTGCCCGTCTGCCGCCAGGGCCGGCAAAGCACTCGAAAAACTCGCCGCAACCAATGCCAACATAATCACTTTTTTTTCCATCATGGGTACTTCTCCTTTTGATTGGACAAACTTAAAAATATCCCTATCACGGCTAATCCGTGATAAGGCGAATAGGAGCTCCGCCCCTTTCACAGTTAATTATGCTTGGCTTTCCCTCTTTAGCAATACATAAAATCAATGTAAAGATGAGAAAAGATAATTACCCCGAATCGAATTGGCATCATTCTTATTTTTATTTTAAAAAAACCAAAAAAAAGGCGTTTCTTGATTCATTCCTCTGGCCGAAAAGGAAAGGTTTATCAGCGTGCTTCATACACCATCCACAAGATAAACCACTCATTTCCTCTTCAATGAATGTGCGTAAGGATGAGTTGTCACAAAAATGAAAGACGCCGCGCGGGAGCCAATAACTGGAGAGTTTTTTGATTCTTGCTAAGGGGCTGCGGCGCGTCGACGGCGAAACCGAATAGGGCAATAACGATTAAGCGTTCAGAAGAGGTGAAATATGAAGGGAAGTTTTCTCTTAAATAAGAAAACGCCGACAATAAATCAGCGTAATAATGCTGCAGAAAGGGCGCCGCCGATCATCAACGGTTCCCTTCTGACGCAGGTTAATTCAGCGATGTAGCCGCGTTCTCTTGACGTTCAATTCACAGTA
Organism: Serratia sp. 2880STDY5682894; assembly: GCF_001537385.1. Lineage (NCBI taxonomy): Bacteria > Pseudomonadati > Pseudomonadota > Gammaproteobacteria > Enterobacterales > Yersiniaceae > Serratia > Serratia sp. 2880STDY5682894. The sequence goes on along the minus strand of NZ_FCJA01000002.1, from coordinate 519,984 downwards.
AACGCTTTTCCGTCTTATTTTCAGTGGGATTAATCGTCATGGCGATAATCCTCCCCCAGCCCTCGGCCCGGTAAGGTTTCACACGCCAGGCCATCGCCCGCCGGTGCGGCGATCGGGTAGCGATCATCAGGGGTGATAAAGACCGGCGAGGTCGCGATATACCCGTCGCTAAACTCGGCTTCGATAAAGGTGGCCTCCCAACCCTGTGCAGGGGCGTTCAGCCGAAATTCACCGCGGTTCGCCTCCAGCGGCGCCGAGGTATAACGCACGCCGCACGAGTAGCGAAAATCTCGGGCCGTGCGGTTATGCGCAGTCCAGCGCAACACCCTGATCGGCGGCTCGGAAAAGCGGAGCGTGCGCAGCGCCGTCTCTGAGGCGTTGCTCTGCACCTCGATCGTCGGTAGCGCAATATCACGCTGACGACGGTTGACCAAGGCCAGAACGGCGCGTTCGGGGACCGTGCGCTCGTCGCCGGCGATGGCTCGCATCGAGACCTCCCCCGGCAGCTTATTCAAATAAAACCGCGTGCTGTCGGGCGGATAGCGTTCGTCGCCGCCGGCGACGATGAAATACTTCGGTGCCGGAGGCCGCCCGCGCTCGGCCAGAGGGGGATATTCGATGGGATCTTCAATCTGCATCAGCTTGTCAAACGCCGGGGTCTCTATGCGCCGATCGATGCCCAGTTGGTAATAAGGATGAAACGCCAAAGGCCAACGCCCGCCATACGTGCGATAGGTATGCTTCATCACCTGCCGCGCCGCGATCCCCTCAGGGAAAATGGCGGCCACGGCATCGATGCGCTCATCTGAAAGCGCCGTCAGCATGGCCGTGGTTCCCCCCTCAGACACGCCCGCGACGATAAATTTGTCTATCCCCCACTGGCGCAATTCGCGTTGCGCCAGCGTCATGGTTTGTGACAGCGCCGCCGTCATCGGGATATGCAGCGGCATCATCAAATATTCATCGGCATCATCCAGGAACAATCGCCATCCCCTCGCCCGGCTATCCGCCCCTGAACGGCGCCGTCCCTCATTTTGGTATTCCAGGTACGGGTAAGGCAGCCGATTGACCACCACCACCACCGTTTTGCTCTGCGCCGCCAGCGCCTCAGCGGAAAACGCCGGCTTTTGATTGCCCGACGTTCCCGGGCCGGCGGCGCTGCACGCGCAGTCTTCGCTCATCACCAGCAACGCTTTACCGGTGAATGCCCCGTTGGGAATATAAATGTCCACGTCGTGCCACCACTGCGTCGGCCGGATCGCGTCTTGCGGCGCCCAGGATTGCGACATCAGCCGATAATGACGAATTTCCGTGTGTTGGCCGCTCTCCACGCTTTTTAACGAAAATGACAGGGGCAGCGTGGCCAGTTGCTGGTTATAGCAAGGGATCACCGTCTGTAATGCTGGGTGCTCATCAGCGAAGCAGGTGTCTTCCTCCTTGGCCGCGGCGTACCGGCAGACGGCCAAAGCCAGCCAAATCAAGGTAATATAAGCGGAGATCTTTAACATTTTTCCCCCACGATAGTTGGCGTTGCCCCGCCCTCGCAGGCCGGCGCGGCGGCAAACGGGCATCAACAGCCTCACGAGGCGTGATGAAATAATATCGGGTAGCCGAAGCTGTCTTTTTCGAACATCACATCTTTCTCGTTTTCGCCCACCAGCACGCTATAGATGCGGTTCTCCTGATAACGACTCATGGCGACATAGAGCACGACCTCGCGATGATCCGTCAGGGTGAACTGCCTGCGCTTGGCAGTAATTTCCAACGTAAACGCCACCACGGGATTGTTGTTTAAAAACACCGCGGTCTGTCTCATAGACAGGATTCTGGCCTGCGCTTTCTCCGCGACCTGAAAGGGGGTGGCGTCACTGGGGTAGCGGATATCCATCTTCTTTTGGATATAGATGACGTTAAACACCGCCAATGCCACCGCCACAAAAAGATTGATAACCATAATCAGCATGATTTTATTTGCCATTCATCCTCCCGCCCCGTTCCCTGCACCGCGCTCGCGGTTGATTTAAAAGTGCCCTTGCGGGCACTTTTCATTAGAGGCTCAAGAGGATTTGCGGCCAAACAACTGCGAGAACGCGCTAATCCCGGCATCGATGACGGCGCCAATGCCTTCACCGAGTTTTGCGCCGGCGTTTGACGCATCCGCATGGATACCGAAAAGACCGGTGCCGGCATCCACGATGGCGCCAATACCCGTACCCAGGATTTTGCCGGCGTCGGAAGCGATGCCCGCGCCGGATACCGCCATAACTTCTGCTTCAGTCAGTTCTTTCATACTCGCTCCTTTGCATTAATCTAAGTGTTCCGTTTTGAGAAAATGAAACCCTCACTGTTCGTTCACCTCCTTTTGTCTGCCAATAAACCTCGCCCGGTGAAAACGTCAGAACAGACCGAATTCACGACAGAGATAGTCTGCGACGCCATTGCGGCTATTGGGCAACGCCACCGGATTCAACGGCAGAGCGCGTTTCAATTCGCTCATGGCATTGCCCATGACCACGCCCGTTCCGGCCCAGCGCAGCATGTCCAGATCGTTCATCGCATCGCCGAAAGAGAGGCAATCGCGCATCGCTATCTGTTTGGAATTCAAATAGTCGGCCACGCTTCTGGCCTTGGAAATATGCTTATCCATGATGTCTATCGTTTCCGTGGAGGACTTACAGATGGACAGCGTTTTGCCGAAGGCCTGGTTGACCTGGTCAAAGAGCGTCTCGATCGGCGCCGCGTCGCCATGCACCAGTACCTTCAATATCCGCTGCCGCTTCATGGCCTCAGGCTCGACATAGCGGCAGGCCACGCCCGACGTTTTGACGTAGTCAGAAAAATGCGGATTCTCTTCGGCCATCATCCAGCCCTCTCGGGTGAACAGGGTCACGTGGAACGGGCTGGCGAATAAAAAATCGATCAGCCCGGTTTGCAGCTCTGCGGGCAAAAAATAGCTTCTATCCGCCACCGCCTGCCCTTCGATGTTGACCATCGCGCCGTTGCAAGAAACGATCACCGGCGAGAACCCCAGCCCATCCACGATCCCGCGCGCATCCGCATCGCAGCGCCCCGTTGCAATGACGATTTCCAACCCCCGACGCTGTAAAATGTTGAGCGTTTCCACCGTCACATCGGATAAATTCCCGGACGGATCGAGCAAGGTGCCGTCAAGATCGCTCACGATCGCCCGGTACTTTATTTTGCCGTCGACTGCCAGCCACATATCATGCCTCCTCAGCCTGGATAATCCCGTCCTCAGCGCAGATGTCGCTGTCGGGCGGGAGATTGGCGATCGCGAGCGCAATAATCAGAAAACGTCGGCCCAATTCGACGATGTTTTCCCGAGCGATCTCGTGGGAATCATAAAACAGTGAAATGGCGAGCCGTTCCGCCTCGGGGAACAGGCACAGCACCGTTTGGTGATTGCTGCCGCTGACGATATCCATCACGCGGCACTGAAACGGCAGCCGTGGATCCATCGCCGGTTTCGGCATGTTTTCGAACACGAACAGGCTGCCGAACGGCGAGGTGGGCACCCAATTCTCGTCGTATCGATTCAGTTCGGAAAAGGCGTATTTCTGCCGGAAGGTTTGTGAATCCGCGATGTCATCCAGCAGCTCATAAAGGGGGCGGCGGCGAATCGCCCGCAGCCGCAGCACCGGGCTTGCGACGCACAGGCCAAACAGCGTCTGCACCTGCTCAATGTCGGCCGGGCGCTCGCTCATGGTCGTGCCGATGGCGATATCATCGCAAGCCAGCGCCTCGGCCAGCGCCAGCATCCAGGCCAGCTGCGTCAGTTGGTTGACCGTGATCCCCTGCCGCCGACAAAACGCGGTGAGGCGCGCCATCTGCGCGCTGGAGAATTCGTCGCCATGCTGACGCATCCGGCGCCCCTGCGGTACGAGCTGCGGTGCGGCAGTCAGCGGCAAGCGTTGATTGACCGGCGCATCCCGCAAATAGTCTGCCCAGAAGGCCCGCGCCTCGGGATCATTGCCGTGCGTGCGCACATGGGCGGCAAAAGGTTCGAATCGGTTAATCTCCAGCGCCGGCACCCGGCCCACCAACAGGGCGAGGTAATCGTTGAACCACTGGCCGAACAAGACCCCCAGCGACCATCCATCAAACAGAATGTGGTTAAAGGTCTGCACCAGATAGTGCTCGTCCGCATGCAACCTGATGAGGCGCCAGCGAATCAACGGCGGCGCATCCAGCTCAAACGCGGTCTCCCTCTCCCGGGCCAGCAGCGCCTCCATCCGTTCCTCCAGAGAGGCTGGCGCGGCATCCGACCAATCGTCCATCGCGATCGGCGCCTGCAGCGTCTCGCAGATAAAGACGTTGGGCCGGCCGCGGCGGGTTTGATCGTCAAATCCGGCGCGCAGCATTTCAAACCGCTGCAGCGCCAGCGCCCATGCCTGATTCAATACGGCCGGCTGCAACGGCCCCGCGATCTCATAAACCGCCTGGTCGATCTGATACTCGCGGTTGAGTCGGTTGAAATACATCAACTCTCGCTGGGTTACCGTGGCTTCGAAAACGGCGGCGAGACGATGCTTTTGCTGCCAGCGATCCAATTCGGCGAGGCTGACGTCGGCATGGGGGAAGTCACCCGGGCTGGCGAGACAAACGCCGTTGTTGGCTTCGTGGCAGCAGTGCTCGACCAGCGCCGACAGGCTGTCGACATAGTGCGACCCGATCCGCGACAGCGTTTCATGCGGCAGCAAACCTGACATGACGATGCTTAGCCGATCGTCGTGAACATAAAGCACCAGATCCAATACGTTGCCGCTGACCGGCATCGCGCCATTTTCCAAATCCGCCGTTTGGTCGATCAAGGCCCATAACGCGTCGTCGGCCTGCTCGTTGAACGCGCCGAGATAATTGAACGAAATGGCCGGCAGGCGGTGGCGCCGCAGGCAAGCCGGCACCTCATCGCCCGGCGCTGAAGCGTATTTCAGCGCCGAATAACCGATACCGTGGTCAGGCATCTTTCTCAGCCTGTCCTTGATGGCGCGCAGCGTGGTTTTTTGGCACTCGTGCGCGGTGATGCGCAAGGGCATCAAGGCGGTGAACCAGCCGACAGTGCCCTCAAGCCGGATCTTATCGTCATTGATATCGCGGCCATGGTGTTCCAGCGTGAGGTAACTGTCCGCACTGCCGTGCCATGCCTGCAACACCGGCGCCAGGGCCGCTAACAGCACTTCGCGCACCGAGGTGTTGTAGGCCTGGTGGCAACCGTCCATCAGCAGCGCGGTCAACGCCACATCGCACTCGAAGCGGCAAAATTCAGGGGCCTGCGCCACGCCGCTGAGCGTGGCGTAATCGGGCTGCCCGGCGATCATCGCCAGCCAGTAAGCGCATTGGTCTTGCCGGGTTGCCGCGTATTGCCTTAACCGTTCTCCCCATTGGCGGTAGCTGGTGCCTTTTTCCGGCAGCGATTCCCCCTGATGCAACCGCTGCAGATCGCTGACGATGACGCGCCAGGAAACCACATCGACGATCAGATGATGAAACGCGCAGAACATCAGCGCGTAGCCGGGGGCGCGGCTGTCAAAGATGTAAACGAAGCGGCATATCGGCCCTGCCGCCGGATCAAACCCCGATTGCCATTGGCGCAGCAGCTCGGCGCGGCTTTGGCGACAAAGCGCCAGGTCATAGTAGCCCCATGAAGGGCCGCCGTCGGCCGCTGACAGGTAGCGCTGCGACACGATGACGCCGGCGTCGTCGACGCTAAAACGCGCGCGCAGCATGTCATGCTGATCCGCCAGCGCAGCCACCAGATCGGCGACCTGTTCGGCGGACATCGGCGGTACCCGCACCAAAAAAGTCTGGTTGAAGAAGGCGCTGCGATTCGGCGCCAGCTCACGGTACCAGCGTTGAATCGGCAGCAGCTCGAATTCGCCCTGCAGTTCACCCTGTTCGTTGAGCGCGGTAACCGCGTCTTGCTGCCGCAGAATGCGCTGGGCCAGAGCCCGCGCATTTCTGGTTTCGAACACCGCACGCGAGTTGCTGTGGTAACCCGACTTGCTCAATTCGCTGGTGAACACAATGCTTTGGATCGAATCGCCGCCCAATCGGAAAAAGTCGTCGTCGATGCCCACGGTCTCCACGCCAAGAATGTTCGACCACAGGGAACAAATCAGCGCCTCCAGCGGGTTCTCCGGCGCGGCATAACGCCCGCTTTGCGCGAATTGCGGCGCGGGCAAGGCCGAGCGATCCAACTTGCCGTTAACCGTCAGCGGTATCTCGTCAATCTCGACATAGCTGGACGGCACCATATAATCCGGCAAACTGCGCTCAAGCCGGGAGCGTAATTCGGCAGGATCCCAGGCCACGCCCCGCGCCATCAGCAAATAGGCGGCAAGGCGCTTGCTCTCCCGATGGACGACATCCACCACTACGCCTTTCTCGACGCCCTCCAGGGCATTGATCGCATTTTCTATCTCGCTGAGTTCAATCCTGAATCCGCGAATTTTCACCTGGCAATCATTTCTGCCGAGATATTCCAGATTGCCGTCGCGCAGCCAACGCACCCGATCGCCGGTTTTGTATAAGCGCCGGCCGTGCAACTCGATGAAACTCGCCTGGGTTTGCTGCGGCTGGTTGAGATAACCGCGCGCCAGCGCCGAACCGCCGATATACAACTCGCCGGCCAAGCCCGGCGGCAGCGGTTGCCGCCAGCGATCCAGCACGTAGAGCTCACGCCCCGGTATCGCCCTGCCGATGGGAATGCTGCTGCGCGCTTCGTCCTGAGCGATAGCGTACATCGTGGTAAACGTGGTGCATTCGGTGGGGCCATAGCCATTGATGACCCACTGCGGACGGTGAGGTTGCCGCACCAGGCGCTGCATCAGCGTGGCGGTCAGCGCCTCCCCGCCCACCAGCAGATAGCGCAGCCCGGCAAACAGATCGGGGTTGCTGAGGTAGAGATGATCGAACAAGCTGCGCGTGGCCCAAAGAATCGACACCTGCTGCCGACGCAGCAGCGCTTCCAGCTGCGGCACATCGCCGGCGATATCTTCCGTGTCGCGGATGACCACCAGTTTGGCGCCGTTGAGCAAGGCGCCCCACACTTCGAACGTCGCCGCGTCGAACGCCGGGCTGGACAGGAACAACAAGACATCTTCGGGCGTAATCGCGATGCCGGACGCGGTCGCCAACCCGCACATCGCCTGCTGCTCGAGCATCACGCCTTTCGGCACTCCCGTCGACCCCGAGGTATAAATGATCGCGCCAAGCCGTTCGGCGGCGGTGACCACCGGCAGATTATGCCGTTCATGCGGCAGGCGGCTCAGATCGCCCAGTGTCAGCACGGCCTGGGGATGCGGCATCATCGCCGCCAACGCTTCCGCCGCCGTCTGCATAGAGGGCCCGGCAATCACCAAGGCCGCCCGCGTTTCCGCAAGAATATGTTGAATACGCGCCTGGGGATAATGGCAGGAGATCGGCACATAGGCCGCGCCGGTTTTCAGCACCGCCAGCAGCGCCACGACCATTTCCAGGCTTTTTTCGCTGTATAGCGCGATCGGCGCGTCGACCTGGGGCTCGGCCCCGGTCAGCGACGCATAGCGAAGCACGATCTCGCGCGCCAGGCTGTTCGCCATGCCGTTCAACTCACGGTAGCTGACGCGCAGCCCCTCATACTCCAGCGCGATGTTTTCCGGGTAGCGTTGCGCGATCGCTTCAAAACGGGCGCTGAGGGTCTCCCCTGGCAGCGGGAGACTTTCATTATCCGGCGGCGACCTGTCGGCGGCGGGATAAAAGGCCATGTGGCTTAACGGGGCGTCAGGCGCGCTCATCGCCTGTTGCATCAGGCGAGTAAAATGCGCCGCGCAGTCGCGCATGTCTTCCTCGTCAAACATGCCCTGGCGAAAGCGCAACCGGAACTGCAACGCATCAATATCGGCCCGGTCTTCGTATTCCAGCGAGAGCGCCGCGCTGGCCATATCGTGATTGGCTTCGAATAGCGGCCAGGTGGCGCAATCGGCCAGCGGCAATGCCGCATCGCGCAAGTTGGTTTGGGCAAAGGAGATCGGTAACGCGCGGATCCCCAACGCCCGCACCACCTCTTGCGTGGGCAGCTGGTTAAAACGTTGGCGCGACTGCGGCGGCGCGGCGGTAATAAATGCCAGCGCCCGTCGATAAACGTCGGAAAAACTCGCGCCGTCACGCAAAGAGAGGGGCAACACGCTGGTGTTCACATGGCCGCCGAGCGCAAATTTTTGCCCCTTCTTTATCGACACCGGATAGCTGATGTAGACCGTTTCCTGATTGCCGCTGCGCGCCATCAAGATGCCCCACAGCACCAGCAGCGCCAGGAAATCATTCACTCGCCGAATCCCCGAGGCCTGTTTCAGCGCTTTCCATTGCGCTTTGGGAAAGTGGAAGCGCAGCTCGCCCGCTTCGTCTTCACGGCCAGCGCCGCTTCGCTCAAACGGCACCTCGAGCGCGCCCAAACTTTCCGCTTCGGCGCGCCAATGCGCCAGCGCCCCATCGGCGGCCAGTTGCTTCACCTCCTGCTGCAGTTGCCGGTTAACGGCGGCGATCTCGGCCGCCTCGACGCGCGTCGCCAGCCGCTGTTGGCGATAGTACTGGCTCACCAGGGAGAAAAACTCGTCGGAAGAGGCGCCGTCAATCACCAGATGGTGGCCGACCAACGCCAAGGTATAGCGCCGCTCTCCCTCGGCGAATAGCGCCCAGCGATAAAGCGGCCCGCGGTAAATATCGAAGGGCCGGCGAATCACTTGCGTCAGCAGCGTGCGGTCCGTGTAATGCTGCAACGGATGGATTGCGTCATTGCGGCGCCAATACAGCTCGCCATCCTGTTCATGAATATGGCTGTTCAGCAGTACATGATCTTGCACCAGCGCATTCAGCGCGGCTTGCAACCGGATGGGATCCAGCGCGCCCTCAATTCGCTGCAGCACCAATACGTTGTAATTGCAGCCTTCAGGATGGCGATCATATTCATCGATAAAAACTTTTGAGTAGGGTGATACAGGAATTTCTTCCATGACAAACACTCCATTTAGAAGACACAAGCCCTGCTTAACGGCGATCCATGCGGCATACCCAAACCTCTTTCGGCATCAGATCGCTTATCTTTTGTGAGTAATAGCCGATAAGCATGTTGATGCGTTTTTCTGAAATGACCTCCGCCGCCTGAGCGCAAACCGACTTATAAAAAGCGAGGGGGATCATTACTTTGCAACGGTTATGCAGATGCCGACACACACCGATGGCCCAGGAAAAACACTCCCTGGAAGGGTTGGAAATATCCAAGAGTTCGGCACATTCATGAGAACAGCCAATCACGGCGTAGTGGCTGCCTTTGTTGATATAATGAATTTTATGGTACAGGGGGTGTTTTTCAATATACTCAAAGGCGCGGCGATCTTTTTCCCGCCCTAAATTATTGATGAAGCTTGCCTGCTGTGCGAGCCCACTTTCAGCAAAACGAAATGCCATAAACTTGTCAGGCTTTAAGGTTAATTCGACATAAGGATAGATTTGGGTATTGGTTGTTAAATACTTTCTAAATATTTTTTCGTAAACCCGGATCTTCCTGTCATCGGAAAAGCAGATATCCGCCGCCACGTCCGACCGTCTGGCCTGCAGGAAAAAATCTTTCAGTACGGTGGCGGACTTTACCTGACGATGGATGCCAAGATCGCCAAGCATATTGACATTGACATTAACACCGTTGATCTTAAAGGGATAAAAGCTGGAAACGAACATCCCGAGATAACGTTCCCGATCCTTGTAAAATATGCCCGTCTTCTCCCTTGGCGCGCCACAATGCGGATCGAGCAGATGCTTCCAGTGCAGGAAACGTTCCCCGCCCAGATCTCTGCCATAAAGATCCTGTAATAATTTGAAATGATTTTTGGAAACCGTTTCCCTTACAAAATCAGCCATGTTTTATCTCCCTATAAAACCTATTCCATGCCAGGCGGCAACCATGAACGATCGCCGCCTGCGCCGGTAAAAATACCGAATCAGATCGTCACTTTCCCCCTCTCCATTAACAAGAGTCGCTGTGCATTTTTAACCAGCGCAAGAATTCAATATTGTTATCGATATTCAGTTTTCTCATCGCAGAGCGTTTATGAATGCTGACCGTTTTCGGGCTGATGCCGAGCAACATCGCAGTTTGATTTTGCGAGTATCCCAGATGAATCAGACGGCACACCTTCCCTTCGCTAAAGGTCAACTGGGTGCGGCAACGTGGGCAATAGCTTGAAACCAAACTGTTTTTCTTGCGATAGCAAACCATGACCTTATCCACGATCGCCGCCACGCCGTCTTTGCGCGTAATGCTTCCGGCCTCTAGATTGCAATGGATTTTTGGAAAAATCGTTTTATGCTCCAGTATTGAAAAATAGAGCGGAATAGAAGAAAAATTGCCCTGCAAAAGCTGGGTATGGCAAAAATTGATGGACACCCGCTTATCCGGTGCCCGGAATATAATGTTGGCCCGTTCCTCTCCCGTGATCTTGGCCTTGACACCATTCTGGAGAAAACCCTCTTGCAAGGCGAGCCCCAACCCAAGCTTGAAAAATTGATTTTGATCGACGATAGCAATATTGACGCGCTCCATTAACAAACCTCCCTTTTGACTACGCTTGCCCACTCTCCTTACTGCAATATGATTGCTGTGATTATTTTTTAGTTTTGAGATGCTTTTTAATAAAAAAGCGTTATATGCGATGCGGAAACGTCTTCGCCTCGCAAAAAGTGTATTTTATATATAATGATATAAACTCATCAGCCCTGGAGAGCACACAAAAGCAAGACGCGGGGAAGTACCGCGTTTTACAAGGTAATGGGTTACCGTAAGTTATATTTATAGTGCATCATTGCCATCCGTGATACGGTGCCAAGAATTTTCTCTGATAAGTTAATTTTACTCCAAGAGCGCAATATATCCAGATAAATATCGAAAAAAAACATAATATAGAACATAACACGGCTCTGTATTGATTGTTAAGAGCATCCGATTATGTATTAGGACTTTACTTAGAAGAAAGGCGGGATAATGCTTTATCTCGAGATGTGCCGTCATCCTGGCTGGCCATATTAAAAAACCCTCTATAACCATATTAATCCTATTGTAAAAAAAATGCATAAAGAAAAGCTACACTTTATGACGATAAGTGATTCCAAAAAAATGCGTTGATGGGTTGAAAAAAGGCGAACGCATCGTCCGCGGATATAAGAGAATCCAGGCAGGGACAGAGATTATTCAGCGGTGTGACGAAAAACAAGAAGAACTCAGTCGGCGTTGCCGATGCGGAACATTGTTTATATCTTTTTTAATCTCACCAGTTTTTTAGCCTCCAGGCAGGCGATCAGCCCGAGGTGATCTTTTTTTAACTGCTTATGACTTCCGATGGGGAGAATCAGTTTCACCGTTTGCAACTTACCGTGATTATTATAGATATCAAAGACAATCACCGGCGGGCCATATCCCTGGATCAGGCAGTCTAAAAACCGCAGAGCGGCGCAGCCCAAGCGGCTTCTGGCCTCGGTGACAATTTTTTCCGCCAGATCTTCATAGCGGAAAGGTCTTTCCGGTGTCGTCAAAACCTTCATAAATTCCCCTTCAGATATAGGTCATTCAGATTGAAAATAAAAACCGGCATCCCTCATTCAGCACGAACGGGGGAGACGAAAATCAGGCTTCGGCAATATATACTCTAACGATACGAAATTAAAATAACAGACAACAGAATAGTATAAAAAATAGTAATACTTCTGTTGAAAAAAAGACCTGATTTGCAATAATGAAATTGCCTGAAGTAAAGGGCTAACTGAAAAAGGAGTTTCAATCATGAAAGAACTATCCGCAATTGAAATTGAACAAGTGAACGGTGCTGGTTTTTTTGGTGACGTAGGGACACTGATTGGCAGTGCAGTGGGAACCGGTATTGATACCATTTCCGCGATTGCCGGTGTTAACCCGGATGCCAAAACCGTTGTCGGCACCATCGGTAAAGGTATTGGTCTGGCCGTCGATGCGCTGATCTCCAGCGGATTGCAGATCATTTCAAAACTGTAATAACGCATTTTCATCCCTTCCTATTTTTTTAATTCGTTTCACTTTAAGCACCTTAGCGGGTGCTTTTTTTTTACCTCAAAGAATCAAAAAAGATAAAAGGTCAGAAAAAGCATCATCCAAAAAAACAGGCTGGGGATCACCACAATAAAAAAGCCCATGCGTTTGTTGGCATTTTTTAACATCCATTCGTTGATCATCTCACCTCTCCTTGTGAATACCAGGGGGCATTTCGGCCCCCCGGTAAATTACCCACCGAGTTGCAGATTACAGTTTCGGCACTTTGGAAAAGAAGTCCGCCATTTCGTGCGGGAACCCTTTCGCAATCGCCGGGCGAAGATCGTCCATAGAAACATTAAAATCTTTCGGCTGTTCGCCCGTTTGCATTTTTTGGTGTGCGTTCACATTCGACTGCAGCCCATTAAAAATGCCCTTCATATTGCCGAACATATCATCGCAAGATTTTGTCACGTTACTCATGACCGACTTGGCCGCATCCGGCCCCGACATTTGAATATTGCTGACGCCTTGCATAAACGGCTGGCTCAGCGACGATTGGGAGTTGGTGCCCAAATTGCCGCCGGCCTTCATGGTTTCTAAAATTTTGGCTGGATCTAACATGTTTATCACCTCTTTACGGTTGTGTTTACATCGCTTTCGGGCACGAGAATCCTCGCAACGCCCGTGACCAAAGTGGGAAATCTTTCATCGTCGAGCGCAGTTCCAGTTTGAGCACGCCCACCACCGAAGACATCGACATCGTCAGCTCTCGCCTGTCGCTGGAAAGCGGCACGGGATTGCTGGCGTCGAACATCCGGAACAGGGCCCAGGGCCCGTCGAAACTGGCGACCTGGATCTGGCCGGTGCCGGTGCGGAAGGTCAGCCGAACATAGCTGCCGCCTTTCGGGCCGGGCCAGTCGATACGCGTGGGTTGGCTAAAACCATGGCTGTAGTTAATCACCTGCCCATCGATGTCCAGGGTCGCTTCCGTGATGGTCGGCGTCAGGGACAGCGGCCTGATGAACATGGAAAACGAGAGTTTGTCGCCGGCGGTGAAGAAGGTGTCGCGAATCAAACGGGCATTTTCAAATGCGCCGAGCGTGCTCGCATTGACGATCCCCTCAGACCCCGGTTTGGCATTCCATTTCTGCGCGTTGACATCCACGTAAGCGGCCAGGTTTTCATCGAAGAACTGCTGCATGGCGCCGTTCTGCCCAAACATGCGCGAGAAGTCCTCGATGCCGACCTCCGCTCTGGCGTTGCGCGAGAACGGATAGCGCCCGCTGATGCTGCCCTTGCACAGCCCGGAAGCCAGCGATGAAGCGCCTTTGCTCAGGTTCTTCTGGCTCTGCTGGATCGTTTGGCTGTCGCCGACCTGCAACAGATCCATCATGACGCTGCGCACCGGTTCCGGCTGACGCGCCGCATCCAGCTGCAGCCGCTTCAGCGTGCCGCCGGCGGGCACCACCTGGCCACCGCGCAATGAGGTGGAGAGCGTGGTCAGCTGGCTGTACAGCGCTTCGAAACTGCGGCTCAGCGGATCGTTGCTGGCGTTGGTGGTCTGCAACAGCTGATACCCCAGGCGGCGAAGCAGCTCAAAACGGTCTTCCACCGCGCGTTCCGGCGTGAGACGAAAACGCGCGCGCTCGCCGGAAATCTCGCCGAGGATGTCACGCCGCTGCTGTTCAATACGATTGCGCTGGCGATCGAACCAGCTCGCCGCATCGCCCTGGTTGGTGCCGGTCATGCTGGTTTCACGCGCGGCGAAACGCACCAGGTTGGCCAGCGGGGATGAAGGATCGGACAGCTGGCGCGCCAATATCGCCGCATCCTCCAGCCCGTTGACCGGCCGGGCTCGCACGTCGCGCATGAAAGCATCCCATTTGTCCGCATACTCGATGAGGTAAAGCTTCCTCGCCTCGTCGGCCAGCTTCTGCGCCGAGGCCAGCGAGTTCACCGCGTTTTTCCCTTCCGCGCTGTCGCGCAGCACCCAGGACTCTTCTTCGATCATGTCTTTGGCGGCGTCATCGAGCTGTGCCAGGAAGACATCGCGGTAGCTGGCGCGGGTATAGAACCCCGGCACGGCGGTATCGGTGACCGTCGCCTGGCTCTTGCGGCGCAGCATCAATGACACGTTCGGCCCCGCGGCGTCGGCCAATGAAATGTCGTTGATCGCCGCCGGTAGCGGTTTCTCTTCGATGCGGCGCACCACCCTGACCTGCATCGGAATATTCATCGCTTTCACCCGCGCCAGGCGCAGCAGGTCACCGTTCATTTTCATGACCGGCGCATTCGGCAGAGAGAACATTTCCCGCAGGTGGTAAGCGAAAATGCCTTTGTTCATGTCGGTGTAGCCCTGCGGCATAAAGCTATCCCAGCGCGTCATGAACCAGTCGACCAGCGCCTCGGCAGAACGGTGCGAGGGTTCGCCCATCATCAGATACACTTTCAGCGTGCCGTAGACGTCCTTATTGGACGCCGAAACGTCATTCTTAAGTTCGTCCGCGATATAGTTTTCCACCGCCGGCCAGAAGATCTGCAGCAAATGGCGTTGGTAGGTCTTTTGCGCCGCGCTGTTGATCAGCTTGTGCTCGAAATAGGGATTCGGCACCGGCGAAACCTCACCGCCCAGCTGCGCGTTCATGTATCCCAACTGCTCATAGGCGGAGATGACATCGTCGCTGACGCGGTTCGTGACCGGTATTTCGCGCACGATGCGCTTCGTTTCGTCAAAGCGCGCCGCAATGTAAGAGATGTAATCGCTCTCCCACAGGTAACGCATCGCCAGCAGGTTAAAAGAGACCGCCAGCAGCACCAGCACCAGCACATAGCGGCCCAGGGAACTCATGCGGCTGCCGAGCGGCCTGGCGTGAGAAGACTGCTGCAGCACCCCGCGCTCCTGCCTGGCGTAATTCAGCTCTGGGTGGTAAATGCGCCCGGTGGGACGGGCTTCATAGATATCCGCCGCTTCCGCGTTATAAATCGCGCCCTGCGGCGGCAAGGCGATGGTGCTGCCCAGCCATACCTGTTGCAAATGGCAGGCGTAGCCCACCGGCGTTTGCGGGAAAATCTGCTCCAGCAGCGAATACAGCGGGTTGCCCAGCGATCCCAACGACTCTGTGAAGAACAGCAGCTGTTGGCGGTTCTGGCCGTCCGGCGCATCGTGCAGCAGTTCGAGCACGTGATGGCTGACGCGCGCCACCATCTCCCGGTAGAGATCTTCATACTGCTCGAACGGGGTTTCGCCCTGTTCGGCCCGGTTCAGGCTGAACCCCATCCCTTTTTGCAACAGGTCGTCGCCCAGCATCGACAGGAAGGTCTCGCCGCCGACCAGTTGATCGAGGTGGCTGATGGTAAGATAGACCGGCAGCTCGCAGCGGAACCATGAGGCCATTTCCAGCAGGCGCACGCGCAGCGCATCGGCGACGGATTTTCTTTCCGTCAGCGAGGCATGCAGCAGCCAGCGTGCATCCAGGCACAGCATGATGCCGTCGATGCCCGGATGGCGGCGGTGGCGCCGGATCAGTTTGAACAGGGTATCGCGCGCCCTGGCGCCGTCTTCGCCAAGGCCGTTCAGCTGCAGCCATTCACCGGAGGTGTCCACATACACCGAGTTCTCCGCCAGCCACCAGTTGCAATCCTGGGTCGGCCCGACGTCCACGGTCTGCTGCAGGCCATAGTGTTCAGCCAGCAAGAAACGTTCGCCGCTTTCGCCGATCAGCGAGGTTTTGCCGCTGCCCGGCGGCCCAATGACGAGGAACCAGGGCTTTTCACTGATATAACGGCGCGCCAGGCGGTATTTGAAACGCTGCCAGGGGGTGCGCTGCTTCGACGTGCCGACGTATTGCAAGGTGCGCAAGGCGTCGTAAAAACGCGAGGTCACGCGATCTCGCTGCGCGGTTTTTCTTTTAGCCGGGGCCGGCGCCCGCGCGTGGCGGAACACCCAGGATAAAAACGTCGCCACGAACGGCCACAGCGCCCAGCACAGGATCAGGGCGATGATGATGCCTCTGACCCAGACCGACAGCAGCGGCCGGTAGGTGCCGATGGCGATCAGCGGCCCAATCCACCACACCACCGCACACAGCAGCAAGGCAATCACCAATATGAATGATCTACGTATCATATAATTTCCTTATTATCTCTACGCCGACGGATGTCTTAGTTATCCTCGGGGACCTCGGCGGCTACCCCTGCCTGATTCAACGTGGCAGACGGTGAAGCCATCTCCCTCTCGCCGATTTTCCAAAGGATGTCCACCCGGCGGTTGCGGCGGCGCCCTTCTTCCGTCGCGTTGTCGTCCAGCGGCTCCTGATCGCCCTTGCCGACCGACGTCACGGTGCGGTTGTATTTACTGTTGGCCAATGATTCCCGCAGCTTGTCGGCCACCGTCTGCGCGCGGGCTTCCGACAGTTTCAGGTTGGAGTTGTTGGAGGTGTTGCGATACGGTTTGTTGTCGGTATGCCCGATCACCTCCAGATCGCCTGGCCACGGCGCCAGCGCTTCCCCCAGACGCTCAATGTTGCGTTTCTTTTTAAACTCTTCCGACAGCTTCGACTGCCCGGTGGCAAAGGCGCCGTCGGAGGTGAAGATCAACAGCCAGCCGCGCGGATCGGCGCGCACCTCCAGCCACCCTTCGCTGAGGATTTGCGGCAGCGGCTGCGGCAGCGTCTCCATAATGTTGATTTTGCGCGGCTGCGGCGGCGTCCAGGCCAGAATGGCATTGCGCAGCGCGCGGGACTGGTCATGCAGATACCAGGCGGCCGAGGCATACGCCAGCAGCGCTATCGCCAGGCCGTAGCACAGCAGTTTGAGCGGCGTGATACGGGTGGCCTTGCGCACCACTTTGCTCGGTTCGGCATCGGCCAGCGTCTGCGTCGGATTCTGGCTGTACAGATAACCGTCAAGGCGATTGCGCACGTCGGCCAACAGCACCGCGCCGCGCTCCATCACGTGGAACTGCCCCTCAAACCCCAGCGACAGGATCAGATCGTAAAACGCCAGGATCTCCTTGTTGCGCGGCGAGGCGGCCAGATACTCTTGCAGGTGCTCGAAGCATTTTTCCCCACCCCAGGCATCGCGATAAAACTCCACCAGCAGGCTGAGGTTCAGTTCCCCGGACTCCAGCGTGCTCATGCAGCACTCGTCCACGTAGGAACACAGCAGATAGGCCAGCTTGTCCACATCGCCCGGCGCAACGTGATCCGCCAGCAACGTCTGCTGGAATTGTTGGATCTCCCGCACGATCTGCGCACGCACCGCCGCCGGGTTCAGCTGTTTCTGATCGCGCACCCGCTCCACCTGCAGCAATACCGGAATGGCGGCGGCGATCAGCGGGTTGTCCCAGTGGCCCATCATTACGCCGGGCTTGCTCAGCGCGGCGCGGCCAAACAGCCCGCTCGAGGTCGGCGCCGCATCGGCCTGGCGATCGCCAGGCGCGGGTTCGACGCTTTCCGGGACGGCGGTTTCTGCTTCATAAGGTTTGGGTTCGGGGGGCGCCGCCACCCCGGCGTTTCCTGGCCGCAGCTTGGCGGCCAACGCCCGCGCGCCGAAGGACAGCGCGGCGATTTCCGCCGTGGTTTTGCCCACCGAGCCGGACGTGGGGAGACGCGGGGTCGCGTTGTTGCGCGTTACCGCCATCGCCTCGCGGATTTTCCTCTCGAATTCGTTCATCCCACCCTCCCTTGCCTTAATCCCCAGACGTCAAAACGCAGGTCCGGGAAATCACCCACGATGCTGAGCGCCATCGCCGAGCCGCCCATCATTTCCTTGTAAATCGGGTCGGCATGATCCACCTCGAAATAGATGCTGTTCGGGTAATACGGTATGTGCCGCGGCGGCGAAGCCATCGGCAGCAAGCGAGCGCCCGGTAATTGAAGATCGATCAGCTGAATGATTTTCTCGACCGGCCCCAGCTTGACCTGCGCGGGGAAGTACGAACGCAGATGCTCGATGGACAAACCGCAGCTGACGGCAAACACCAGTTTTTCCAGCCGCAGCTGCGAGTCGTTCGGGCACAGGTAGATGCTGTCGCCGCGATCGATAAACGGCAGCGCCACCGCCGGCGCTTCGATCACCAGCGACAGCGCGCGGCGAATCGAGGCGAACAGCTGGAAATAGCAGTTGTGCGGCTCATCGTGCAGATACACCAAATCGGCCCGGTCCCAGAGCCGCTCGCCGCCGGGAATGATGCTGAGCCGCCCCAGCAGGCTCAACAACGTGTCGAACAGGGTTTCTGGATGCACCTGCGGGCTGGCCAACAGTTGGCTGATGCGCAAATTGAACTCGCTCAGGGTTTGCAGCAGCAGCAGTTCCAGCAGCTCGGACAGCCCGCCGATCGTCATATGCACATCCGGACGGAACACCGACTCCAGACGCTGGCTGATCAGCCCAAGCAATTCGGTGGTGAACGCGGGCAGCCAGCCGATGGCGCGGAAGTCCAGCATCGGCGGCAGGGCGCGCTCATCCAGCAGCACCCGACGATCGCTGGTGAGTTCGCGCACGAAGCCGACCGGCAGCACGCTTTCCGCGCTGCTGACCGCATCTTCCAGGCTTAGCCGCGTCACCAGGCTCCCCAGCTGCATCGTGCACACGCGCGGTGTTCCCTCCAGGCTGACGCCGTGGTTGCGATCCGGCACGTCGGCGTCCATGGTGCGAAAACGGCTGCTTTTCCGCTCATCCTGGATAAGATCGATCTGGGCATTGCCGGCAATGTCCATCAGCACGGACAGGCACACCACTTTCCCCTGGCAGCCCTCTCCAAGCACCAGCGGTGGCGGCAGCGGAATATCCTCAGGCATGCTGAACGCCGTGCCGTCGGGGAAAACGCCCTTGGCTTTCTTCAGCGCAAACTTGCCCTGCTCCAATAGCCCGTTGTCGATTTCCAGCGTCAGGAACCCCCAGGTAAAGGTTTCGACGCTGCGCAAGCGCGCTTCAATCAAGTGCTCGAAAAAACGTTCCTGCTGCTGGAAATGCTGCGGTTCCATCAACATGCCTTCTACCCAGGCGACGCGTTGTTTAGGTAACATGTCATTCATCCATTTTGTCGTTAGTCACTATGCTGAGTGACGTCATCCCCACCATCACCTTCATTTGCGAATCAGCCTGCGCGGGCGATTTTTGCTCGGCGAGCGGCAATACCCCGCTGATTTGCTGAAATTCCGCCCCCACGACGACCCATCGCTCTTGCCCCGCCGGCACCTCGAAGCGATAACGCAGCGTCTCCCTCGGTTGCAAAATGCTCTGGTGCCGGCTCAGCGCCCCTTCCGACGGTGCCGTCTCGCGGCAAGGGGCGCCATCGCCAATCCCGTCGGGCATCCACCCCGAGCGATTGGTTTCGATGACGCAAACCTTGACCGGCTGCGCCTGTCCGGCCGCATTCGGGTTCACGTTGTCGTTGGCGGTCACCTCGACATCGATAAACCGCAATCGACGCCCCGCATCGGCAGCCCCGTCGTGAGAAAACCAGCTGCACCCGCTCAGCATCCCCACCGCCAACAGTCCCCCTGCCGCGATCCCCCGGAGCGTTTTCACCATGCTGAACTCCTATGCATTAACGAAACATTTGGTCTGGCTCGGCGCGACCTGAGTGGCGACCATGTTGTTGTTGTTCGTCGTGCTGGAATCACCTAACCGCGTGACCGGCATCCCGCCGGTGAAATACTTCCCCGACCCCTGCATCGGCTGCATCTGCGCCGAATGCGTCCCCGAGGCGGCGCCGATCACCCCGCCCGAATCGACGGTGGCCACGCGAATGCTGCCGATGTTCTGTTCATTGCCGCCGCAAAGGAAATAGTTAGGCACGTTCGGTATGCCGGTATTGTTGGGCGCGGTATTCGGGCCCGGCGCCGGGATCATCGGGTCACAGCCGGCGAAGCTGATCCCGGCCGTGTTGTTGTTGGCTGCGGTCATGATGACTTACCCCATATGTATCTGGCCGCCGTCGATCTTCAGCACCGCCGAAGACTTCAGGGAACCAATTTCACTGTTGATGACGAGGGATTGCCGGGCATCCTGAATGATGTGCTTCGCCAGCACCTCGTCGGTTTCCTCCACCCGCCGGCTTGCGTGCTTGCTGCGCACAAACAGGCGTTGAGAGATTTGGTGCAGCGTTTCGGCGACCCAGCGGCTGCTGCGCGTCAGCAGCGTAAAGTGCGGGCTGCGCAACGTCAGCCGCTTGCCGCCTTGCAGTTCGATCTCCGGCGCCACGATGCGCAAGTTGGCGCTGCGGCTGTCCAGCGTCATGACGGCGTGCGCCTGTTGCCGCGACAGGATCTCGGTAATGACCAATTTGTCGCCGTCGACGATGACGCAAACGCGATCGCCCGCCAGCGGCTGAACCAGGCAGCTGGTGGCGACCGCCAGGCAGTGGGCGCGCATGCCATCGACATACAGGCCGCCATTGGCGTCGGCCGCCAGCGTTACCACCTTGCGCCCCCCTTGTTCGGCAAGCGGAGCGCTGCGCACCAACTGCAAAGGCGTCACCCTGGCGTTGGCATAGACCTTCTGATGCTCTCTTCTGGACTTATACATATCTGCTTACTCCTGTTGGCCGTTGATACGACGGTTGCCGCGGTCCCGGTTGTTGATGCGCATACCAGGCGTCGATCGCACTCAAGAACGGATCGGCGGTAAGCGGCACATTTTCGGCGCGATGACGCTTCGCCCCATGCAGGCGGGCGCTCTGTTGCTGGGCGGCGGTCAACGGCTGTTCCATCAGGTTCGCCTCCCGCATCTCGGCCTGCTCCATGTTGGCCAGCGCCAGATCGCACGCCCTGAACTCCGCCTGCGTCAGCCTGGCGCGCCCCCAGTGGGCGCCGTTCATCGCGCATTCGCTGAACCGGGCCTTCTGCGCCTGCGCCAGGGTCAGCGTCGCACGCTCGAAATCGCAGCGCAGCGCCTGCACTTCGGCAAAGATCGCCGACGTCAGATCGCTGTCGGCGAACGAGCACCCTTCCAGCTCGCTGCGGTGAAAGCTGGCGCCCTGCAGCCGCAGCTGGGCCAGGTTGCAGCCCGACAGGCGGCAGGTGAACCAGATGCGCGCCTGCCCCTCGATCGTCTGCCAGCTGCATTTCTCCAGCCGGCAACTCCCCATGATGTGGCGTTCGAGGGTCGATGCCTGCCACAGGCACTGCGTGAGTTGGCAGGCATACCAATTGGCGTCCTGAATGATGTCCTGTTGGAACATCAGGTTGGTCAGGATGCTGGACTGCACGGCCAGGTGCCCCAGGCTGCTGCGCTCGACTTCCGCCCCGTTGACCTCGCACTGGATCAAACTGCAGTCGTCCAGCAGACAGTCGCCGATGTAGCACCCACGCAGCATGGTGTCGTTGCACGCCAGATTGCACAGCAGCCCCCGTTGCAGCGTCAGGTTGTCAAACCGGCATTCGTTGAACGACAGGCGCAGCAAGCTGCCGCCGACCACGTTGACCTGGTTCAGGGTGCAGCCCTCAAAGCGCACTGCCCGCAAATCGCATCCTTCAAACGTGACGCGCTCGAAATGGCAGTCGATAAAAAAACAGTCGCTCAGCGTCAGTCCTTTCAGCTCGCGATCGTGGAAGCGCCGCTTTTTGAAGGTTCGCGGCAGGGGCGGCGTCTGCGACACCGTCTGAGCGACCTCCAGCTCAATCACCTCGGTGTCAGGCAGGGCCTGCTGAATCACGCGGCTTTCAGTTTTCATGCGCATAGTCCCCCTGAATAATTCTGCGTGGCACCCAGCACGCGCGCTCCAGCAAACACCCGCTGAAACGGGTGCCGGCGTCCTGCCAGGTCATCGCCAGATTCGCCGCCGCCAGGTTGCACTGCTCAAATCCCGCATCGCGCAAATCGGCGTTATAAAACATCGCTTGCTGCGCGCTGCTGTTTTGCCAGCGGGCGTGCGCCAGTACGCTGTCTTTAAACCGCACGCCGGCCAGGTCGCAGCCGACGATCGCGCAAGCCGTCAGGTCGGCCTCGTCGAAATTGCATTCGGTGAAAACGCTGTACTGCAGCTGACACCTCTCCATACGCGCCGCTTTCAGCCCCACTTTGGTGAAGCCGCAGTCGCTGAACACGCCGTGGGAGAAATTCACCTGCATCCCCGCCGTCATGCTCTCGATTCGGCAACGTTCGAAGCGCACGCCGCGCCAATTGCCGCCAAGAAACGAGTTCTTGGTTAACGCCATATCCAGCGCCACCGCCCCCTCGGCCAGACAGCGGTTGAAGACGCAGGCGTCCAGCTCCCCTTGCAGGAATTGCGCGCGGATCAGCGTCGAGCCGTTGAACATGCCGTTGCCAATCGCCCCGCGCTCAAAGCGGCTCGCGGTGAAATCCCCCCGCTCGAAGACGCAGTAATCGAGCTTCACGCCCTCGGCCCGCATGCCTTGCCCCTGCGGCTCTTCCAGCGTCACTTTTTCGAGGACCGCCTCCTGCCATACGCTTTCCGCCATCAGCGGCTTTTGCAGGGTGCACGACACCATGCGGATCCGGCGCAGCGCCGCCTGCGTCAGGTTGACCGCATCAAAAACGCAGTTTTCGAAGGTGCAGTTCTCCAGAACGGCCTGTGAAAAGTCGCAGCGCTCAAAACGGCATTGCAGAAAATGCTTGTCCGACAGCGCAGGGCCGCGCAATCCGGTGAAGGTTTTCCCCTCCACGGTCGCGCTAGCGGGAAAAAACGCGTCATTGCCCTCTTCGGCAGGCAGATCCGGCAAATCGGGCAGCGTCACGGTAGCGGGCTCCGCCGTCGTCTGTTGCTGGTGCAAGGCAATCGCCTCGCGAATGCGTTGATAGAAAACGGCAGAGTCGCCCAAAGACGTGGGCGACGGATCGTAACGCAGATCGCTGGGGTGATCCGACGCCGCCTGGATGACGTTCAGCCCCATCTCCGCCGGCATCAGATCCGGATCGAACAGGAACTCGAAAGGCGAAGCGTCGTCGTCGCTGCGTTTATGGTGCACCTGCCGGAAATAATCGAACGGGCGCGGCGCGTCGCAACGATCCAACGCCAGCATCAGGGACTCGATGGACTCGTCCAGAAGATGCGTCAGCGGCGCGTTGCCGGTGAAAATAATCAGCGCCATGTCGCTGTCGGGCAGGAACCACAGCGTTTTTCGCTGCAGTTCGATTTCCTCGAGGCCTTCGCTATCGTGGCGGCGTATGAATGCCCGCCCGCGCACCGCCGGCAGCTCGCCGCGAATCGCCTGGCTCTGCGCGCCGACGCCCTGCAGTTCGAAGGGCACCCTATCCGGCCACGCCGCTTCCGGCAGCCACTGCGCCGGCGGCGCCATCTGGTAATAGCGCCGATCGATATCGGCCGGCAGCCCGGGAAACGCCTTCTCGAGGTAGGCTTTGCTCGCGATCTGGCCCGCCACCTTATCGATATGCGCCTTGCGCAGCGAAAACTCGTGCGGCACCGGCGCCGGCGCCGCCAGCGGGGAACGCTCCTGTGCGGAACCCTCGGCGGACAAGGTCATCAGCAGCGGCCGCAGCCCATCATTGCAACCGCGCCCCACCGGGTTCTCCTTGCTGTCTTTACCGCCCCAGGCCGAGGTGTGGTCCAGCGGCACGCTGAGGAACGGTTCCGCCCCCATCGCGCCGCGTCGCCCCTCGCCCTCCACCCGCCAACGGCGCTTAAGCCCGCCGATGTCGGCGCTGACGTCCAGCGTTTTTACCGGCTGCCCGACGCCGGCATGGCCGGCGATCAGGTATTCGGCGAACGGCTTCGGCTCAGCAACGTCCAACACCGGCAGACTGAGCGGCGCACGCTTCCACGCCTCCCAGATTTCGGCTTCGTTCACGAAGTGTTCCGGTCGGGACAGGTAGCATCCGGCCACGACGCTGATGCCGAGCCGGCTGTCTGCGCCGATCTGGTAACCCCCTTTAATCACTACCAATTGCTGTGGCCGTATGATTCTCATTGCCGCGCCTCGTTAGTTTTTGCTTTGCATCCCGACTTTTTTCAAATCGACGCCGGTCTCGGACAGTGACGCGCCGGTGTAGCTGATGGACACCCCCGTCGTGCTGGTGCTGCTGCCGGTATTGCTGACGCTGCTGCCGGTATTGCTGACGCTGCTGCCGGTGCTGCTGACGCTGCTGCCGGTGGTGCCGACGCTGCTGCCGGTGGTGCTCACGCTGCTGCCGGTGGTGCTGATGCTGCAGCCGGTGGTGCTGGTCGAGGAACCGGTGGTGCTGATACTGCAGCCGGTGGTGCTGGTCGATGAGCCGGTGGTGCTCACGCTCACGCCGGTAAAGCTGGTGCTGCTGCCGGTCTGGCTGGTGCTGACCGTGGTATAGCTGTTGCTCTCGCCGGTCATGCTGTTGCTGATGCTGGTGAAGGAGTTACTTTCGCCGGTCATCGAGTTGGAGACGCCGGTGCAGCTGGTGCTCTGCCCGGTAAATGACGTGCTCAACCCGGTGAACGACGTGCTGACGCCGGTAAACGACGTGCTCACGCCGGTGAACGAGGTGCTGACGCCGGTAAACGAGGTGCTGACCCCGGTGGCGCTAAGACTGACGCCGGTCAGTGAGGCGCTGACGCCGGTGATCGACGCGTTAAATCCGGTAATGCTGAAGACGTAATCCTTGTAAGAAACGTGGTTGGTGAACCAGTCCGTAAAGGTGCGGCGGATGATGTCGAACTTGTCCATCCCCACCTCGGTGGCCTGGTTGCGCTCGACCGTGGTTTGCAGATCGCGTTCGGCGTGCAGCATGACGCGTTCGTTGTTGCGGTTGTCGTCGAAGGTCAGCTGGCTGGCATGCTGCGGTTTGCCGAAGCGCAGCGAGCGCGACACCATCCCCGAGTAGTTGATGTATTCAGGCAGTTGATAAGGCGGCGGGTTATCGCCGTTATAAACGATACCTGTCACCATCGGGCGATCGAGATCGCCGTCGACATAGGTCACCAACACTTCCTGGCCGACGCGCGGCATGGCGATCACGCCCCAGCCTTTCCCCGCCCAGGCCTGCACCACGCGGATCCAGCACGAGCTGTCTTCCTCGGTGGTTTTGTAGCGATCCCAGTGGAAGTGCACGCGAATGCGCGCAAACTTGTCGGTATGCACTTCGGAATTGGGCGCGCCGACCACGGTGGCGCTCTGGATGCCCGGCATCTGCGGCTTGGGCGTCTCGCGCAGCGGGCGGAACGCCACGTCGTCGTTCAACGCGTTGAAACGGCAGGTCACGTTGCGGCCGTCGCTGCTGCTGTCGGGGCCATCTTGCACGAACACATAGTCGCAGCGGGTCAGTTTGAAGCGGCGGTTGCGGTTGGCGTCCGGGTGCAAAATCAAGGAGAAGTCCTTGCCGGCCATCAACCCGACGGCGTTGCTCTCGCCAAACAGCAGGTGGCCGTCGCTTTGCATTTCTTCCAGGCGCAAACGCGCCAGATTCTCGCCGCGTTCAGTATCCACATAGCCCGCCGCGTAGTCGTACCACTCCAGCGGCGTGTTCTGCAGGCCGAGGCGGCTCTCTTCCACCTTGGTTTGCAGGTTCTTGCGCGGGTTCTGGAAGTCGAAGTCACGCAGCACGATTTCATTCGGACGCACTTTGCGGGAACGCTGGATGCGCTGGATCCCTTCGCGGATGGCGCGGTTTTCTTCGCTGTCCGGCATGAACGGCAACACGGCGTAACCGAAATCCAGATCGTCGAAATCCTGCCGGTCGGTGATCACCAGCGTGTGCTTATCCTCGGCGTGATCGAAGTAATACCAGATGCCTTCGTCTTCCAGCAGGCGGCTGATAAACGCAAAATCCGTTTCGGAAAATTGCACGCAATACTCACGCGTCGGATAGGTGCCTTGAATATCCAGACGGTAGTCGGCAAAGCCATAGCGAGAGAAGATTTGCTCGATGATATCGAGCACGTTCAGATCCTGGAAAATACGGCTGTTGCGGTTCTGCATCAAAAACCACAGCCAGGTGCTCAGCTCCAGTTTGTACACGAACTTATCCTGATGCTGCCCCGCATCGGACGCGCCGATCACGTAAGCATAGAAAGGCCGCGAGCCGAAATCCGGCCTTTCTATCTGGATGCGGATCCCTTCACCCAGCAAGGATTCATAATCCACGTCCGCCTGTTCGCATTCGAATTCGAGCGAATATTGCGAGTTGCTCGACAACCCTTCTTGGGTGGTGAAGCTGAGTGGAAACGCATTTAATTCGGCTAACACCGGGTTATCAATTTCGATTAAAGGCATAACAACCTCTCTGATCCGATATCGAACCCCGCCCCGCGTTTGCGGGCCGGCGGTAAATTAAAAATCAGTCGAAATAAACACTTAAGCTATCGTTCTCGACCATGAGTTGGATATTTTGCAGTTCCTGTCCCGTCCGTTTGCGCTGCAGCACTTCATTGCTGATCGGCGGCAAGATCGCCTGCTGCAGCAGCGACTCGACCGCTCTTCCGCGCGATGGATGGGCGCTGATGCGTTTGGCGATCCAGCCTGGGATGTCGCCCTCCAGCACCAGCGACACGCCCACTTCTTTGTGCAAACGCTGCTGTAAACGTGAAATCTGTTTGGTGGCGATATGGGTTATCGCTTCGGTGGAAAGCGGCACGTAAGGAATGACGTTCATGCGCGCCAACAGCGCCGCCGGGAAAAAGCGCGCCAAGACGTCGTGCAGCATCGGGCGCAGCGCCTCGGTTTTCAGCTCCGGCGTTTCCGCCAGCGTCGCTTCTATTTCGCCGGCGCCGATGTTGCTGGTCATCAAAATAAAGCACTGGCGGAAGCTGATCATGCGGCCCTCGCCGTCCTCCATCACGCCCTTGTCGAAGACTTGATAGAACGCTTCATGGATATCGGGATGCGCCTTGTCGAATTCGTCGAGCAGCACGATGGAATAGGGTTTGCGCCGCACCGCCTCCGTCAATTTGCCGCCCTTGCCATAGCCGACATAGCCCGGCGGCGCCCCCTTCAGCGTGGAGACGGTGTGCGACTCTTGAAACTCGCTCATATTGAAGACGATCAGGTTATGCGCGCCGCCGTACATCGCCTCCGCCAGGGCGAACGCGGTCTCCGTTTTGCCGACGCCGCTCGGGCCGGACAGCATGAAAACGCCCAACGGCCGATCGTGCGCCTGGATGCCGGCGCGGGAGATCCTCACCGCCTGCGCGATTTCGTCGATCGCCGTCTGCTGGCCGAAAATCTGGCGACTCAGCAGTTGGTTGAGGTTGAGCGCATTGTCCAGATCGCTTTGCAGCATGCGGCCGGTGGGGATGCCGGTCCAATCCGACAGCACCTCCGCCACGACGCGATCGTCCACCCACGGATACACCAGCGGCAGACCGCCGCCCTGCAGCTCGCCCAACTCGGTAGCCAGCTGCGGCAAACGATCCGGCGACTGCTGCTCTGCATCGAGCAAGGTGGTGACCGCCTGCTGCTCCTGCGCCTGCCGCTGACGCAGCGCATCCAGCTCTCCTTCCATCTCGCTGAGCGTCTGCTGCAATTCGCTGATGCGGGTGAGCGCCAGATCGTCGAATTTGCTTTCTTCCTGCAGGCCGTGCATTTCGGTACGCTTCACCGCCAGCCCGGCCTCGAGCGACTCGATTTTTTCAGGCTGCGCATGTTGGCTCAGCGCCACCCGCGCGCAGGCGGTGTCCAGCAGGCTGATGGCCTTGTCCGGCAGCTGCCGCGACGGCAGATGGCGCAGCGACAAGTGCACCGCCGCCTGCAGCGCCGACTCGCGGATCTTGACGCTGTGGTGCTGCGCAAAATGCGGGGCGATGGCGCGCATCATGTTCACCGCATTCTCTTCGTCCGGCTCTGAAACCAGCACGTACTGGAAACGGCGCGTCAGCGCGGCATCCGGCTCGATGAACTGTTTGTATTCCGACCAGGTGGTCGCCGCCACCATGCGCAGCGCGCCCCTGGCCAGCATCGGTTTCAACAGGTTGACGGCGTCGCCGGTGCCGGCCTGCCCGCCGGCGCCCACCAGCGTATGCGCCTCGTCGCAGAACAAAATCACCGGCACGGCCGAATGCGCAATGGCGTCGATCAGCGCTTTCAGGCGCGATTCGAATTCGCCCCGCATGCTCGCCCCGGCCTGCATGCGCCCCAGATCCAAAGACAGCAGCCGGGCGCCCTGCAGCAGCGGCGGCACCTGCCCTTGGGCTATCTTGCAGGCCAGCGCTTCCGCCACGGCCGTTTTGCCGACCCCGGCTTCGCCCACCAAAATCGGGTTGTTCTGCCGACGGCGCAGCAAAATGTCGATCACCTGGCGCAGCTCCGCTTCGCGGCCAATCACCGGGTCAATTTCACCGTCGCGCGCCTGACGAGTCAGGTCCGCACACCATTTATCGAGTATCTCGACCGTCTCGGGCGCATCCGGCGCCTCGCCGAGCGCGCCGTAGCTTTCTTCTTCCTCCTCCTCGTGTTCGACAGACTCCGCCAGAATCGCCGGGTAGTCGTCGAACAGCTGCGGGATCGGCAGTTTTTTAAACTCTTCGCTCAGCCGGTACAGGCTGCGCTGCAGCGTGGGATCCTGCAAAATGCCGACCAGGATATGGATGGTGCGCACGCCGCCGGACGGCGTTTCGGCGAGCTGGCTCATCAGCAGCCCTCTTTCCACCACCGTTTCCAACTGCGTCGACAGATCCACCACCGCATTCGTCCGGTTTGGCAAGGTATGGAGAATGCGATCCAACGCATCGCTTACTCGCTGAATATTGATCGCGTAGTGCGCCAGGATCAGCGGCAAATCGCCGCGTTCTTTGTCCACCAGGACTTTCAGCCAGTGTTCAAGCTCCACGTATTCGTGCCTGAAGGTCCGGCACAGCTTGGTGGCTTCAACGAAGGACTGATAAGCAAAGTGGCCCAATCGCGAAAAAAGACGTTCTCGTTGATACACCTTAAATTTCCTTATATTAAGTTGTTGATTGATAAACCAGCTGCCTAAACGTCCCTGTCTTAGGTTTCAGCCAGCTGTCTTTACTCAGCGACTTGCCGCCCAGCTGCGCCGCCATGCCCGGCTCCGTGGCGATCAGCAGGCTGACGTCCAACATCAGCTGATGGCTCGTGAAGTCATGGCAGATGCTCACCAGCGCCTGCAGCCGCCGGCTGCCGCGCTGATACTGCTGATAATGCGGGGCCCCCAGCGGCCCGATTTGAATATGCGCGCCGTACTGGGCATCGAAAAAGCGGCTACCGATGCGCGTGCTCCCTAGCTTGCCCAGCTTTTGGCTGCCGTTTTTTTTGCCGTCGTCGATCCATTTGGCGTAGCGCGGCGTAATTTCGATGGGAACGGCGAAGTAGGCCGCCAGCATCTTGTTAAGCTGGCGCAGCGAGCGGCGGCCCGGCAGATAAATGCCGGGGTAGGCTTCGCGCAGGCTCTGGATATGCGGGTTCACGGCCAACGTGGTGTCGACGCCCACCGTCTGCCGCAGATGATGCAAGAACGGGTTTTTGTCATCGTCATGGTCATGCCCGATCATCGCCTTCAGCTGCGCCCAGGCCCGGTAATGCAGTACGGCGAAGCGCTGGCTGACGATGCCGACGAACTGCTGGAACGCCTGATTACGCCTGGCGATGACTTCGGTGCGCGCATGCTCGGTCACATGGATCGGCAGCGGGCCGTAAGGGGCGAACATGCCGAAATGCCGCGCCTGAATCAGCACCTGCGTAGGGCGTTGTACGATGGAGGCGATTTCACGCGAGGCAAAGCCCATATCCGCCGGCTGAGTGATGCAGAGCCTTTCGCGACTGCGATCGTTGGAGACGCCGAGCCGCGGCGCATCCGGCTGCGCACGCTCGATGCGCCGCAACAGCTCGAAGAAATCCTGCCGATTGGACAGCCCGCGGATTTCGGCCTGGCCCACGCTTTCGCCTTGGGCCCCCGGCGCCGGCGCCTGTTCCAATGACAGCGCCGTTTCGCGCATCAGCGACATATCAGCCATAGTAGAGCGCCCCCCAGTCGGCGTGGGTTTCCCCATCCAGCAACAGCTTCATGCTCAACGTTTGGTTCAGATCGCCGTATTGGCTCAGCGCGTGGTGCAATATTTTGCCGAACAGATAGGCGCCGTGATCGGCATGATGGTTGGCGCTTAGGTTGACGGCGATCTCGGCCCCGCGGATCCAGGCCAGCGGCCCCGGCCCCTGATTGCGTTCGAAGTGGTGCTCCACCCAGGCGTTTTTGATGCTGGCGATGCGTTTGCGCTGGCTGGAGTCATCCTGATGGCAGAACAACGACAGCCAGTCGCGCAACAGCGCCGAGCAATCCTGCACGTCAGGGCGCGCATGGCGCAAAGGATTGGAGGCCAGCATCTGGATCGCTTGCCACGCCTGGCTGATGTTCGGCACCGCGACAGGGTTGCTCGGATAGCGGACGATCTCCACCTGGTGGATCGGCATCGCCGTTTCCAGCTGAAAATGCGGTTGCTGCAGGTGCGCAGGCACCAGATGCCGTTCGCAGACCAGCGCCTCGACGCTTAGCGACGTGATGTCATCGATGTCGATGCCGCTTTTGCCCGGCGAAATGGCGATAAAGGTATCTTCGTTGGGCAGGTGCGGGTTGTTGTATTTGGATGGGGACGGTTCCCGGCGGCGGTGTAACGTATAGCCGGCCGGCTCCCGCTCGCAGTCGTAGTGCACGTCGGCCTGCAGCGAAGAGAAAATCACCGGGTTGCCGTCGGGCAGCATGCCCTTCACCTGTTTGACGCTATGAATCTCATACAGCGAGGTGTTCAAACGATCGACCACCAGCTGATGCTCCGTGCGCTCTCCCGTCAGCAGCACCGGCGAGCAATGGCGGCGATACAGGTTGATGACCGGGGTCGCGAAAAGATGAAAATCCCTGGCGTTGACGCGACCGATCAGCGTAAGCGGGCGTTGCTCAAGCGCGAACAAAATCTCGAATTCATGGACGCGTTCACATTGGCGCAGAAAGTCCCGCACGCCATGCAGCTCCAGGCTGAAGAAGCGGCTCGGCGCCGCAAAGTACTCGCGCATCAGGCGGTTGCCGGGCAATTCCCCCACCGCGGTGGGCAACAACGCCTCTTCGTCGCCGACGCCGCCCAGACGCAGGCTTTCCGGTTGCAAGACTTTGATGACCGGCCGATCGTCGTTTTTCGCCCATAGCACGATGCGCAAGGTGCGATTAAGCAGCGCGGCCATCAGCTGGTTGGCCCGCACCGTATCTTCCGCCAACGTCAGGTGCAACGGCTCGAGATCCAGTTCCGAGACGGGCAACACGCCGTGCGTGGTCAGGCCGATTCTGACGTAGGCCGAACAGTCTTGCATATGCCTGGCGGCGCCGTCGGGCAAATGGTGAGGCGGCAGGATTTCGCATTCCGCCAGCGCAATCTCAACGGGCTGCACTTTAATATGCCGCGCCGTGGTGAAGGTGGCGGGTTTGTTGTTCAGCGAGATATCGTTCAGGGTCATTCGGCTCCCGCGCGGCAGGTCGACCTGGCTGTGCCACTGGGGAAAAGAGAGATCGGGCTTAATCGCAACGGTGGCGATCGCGGGAACCGGCGTGTACCACAAGGGCGCCAGGCGCGAAAGCATTTGCAAGGCGAATTCTGGCTGCTCGTTGTTCAGCTTTTCCTGGATGCGGGTGCAAAGAAAAGCAGAGCCCTCCAACAGGCGCTCGACGAAAGGATCCAGCACGCCGTCGATATGCATGCCTAAATGCTGAGCGACCTGGGGATGCGAAGAGGCGAACTGACGGCCGGCCTCGCGAAAATAACGCAGCTCATCATTATATAATTGGAGAAAACGCTCACTGAACATAGTCACCTCTATTAATCAAATACGTGTACGGCGCCACAGGAATAATCAAGAGCTATGCGCAAATTCACCAGCATTTCGTCACCCGGTAATGAGCAGGTGCCATAGATATCGAATAAGATCGCCAATACATACGATTGACGCTCATTCACTACCGGCACCACGCGAATCGTTTTCGGATCCAGCCGTGGCTCAAAAGACGTAATGATTCTTTGTATATGTCTCGCCAGCGTTAGCGGATCGGTATTAATCGGTATTCGTTGGCTCAACGACGGCAGGCCATAATTCAATACCGAGCTTTCGCTGTGCGCATAATCGTGAAGTTTTAAATCTGCGCTGCGCGATGCGTCATTCAATAAGAATTCGATATCGCGCACCAGGACGCGCCGCCAATTATCGGCGCTGCCGCTTTGACTTCTCACGCTGAGCTTATCGAATAGCATGGGTAATGACGCTTTCATTTAACACCTCGCGGTAATGAGTGTGTCTGCCCGCAAGATCTGCGGGCAGACGGCCTGCAATAAGTGTTACGACATCAATGATCAGATGCGGGCGTTAAGCTTGAGGTCATACCCCGTCTTAATCACCGCACCCATGGAGCCATCGTTGTTTTGCTCTTTGTACTCAACTTCGATACGTGCGAAATTCAGCTTGATAACATCGGTGGGCAGCACGGTATCGATTTCAGTACCGATGGTGGAGTTCAGCGGCATATTACCCACGGTCTTGAATGAGGAAACCAGGCAGTTACTGAAGGTCACGGCAATAAAGTCTTGCTGACCCTGGCCTGATTTACGGCAAACAAGTTTTGCCTGAGGAATATGCTCGCCGGTGGCGCACATCAGAAACAGCTTCGGCGAAGCCTTATTGCTTACCATACGGAATTCAAAGTCTTTCATTTCGACTTTGCCGGAACCACCGCCGCTGCCGAATCCCCAGCGCCCGGCATTTTCCTCCGCCCATTGCCAGGCTTGCAGCTGAATCCATCCCGGATAAGTTTGGTCAGGGGATTCACCGTCAACACCTTCAATCTTCAAAAAATAGTCTACTAAAGCTTTAGTGCTCATTTTTGTCTCCTTGACTGATAGGTCCTACTACGTTAATTGAAATGTCTACTCAGATAAGTCGTTATATTGCCTACGCAATCATTGAAATAGCGACAATGGGAACCCATTAGCCATTAATAAATAGCCATGACGCAGAGAATAACGCCGCTAAATTTCAATGAAATATCAATTCTCACCCACGCCATTTAATAATTAACGTCGGCAATATCCAAACCAATGACCAGCCGTGACTTATCTGCTCCCATCTTTTTTGGCTGACGGAAGTTTTGATACCAATCGCAAGGACACGGTCATGCCTTCCAATTGGTAATGCGGGCGCAAATAGAAATGTGCGCGGTAATAACCCGGATCGTCTTCAACATCCTCAACGCGAACTTCGGCGGCGGCCAATGGACGACGCGCTTTCGTCGCTTCCGTCGACACGGAAGGATCGCCATCCACGTAATTCATCAGCCAGTCATTCAGCCACAGCTGCATATCGTCTCTGGAACGGAAAGAACCGATTTTGTCGCGTACGATGCATTTCAAATAGTGTGCAAAGCGGCACGTGGCAAAAATGTACGGCAGCCGGGAGGAAAGCTTGGCGTTGGCCGTCGCATCCGGATCTTCATATTTCGCCGGGGCATGCATGGTGCAAGAACCGATAAAGGCGGCGAAATCAGAATGTTTGCGATACACCAAAGGCAAGAACCCGGCGTCTGACAGCTCTTGCTCGCGCCGATCGGAAATGGCGACCTCCGTCGGGCACGTCAGCTCATAACCGCCCTCATCGGAAGGGAACGCGTAGGCGGGCAGTTCCTCCACCGAGCCGCCGGATTCGATGCCGCGGATTTTCGAACACCAGCCGTACTCATGGAAGGCGCGGTTGATGTTGACGCCCATCGCATACGCCGAGTTGGCCCAGGAGAAATCATCATCCATATCTGGCCTGACGGCCTCCTCGAAGGCGAACTCTTCGATCGGGTTGGTCTTCGCACCGTAAGGCAAACGCGACAGGAAACGCGGCATGGTCAGCACCAGATAACGCGAATCGTTGCTTTCGCGCAGGCGGCGCCAGGAAGCGTATTCCGGCGTGGTGAAAATCTTGCCGATATCCCGCGGGTTGCCCAATTCGTTCCACTTGCTCATCTGCAGCAGCGACGGCGAAGCGGCGGAAATAAACGGACAGTGCGAGGCGGCGGAAATTTTCGCCAGCTCCGTCAGCAGCGTCACGCTCATCGGGCTGTGATCGAACTCAAAATCGCCGATGATGCAGCCGAACGGCTCGCCACCGAACTGGCCATACTCTTGTTCATAAATTTGTTTGAACACCGGGCTTTGATCCCAGGCCGATCCTCGGTAGCGCCGCAGATTGCGCGTCAGCTCATCCTGGCTGATGTTCAATACCCGAATCTTCAGCGTTTCGCTGACGTTGGTATTGTCGACCAGATAACTCAGACCTTGCCAGGCGGACTCCAGCTTCTGGAACTCCTTATGGTGCAAGATATTGTTCATCTGCTGCGAAAGCTGCTCGTCGATCTGGGCGATCAGCGATTCAATGGTCAATACGACATCCTGGCTGACCTTGACCTTGCCCTGGTTGGCATATTCGGACAGCGTGCCGATGGCCCGACGAACCGCTTCTGAGGCCTCGTTCGTTCTGGGCCGGAACGAACGCTTGAGCAGACCGTCAAGCTCGTTTTCCGTTTCCTGCGTTTCAACTTCAGCGACCGCCGTTGCCTGCTGCTTAGCTGAATAGCGTCGTTGCCTCGCTCTCATTCCTCATCTCCTTTATTCCCGGAATCCTGCACATCCTGTTCCGCATCCGCGACCGTTTTACGTGCATCCGTCACCAAACGATGCAGAAAATCGGGCTTCTCCAGCAGATTCTTCACCACCTCTTCCGCGCTGGATTTGCCATCCATATACGTGATCAGTTCCGTGAGATGTTCGCGGGCCTCCAGCAGGCGTTGCATCTGCGGAACCCGTTTGGCGATGGCGCCGGGCGAAAAATCCTCCATCGATTCAAACTCTAATTCCACGTCCAGCAGCGCATCATCCTCACTCAAGGTATTCTCCACGTAAAATTGAAGACGAGGTTTAATGGCCCGCATGCGATCGTTGAAATTGTCCTGATCGAACGTCAGGAATTTTCGCTCTTCGATCGGCAGCAAAGGTTTTTTCCGATGCCCAGAGAGATCGGACATGACCCCCGTGACAAAAGGTAACTCTACTTTCTTTTGTGAACCGTAGAGCTCTACGTCATATTCAATTTGCACGCGGGGCGCGTTATTTTTACCGATAAATTTCTGAGAGCTTGAGTCCTTAGCCATTGGAAAACTCCTTTGTGAGAAAAATTACTTCCCGGACAATTGATTTAACGAGGCCAGAGATTCCGGCAAAAGCTCCTCAACAATCGTCGCGAAGTCCATACCGATCATTTTTTGTGAACGTCGAATAAGAATGGGGGCCGGATGGCTGGGCTCATAGTTTTGGAAATAGTCCAAAACCTGGTCCAACAGCAAGATGACATCCTGCCGGGAACGGATATATTTGCCAGGCAGGGTGGCCGGCGCCTCCGCCGCTTCCGCGTCGGCCGGCGCAGCGCCGATCTCCTCCGGCAATTCCTGCTGTTCGAGAGAGAGTAATTGGCGGCTGAAGAGCGCTAAATAGTCGCGTACCTGGCGGCAGTCCAGCCGGTAATCTTCAGCCTGCAGGTTGGCGTAGTTTTCCACGCGCTCCAGGGCGTCGATTCCCTGCGACAGCTGTTCTTTTAATGACGGCATATTTCTGCCGGCAAAATAGCTGTCAGCCTGCCCCAACACCTTCACCACTTCCGAAAAATGCAGGCTTT
This sequence comes from Serratia sp. 2880STDY5682894, assembly GCF_001537385.1. Classification (NCBI taxonomy): domain Bacteria; kingdom Pseudomonadati; phylum Pseudomonadota; class Gammaproteobacteria; order Enterobacterales; family Yersiniaceae; genus Serratia; species Serratia sp. 2880STDY5682894. The sequence goes on along the minus strand of NZ_FCJA01000002.1, from coordinate 484,335 downwards.
TGCCTTCCTGCTCGTCCATTCGCATATTGAGCAGTTCATCGGTGGTTAACGGCGTATCGGGGAAGATCTTGCTGTTTTTGATTTCGTGCAGGCAGGACGAGGTGGCGAGCCAGCCTAACGCGGCCGCATGGAAGCTGTCCGTCGCCGGCTCCATATCGGCCTGAGGGAAAATGGTGCTTCCCTCTTCGGCATATTTGCCGTCGATAGTCGTGATGCCTTGATAGACAGCCGAAAAACCATCGATATGAAGGTTAGCGCGCATAAACCACAGCACGACATGTAAATCAAAGCACTGTTCAAGTAAGGCGGCGGATTGCTCGCGAATAGCATGCCAATTGATGTCGCGTGCATTATCCACTGCATTCAGCGGATCGGTTTGGCTGTCAAATTCCGATAACGTGAATTCAATTTCACTGTATCGAGGGTCAAATTCGACGCCGTTAACTGCTGTTGAGATGACTTCATTCATGGCCTGATATCCTTTTCATCAGCACTACAAACATAAAGCCTATAAAAATGGGCTTTTACATTCGCCAGTCTTTCCCAGAGTCCTTTTAGCGTAATTAGTCGTCACCAAGCCCGCAAATTGTTTAGATGTATTAATATTAACAACAATAATAGATTAAACCTATCAATAAAAACCCAGTGATCGGTTTAAACTATTTTACATTTACATATTTATTTTTTCATTTTAAAATCAACAAGTTATAAACAATAATTATGCAAGCTAATAATAGGAAAAAAATCAAAAAATGCCCTAAAAACAACGTTTCTCCGTTGGTAGGATAATTCCAATAAAACCTCAGAATACAAATAATTTAACAATCAAATGGTAACTATGGTAAATAGTGAAATTTTTTCATACAAGCATGACAGTCATTCGTTTCTTGCGATCGGGTAGCACGCAATGATCATGAGAACACGATGACAGTGTGACTTTCATTTCCAGCACTCAGTACTTACAAATGCGAAACCTGGTGTGAAAATAAACAATTTGGCGAGAGTTTTGATTATTAATTTTAAAGCTTAGGTTCTGAGTTAACATTCCGCCGTGGCGCACCTAACACGGTATTGGCACGCAAACAGCTGGGTTGATAAAGCACATTTTTTATAGTTAACCCAGGGTAATGATCAGATTAACTTAAGATTCATCCCCCATTCACCGACGTATTCTTTTACGCCAGGCCAGCACTGAGTCAGCATCTAAAAATCGCCGGGTTCGATAAAGTGGTATGAATAATATCATTTCACCTGCCGGCAAAATAACCACTTCAATCTTGTGACGGCGATAACCCCGTTATGACCAGCGATCCACTCCATGCTCAAGGGATGTTTTCCTAACTGATAAGACCACTAATTTGATACTAGCAAAGCCAAAACCAATATCAAGGGAAAATATTATTTTTTTAATAAAAAATTAACAAAATAATATACAATTATTAAACAATTCAATAACTTGAAAAATCAGTATTTCTATTATTTTTAGTCTGATAAAAATAGTTCACCAAAGTTTACAGCCGATCATAATGCCACTCATAAAATCAGTCGGAATCTCTTCACCGTTGAATTCACATCAAAAAACAAGGAAAAAATCGGAAATAAATGCAACGGGCAACATTCCTTCCCACAGGATCAACTTTCGCAAAACAAAATAAGCAAGATAATTCCCAATAAGATGGCGAAAAAGAACCGCTAATTAGTTAGCAGTACAAAATAAAAACAAGATTAACCCTATAGGGTTATATCACACGCGCGTCGTCGATTATTATTAAGGAAAAAAACCTTATTGATCTTTATGTTGCCGCCATCCTCACACGGTGCCGCCGCCGCGACTCCGGGGGTAAAAACAGACATAAAAAGAATGTGCAGCCGCATAACCAGGTAACGCGTGAAAACGGCCCAGAGACTTTTTTCACCCTACGTTCAGCCGGTGTGAGAATGTTATTGCGGGTGAAAAAGCGGAGCGCAACCTCACCTGCCGCCTTGAACGTGCGCTCCCTGAGAGAGCCGCCGCCTTTCAACTATCCCTCCACCTCACGCGAAAAGTCGGCGCGAAGCCCACCGTTTTACTGATCCAGGACATCTTTCGCATTCACCTGACTGGTACATTGATTGAAAATCATTCCTATTCAGGAGAAAAGGCCATGGTTAAATCACTGAATGCGGCATTCACTCGTCTTTTTGATCGCCCGGACGCCGGCAAGTTGGCGCTCAGATTGACCTTCGGCGGGCTGATGCTGTTTCACGGCGTAGCGAAAATTCAGCATGGCGTCGGCTGGATCGCCGGCGCGCTGCAGGAACAGGGGCTGCCCGCCTTCATCGCCTATGGCGTGTACGTGGGCGAGATCCTGGCGCCGATACTGATCATTTTGGGGCTGTTCACCCGCCCCGCCGCGCTGGTTTACGCCTTTACGCTGGTGGTGGCGTTTTTGATGGTGGGCACTGGCAAGGTGTTCACCGTTACCGACGTCGGCGCCTGGGGCATTGAAAACGAACTGGTGTTCTTTATGGGCGGGCTTGCCATCCTGCTGCTGGGCAGCGGCAAATACGCGATTGCGCGCAATGAAGCCTATCGGTAAGCGATACCATAATTAAGGAGGTTCCTGATTCGAACCTCCTTTGTGCGGAAACGACAATTAACTCTCGGCCAGGCGGTACACCGGGACCTTGCGCGTCGTGCCGGTCAGGGTGTCGAAGATCTCCGTTTCCGCCGTCACGATCGCCATGCCGGTTTTTCTTAGCCTGCGCACCTCGGCGGCAATACGCTGGATGCCGAACCAGAACAATCCGTCCAGCGCCGTTACCGGCAGCCCTTGCTCGAGCGCCAACCTGAGCCGCTCACGCGGCGCCTTGAGCGCCTTGGCGATTTCCCGGTATGGCAGCGCGTCCACGCCCGATGCCGCCCGGCGGTGAATGCGGGTCGACAGGCTGTACTGAAAGGCCTCCGGCACGCCGCTCAAATCGCTTTTCAGGCTGTAGACGCAGCCGAAACGCTTGCCGTTGAACACCACATTCTTCTGGCTGAGCGGCAGCTCCTCCCGTATTCCGGCGATCAGCTGCGGCGCCCGCACCAGCAATAACCGGAAAGGCAGTTCGAAACTGGTCACATAATCCACGTTGAGCAGCGCAATGCGCAGACGCTCCTCCGCTCCGGCCTGCGTCTCGCGGCACTCGTTCAGCACCTCGCTCCACTGGTGCGCAAGCCGCGGGGCCTCATCCAGCGGCGCGAAATGGTATTTCTCGATGTGATAGTCGATTTTCTCGTTCATGCCCATTAGCCCCCGCGTCAGTCATCATTGCCATCAGCAAATTACCTTACCTGCGGGCAACAGTACACTATCAGCGCGTTCACTGTGCAGAGGACAGCCGGGGCGAATCATCAAGCATGAGGGGAAAAAAGCCCAATATCGTGCTGGGTGAAAGCAATGTGCATCATGACGGCACGCCATGCGTCGATGGGACCACCAGCCCCGATTCCAGCTTGATGATGCGATCCGCCAGGTAGAAATAGCGATCGTCGTGAGTAATCGCGATGACCGTTTTGCCTTCGGCCTTCAGCATCGGCAAGAGTTCAAGATAAAACACCGCCTTAAACTCCGGATCCTGATCGGCGGCCCACTCATCAAACAGATAAACCGGGCGCTCTTCCAACCACGCCTGCAGTAAAGCCAGCCGTTTTCTCTGCCCTTGAGAGAGCGCGATTGTTGAAAAACGGCCGTGGGCAAAACTGACTTTATGGCTTAACTTCAGCAGGCGCAGCAGATGTTCGACCTGCTTTGGCGTGCGCTCAGTGACGAACGCCACATCGTCAAAAAGAAAGAAGTCGTTGAACACCACCGAAAAATGCCGACGGTATATTTCCAGAAGATCGTCGCTGACCGGCTCGCCGTTAAGCAAAATCGCGCCGTTATCGGGAGGATAAATTCCCACCAGCAGATTCGCCAACGTCGTCTTGCCGCTGCCATTGCCACCGACGATAAAAATGAGTTCACCGGGCGCAATGTGCATATTCAGCGGGCCAAGGGTGAAATGCTCCCCTTCTTCGTTCTGATATTGGTAACGGACATTATCCAACGCTAACGAAGCAAAAGGAGGGGGCGTAAAATGGCGCTGTGGAACTTCGGGCCTGAGTTGCGCGCGCAGCGACTGTACCCGCTGCATGGCCACCCGCGCACCGGCCAGGGTGGGCAGCGCGGATAACAGCCCTTCGACCGGCACAATCATATACAGAAACACCATGATATAGCCGGTAAGCGCCCGCTCGTCCAAAGCCAGCCCGTCGCGCAAGCTGAACAACACCAGGCCGATGAAAGCGAAAAACAACGCGCTTCCCCAACTGCTCGCCAAACCGTACAACACATAACCGCGGGTTCTCTCCCGGCGAACCGCGTCAATATTTTGCGCCAGTTCACCGCTGACGAATTGACGGCGACGCACCGCGTTAAGCCGAAACTCCCTCGCGCCGTCAAACAATTTTTTGCATTGCTGAATCAGCGTATCTTCCCGCTGACGCGATCGGCGCAACAAACGCATCGCGGGGCCGTGCGCGGCGCGGTAGCCCAAGCTGCCGCAGACAATCACCGCCAATGCCAGCGCCAGTACGCTCAATGACAGGCTGCCAAGGTAAATCAGGCAGCCAACGATAACGGCGCCGAAAATCAGCAGATTGGGCAGGTTGACGAAAAACACCACCAGCGTATCGAGATCCTGTGTCAGCACGGACAGCGTTCTTGCCATTCCCGCTTTCTCCAACAGCAGCCAGCGCGTTTCGCTGACGTCTTGCACCAGTTCGCTGCGCAAGCGCGCCTTCACCTTTTGTCCCAGCGCCATAAACGTGGTTTGAGAAACCACGCGCGCCGCCAGCATCAACAGCGTCAGTAACGCAAAATCGCCTCCCGGACTCAGCCATGAAGCCTCATTGGATTGCGTCAGACCGTGATTGATCATCGCCAGCAAAGAGGCATTGCACAGCCCGCTGACGACACCGGCGACCACGGCGAGCAGTAGCCAACCGCGCACCATACGAAACAACATCATTAATACCGACATGCAAATTCCTTGCTCATACTCACACTTTTTATGGTTTTGACCGGGATGTCTTATTACGAATTAACGGCCATACCAGCAGGGGGACGCCGATCAGCGACGCCACCAACCCGACCGGCAGCTGGCGCGGGTAGAGCGCATTGCGCCCCAGCCAGTCGGCAACGGTCATGATGGCGGATGACAACAGCGCGGCGGTATAGAGCTGCATCAGCGGCCCTTTCGCGCCCATCTTGCGCGCCAGATGCGGCCCCAGCAGGCCGATGAAAGACACCGGGCCGACCAGCAACGTCGCCAGCCCGGTCATGACTGCCGCCATCGCCAACACGCTGAAACGTGCGCGCGACAATGGCACACCGAGCGCGCCTGCGACGTTGCCCATCGGCAACAGCACCAACCAGCGGCGGAACAGCGGCATCAGCGCCAGGAGAACCAGCGTGATGACAAACACACCTTGGGCCAACGACGCGCCGACGTAATAGGTACTGCCCGTCATCAGCGGCAACAACACCGCACTTGCGGCAAGATTGTTGAGCATCACGATGCTGACCGCGGCCTGGCATAGTGCATTCAGCGCCAAACCATTGAGCAATACCCGCTGCGGATTAAAGTCGCTTCGACGGCTGTTCCACAACGTCAGCAACAGGCTTATCAGCGCGCCCCCCAGGCTACTCGCCAGCAGCCAGCCACTGCCGCCAGCGGGAAGCAAAAACACGAAGGCCGTAACCCCCATGGCCGCGCCACCGCCGATACCCAGCACTTCCGGGCTGGCGAGCGGGTTCCCGCTCACCCGCTGCATCAACACGCCGGCCCCCGCCAGCAGCGCACCGGCGCTCACCGCCGCCAGCAGTCGTGGCAATCGCAATGGCAGCAGGTTCGCCAGCTCCCCTCTTTCCGCCCAGTGCCAATGCTGCAATCCATGGCCGAAACATAAAGAGACCACGATCCCCGCAGCCAGAATGCCGGCCGACAACCAGATGAACCGTCGTTGATGCGAGGTCTGCGACACCGGCAACGGCGGCGCAAGATCGATGCTTTGCTGCCGTGCAAAACGCGCCAACAGCATCAGCAACGGGCCGCCGGTAAGGGCGGTCAGCATGCCGACGGGCAGCAGCTGGCCGCTCTCCAGCGACACGCGAGAGACGCAAAGATCGGTCAGCCACAGCAGGCCCGCTCCGATGAGCGCCGTATGCAGCACCATTTGCCGGGATGTTCGCGCGCCGCCAAAGCGCGCCAGATGGGGCGCTGCGAGCCCCAAAAAACCGATGACGCCGACGGCGTTAATGATGAGTGCGCTCATGGTCAGCGCCAGCAGCACCGCGGCGGCGCGGATGCGCACCGGCGATGCACCGAGGCTGCTGACCACGGTTTCCGGCAGTTGCAGCAGTTCAAGCGGGCGCAGCAAGAACAACAGGCCCACTACGCAGACCGCGAGCCACGGCAACATCCGCAGCAGAATTTGCCCGTTTTCCACCGCCAGCGAACCGCCTCCCCACATCAGTACCTGAAGTAAAAAGCGATCGTTGATAATGGCGATCAGCAAAGTCAGTGCCCCGCACCACAAATTGATCATGATGCCCGCCTGCACCATCGCCAGCGGCGACATGCGCTGACGCCAGCTGAGCGCCAGCACGCACGCGAGCGCCGCAATCTCACCGACAATCACCACGGCGGTGCGCGCGCCGACCAGCAGCGACGGCAGCCACAACGATGCCAGCCCCATCGCCAACGTCGCTCCGGCGGTCATGCCGAGCGTCATCGGCTCCGCCAAGGGATTGCGCAGCGCACGCTGCATCAACCAGCCGCACAGTCCCAGCGTAGCGCCCCCCACCATCGCCATACCCTGACGCGGCAACCACATGCTATGCAGGATAATGGCCGCCGGATCGAGATTATGCTCGGAGAACAACGCGACAATGCCGCCCTGCCGATGAATATCGGTCAGCGCCAACGGCAACGACGTCAGCCACAACGCGGCGATGACCCCCCAGGAAAGACGGCGGGAAAAAGATTCATGCATCACGCCACCTCATCATCATCCCGGTAAAAATATCGGCAAAGCGCCCAGCGGTTATCAGGGCGCCGGCATCGCTGATGTTTTCTTCTATCAGGTTCAGGTTGTGCGCTGCGGTCAGCGGCAGACGTTGCCACAGCGGGCTTTGGCGCCATTGAGACACCGACTCCCGCTGATCGTCAGGCGTCAACAGCATCAGCCGCGCATTCAGATCGGCAATGCGGGTCAGCTCCACCAGCACGCTGCCTTCCGCTCCCGCGCCGCCATGCCATCCGTTGCGCAGCCCGCAGGCGGCCAATACGTCGCCGGGAAGACTGCCTGCGGTGTAGACCCGCAGGTGCAGCGCATCTACCGGGGCGGCGAGCAGCGCCGGACGTTCAACCTGCCGCGCCAGCAGCGAGGCGCGGCTCAGCTTGCCGTTCAGGCTGGCCAATATCTGCGCGGCCTGAGGCTGCCGCTGAAGCCGTTCGCCCAATTGCCGGGCGGCGCTGATGAGTTCCGCCAGCCCATGAGTCGGCAGCGCGATCGTCGGCGCGATGCGTTCAAGCGCCGGCTTCAGCAACGCATGCTGCGGCGTGATGACAATCGCGTCCGGCCGCAGTGCGTACAGCGTTTCCAGATTGGGCTGAAACAGCAGGCCAAGATCCAACGCCGAAGCAGGCAGCGCAGGCGTCGGGATCAGCTTGCGATACCAATCCGGCGCCGAGACGCCCGCCGGAGTCACCCCCAGCGCCAACAGAATTTCCGTCAGTCCCCAATCCAACACGGCCAGCTTTTGCGGCGGCCGGCCGGCGTCAGCCCGCGCGTAAAGCGGGGCCAACAGGAGAGCGGTCAACAACCTGCGTCGCGACAGCATCGGTCACCACTTATAGCTGAGGGTCGCGATGTACTGGCGTTTCAGCGCATACTCGCAGCCATTGTTGGAGCAGGAAGCCAGATAGGTTTTGTTGCCGAGATTGGCGGCATTCAGCGCCAGCTGCCATTGGCGCCACTGATAGCCGACGCGCGCATCGTAGACCGTGGCCGCCGGCACCTTCAGGCCGTTGTCCGTGGTGGCGTAGCTGGTGCCGACATAGCGCACGCCGCCGCCCAGCGTCACACCGTCAAGCGCGCCGTCAAAGGCATACTGGCTCCAGAGCTTGGCGGTATTGCGCGCAATGCCCACCGGACGCTTGCCCTGCGTATCGTCGTTGGCACTCAGCACTTTCGGATCGGTCAGGTTGTACGATGCCAGCACCGACCACGCCGGCGTGATATTGATGCGGCCATCAAGCTCAACTCCGCGCGAGCGCACTTCGCCGGTCTGCACGCTGAAGTTCGGGTGATCGGGATCGGCGGTCGCCACGTTGGTTTCCCGCAGGTCGTACAACGCCAGGGTAAACAAGGCATCCAGCCCGACCGGATCGTATTTCAACCCCACTTCCGTCTGCTTGCCTTCGGTCGGTTTAAAGGCGTGGCCGTAAAAGTCATTGCTGCTGCTCGGCACAAACGAAGTGGAATAGCTGATGTAAGGCGCCAATCCGTTATCGAAGTGGTACAGCAGTCCGGCGCGCCCGTTCGTTGCATAGTCATTGCGCTCGGTACGAGCGTCGTTCAGCAGATCGATACTTTTGGTTTTCGCCGCGTCGTAACGGCCGGCCAGGTTCAGGATCCAGCTCCCCAGTTCGAGTTGGTCCTGGAGATAGAGCCCGGTTTGATCGAGCGTATTGTGCGTACTGCTATCGAGCGGCGGTATGGCCACCGGCACGCTATAGTCCGGGTTGAGGAAGTTAATCGGGCTGGCGTCGCCGTAGCCCGACTGGCTGCGCACCGAGGTATGCATCCGGTCGATCCCGGTCAGCAGCGTATGTTTCACCCGACCGGTATCAAAGTGGAATTCAGCCTGGTTATCCACCGCGAAGTTGGTCATGCTCTCCTTCAGGTTCATCGAATAGCGATCGATGAGCGGCGCATCCGCATGCACACCCCATGGATAGACCATCAGATAGTCGCCGGTGCTGCTGAGGTAACGCAGATTCTGGCGGAAAGTCACCGTATCGTTGAAATCGTGCCGGAACTGGTAACCGATGCTGCCCTGCTGGCGTTCGTACTTGTCGAAGCCCGGCTGGCCGCCATAAAAACGGGTCGAGATGTGGCCGTACGGGTTGGGCGTCAAGGTGCCGGAAAGCGGCATCTGGTTGTAAAATCCGCTGTCCGGATCTTTGCGCAGCTGCGAAATAATCGTCAGGCTGGTGTGCGCATCCGGCTGCCACGTCAGCGACGGCGCGATGTCATAATGCTGATAGCGGGTATGATCGACCTGGGTTTCGGTATCAAAAAAGGTCCCCGCCACGCGCCCCAACAGCGTGCCGTTATCGTTCAGCGGCCCGGTAGCGTCTATGCCGGCGCCAAACTGGTTTTCGTTGCCCGCGCTGACATACACCTCACCGGACGGGGACGCCTGCGGCGTTTTGCTGACCAGGTTGACGATCCCGCCGGGATTCGCCTGGCCATACAGTACCGAGGAAGGGCCTTTGACCACTTCGATGCGCGACAGCAGGAACGGATCCCACGCCGGACGGCTCCACCACGCTTCGCGCGGCAGCCGCAGGCCATCAAGGTATTCGTCGGCTTCAAAACCGCGCACGATGATGGTGTCGAAACGGGTATCCGGCCCGGCGCTCTCCGAGTTGACGCCGGAAACATAGCGCAGCGCCTGCGGGACGTTTTTCGCCGCTTGCGCGTCAATCTCTGCTTGCGTCACCACAGAGATGCTCTGTGAAGTGCGGCTAATCGGCTGGTTTGACTTCGTCGCGGAGGCGGCGCCGTGCGCCACCAGCGTGCTCTCGTCATCCTGATCCTGAGACGCCGCCGCGCTCACCACCAGCGTCTCTTCTTTTGTGGTATTCTGCCCGCCATCCGCGGTAAAGGCTTGCCCGCTATAGCCTGCGATTATCGTATATACCAGCACTTTCAACGGTTTTTCCCTGAAAAATTTGCCCATCTGTCTCTTCGCCTTTCCGACTGTTAGTAGAATTTGATGGAAATGATAATTATTCAACTTTAAAAGAGAAGCCCGTTCATGGCAGAATGGCGCTACCGACAGTCAGGATGTCGCCAGACGGACAAACGTTGTCCGTTATCGCAGCAATAGGCACAAATGGTGAGAACCGGACAGAGGCAGGTAAACATGACATCCCATCACGGTATTGAAGGCCTGCGTCAACTGCGCTACAGCCCCGGCAGCCAAGAGCCCGTTCATCAGCATGAGCAGGGGCAGCTGATTTTGCCGCTGCGCGGCGTGGCGAAAATCGCCACCGCGCAGCATATCTGGCTGCTCTCGCCGGGCCGCGCCATTTGGCTCCCCAGCGGCACACCGCACGGTTTGGAAGCCATCAATGACGTCGTGACGCACAACATCTATTTTACGCCGCCCTTTTCTCGTCGCTATGGCGCACGCCCCCAGGGGTTGAGCGCCACTCCCCTGCTACATCCCCTGATTGCCGCCGGGCTTGAAAACGCCATTTCCGCCGAACGGCTTACGCTCATTCAAAATCTGCTGAGCGATGAGTTTCAACGCATGCAGACAGGCCAACTGTGTCACGTGACCCTGCCGAGCGACCGGCGCCTGCGCCAGGTATGCGATGCTTTGTGCCGCGAATTGGGCCATGGCGAAACGCTCGCCTGGTGGGGGAAAAAGGTCGGCGCCAGCGAACGCACCCTGGCGAGGCTGTTTCGCGAAGAGACCGCGCTGAGCTTTTCCGAATGGCGCCAGCAAATTCGCCTGCTGGAGGCGGTATGCAATCTGGCGCGCGGCGTAGCCGTGGGTCAACTGGCCCACGAACTGGGTTACGCCAGCCCTAGCGCGTTCATCGCCATGTTTCGCAAAAAACTGGGCGTATCGCCGCAACGCTATATTCACAGCGCGCTGGAAGCGTGAAAGTCGGGCAAGCTTCAGATGACGGAATGCCAATATGGCGCGCGAATACACGCTGAAAATCAACGGCAGGCAGTGGATTGTCGTTCAGTGATTTGGCGCCAGGCCAGCGCTATCTGTGATGGGGATCGTTGAAAGATTTATTCGTAAGTGATTGAATAGTGGCGGAGAGAGGGGGATTTGAACCCCCGGTAGAGTTGCCCCTACTCCAGTTTTCGAGACTGGTCCGTTCAGCCGCTCCGGCATCTCTCCTAACAACGCTTGCTATCATGCCCGCTTTTACGGCATTTTTACAGCATTAGCATACCGCTGAACGTTCAAGTGATGAGTTTACGAGCAACCTGATGATTAAATGGCCGTGGAAAGCGACTCAACCCTCTCAACCCCAGGCAGACACTCAGGCCCAGTGGCAGGACGCGTTGGCGATCCCGCTGCTCTCGCCGCTGAATGAGCAGGAGCAGCAGCGGCTGGTGGCCGTTGCCGGGCAGATCTTGCAGCAAAAGCGCATCGTGCCGCTGCAAGGGCTGCAGCTCACCTCGCAAATGCAGGCGCGCATCGCCTTGCTGTTCGCCCTGCCGGTGCTGGAACTCGGCGCGGAGTGCCTCGACGGCTTCAACGAAATTCTGCTCTATCCCACTCCGTTCGTGGTGGAAGACGAATGGCAGGACGAAATTGGCCTGGTGCACTCGGGGCCGGTGGTGCAGTCCGGCCAAAGCTGGGAACAGGGGCCGATCGTGCTCAACTGGCAAGACGTGCAGGACTCTTTCGATCTTTCTGGTTTCAATCTGGTGATCCACGAAGCAGTGCACAAACTGGATATGCGCAACGGCGGCGTCGCTACCGGCGTGCCGCCGATCCCGCTGCGCGAGGTGGCCGCCTGGGAGCACGATCTGCACGCCGCGATGGAAAGCCTGCAGGACGAGATAGACATGGTCGGTGAAGAGGCCGCCAGCATGGATGCCTACGCCGCCACCGATGCGGCCGAGTGCTTCGCCGTGCTGTCGGAGTATTTCTTCAGCGCCCCCGAGCTGCTGGCCGAACGCTTCCCGGCGCTGTATCAGCACTTTTGCCGCTTCTACCGCCAGGATCCGCTGGCGCGCCTGCTGCGCAGCCAGGCGGAGAACGACGCGCAATGGGCTGATTGATGGACGCATTGCTCAGATACCGAGCAGTCGCACCACTCAAGGCAATTTAGCGTTGACACACCCGGGGCCGCTGGATATCATGCGCCCCGTTCACACGATTCCTCTGTAGTTCAGTCGGTAGAACGGCGGACTGTTAATCCGTATGTCACTGGTTCGAGTCCAGTCAGAGGAGCCATATTTAGAGAAGCCCGCTTAAGGAAACTTAAGCGGGCTTTTTGCTATGGGGCATTTACAGCCCGCGCTTTTCCATCAGCAGCGCCAGATCGACCAACCGATTGGAGAACCCCCATTCGTTGTCATACCAGGCGAGCACTTTCACCAGGTTGCCGCCGATGACCAGCGTAGACAAACCATCGATAATCGATGAACGCGCGTCGCCCCGATAGTCGCTCGACACCAGCGGTTCATCGCTGTACCCCAAAATTCCTTTCAGCGGGCCGGACGCCGCCGCCGCGCGGAAAGCGGCGTTGATTTCCTCCACCGTCGCCGGGCGTTTCAGCGTCACCGTCAGATCGACGATCGAGACGACCGGCACCGGCACCCGCAGCGAGTAACCGGTCAGGCGGCCGTCGAGATCCGGGATCACCTTGCCGAGCGCCTTGGCCGCGCCGCTGGAGTAAGGCACGATAGACTCTGCCGCCGCCCGCGCGCCGCGCAGATCTTTTTCCGGCTGATCGTGCAGCGCCTGGCTGTTGGTATAGGCGTGGGTGGTGTTCATCAGCCCGTATTCGATGCCGAACGCCTGATGCAGCACCTGCGCGGCGGGTGCCAGCCCGTTGGTGGTGCAGCTGCCGTTGCTGACCACTTTATGCAGCGCCGGATCGTAGAGCTGGTCGTTAACCCCTATGACGATAGTGATATCGTCGTTCTTGGCCGGCGCCGAGATAATCACCCGCTTGGCGCCGCCGTGCGTGATGTGCACTTCCGCCTTGGCTTTATCGGTAAAGAAGCCTGTCGCTTCGATCACCACGTCCACGCCCACGCTGCTCCACGGGATCTCGGCGGGATCGCGCTGCGAAAACACCTGAATCGGCCGGCCGTCCAGCAGCAGCTGGTTGTCGCCGGCTTCCACCCTGGCCGCCAGCGTGCCGGAAAGCGTGTCGTATTTCAGCAGATGCGCCAGCGTCTTGCTGTCCGTCAGATCGTTGATCGCCACCACTTCAAAATCGCTGCGCCCCAGCGCCGCGCGCAGCACGTTGCGCCCGATCCTGCCGAAGCCGTTGATGCCTACTTTCACCATGATGCTCTCCTCGTTTTGGGCTTTGCCTCAAATCTAGCCCTGCCACGAGGCGGCGTAAATGACGTTTACCGATCAATTTACGCCAAATTGCGCGCGTGGAAGCGTTCGCGGTATTCGCTCGGGGTCAGCTGCAGTTTGCGCTCAAACACCCGCCGCAGGTTAAGGCCGTTGCCGAAACCGGTGGCCAGCGCGATCTGTTCGATGCCCTCCGCACTCTGCTCGAGGCGCTGCCTGGCGGTATGCAACCGCCCTTCTTCGACGAATTTGGCGGGAGAAATGCCCGTCTCGCGGGTGAACACCCGGGTAAAGTTGCGCGGGCTCATCGCCACGCGTTCGGCCAACCGATCGACGCTGAGATCGTCGGCGAGGTTTTCCAGGATCCAGGACTGCAGGTCGCGGATCGGGCCCGGCGATTTGGCCTGGTTGAGCGGGTAGCGGCTGAACTGCGCCTGCCCGCCGGGGCGGCGCAGAAACATCACCAGATCCTGCGCCACTTCGCGCGCCTGCACGAAGCCGTAGTCGTCCTCCACCAGCGCCAACGTCAGGTCGAAGCCGGAGCTGACGCCGCCGGAGGTCCAAATCGGACCGTCCTGCACGTAGATCGGGCCGTTCTCGACCTGCACCCGCGGGAAGCGCGCCTGCAGCGTTTCCGCCAGCCGCCAGTGAGTGGTCGCCCGCCGCCCGTCCAGCAATCCGGCCTCGGCCAGCAGCAGAGCCCCGCCGCAAACGGAAGCAATACGGCGCGCCTGCGGGGCCGCGCGGCGCAGCCAATCCGCCACCAGGGCGCCCTCTTCTTCGGTCGCCCCCTTGCCGGCAACAATGACGGTATCGCGCGGCAGGGCCGGATCGAGATCCGCCAGGCGATGGTCGGCCAACAGGCCCAGCCCGGACAGGCCGTGTACCACCCGATGGGATTGCGTGGTGGCGACCGCGATCTGATACAGCGGCGCTTCGGCAGGGCTCAGACGGTTAGCCTGCATCAGGATATCGGCGATACCCGCCGCTTCGAACAGCATGCCCCCTTCAGGGACGATAATCAGGAATGTATGCATGGCGATAATAAGAAGAACGAGCAAAACAGGTCAGACAGCCACTGTATAAGAAAAGCCTCGCCGGTTCACCCTGCGGGCATAAAAAAGCCCGCAGGCAAGCGCCGACGGGCCAACAAAGCACTGCCCTCAAGCCTGCGGCAGGTTCACCCCGCCGGCGCGCGCCAACTGCGCCAGCAGCGCCGTTTGAAACGCCTCGTCGTGTACCGCCGCGTGGGGATCGAACCGTTGCTGATGGTGCCAATAGCCGCCGGACGCCAGGGCCTGCGGCTCATCGCTGGTCACCAACCACGCCTGCGTCACATGCCCCAGCGCCAGATCGTCGGGCGCATCCGCGCCGCCCATTTTGGTCGGCACCCAGCCGGGATCGACCGCGCTGCTGATCACGTCAGGCCACAGGCGCGCCACGGCGGCGGCCAGCGCGGTGACGAACAGCTTGCTGTCCGAATAGGAGCCCGCAGCGCCGCCGAGCCAGTCTACGCCGTTCAGTTCCGGCGCTCCGTCAAAGTGCATGCTGCTGCTCAGGTAGACGATGCGCTTGGGGCGTTCGATCAGGGCCGTCAGCAGGTAAGGCGCAATCACGTTCACCGGCATCACCTGCGGCCCGGTAAACATACCGGCGTTGTGGATCACCGCGTCCGGGCGGCCGAGGCGATTGACCTGCTCGGCAAGCTGCCGGATCTGCTGCACATCGGACAGATCGCCGATCGCCGCCTGCGCACCGCGATCCAGCAGATCGCGCACCGCGTCCAAACGGCCGGGCTCACGCGCATGCAAAATCACCTGATGCCCTTCGTCCAACAGCGTTTGCGCGGCGGCGCGGCCCAGCCCGTCTACCGAACCGGTAATGAAAATGCGTGACATGTCACTCCTCCGTTTAGCGCCAGCCGAGCGCCGGCGCGACATGGGTTAAAATCGATTCGATCACGTGGGCGTTGTAATCCACGCCCAGCTGGTTAGGCACGGTCAGCAGCAGCGTATCCGCTTCGGCGATGGCCTCGTCCTGCGCCAGCTGCTCGATCAGCACGTCCGGCTCGGCGGCATAGCTGCGGCCGAAGATCGCCCGGGTCTGCGCGTCGATATATCCGAGCTGATCGCCCTCCTTGCCACCGCCGCCGAAGTAGTTGCGATCCCGCTGATCCACCAGCGCGAAGATGCTGCGGCTCACGGAAACCCGCGGCTCATGCGCGTGGCCGGCCTCTTGCCAGGCGGCGCGGTAGGCGCGGATCTGCTTGGCCTGCTGGATGTGGAAGGGTTCGCCGGTCTCGTCGTTCTTGAGCGTCGAGCTTTGCAGGTGCATGCCGAGCTTCGCCGCCCAGACGGCGGTGGCGTTCGAACCGGCGCCCCACCAGATGCGATCGCGCAGCCCGGCGGAAAACGGCTCCGGCCGCAGCAGCCCGGGCGGATTCGGGAACATCGGCTGTGGATTGGGCTCGGCGAACCCTTCGCCGCGCAGCGCTTCCAGGAACACTTCGGTATGGCGACGGGCCATGTCCGCGTCGGTCTCGCCGTCGGCCGGAGCATAGCCGAAATAGCGCCAGCCGTCGATCACCTGCTCCGGCGAGCCGCGGCTGATGCCGAGCTGCAGCCGCCCGCCGGCGATCAGGTCCGCCGCGCCGGCGTCTTCCACCATGTACAGCGGGTTTTCATAACGCATGTCGATCACGCCGGTGCCGATCTCGATGCGTTGGGTTTTGGCGCCGATGGCGGCCAGCAGCGGGAACGGCGACCCCAGCTGGCGTGCAAAGTGGTGTACGCGAAAATAGGCGCCGTCCGCCCCCAGATCTTCGGCGGCGACCGCCAGATCGATGGACTGCAGCAGCGCATCCGCCGCGGAACGGGTGCCGGACTGGGCGGAAGGCGACCAGTGGCCAAACGAGAGAAAACCAATCTTTTTCATCGGGAATCGTCCTCAAAGGCAAAATCATCGGCCTACAGTGACAAAAATCGCGCGCTCTGCGCCAGCAAAATCGCCCCCGATCGCACTAAACGAACCGATTGCCGCCGCGCTGCCCGGCGATTGTAATCAAAAAACAAATGTCGTATAACAAGCAGCTCCGAGGGGTGTCCTGTTACGGGCTGAGATGGCGCAAGCCGAACCCTTTGAACCTGATCTGGGTCATGCCAGCGAAGGGACGGTTAGGCAACAACACTCTCACCCGTTGCCTGTTCATACCCCAGCGTGCCCGGATCTCCACTGACTCAAGGAGGTCCCATGTCCATCACCACCCTGTTCGAAAGCGGCCTTTACGGCCGGCTGCGCCAACATGCCGGCAGCCACTGGCAAGATTACGTCGATCACCCGTTTCTGCAGCAGCTGGCCGCCGGCACCTTGCCCGAACGCGCTTTTCGCCGCTACCTGACCCAGGACTACCTGTTCCTGCTGCACTTCGCCCGCGCCTACGCGCTGCTGGTCAGCAAGCTACGCACCCTGCCGGAAATGCGCGCCGCCACGGCGTCGCTCAACGGCATCGTCGCCGAACTGCCGCTGCACGTGGCCTATTGCGCCGAATGGGGGCTGAGCGAAGCGCAGATCGCCGCCCAGCCGGAAGCGGCGGAGACCATGAACTACACCCGTTACGTGCTGGATATCGGCCATGCCGGCGACGCCCTCGACCTGCTGGCCGGCCTGCTGCCCTGCGTGGCCGGCTATGCCGAAATCGGCCTGCGGCTGCTGCACGACCCCGCCACCAAAATGGAGGGCAATCCTTACGCCTCCTGGATCCGCAACTACGGCGACGAGGGCTATCTGGCCGGCGTGCGTGCCGCCATCGAGCTGCTGGAAACCGTCGGCCACCAGCGCGGCGCACCAGGCCGCTTCACCGAGCTGGCGCAGATTTTCACCACCGCCACCCAGCTGGAATCGGCATTTTGGCAGATGGGGCTGAACGCCTCATGACCTCCCCGCTTCTCCCGCCCGGCATCCAGGTGCGGGATCTCAGCCTGCGTTTCGGTCAGCAAATCGTCTTCGACCGGCTGAGCTTCGACATCGTCGGCGGCAGCTTCGTCGCCCTGCTCGGCGCCAGCGGCGCCGGCAAAACCAGCCTGCTGAAGATCATCGCCGGCCTGGAACGGGCTACCTCGGGCACGGTGACCGGCAGCGACGGTTTGCCGATCGCCGGGCGCATCGCCTACATGGGGCAAAAAGACCTGCTCTACCCGTGGCTGACCGTCGAGGAGAACGTCGCCCTCGGCTCGCGGCTGCGCGGCGAAGTGACGGATCGGGCGTGGGTGGCGCACCTGCTGGAGCGCGTGGGCCTGGCCGCGCATGGCCGCAGCCTGCCCGCCGCGCTGTCCGGCGGCATGCGCCAGCGCGCCGCCATCGCCCGCACGCTCTACGAACACCAGCCGATCGTGCTGATGGACGAACCCTTTTCCGCGCTGGACGCCATTACCCGCGCCGAGATCCAGAGCCTGGCCGCCGAACTGCTGGCGCAAAACACCGTGCTGCTGATCACCCACGATCCGATGGAGGCCTGCCGCCTGAGCCACCGGCTGCTGGTGCTGTCGCCCTGGCCGCTGGGCCTCGACGATACCCACCGCATCAGCGGGCAACCGCCGCGCGCGCCGGATGACGCCGACCTGCTGAAAAGCCAGGCCGAGCTGCTGCAACAGCTGGTGAGGGCCGCGCAATGAAGATTGCCAAAGAGCGTGGGCTTACCCGCCTGCGGCGTGGGCTGACGGTGTTTGCCGGCCTGCTGCTGCTGTGGTGGCTGGCGGCGCAAAGCGGCATTCCGGCCTTTCTGCTGCCCACGCCGAGCGCGGTGGCGCAGGCGCTGTGGGACGGGCGCGGCTACTTCGCCTGGCACACGCTGGTCACCGCTTCGGAGATCGTCAGCGGGCTGGCGCTGGGCGTCTTGCTCGGCGCGGCGCTGGCGCTGTGCATGATCTTCTCGCCGCGCCTGCAGCGCTGGCTGATGCCGCTGGTGCTCACCAGCCAGGCGATACCGGTGTTCGCCCTGGCGCCGCTGCTGGTGCTGTGGTTCGGCTTCGGCATGAGCGCCAAGGTGGCGATGGCGGTGCTGGTCATTTTCTTCCCGGTGGTGTCGGCCTTTTTCGACGGGCTGCGCCGGGTCAACAACGACTATCTCGATCTGGCACGCACGATGCGCGCTTCGCGCTGGGCGCAGCTGCGGCACGTACGGCTGATGGCGGCGCTGCCGGCCTTCGGCTCCGGCCTGCGCATGGCCGCCGCCGTCGCGCCGATCGGCGCCATCATCGGCGAATGGGTCGGCTCGGCCGAAGGGCTGGGCTACGTGATGCTGAACGCCAACGCGCGCATGCAGACCGACGTCTGCTTCGCCGCGCTGTTTATTTTGGTGCTGATGACCGTGCTGCTGTGGGCTGCGGTGGATGCGCTGCTGCGGCGCCTGATCGCCTGGGCGCCGGAAAACGACTGATGATTGCAACCATAACCAGGGATAAAGGAACGACCATGATCAAACAAACCGTTTGCGGGCTGCTGCTCGGCGCCGCCATCACCGGCCAGGCCGGCGCGGCCGAAAAGCTGACGCTGGTGCTCGACTGGTATATCAACCCCGATCACGCGCCGATTATGGTGGCCGAGCAGATCGGCGCCTTCAAGGCCGAAGGGCTGGACGTCAAGATCGTGCCGCCGTCCGATCCGGCGCTGCCGCCGCGGCTGGTGGCCGCCAAACAGGCCGACCTCGCCATCACCTATCAGCCGCAGCTGCATTTCTTCGCCGATCAGGGCCTGCCGCTGATGCGCGTCGGCACGCTGATCAACACGCCGCTGAATACGGTGATCGCGCTGGATAAAAACATTACGTCGCCGGCGGATCTCAAGGGCAAAACGGTGGGTTACTCGGTCAGCGGCATCGAACAGGCGACGCTGGCCACCATGGTCGAACACGAGCACCTCAAGCCGCAGGACATCAAGCTCATCAACGTCAACTTCCAGCTGACCAGCGCCCTGCTGGCGGGCCAGGTCGATGCGGTGATCGGCGGCTACCGCAACATCGAAGCGCTGGAGCTGAAGCTGCAGGGCAAGACGCCGGTGGTGTTCAACGTCGAAGATTACGGCGTGCCGGCCTACGACGAGCTGATCATCGTCGCCCACCGCGATGCGGTGAACGAGCCGAAAATCCGCAAGTTCCTCGCCGCGTTGAAGCAAGGCAGCGACTACCTGCATGCGCACCCGCAGGACACCTGGCTGGCGTTCGCCAAGGCGCACCCGGAGCTGAATACCGAGCTGAACAAACAGGCGTGGCAAGCCAGCCTGCCGCTGTTCGCCCGCGATCCGGCCAAGCTGGATCGGGCACGCTACCAGGCTTACGAACAGTTCCTGTTCGACAACAAGCTGATCAAGAAAATCACGCCGGTGGAACAGTACGCGGTGGAGCTGGACTGATCACGCCGAGGCGGCCGGTGGCGCCACCGTCACCTCGCCCTGGCCGCTGCGCTGCAAGGCCGCCTTCACCAACCCGTTGGCTTTGCAGCGCTCGATAAAATCGTTCACGTAGGCGGCGCCCTGCGTTTTTTGCCGCGGCACCGCCATCGCCTGGCGGATGGCGGTGAAGTGCCCCTCCAGCACCCGGTAGCCGGGATGGGCGGCCGCGGCGGCCAACAGCGGCTGGCGCACGCCGGCCGCCGCCTCCAACCCCCGTTCGAAAAACAGCGCGATCGCCTCGGCGGAGGTTGCCGCCCGCACCAGCTGCGCCTGCTGCAGCGTGCGCGATAAAAACAGATCGTACGCCGCCCCCTGGCCGACCGCGATGCGCACCTCCGGCCTGTCGAGCTGCGCCACCTCAAAGTAAGGCGCGTCGTTCGCCACCAGATAGGTTCCCTCGATGATCACGTAGGGCTCGCTGAAGGCGATCTGCGCCGCGCGCACCGGCTCGATGGCCATAAACGCCAGGTTCCAGGCGCCGCTGTCCAGGTCGGCGAACACCTTGCCCGCCGCGTCATAGGTGACCAGTTCGAGCGCCACGCCCAGTTCCTGGGCCAGCGCGGCGGCCAACTCCACCGAAGCGCCTTGCGGTTTGCCACCGGCCCCGGCCTGTGCCAGCACCGGATTGCCGTAGTTGATCGCCGCGCGCAACACGCCTTGCGGGGCCAGATCGTCGAGTACCGCGGCGGGAATCGTCTGCATACTTCCTCCTGAATGGCTGATGGGCGCACCGTCGTGGCGCTCATTAAGCGTAGAGCGAAACCTCCGACCAGCAAGCTTTCGCCGCCGAGGCCGCCGTCGGCGTGATTAACGTCACACTATTGTCATAAAAATGTACAATAGCCGCCGCTCGTCGGCCGTAGCGGGAGATCGCGCGTTGTTCCGCCGCCGGCAATAGGCTATACCCTTCACTTTTCGCGCCGCGGCACGCTCGGCGGCGCAAACCAGGGCAGCAACGGTTTTATTTCAATCAGACAAGGTTTGGCGGATGGTTTTAGCAGTCGTTTCGTTTGTTCTCTTTTTGGCGTCGATTTTGATTTATCGCACCCGGGCCGCCGCCAACCGCTGGTGGTTCGCCATTCTGCTGACGCTGCTCGGCAGCTATCTGGTGCTGAACGTCATCCTGATCGCCAGCAACTACTTCACCGGCGACGGCATCACCGACGCGGTGATTTACACCGTCACCAGCAGCCTCAAAGGCGCGGGCATCAGCAAATACGTGCTGCCGTTTATCGGCCTGCTGGCGGCGTTGGGGCTTATCTTCGCGGTGCTGGCCCGCAGCCTGCTGCGCCGCAAGGCCAAAGGCAGCAGCGTGGCCTACAGCGTCGTCGCCGTGCTGCTGGCGCTGTTCTCGGTCGGCACCACCCCGGCGTTTCAGGACATCTCGCTGCTGGTCAAGAGCCAGATCGTCGGCGATACCGCCGATTTCACCACCTACTACAAGGCGCCGAAAAAGACCGTACAGGGCAAGCGGCCGAACCTGGTGTACATCTATGCCGAGAGTCTGGAGCGCACCTACTTCGATACCGAGCTGTTTCCCGGCCTGGCCGACGAGCTGAACGCCCTGCGCACGGACAGCATCGATTTCAGCAACACCCAGCAGCTGCCGGGCACTGGTTACACCATCGCCGGCATGGTCGCCTCGCAGTGCGGCATTCCGCTGTTCGCGCCCTTCGACGGCAACGCCTCCAGCGCGGTCTCCACCTTCTACCCGGAGAACGTCTGCCTGGGCGACGTGCTGAAGGCCGCCGGCTACAGCAACTATTTCTATCAGGGCGCCGAGCTGGCGTTCGCCGGTAAAGACACCTTCCTGAAATCCCACGGCTTCGACCACGTTTACGGCTTCAAAGAGCTGCGCGAACAGGTCGCCGATCCGAGCTACAAAAACGACTGGGGCTGGTACGACGACAGCGTGCTGGACGTGGTGTACGGCAAGTTCGTCGAGCTGTCCAAGCAGCGCCAACCGTTCTCGCTGTTTACCCTGACCGTCGACACCCATCACCCGGACGGCTTTATCTCCGCCGGCTGCAGCAAGAAAAGTTACGCCTGGCAGAATAAAGAAAATCGCTCGCTGAGCGCGGTGGCCTGCAGCCAGCAACACATCGCCGCGCTGATCGACAAGATCAAACGCTCGCCCTATTTCAGCAACACCGTGATCGTGGTGTCCTCCGATCATCTGGCGATGAACAACACCGCCTACGATATCCTGACCAAACAGAAGCGCCGCAACCTGTTCTTCATCATCGACGGCACCCGGCCGCTGGCGGAACAGCGCAACGAGAAGCGCAGCACGCTGGACAACGGCGCCACGGTGCTGGACGTGATGGGCGGCGACAACTACATCGGCCTCGGCCGCAGCAGCCTGTCGGCGCCGTCGCTGTCTACGGTGTTCCTGAACATCGAAGAGAAGATCAACGGCTGGAAACCGGCGGTGATCAACCAGTGGGGCCTGCCGAACCGCATCAGCGACTACAGCGTCGATACGCGCCAGCGCAGCTTCAGCTTCTCCGGCGTCACCTACAAGGTGCCGTTCATTCTGCGGGTAGGCGATAACCGCATCGAACCGATGTTCAACGTCTACCTCTCCACCCCGCTGCGCAAACAGCTGGCCGGGCTGGGCGCGGGGGAAAAATTCGTCTGGGTCGATAAATGCTACGAGATCGGCCGGGTCTGGGCGCCGCAGCTGGCGCTAAGCACCGACATCTGCGTGGCCTCCGGCACCCTGGCCTCGCCACCGCAGATCGTGCAAGCCAGCGGCGAACGCTTCCGCAGCAAGGTGAGCTTTACCGCCCCGGCGGCGGACAGCGTCGCCGATTATCAAAACGCCGTTGCTCGCCTGCAGGTGGACGACGCGGCGATGAAGTACCGGGCGGACAGCATCGAGTTCATGCTGCCCGGCCTGCCGGAGCAGGTGAAGGCCATCACCGGCGTTTCCGGCGTCGAGGAGTGGGGCCGCTGGTCCGACGCCAACCTGGCGCCGGCGGTCGACATCGATTACGTCGATCCGCTGCCGAAGCGCTTCGATCTGGTGCTGCGCGCCCGCGCCTACGGCAATAACGTCGGCGAACCGATTTCGGTGCGCGTCGGCGACGAAGAGCGCTTCGTGTCGCTCGGCGAACAGGACAGCACCGTCACCCTGCGCTTCGACAACCCGCGCGGCGCGCAGAAGATCAGCATTACCCCGCCGGCCCCCACCGAGCCGAAAGAGAGCGCCAGCGGCGGCTTTACGCCGAAGAAGCTGGGCATCGGCCTGGTGTCGTTGAAGGTCGAGGCGGCCGACCCCGCCTCCTGATCCCTGCGCCTTCACGGGCGCGGTATTTTCTTTGCCGCGCCCGTCATTTCGACCAAGCTTTTACGCCCTTCTTCGGCTAACCTGTGACGGTAAAACGCCGCAACCCCGCCACAGAGCCGGGACATCCAAGGAGAAAGTATGAGCTATGCCCCACCTCGCAGCGGCCTCAGCGCCGATCAGGCACTCGATCAACTGGAAGCCCTGTATGACGCCGCGGTAGACGCGCTGCGTCAGGCGGTCGGCGACTTTATCAGCCACGGCACGCTGCCGGATGCGCAGGCGCGCGCCGCCGGGCTGTTCGTGTATCCCGAACTGCGCGTCAGCTGGGACGGGCAGCAATCCGGCCCGAGCAAAACCCGCGCCTTCGGCCGCTTCACCCATCCCGGCAGCTACAGCACCACCGTGACCCGGCCGCAGCTGTTCCGCCACTATCTGGCCGAACAGCTGGCGATGCTGGAGCACGATTACGCCGCCCATATCGAAGTGGCGCCGTCGCAGCAGGAGATCCCGTTCCCTTACGTGATCGACGGCTCCAGCCTGGCGCTCGATCGCTCGATGAGCGCCGGCATCGCGCAGCATTTCCCCACCACCGAGCTGGCGCAGATCGGTGACGAAACCGCCGACGGCCTGTACCACACCACCGACAACCATTTCCCGCTGTCGCATTTCGATGCGCTGCGCGCGGATTTCTCGCTGGCGCGGCTGCGGCACTACACCGGCACGCCGGTGGAGCACTTCCAGCCGTTCGTGCTGTTCACCAACTACACCCGCTATGTGGATGAGTTCGTGCGCTGGGCCTGCGCGCAAATCGCCGATCCGGCCAGCCCGTACATCGCGCTCTCCAGCGCCGGCGGCACCTACATCACGCCGGAAACCAGCGCGCCCGAACAGGCGGTGTCCGATCTGGCGTGGAAAAACCACCAGATGCCGGCCTATCACCTGATTTCGCGCACCGGCCAGGGCATCACGCTGATCAACATCGGCGTCGGCCCCTCCAACGCCAAAACCATCTGCGATCACCTGGCGGTGCTGCGCCCGAGCGCCTGGCTGATGATCGGCCACTGCGGCGGCCTGCGCGAAAGCCAGTCGATCGGCGACTATGTGCTGGCCCACGCCTATCTGCGCGACGATCACGTGCTGGATGCGGTGCTGCCGCCGGATATTCCGATCCCGAGCATCGCCGAGGTGCAGCGCGCCCTGTACGACGCCACCAAGATGGTCAGCGGCATGCCCGGCGAAGAGGTCAAACAGCGCCTGCGTACCGGCACCGTGGTCACCACCGACGATCGCAACTGGGAGCTGCGCTATTCCGCTTCGGCGCGGCGCTTCAACCTCAGCCGCGCGGTGGCGGTCGACATGGAGAGCGCCACCATCGCCGCTCAGGGTTACCGCTTCCGGGTGCCGTACGGCACGCTGCTGTGCGTCTCCGACAAACCGCTGCACGGCGAAATAAAACTGCCGGGCCAGGCCAACCGCTTCTATGAGGGGGCGATCTCCGAGCACCTGCAGATCGGCATCTGCGCCATCGATCTGCTGCGCGCCGAGGGCGACCGCCTGCACTCGCGCAAGCTGCGCACCTTCAACGAACCGCCGTTCCGATAACGGTTATCAGGCCCGCTGCGGCGGGCCGTTTTTTTCTCAACGCACCAGCGCCAGCGCGCGTTTCTCCTGGCTGCGGCCGCCGGCGATCGACAGCAGCATGTCTTTGACCAGCAGCGCCGGGGCGGACAGCGCCTGTTGGCCCGACATGCACAGCGCCAGCGGCACCGACATCGTCGGCGCATTGATGCGCGCCATCCAGGCCTTGGCCGGGCCGATCATCGCGCGTGCCACCGATTCCGGCAGCACGGTCGCCCCCAGCCCGCCGGCGATCGCGGCGCTCAGCGCGCCCGAGGATTCGATCTCCCCCACCACGTTGGCAGCCAGCTTGCGCAGCGCCATCGCCTCTTCCAGCAGGTTGCGCACCGCATCGCCCTCGCGCGGCAGGAACAGGTTCAGCCGCGCCACGTCCAGCAGCTCGACGCTGTTGCCGGGATGCGGCACCGCGCGCGTCGCCACCAGATAGAGATCTTCCCGCATCAGTGCGATGGCGTGCAGCCCGGCGGGCATCTTGGCGCCGTAGACCATCGCCATGTCCAGCGTCTGATTGGCCACCTGCCCGGCCAGCGCCGCGCCGCTGTTCTCATGCAGGCTGAGCAGGATACCCGGCTGCTGATCGCGCAGGCTCTGCAGCAGCGGCAGCGCCAGCTGCGCCGCGGTGCTGCCCGACGCCAACCCGAGAGACACCTGGCCGCTCATCGCCTGCCCGGCGCTGTTAACCGCGCTCTGCGCCTGCTCGCACTGGCGCAGAATGGTCTGCGCGTGGGCATAGAGAATATTGCCGGCCTCGGTCGGCTGTACGCCGCGCTTGGTGCGGATCAGCAGCTGTTGCTTCAGCTCCCCCTCCAGCGTCGCCAGCTGCTGGCTGAGCGCCGGCTGGGCGATATGCAACACCTCCGCCGCCTGGGTCAGGCTGCCGATATCAACGATTTTCACGAAGTACTTCAGACGTCTGAAATTCATAGTGCCTCCAGCGAGCCGCTAAATTGAGAATGCCGAAATCCGGTCAGGCACCGCAGCAAGATCCGGGCCAGAGTCGGTAAACGGCCATGGAAGCGGGATACACGGCGGCCGACGGCCGTTCGTCGGGCGGCGAGCGCCACCGCGCAGGGCAGACGTTGCACCACAGGCAAGCAACGGCGCCGACCAGAGGGCAATTCGGCGGCGCTGCGCGCGGGATAAGCGACAAAAGCGAGAAAAAGCAGCAGGTTGGGCAATCTTGCAGCAAACGAACGCATCGGGCGCTTTCACGCTTTACAAGCCGCAACCGCCCCGCTATTATTCGCCCCGTTCACACGATTCCTCTGTAGTTCAGTCGGTAGAACGGCGGACTGTTAATCCGTATGTCACTGGTTCGAGTCCAGTCAGAGGAGCCATATTTAGAGAAGCCCGCTCAGGGAAACCCGAGCGGGCTTTTTGTATTTCAGCCGCCGTCAAAAGCTGCGTTTCGCCACCAGATAGGCGCCCGCCACCAACAGCAGGGCGCCGAACAGCGCCGGCAGATTCTCGCGCAGCGCCGCCGGGCCGGCGCGGTAGACGTCCACCAGCAGCCCCATGCACAGCTGGCTGGCGACCAGGATCGAGATGGTGGCCGCCGCCCCCAGTTTTTGGTAGCCAAGGATACCGGCAAACACGAACAGCGATCCCAGCAGCCCCGGCAGCAGCATCCACCACCTGGCGGCGCCGGTCACTTCCGCCACCGCGTCGAGGCCGTTTTTGGCCAGCAGCAACCCCACCAGCAGCAGCAAACCGACGCTGGAGTTGATCACCAGCGTGATAAGGATGGTCGAGACGCTTTCAGTAATGCGCACCATCAGCAGATTCTGCACCACCAGCCCCATTCCCGCCGCCACCAGCAGCAACAGCATATTCATCGCTCTGTCTCCCGGGATCAGCGTGCGGGCGGCGTGGCCCGCTCGTCGAGCGTCAGCTGCAGGAAGGTCAGATCCAGCCATTGGCCAAATTTGGCGCCCACCTGCTCCATGCGCCCCACCTCGCGGAACCCGAGCGCCAGATGCAGCTGAATGGAGGCCTGATTGCCGGATTCGATGCCGGCCACCATCACGTGCTTGCCGATCTCCCGCGCCCGTGCGATCAGGGCGATCAACAGCGCTTTGCCAATCCCTTCACCGCGATGCGCCTGATGGACATACACCGAGTGTTCTACGGTATGGCGATAGCCGTCCCAGGCGCGCCAGTCGCCGAACGACGCGTAGCCGATCGCCTCGTCCGCGCCGTTCACCGCCACCAGCACCGGGTAGCCCGCCGCCTGCCGTTCGCCGATCCACGCCGCGCGATTGGCCGCATCCACCGTTTGTTCATTCCAGATGGCGGTGCTGTTCAACACCGCGTCGTTATAGATGGCGGCAATCGCCGCGCTATCGTTGAGCGTCGCATTTCGTATAATCATGGTTTACCCCGGCCAATTGTCCACTATAATACTACGATATGAATATTAAATTAGACAATCTAAATCAGCTGATCGGCGCACGCATTCGCATTGAACGCGAGGCGCGCCACTGGTCGCTGTCCGATCTGGCTGAGCAGGCGGGCGTTTCACGGGCGATGGTTCATAAGATCGAGCGCGGCGAGAGCAGCCCGACGGCGATGCTGCTGGGCAGGCTGGCGGGGGCGTTCGGCCTCAGCATGTCCAAGCTGATCGCCCGGGCGGAAACGCAGGAAGGCCGGCTGCTGCGCCGGGAAGATCAACCGATCTGGGTCGATCCGGAGAGCGGCTACGTGCGGCGCCACGTTTCGCCGCGCACCGATCTGCCGCTCGATCTGGTGCGTATCGAACTGCCGGCCGGCGCGACGATCCCGATGCCGGCTTCGGTGTATGCCTTCAAGCGCCAGCTGATCTGGGTCTTATCCGGCGAGTTGGTCTTTGTGGAAGGTGACGCGCGCCATGACATGGCCGAGGGAGACTGCCTGGAGCTCGGCCCGCCGGCGGACTGCCGCTTTGAAAACCAGAGCGACCAACCGTGCGTGTATATGGTGGCGGTGCTGAGCGCCGCCTGACGCCCCGCCCGCGCTAGCCCTGCGTCGGCCGGTTATAGCCGGCGCGGAAAAACTTCTCCGCCAGCCGGCTGTCGCCGCCGGAAAAGAACTCGCTCATCGGCTCACTGCCGAGGCCATAGGCGCGGCTCAGCTGCCCGGCTTCGAACGCCGCCCGGTTTTCGTCGCCGCAGCGCTGCGCCAAATGGTGCGCATAGCCGAGCACAAAGCCGCGCTTGTAGTCGGAGCAAAAGCGCGACAGCTCCGTCTCCGGCTTCAGGTTTTCCGCCTTTAGCCCCGCCAACAGCCCTTTGCCAAAATGGTCACCCACGGTTTCCTCCTCATTACGCCATCGCTATATAATAAAATATACAGCGAATGGGCGAACGAGAACATACTCCCTAAGTTTTACTCGCCGCATAAAAAAGGCCCGCCAAGCGGGCCTGAGGGAAAGCGGGCAATCACAGCGTGAAATTCAGCCCTTCGCTGACGGTCTTGCCCAGCGGCAGGCGGCCCGACGGCGCCTCTTTTTCCTGCAGGAAATCCGGCAGGCGGGCCTTGTCGCCCGGTTTGCCGATCGCCACCATGGCGTGCACCGCATAGTCGTCCGGCAGCTGCAGCGCCGCCTTAATCTTGTCGTGGTGAATGCCGCTCATGCAGTGGGTCAACCAGCCTTTCAGGTGCGCCTGATGCGCCAGGCTGGCCCAGGCGGCGCCGGTGTCGAACGCGTGGGTCGGGTTGTCCACCAGCCGCTCGCCGTTCAGGCTGGTGGTTTTGGAGACGATCACCACCAGCGCCGAGGCGTGCTGCGCCCAGCCGCGGTTGAAGTCGATCAGGAATTCCAGGTAGTTCTCCCAGCTGTCGGAACCGTGCTTGCTGTAGCCAAAGCGCCACGGCTGAATGTTGTAGGCCGATGGCGACCAGCGCGCCGCTTCAAAAAAGCTTAGCAGCGTTTGATCGTCGATGGCGTCGTTGGCCATCGCGCGCGGCGACCAGCGTTCGATAAATTGCGCATCAATCGGGTAATCGGAGGTTCTTGGCTGGCTCATGATAGGTTCTCGCAGTGAAGTAAAAACAAAAGTTCGCTGATATTCCCACAGCTTAGGACGATAAAACTTTTATTTCGTGCCATTGCCCTGCGGCAGCTCCTGCTGCAGCCAGGCGAGAAACGCCCTGACCGGCGGATGCCGCTCGCGCCCCGGCGCGCACAGCACGCTGTAGGCGGCGCCCGGTACGCGCACCTCCGGCCGGTACGCCACCAATAGACCGTTGTCCACCATATCGGACACCATCACCGAACTGGCGAGCACCAGCCCCTGCCCGGCCACCGCTGCCTGCAGGGCGTAATGCTCCTCGTGATAGCTGCGCATCGCCGCATGGCGCTGCCACCAGTCTACGCCGGCGGCCCGGCACCAGTCGCGCCAGCCGCTGTCGTACAGCGCCGAATCCCCCCACTTGACGGTGATCAGCACCGGGTTTTCCGGCTCGGCGGCGGCCAGATCCGGCGCGGCGTAGACGCCAAAGCTTTCCTCCAGCCGCGCCGTCTGATGCAGCGCGGGATACTGCGCACGGCTGTAACGCACCGCCACGTCCACGCTGGCGTCCTGCTGCAGATCGATCACCTCGGCACAGGCCTCCAGGCGCACCAGATAGTGTGGGTACGCCTGATAGAAACGCCCCAGGCGCGGCACCAGCCACAGCGCCGCGAAAGAGTGCGTGACCGAGACGCACAGCGACCCGGTGCTGGGCTGCGGCCGCAGGCCCTCGAGCGTGGCGGCGATGTCCAGCAGCGCGCCGTGCACCCCGGCAAACAGCGTTTCGCCTTTCGGCGTCAGCCGCACGCCGCGCGGCACCCGCTCGAACAGCGCAAACCCCAACTGCTGTTCCAGCGCTTTGATCTGGTGCGAAATCGCCGTCGGCGTCACCGCCAGCTCGGCCGCCGCCAGCTTGAAGCTGCGCAGGCGAGCGGCGGATTCAAAGGTGCGTAATGCGTTGACGGGCAGCGTGGCAAACATGGCGAAGCCTCTTGAGATGAGTTGAAATCATCCTGGCAGAAAAGCGGTCATTTGTCGCCCGCCGGCTCTTGTTTCTAGAGTAGGGCTCAATCCACTTCATACCGAGGAACATGACATGAATACAACTCATCAATCTAAACGTCTGGTGGTGTTGGTCGGCAGCCCGCGCCGCGACGGCAACAGCGCCACGTTGGCGCAGGCGATCCTGGCGGGCGCCGCCGAAGCCGGCACGTCCGCCAGCCTGCATTTTCTCGATGATTACCTGAGCGGTTTTCTGAGCGATGAACGCCACACGCCGCCGCCGGCCGATCGCTACGCAGAGCTGTTCCTGGAGCACTTCCTGCCGGCCGATGGCGCGGTATTCTGCACGCCGATTTACTGGTACGGCATGTCGGCGCAAACCAAAGCCTTTTTCGATCGCTCGTTCAGCTTCTATTCCAACGCCTACCCTCAGGCGGAACAGGTACACCAGCGCATGAGCGGCAAGCGTATCGGGCTGGCGGTAGCGTCGGAAGAGACCTACCCCGGCGCGGCGCTGGGCATCGTGCATCAGATCCAGGAGTTCAGCCGCTACACCCATTCCGCGTTCGTCGGCATGGTGCACGGCGCCGGCAACCAGCGCGGCGAGATCGCCCGCGATCCGCGCAATCCGCTGCAGGCCGCCCGCGAACTGGGGCGCGAGTTCTTCACTCGCCCCTACTCGGATTATCAGATGGACAGCCCGCGCAGTACGCAGGTCTGGGAGGAGTAAGCGCGGCACCCGAAGGCAATTGCAAACATAACGTTAGCATCTGTCGCAATCTGTTGCGGGCCATTGGCCCGCCGTTGCCGCGCTTGTATGATACGACGCGGCGCCAGACGGTGGCCGCCGATCTCAAGCGGAAGCGAACTGCAATGTCTAAACAGTGGAAAATAGCGGCGGCCAACGCCGGTTTACGTCTCTATACCCGCATCGCGGGCAATTTCCGGCCCGCAGCGAGCTTCGATCCGCAGCAATCCTTTGAACGCATCGTGATTTTCTCCACCAGCGCCCTCGGCGATCTGATGTTCAATACGCCCGCCATCCGCGCACTGTGCGAACGCTATCCCGGCGCGCAAATCACGCTGGTCTCCAGCCATAAAAACCGGCAGCTGGTCGAAGGCAGCCCCTGCTTTCATGACGTGATTTACTGGGACCACAAGGCCAAAGACATGTTGGCCGTTATCCGGCGCCTGCGAAAAAACCGGCCACAGCTGGCGGTCATCCTGCACTCGAAGGCGCCTTACGACGTGCTGGTCGCCATCGCCGCCGGTTGCCAATACCTGTTCAAAGACGTTTACGGCAACAAACCGAGCGGCATGGAGCGCTGGCTGACCGGCGTCAGCCACAGCAGCGACGGCCATTTGATTCAGCGCAAGCTGGATATGGTGGGGCAATTGGGGTGCCGTACCGACAATCCTGACATGTTCATCCCGGTCGCTTTTCCCACGCTGGCGAAACCGGCGGGCAAGATCCTGATCGGCTTTCAGATGGGCGCCTCCGAAACGCTGCGCCGCTGGCCGGTCGATCGCTTTGTTGAGCTGGCGCAACGGCTGCTGGCGCACTCCCCCGACTGTCAGATCGCGTTGATTGGCAGCAAGGCGGAGCGCAGCCTCGAACGGGAATTTATGGCAGGTTTGAGCGAGGAACAGCAACAGCGGGTGGTAAGCCATATCGGCGCGACCACGTTACCGCAACTGCTGGCGACGATCGCCAATCTGCAGGTGCTGGTGACCGGCGATACCGGGCCGCTTCACCTCGCCGTGGCGTTGAAAACCGCCACCGTCAGCCTGTTCGTCACCGCTAACCCGCGGCATACCGGCCCCTATCAGGACAGCGAACGGCATCAGGTGATGCACGTGCCGGTTGACAGCGCCGCGCTGAGTGCCGCTGAGCGCCGCCAGCCGCTTAGTATTATCGCGGCGGAACAGGTGTGGGAGAAGACGCTGGCGGCGCTGTCGTCTGCACAGTCCCGATCGGCCGCCGTTTAGGCTGCGACAGCAGCAGCGCCAGCGGTAGCCAAAACAGGTACCAAAACTCCGCCGGATTGGCGATCACAAACATGCCCTGCGAACTGTAGAACACCAGCATAAACAGAAACAGGCCCGCCTCCCAGCGCCGCCCTGCGCGCCAGTGTGCGATGGCGAGCCGCGCGCCATATCCCAGCAGCGCCAGCAGCAACAGGAAACCCACGCAGCCGCCCTTCAGCAACGCGCCGAGATACAGGCTGTGCGTGGTGTGGTTCAGCTCGCCGGTGTAATTGAGAAAGTTAAGCTGCTTATCAA
Organism: Serratia sp. 2880STDY5682894; assembly: GCF_001537385.1. Classification (NCBI taxonomy): domain Bacteria; kingdom Pseudomonadati; phylum Pseudomonadota; class Gammaproteobacteria; order Enterobacterales; family Yersiniaceae; genus Serratia; species Serratia sp. 2880STDY5682894. The sequence continues at coordinate 452,314 of NZ_FCJA01000002.1, read as the reverse complement.
AGCCGTAGCCGAAGAACGGCGCCTGTTCGATCAGCGCCAGGCTGTGGCGCCAAATGCTGATGCGAACAAAGCTCTGTTGATACAGCTCGCCAAAACGCGTCAGCAACATTTCGCCGATCGCGCTGTAAACGACGGCAAGAACCACAGCCAGCGCGCCGGGCAACAGAAACCACAGCCACCGTCCCGGCCGGTGTCGATAAGGCATCGCCACTACCACCGCGAGCGCCAGTGCGATCAGCGGGCCGCGGCTTTGCGTCAGCACCATGAATGCCAGCAGCGGCGGGATAAAGCACAGCGCCGCTTTTTGCCCGGTATCGCGGAAAATCATCAGGCTCAACAAAATGGCGATGGCGGCGTAACCGGCCAGATCGATCACGTTGCTCGGCCCCGGATTGCGGGCGGTGGTTTCTCGCAGATGATAAATCGACGGGGCGTCGACCAGCGTCAGATACAGACACAGCGCCGTCATGCCGGCCAGCATCGCCCACTGCAGTTGGTGACGCCGCTCACCGTCGAGCAGCGTCACCAGCCAGGCGAGGTAGAGCAGGATATAGGCGCTGTGGGTCAGGGCCGACGGCATGTCGCCCGGCGTCTCGCCCCACAGCGCGCTGAGGGAATAATAAAGCAAAAATATCAGCGCCAGCCCGCCGCCCCAGCGCGCCTGACGATTGGCCCACAGCTGCCGCCGCAGCGGCGGCCAGGTGAATACGGCGGCCAGCCACAGCAGCGCCGCCAAATGAAACAGGTTGTTGACGCGGGTCTGCCCGCAAAATATCGCGCTGAAAAACGCGAAGGCTAAAAACAGCGCGCTGCCGAAGCGATAACACCGCTCAGGCTTGCTGAAAGTAAACATTGCCGTCCACCTTCTCGAAGATATCGCTGCCGATAGCGCTGTGCAGGGAGAGGTTTTTTATCGCGATCTGCTGCTTTTTCATGATCGCGCCGGCGTGTCGAAAAGCGGGGATCACCAGCGACTCCACCTTGTCCGCCAGGAACGTGGGCAACCGATCCTGCTCCGTTTCGTAAAAGCGCGGCTGGTGGAAGTTGTTCATGTCCAGCCCGGCGATAAACAGCTGCTTGAAGCCGAGATAGGCGATAATTTGCAGCGCCCAATAGGCCACGGTGCCGGCATCGAAAATGCCGCAGCGGATATCCTGGCTAAAGCCGAGCATGCGGCTCTCGGCGGCAAAAACCACGCCGTTTTCCCGGCAGTAGTGCTCCCACAGCGCGCCGCTGTCGATCCGGGGGCGGTAAATCTTGCAGGCCGCGTCTTCGACGATCGCCAATCGGCAACCGATCGCCGCCGGGCCAAAGCGATCGAGAATGCGCGCCACGCCGTGCACGGTGGTGAACAGCGTCAGCTCAGGCCGTTGAATGACGTCGCGCACGATCTCTGGGCGGCTGTCGATAAACCCCATGTCCACGATGACGTAGAAGCGAAAATCCACCTGCCGATGCAGAAAATAGGCGCCGTTGACCCCGATGGCGGGCATGGCGGGAATATTTTCGAAGCGCAGCGCCTTCACCGACGGGCCGGTAGCCGTCAGCAGCACCTCCCCCCGGCAGCTGCTGCGCAGTTCGCTCAACGGGACGATCGGCACCGGCCGGTGCTTGTACCATAAGGCGGCGATTTCACCGCCTTCGCCGCGCGCGATCTTCACATAGGGCCAGAGGTTTTCGTTATGCCGATAAGGGCGCGCGTGGGAATAGCGGTAGACCTGCTTAAAAAAAGAGCCCATGGTGGCGATGTCCTATCCAGAGTGCGTGACGATACCTACAGAGGCATCTTTCTGTATGCTCAGAATTTAAAACGTGTCAGCACTGGCCAGGCCGCACAGCGAGTATCTAAATATTCGTTTAATGAGGCAATTTTTGTAATTTGAATTATTAGTCAGCGTATCGACAAGAGCTATGTCGAAGTGTTAATTGAATGAGAAACTGTTGCAGCGCGTAAAAATAACGTGAGTGGCCGCGGCACCGCCGCTTGGCATTGATGGGGTTTTGTTATAACGTATCACAACTTCAGCCAAAGGAAGACGACGATGAAAATCCAGCTGTCGCTGCTGTTTCTCAGCCTGCTGGCCGGCAAGGCCGCGGCGTTTCAGTCAAAAGTGCCCGAACCGCGCCCGGAACAGGCGCGCGCGGCGGAACAAAACATCGAAAATCTGTTTTACGGCTTTCACGCCATGGACGCCCAGCCGGTGAACATCGGCAGCTGCGCGGCGGTGCCGGTAGCGGGATGCCAATGCGCGTTCTGCACCCAGCTGCGGCAGGCCGGGCGCTGAGTATGATTTAAATCACCAGCAACTCATCGAGCAATGCCGGGTTACGCTCAATCAGCAGCAGAAGTTTCAGTGCCGACCCCGAGGGTATGCGGCGTTCCTGCTCCCAGCTTTGCACCAGTCCCACGCTGGCCCCCACAGCCTTGGCAAACTCCGCCTGCTTCATCCCACGGGATTTGCGCAGCAGCTTGACGTCTGGAATAGCATGACGGTGAACATGCTCGGATTTTGGCGTCATCTTACCCTTTTCGATCGCCACCATTTCGTTCATACTGCTGACCAAATCGTCGAAAAGTTCTTTTTTCATAATGCTTTAATTCCTTCGTCACGCCATTTCGCCATCGTTAATCAAGTTGTTGAACGATGGATCTCAATATCGCCTTTTCCTGTCCGGATAAATCATCCTTTTCATTTTTACGGTATATCAACAATAAATAGACTCGGCCGCTGGGCGCCGTCAGATAGTAAATCACTCTTACGCCGCCGCGTTTTCCCTTTCCGTCCAGCCCCCAGCGTATCTTTTTGCATCCGCCCGTGTGGCTGATCGTATCCCCTTCATGATGGTTCAACAGCAAATAGCTTTGGAAAGCCTGAAAGTCATCATCCTTCATCAATTCAGCCCGCTTTCGGCTGAAAACGGTCGTTTCGATAAACTCCAGATAGTCCATTATCATCGCCTCCTGCGATCGTTCCCTCCAGCCTACTCGTACAGGGTACGATAATCAAGGGTATTCACCCCAGCTCATACTGCACGATCAGCTGCCCTTTCTTCATTTTGACACCGGTGACGATCACCGCCCCCACCTCCGCCAGCGTGGCGACATGGGTGCCGCCGCAGCCGTAGGCGGGCAGTTCGCCGAAGCCGACCTGGCGCATCCCCTCCACCGCCTGTTGGCGGCGGGGTAAATCGGAGGCGATCAAACGCGCCAGCTCCGCCTGCAAAAAGTCCGCTTCTACCGTCTGCGCATCCGGCCCTGGCATAAACGTGATGCGCCCTTCCCCCGGCCAATGATGTGCCTTGACCGGCCGCCAGCCTCGGGTTTCTCCCAGCCAGCCGATCAGATGCCCGCCGGAGTGCCAGCGGGCGTGCAGGCGGCGCTGCGCTTCATCGATTTGCATCGTAACCGGCCCGAGCGGCAGCGGCGCGGCGGTAAAGTGCAGCACGGTATCCCCTTGCTGCTGCACCCGCAGCACGGCGACGCCGCCTAACGTCCCCACGTCGGACGGCTGGCCGCCGCCCTGCGGGTGGAACAGCGTGGCGTCGAGCACCACGGCGTAAGCGCCCGCCTCGGCCGGCGCGCAGCTCAACACCTGCGCCTGGCCCTGTACATCGTCGCTGTAGTAATAACGTCGTTCGGTCATCATTTTTCTCCTCGGTTCGAAGAGCCATTATATTCATGTCATAATCGAGGGATAATCCGCCGCCATCACAATGGACCTTTGCGTCATGAGCACAAATCTTTCTTACGCCCTGTTGCCCGAAATGGCCGTTTTCGTTCAGGTGGTAGAGAGCGGCAGCTTTTCCGCCGCCGCCCGTAAACTGGGCACCTCGCCTTCCGCCGTCAGCCGCAGCGTGGCGAAGCTCGAGCAGGCGCTGGCGCTGCAGCTGCTGCACCGCACCACCCGTAAACTGCGGCTGAGCGAAAGCGGCGAAGAGGCGTTTGCGCACTGCCGCACCCTGCTGGCGGCGGCCGACGCGGTCATGGCGATCGGCGGGCGCGGCGCCGTGGAGCCCGAAGGGCTGGTCAGTGTCAGCGTGCCCAAGGCGGTGGGCCGCTTCGTGCTGCATCCGCACATGCCGGAGTTCCTGCGCCGCTACCCGAAGGTGGACGTGAGGCTGCGGCTGGAAGATCGCTACATGGATTTGATCGACGATCGGGTCGATCTGGCGCTGCGCATCACCGATCGCCCGTCGCCCGGGTTGATCGGCCGCCAGTTGATGAGAATAGACCATCTGCTGTGCGCCACGCCGCACTACCTGGCGCAGCACGGCACGCCGCAGCACCCGCACGATCTGGCGGCGCACAGCTGCATCTATCTGGGCGAAACGCCGAGCGACGCGCAATGGAAGTTCCGCCGCAGCGGCAAAACGGTGACGGTCAACGTGCGCGGCCGCTACGCCGCCAACCACACCGGCGTGCGGCTGGACGCGGTGAAACAGCATATCGGCATCGGCAGCCTGCCGTATTTTACCGCCCGCCAGGCGCTCGACGACGGCGAGATCGTGCAGGTGTTGCCGGAATGGGATTTCCTCAGCAGCTATCACGGCGGCCTGTGGTTACTCTACGCGCCTAACCAGTATCTGCCGCCCAAACTGCGGGTGTTTATCGACTATCTCGTCGCCTGCCTGGCGCAGGAGCCACAGCTAAAGCGCCTTGCGTAGCGTGATGTTGATGCGGTGCGGCCCCACCAGCGAGTGGTAGCCTTCCTTGACCGGCAGGATGCCGTGAAAACAGAGCCGCGCCGGGCCGCCCCATACCACCACGTCGCCGTGCGCCAAGGGGATGCGCCGCGCCCGGTCGCTGCGTTGCAGCCCGCCGAACTGAAACACCGCCGGCAGCCCGAGCGACACCGAGACGATCGGCGCACCGAAGTCGTGCTCGTCTTTATCCTGATGCAGCGACAGCTTGCTGCCCGGATCGTAACGGTTCATCAGGCAAGAATCCGGCACGAAGGGGCCGAAGCCCGCCTGCTGCGCGGCTTCGTCCGCCAGCGCCATCAGGATGGGGGGAATGGCCGGCCAGCGTTTACCGCTGCGCGCGTCGCGTTCCGAATAGCGGTAACCGCGGCTGTCGCTGGTCCAGCCGTTGCCGCACCAGCTCATCGCCACCGACATCACGTGCCCGCCGGGGGTGGTCAAATGCCGCCACGGCACCTGGGCGACGACGCCCTGCACCGCCGCCAGCAGTTCCGGCCCGTGATCGCGCACGAAGCCGTGCATCACCACCGCGCCGGGGGCGATCTCTTCCCGCCACGGCGGCGGCAGCGCGTCTTCAAAAAGATCGATTGTCATCGCCAAAACCTGTATGAATACACAGTAATCATTGTAACCCGCCGCCGCCGATTGTCCAGCGCCCGGCAACGCCATTGTCGTTGGCGGCAAATTTCTCTACAGTAGCCGCCATAAAATCAATCACTCACCAGGAATGCGTGTGATTAAGGGCATCACTCTTTCGGTCGTCGCCTCCATCTTGTTCGGCGCGATGTATTACTTCACCTCTACCCTCACCCCGCTGAACGGCGAGCAGGTCTACGGCTGGCGCACGCTGCTGACGCTGCCGTTCCTGACGCTGTTTATGGCGTTGTCCGGCGATTGGCGCAAGGTGGGCGACACGCTGGCCTGGATCGGCCAACGGCCGCAGCGCCTGCTGGGCCTGCTGCTCACCTCGGCGCTGTTGGGGGTGCAGCTGTGGCTGTTCCTGTGGGCGCCGCTGCACGGCAAGGCCCTCGACGTGTCGCTCGGCTATTTTTTGCTGCCGCTGACCATGGTGCTGGCGGGCCGTTTGATCTACCGCGATCGGCTGTCGCTGCTGCAAAAGCTGGCGGTGGCGTGCGCCATGGTGGGGGTGGGCAATGAGCTGTATCAGGCGGGCGGCGTCTCGTGGCCGACGCTGGTGGTGGCACTGGGCTATCCGCTCTACTTTATTTTGCGGCGGCGTTTCGGCACCGACAATCTCGGCGGGCTGTGGTGCGAGCTGGCACTGATGCTGCCGGCGGCGGCCTGGTTCGCCTTCGGCGACGGCGGCGCAGCGGCGCTGCAGATCAATGCCGAGCTGTATTGGCGCATTCCGCTGCTCGGCGTCATCAGCGCCGTGGCGCTGGTGTGCTACATCCTCGCCAGCCGCCTGCTGCCGTTCAGCCTGTTCGGCCTGCTGAGCTATGTGGAACCGGTGCTGCTGGTGATCGTCGCGCTGCTGCTCGGCGAAAGCATCGGCCAAAGCGAATGGCCGACCTATCTGGCGATCTGGCTGGCGGTGCTGCTGCTGGCGGCGGAAGGCGCGCAGCACCTGCTGCGCCGCCAGCGGGTCTGACTCAGGCGGCCAGCGTGGCGCCGCCGTCGATCACGATGTCCTGCATGGTGATGTGGCTGGCCAAATCGGAGGCCAGGAACAACACCGCGTTGGCGATCTCATCCGGGCGGGCGATTTTGCCCAGCGGGATCCCCAGCTTGAACATCTCGGGGAAGCCGGCGATGGTGCGTTGCTGCGCGTCGTCGGTCTGCCACATGCCGCGCTGCATCGGCGTGTCGGTCGAGCCCGGCGACACCAGATTGCAGCGCACGCCGAACGGCGCCATCTCCAACCCCACACAGTGGTTCAGGCTGGTCAGCGCCGCCTTGGAGGCGCAGTAGGCCGCCATCTGCGCACGCGGCACGTGCGCGGCGTTGGAGCCGATGCTGACGATCGCCCCGCTGCGCTGCGCCTTGAAGTGCGGCAGCACGGCGCGGAACAGGTAAAACGCCCCCGAGGCGTTGACGTTGATGCACTGATGCCAGTCATCCACGCTCAGATCTTCGGTATTGCCCATGCGCAGAATGCCGGCGGCGTTGACCAACACGTCCAGTCGCGGGTTCTCCGCCAGCTGTTGGCGGCACACCGCCTCCACCTGCTCCGGCCGGCTGATGTCCAGCGTCACGCAAGGGTAAGGCAGATCCGGGTTGGCGAACTCGCGGTCAAATCCCACCACCTCGGCGCCCTGCGTCAAAAAATGCCGGGCGATCTGCTCGCCGATGCCGCGCGCCGCGCCGGTCACCCACACGCGTTTGCCGGTGAAATCCATTTGAATGCTCATGCGCACACCGCCATCCGGGCACGCTGCCGGGTCATGTTGTTGTTCATCGTTGTCTCCTGCGAAAGCGTATGACGCGGCGCGCACTGCGCCGCAAAGAGGCCTACAGCGCGCCGCTGTTCAGGCCGAAAGCGTTGAGCATGGTGCCCAGTTTGGCGGCGGTTTCCATCCACTCGGACTGCGGTGTCGAAGCGGCGACGATGCCCGCGCCGGCGAACAGCCGCACCCGGTTGCCGCGCAGCAGGCCGCTGCGGATGACGATCGCCCACTCGCCGTCGCCGTTGGCGTCACACCAGCCGACGATGCCGCTGAACAGGCCGCGATCGTGCGGTTCCAGATCGGCGATCAGTTGGCGGGCGCTCTCGGTCGGGAAGCCGCACAGCGCCGGCGTCGGATGCAGCAGGCAGGCCAGCTGCATCACGTTGAGATTCGGGTTCAGCAGCTCGCCGCGAATGCGGGTGGACAGGTGCCACATGGTGCCGGTGCTGAGCAGCGACGGGCCGCTGGGCACGCTCAGGCTGGCGCACAATGGCGCCAGGTGGCGGCGAATGTCGTCGATCACCAGCTTGTGTTCGTATTTGTCTTTGGTCGAGCGCATCAGGCGCTCGCTGCCGAGGCGATCCTGCTGCGGATCGTCCTGACGGCGCGCGGAGCCCGCCAGCGGATTGGTGTGGATCTCGCCGCCCTGCTTGCGGATCAGCAGTTCCGGGCTGGCGCCGATCAGCACGCCGCCATCGGCCAGCGGCAAGGAAAAGTGGTAACCGGTCGGGTTCTGCACCATCAGGTTATTGAGGATCTGGTGGCCCGCCACCGGCTGCTCCAGCTCGATGTCGAGGATGCGCGACAGCACCGCCTTGTCCAGCTTGCCCTGTTTAAAGCGGCTGACCGCTTCCGCCACCGCGTGCTTGAAGCGCGGCTCGTCCGGAATGCTGGTGCAGGCGGCCAGGCGATGCGGCTGTTGCAGCATCGGGCGCGCGGCGCGGGTAAAGCTGTCGTTGGCGACAAACTGGCAGTTTTCAGGCACGTACAGGCTGGAAGGCCGGCGCGTATCGAACGGAATGGCGCCCACCACCACCGGCGTCTCCTGGCCGGCGGCTTTGGCGCGCGCGAGCGCCTGGCGGATATGCTGCGCCAGCGCGCTGCCTTCCTGCTCACCGCCGAACGCCGGCGTCTCGATACGCTCGAACACGCCATCGGCGGAGAGGGAACGGAATTCGGACCGGTACAAAAAGGTCGATTGTTCGGCGTACACAAACCCGGGGAAGGTTTGGTTTTCTGTCGTCAGTGTCGCCACTAGACCACTCCTTTGTTGCGCCTTACCAATGATAATGTTTATGCGAATAATTATCATTAGCCATAAAAGGAGGATAAATTACACCGGATCCCCACCGTGGGTCAATCTCCGATGAATGAATCTTTCCGCCCGCTGCGGCAAATCCGCGTTACGGCAAAGTAAGAAATAACACACTGTTATTATTGTGTTTTAGCAGAAAATGAAAGTCGTGACATCGTCACCTTCACGCCAAAAACGCCCGTTAAACCGGCGGCCGGCGGGGCAATTTGGCGTCAGCGTCTTAAGCAGCGCTAATACAAACGTCTGCCGCTGCATATCCACGGCGACCATGCGCGCATCGAGAAAATCGAAGTAACAGCGCACCTGCGGATAAAGCGCCTTGAACAGGCTTTCTTTGGCGGAAAACGTCAGCGTCAGCAGTTCATTGAACGGCAACGCCTCGCGCAGTAACGCCTCGCGCTCCGCCGGGGAAACGATCGCCCCCCACAGCTCCTCCGCCCGCACGTCGGAGAGCAGCGTCTCCACATCCAGCCCCACGCCGCCCAGCCCGCTCTCGCGGTGCACGGCGCACAGCGCGGTATCCGAATTATGGCTCAGCGCCCCGGCGATGCCCGGTGGCCACTGCGGCGCGCGATCTTCGCCGCGCGCCAGGGTGAAGTCGGCAAAACCGAGCGGCGCCAACAGTTGCCGCGCCAGAACACGCCCGGCCAGATACTCCGCGCGGCGCTTCGGCACCGCACGTGCCAGATGATCCGGCAGCGCAAAGCCCGCCTCGGGAAAACGCTCGTCACGATACTCCGCCAGCGCAAAATGGCAGCGCGCCACCTGGCCCGGATAGCCGTCCGGCGTGAAAAATTCGATACTGCGGATAAAAGTGGGCAACGGCGGTATCCATGATAAACAGGCAGGCTGATGATGTTAGCCCCCGAAACGGCCTGCAACAATGACCCTGGGCAAAATAAATGGCGTTAAGGCCTGCGTGGCGGCGCGTTAGCCGGGATGGGGAGAGGCCTCTCCCCCGCGCGCGGGAGAGAGGCTGGGCATTACAAGATGCCTTTCATGGTCTTTTCGAAATCGCTCCAGGCGCAGAAGCCGTCTTTGTCGATCGGGCAGCCTTTCAGCGCCAGCGTTACCCGCTGCGGCGGGGTTTGCAGCGTCAGCGGCGTCGCCTTGCGCAGCTGTTCGGTGGACTGATAGACGTACTCGATCTTCAGCAATTCACGGTCGTTCTGCGCGTCGCGCCAGCGCTGGAACACCAGTTTGCCGCCGATCGGCGTTTTCTCGTATTGCTGCGGCAGCTGATACGGCTGGAACTGCATGGCCGACAGCAGCGAGGCAATATTGGAATCGTGGCCGACCAGCACCGTCAGCTTCGGCGCGTCCGGTTTGCGCTCGCCGAGCAGCGCGTTGTTGATGTAGGTCAGCAGCGGCTTGGCGACGTTCTGCGCCACCACCGGTGAGGTGAACAGCGAGTCCTGATAGCCGTCTTTCAGCTGCGCCAGCTGCTGCCACTGGTGCGGGGTGGCGATTTTGCCCCAGGCCACCTCTTTCATCGGGAAACCTTCGTAATACTGCAGCATAAAGGCGTCCACCAGCGAGTTGCCCACCCGCAGCGGGCCGGAGACGCCCGGTTCTTTGCCCGGCACCGCGCTCATCACGCTGGCTTCTTTGGTCAGGTCACAGTGTTTGTCGGTCTTGCAGGCGGCGGAATCCTTGTAGTCGATGATCTTCGCCAGCTGTTGGTAAGAGGCGTCCAGCTTCAGCGAGCCCAGCGCGGCGTTCATCGCCGCCAGCGCCTGCTGGTTGAAGGCCTCGCTGGTGTCGGTGATAATCGGGTTGAAGGTCGGATCCATCTCGCCCATCTTGTCCTGATGGTGCACGCTGACGTCGCAGCCGGGGAACGCGCCGTTGCTGAAGAACTGCGCGGTGGCGACCGTGCGCTGCAGGCTGTTGGCGTAGACGTACACGCTGCCGGCGGTCGGGCAGCCCTCTTGCGGCAACAGGCCGGTCTGCTTCAGCCAGCCGTTGAAGTAGTGCCCCATATACACTTCCAGCACCCCGCCCTTGGTGGTCAGCTGGCCGCCCGGCGTTTCCCAGGCCGGCCAGGCCTTCGGCGTAGACTGCGCCAGCACGCTGCCGTTGTTGGTCAGCGGCGCGCGCAGGTTATGGCGGCTCATGACCAGCACCTGTTCCAACTGATAACCGCCGGCGTCCGCCAGCGCGCTCCCGGTGAATAACAAAGGCAGGCACAGCAATAGCGTTTTTTTTCTCATCCGCAGAGGCTCCCGGAAAATGATTATTTTTAAGGTGTTAGCGTTTGCCCGAGTATGATGGCGGGGTTAGTGTGACAAGTGTGTGACAGGGTTCACGGGAAAGGATCGTAACCGCGGCCACCGGACGGTGGCCGCGTGGCTTCAACTCAGTACCACAGGCTCATGATCGGCCAGCCGATCAGCAGCAGCGCGGCGATATACACCACGCCGAGAATACCGCCCAGGCGCCAGTAGTCTTTCGACTTCACGTAGCCGCAGCCGTAGATGATCACCCCCGGGCCGGTGGCGTACGGCGTCAGCACGCCCATGATACCGATCGACAGCACCAGCAGCATCGACAGCTGCTCCATCGGCACGCCCGGCAACCCTTTGCCGACCGCCAGGATCACCGGCAGCATGGTGGCGGTGTGCGCCGACAGGCTGGCGAACAGGTAGTGGGCGAAGTAGAACACCAGCACCAGCGCCACCACCGTCATGTTCGGCGAGAAGCCGTCCAGGTGGGTGCTCATGGTCTGGGCGAACCAGTCGATAAAGCCGGAACGCGTCAGGCCGTTGGCCATCACCACCAGCGTCGCCAGGTTAACCAGCGTGTTCCAGGCGCTGGAATATTTGGTGATCTCTTTCCATGACACCACGTGCAGCGCCAGCATCAGCGACACCGCCAGCAGACACACCGCGGTGGCGTCCAGCATTTTGCCGCCGAACACCCACAGGCACAGGCTAAGCAGCACCAGGCCGATCAGGGTGTATTCCTTGCGCGTCAGCTTGCCCATTTCCCCCAGCGCGGTATCCGCCCAGGCGGCCACTTCGCTGCTGTGGGTCACGCCCGGTTTGTACAGGTAGTAGGAGATCAGCGGCGCTATGATCAACAGCAGCAGGCCGACCGGCAGGAACGCCAGGAACCACTGCATCCAGCTGATGTGCACCCCGGCGATCTTGCCGACGAACTCGATGCCCAGCACGTTCGGCGCGGCGCCTGTGACGAACATCGAGGAGCTGATGCTGGTACCGACCACCATCATCCACATCAGGTAACCGCCGATGCGGCGTGAAGAGGGATCGTTGGGAAAGGAATCGAACAGCGGCGGCAGGTTTTTCACCACCGGGAATACCGTGCCGCCGGTGCGCGCGGTGTTGGACGGCGTGAACGGCGCCAGCAGGATATCGATGATCACCACCGCATAGCCCAGCGTCAGCGTGCGCTTGCCCATGAACTTCACCAGGAACAGCGCGATGCGCCGCCCCAGCCCGGTGGCCTCGTAGCCCAGCGCGAAGATAAAGGCGCCGAACACCAGCCAGACGGTGGTGCTGGAGAAGCCCGCCAGCCCCCATTTCAGCGCCTCTTTACCGGCCTTGAAGCCCGGCTCCGCCAGCTCCTGCGCGCCGAACAGCACCCAGTTGGCGCTCAGCACGCTGACGGTCACTGCGATAAAGCTGATGGCGGTGGCCGGGATCGGCTCCAGAATCATGCCGACGATCATCGCCACGAAGATGGCGAAGTAGTGCCAGGCCTGCGGCGGCATGCCGTCGGGCACCGGTATCAATAACAGGATCGCGAGCACCGCCAGCGGCGCTATCGCTTTCCAGATCTTTTCCTGGGTTTGGGACATAGGGACTCTCCTGAAGGCTTGGTTATTATTCTTGGGCACCCAGCTGCGCCAGCAGCCAGGTCACTATCAACAGGTCGGCGCTGCCGCCGGGGCTGAGGTTGCGAGCGATGCAGTCGGCATCGAAGCGCCGCAGGCGCGCCAGACCCGCCTCCCCCGCCGAACCGCCCTGCGCCAGCAGCAATGCCGCCCGGCGCCGCAGCCAGCACAGCCCGTGCAGGCCGCCGCGCGAGGCGACGTTGGTGTCGTCGTTGTGGGCCATCAGCCACAGCAGGCTGTCCAGCAGCGCCCGCTGTTCGTCGCCATCGGCGGCCAGCCGTTGCCGATACAGCGGCAGCGCGCCGTCAATGACCAGCCGGAAACCGGCCTCCGCCTCGCCGCGTGCGCCGCTCAACCCGTGCGCGGCGAACAGCCGCTGGCCGGCGGTCTGCCCGGCGTTGTTGCGCCGCAGTTCGCGATCCACCAGCCCCCGGCACATCGCCGCCACCTCGGCGCACAGTGCTTCGGCGCCGATGGCGCGGCCCTGCTGCTGCAGGCGGCCGAAGGCGGTGCACAGCAACCCGAGCGAGAACACGCTGCCCTTGTGGGTGTTAATGCCGCCGGTGGCGCGAAACATCTGGTTTTCGCAGGCCAGGCCGAGCGGCCGCAGCCGCGCCAGCTGCTGCTCTGCCGGCAAAGCGGCGTCCTCGCGCCCGCGTTGGATAAAGCGCGGCAGCCACACGCCGATGGCGCGGGCGCTGCGATAGAAGTGCCCGAGATCCATGTCGCGGTGGGCGCCGGTGTTATGGCGATCCACCAGCCCCGGCTTGGGCGTGAGGTTGACTTCCACCAGCAGCGCGCGGAAAGCGGCGCGGGCGAAGTCGCAGGCCGGTTCGGCTCGGTGGGCGGGCAGGTTAATCGGCAGAGATCGCATCGTTGAACATCCTTTCCATTTCATGCAGCAGCTGCTCGCTGCTGTGCCGCCGCTGGCGGGCGCAGATCTTGGCCGGTTGGCCGCACAGCAGGCAGCGCCGTTGCGGCAGGCCGATGTCGCGGCGCGACAAAATGCGCCCCTGCGTATCCAGCACGTCGATATCCCACAGCCGGCCGATCGGGCGGCTCACCTCCAGCTGCATGGCGCAGTCCTTCACCCGCTGGGCATCGGCGCGCAGCGCGACAAACCCTTCGCAACCGGTGGCGAGCGCCAGCGCCTCGGCCTGCGGGCTGGGCCAACCCTGTTCGGCGCACAGTCGCAGCAGCGCCGCCCACCCCAGGTTGAAGATGCCGCGCGTCAGCGCGCTGTCCTTCACCGGGCCGGGCACCACCAGCGTCAGCACCAGCAGCGTGCACTCGTGCTGCGCCAGCCACGCCTGCTGGCGCGCCTGGCGGCATTCGCGGCTGGTGAGCAGCTCCGGCAGGCTGACCGCGCGTTCAGCAGCCAGTTGGGGATCGACGGCGGCCATCGCTTACTCCGCCACCTGATGCACCACGTCGATCACCGAGCCGTCGCGGTAGCGCACCACCGCCACCACCTTGTCGGTAAAGGCGATCGGCTGCGGTTCGCCGGTCAGCTGCAGCGCACGGGCGCGCAGCCAGTCGATGCTCACCACCTCGAGGCCGGCCTCCCGCAGACGCTGCGCCAGCTCCGGCCGCGCCGGGTTGACGGCGATGCCGTGGTCGGTCACCAGAATGTCGATGCTGGAGCCCGGCGTGACGCAGGTAGTCACCTGCTCCACCAGCGTCGGGATGCGCCCGCGCACCAACGGCGCAACGATGATCGCCAGCCGCGCGGCGGCGGCGGTGTCGCAGTGGCCACCGGACGCGCCGCGCAGCACGCCGTCGGAGCCGGTCAGCACGTTAACGTTGAAGCCGGTGTCGATTTCCAGCGCGCTCAGCACCACCACGTCGAGCCGATCAACAGAGGCGCCCTTGGAGCTGAAGTTGGCGTACTGGTTGGCGCTGATTTCGATATGGCGCGGGTTGCGCGCCAGCGAGGTCGCCGCCGCCCGATCGAAGCTCTGCACGTCCAGCAGCTTGCCGATCAGCCCTTTCTCGTGCAGATCCACCATGGTCGAGGTGATGCCGCCGAGGGCGAACGCGGCGCGAATGCCGCGGGCGCGCATCTTGTCCTCCAGGAACCGGGTCACCGCCAGCGAGGCGCCGCCGGTGCCGGTTTGCAGCGAGAAGCCTTCGGTGAAGTAGCCGGAACCGGCGATCACCTCGGCGGCGCGGCGGGCGATCAGCAGCTCGCGCGGGTTCGAGGTCATGCGCGTGGCGTCAGCGCCGATCTTGTCGGCGTCGCCCACCCGCTCCAGCTGCACGATCAGATCCACCCGATCCTGCGCCAGGCTGGCGGGATGATGCGGATACGGCACCAGCTGCTCGGTCAGCAGCACCACGGTGCCCGCCGCCTCGGCGTCCACCCGCGCATAGCCGAGCGAGCCGCAGCAGGCTTCACCGCTATAACCGTTGGCGTTGCCGAACTCATCGCAGGCCGGCACGCCGAGGAAGGCCACGTCTATCTTCAGCTCGCCGGATTCGATCAGGTTGACCCGGCCGCCGTGCGAGTGAATTTGCACCGGCTCCGCCAGCAGGCCGCGCGAAACCGCGTCCGCCAGCGGGCCGCGCAGCCCGGAGGTGTAAATGCGGCTCACCACGCCGTGGCGGATATGCTCAACCAGCGGCGCATGGCAGTCGGTCAGCGAGCTGGACGCCAGCGTCAGGTTGCGGAACCCCATCGCCGCCAGCGTCTCCATCACCTGATTGAGGGTCAAATCGCCACCGCGAAACGCATGGTGGAAGGAAATGGTCATGCCGTCCTGCAGTCCGCTGCGGCGCACCGCTTCCTGCAAGGAGTCGCACAGCTTGAGATCGCGCGGTTTGCGCGCCTGCAGATTGGCTTTGGACACGTCCTGATAACCCGGCAGATCCGCCGGGTTGGCGAAGGTCATCAATCGTTGTTGGCGGTTCATCATGCTTCCTCCCCGTGCTGCGCCGGTTCTTCCCGTAAGCCGGACAGCGCGGCGCGCTCCAGCACCAGCCGGGCGCGCTCAATCACCGGGCTGTCGACCATTTTTCCGTTGAGCGACACCACGCCGCGCCCTTCCCGCTCCGCCGCTTCGGCGGCGTCCACCACCCGCTGCGCGTGCGCCACCTCTTTGGCGGTCGGCGCGTACAGGTTGTGCAGCAGCTCAATCTGGCGCGGGTTGATCAGCGATTTGCCGTCGAAGCCGAGCTGTTTGATCAGCGCCGCTTCCTGCAGGAAGCCGGCCTCGTTATTGGCGTCGGAATAGACGGTGTCGAACGCCTGAATGCCGGCGGCGCGCGCCGCCTGCAGCAGCGAACAGCGGGCGAACAGCAGCTCGATGCCCTCCGGCGAGCGCTCGGTGCGCAGGTTGCGCACGTAGTCTTCCGCCCCCAGCGCGATGCCGATAAGCCGCGGCGAAGCGTGCGCGATCGCCACCGCATTGGTGATGCCCTGCGCCGATTCGATCGCCGCCAGCAGCCCGGTGCTGCCGACCGGCCGGCCGCAGGCCGCTTCGATGGCGGCAATCTCGCGCTCCATGTCGACAACGTCCTGCGCGCTGTCGGTCTTCGGCAGGCGCACGATGTCCACGCCGCCGCGCACCACCGCCTGCAGGTCCGCCAGGCCGTAGGCGGAGTCGAGCGCATTGACGCGCACGATGGTTTCCACCTCCTGGTACAGCGGGTGCTGCAGCGCGTGGTACACCAGCCGGCGCGCCGCGTCTTTTTCACGCAGGATCACCGAGTCTTCCAGATCGAACATCAGCGCATCGGCCTGGTAGATAAAGGCGTTGCTAACCATCGCCGCGTTGGCGCCGGGGACGAACAACATGCTGCGGCGCAGCCGGGTTTTATTCAGCGTTTTCATCTTTCGCCTCCCACGGCAGCTGGCCGCCCTCACAGGCGCGCATCAGCGCGGTTTCCAGCCGGGCGCGCAGCACGCAGTCCAGCGCCCCCTTGTCGTCGACGATCACCTGCACCGGCTCCACCTCATAGCGCTGCAGCACCTCCAGCAGGGTGTGGCGGATCGCCGCGCCGAACTGTTTTTCCACGCTGCTGGCGATCAACAGATCGTGCTGCGGCCCCTCGGCGGGCGCGATGCGCACCATGACATCGCTGGATTCCAGCGTGCCGGCCATTGCTTCTCGGATAATTTTCATCATTCACCTGATTGTGCGGACTCAAAAGGATGCGGGGCCGCCTTGGCCCGGCGCTGCGTTTGCAGATCCTGCAGGTAGTACAGGGTGTCCGGCGGCACCAGCGGCGCGGCGGCGTGGAAGTCCCCCGCCGCCAGCAGCTTGCGCACCCAGGAGGCGGAGATCGCCGTGCCCTGATATTGCAAACGCTCGATTTCCACCAGCGCGATCGGCGGACTGGGCAGCGCCGGCGTTTCCAGCCAGTAGCGCATGTCGCGGTTATATTTCGCGGTCACCGCGCAGAACGGCTCGTTGCCGACGAAGCGGTGGGTAATGCCCAGCGCGGGCGCCAGATACTGGCGGAAGATCTTCAGATCGATTTCGGTGTAACAGTCGTCGGCCACGCCCTGATCCTTGATGAAGTAACAGGGAAAGGTGGCGCGCGAGATCACGTACTGCGAGCCTTCGTGTACCGTGAGGTTGGGGATATCGGCGGTGCCGGCCAGCACCAGCCGGCGGCGGTCTTCATAGCTGAAGCGCGAGGTGTTTTCCTTCACTAAAAACAGGTGCAGCCAGTCGCAGCGTTTGGCCGCCTGACGCACCAGATACTGATGCCCGCGGGTGAAGGGGTTGGCGTTCATCACGATGCTGCCGATGGTGTCGCCCGGCCGGCGCTGGCTCGCCAGCTGGGCGGCGTAGCGCTTCAGGCGGCACGGGCTGTTTTCCATCAGCACCACGATGCCCGGCACGGTGGCGATCGGGTAGAAACCGCACTGGCGGAACAGCGGCTCGTTCTGCACCTTGGTGTAGATAAACAGCTGAGTGTGGTGGCGCTCGTAGGCCAGGTTCACCAGCTCGGTCGCCAGCGCCAGCGCCAACCCTTCGCCGCGCATCAGCGGGCTGATGGCGACGCATTTGATAATATTGTCGGCGATGCCGCCGCAGGCGACCAATTTGTCGTGCTGGGTAACGGTAATAAATATTTCAACCGTGGTGTCGATATTCAGATCGTTACTGCGCAAGAAGGCGCTTATTTCCGAAATCGCTTTATGATCCGATCGCTTTACCCGATTAAATACGGCATCGCCTAACATAACACGCTCTCTGGGTTAACTGACAAACAACAAATTAAATACAAAAAGGCATTTTAATTAACATCAACAAGGGTAATTAAAACCTTAAAAACCATGGAGATAAACGCCGTTTCGCGTTCGATAAATCAATGGTAAACAGAAAAAAAACGCCGATTATTGACCTATTTCACAAACCGATTCCGGTTAATAAGTTATTTAATGTTCTTTATTTGCTTAATTAATCTTATGGTGTTTATTATTGAGATAATCTTTATTTAGCGCCGCAATTTACTTACATTCATTTAGCATCTTGATTGCAATAGTAGGTTTCAT
Source organism: Serratia sp. 2880STDY5682894 (assembly GCF_001537385.1). Taxonomy (NCBI): domain Bacteria; kingdom Pseudomonadati; phylum Pseudomonadota; class Gammaproteobacteria; order Enterobacterales; family Yersiniaceae; genus Serratia; species Serratia sp. 2880STDY5682894. Next base: position 434,525 of record NZ_FCJA01000002.1, on the reverse strand, counting down.
TATGGAATGGCTGAACATCCTGATCGTTGAAGACGAAACGCCGCTGGCGGAAATGCACGCGGAGTTTATCCGCCAGAACGGCGGCTGCCGCCAGATTTGGCTGGCCGGCACCCTGGCGCAGGCGCGCGCCATGACCGAGCGCTTCAAGCCGGACCTGATCCTGCTGGACAACTTTCTGCCCGACGGCCAGGGCATCACCCTGCTGCGCGAACTGACGCTGAGCGGGTATCGCGGCGGCATCGTGTTCATCACCGCCGCCAGCGACATAGCCACCGTGGCCGAGGCGTTGCGTTACGGCGTGTTCGACTACCTGATCAAACCGCTGGCCTATGACCGGCTGAGCCAGACCCTGCAGCGCTTCAGCCAGCGCCGCGAAGCGCTGAAGGACAAAGCGCGCCTCAACCAGCGCCGCATCGACGAGATGTTCAACACCTACGCCCGCGGCGAACAGCAGGCGGCGCTGCCCGCCGGCATCGACGAGCTGACGCTGGGCAAGGTCCGCGCGCTGTTTGCCGAACCCGCCGCGCGCCACACCGCTGAAAGCGTTGCGCAAAAAATGGGGCTCAGCCGCACCACCGCGCGCCGTTATCTGGAGTTTTGCACCGCCGCGCAGCAGCTGCGCGCCGAGATCATTTACGGCAAGGTCGGCCGCCCACAGCGGATCTACCGCGCCGGCGAACCGCATTAACGGTTATTTGATCGCCCTTGCAAGGTTGCGTGTAACCGCTTTACTTTTTATGCGCCGGTCAGCATCTTGGTGAACATCACCTAGCCGACTGGACGATCGCCGATGCCCGCTGCGCCCCTTGCTTCCCTGACCGAGATCCTCGCCCGCCGTGACTGGCAAACCCCGGCCTGCACCCACTCCCGCCGGCTGGACGCCCACCCGCCGTTCGCCAGCTGGCGCACGGTGGAAGACGCGCGCGACGATGCCCCCAGCGCCAGCCGCAGGTCGCTGAACGGCGAGTGGCGCTTCAGCTATTTCCCGCGCCCAGAGGCGGCGCCGGAAGGCTGGCTGCAGCAGGATCTGCCGGACGCCGCCCCGCTGGCAGTGCCGGGCAACTGGCAGCTCGCCGGCTACGATGCGCCGATCTATACCAACGTGCGCTACCCGTTCCCGGTCGATCCGCCGCGCGTGCCGGAAGACAACCCAACCGGCTGCTACTCGCGCACCTTCAGCGTCGATCCGGCCTGGCTGGCCGCCGGCCAGACGCGCGTCATCTTCGACGGCGTCAACTCGGCATTCTATTTGTGGTGCAACGGCCACTGGGTGGGCTATTCGCAGGACAGCCGCCTGCCGGCGGAGTTCGATCTCAGCCCGTGGCTGCAGCCGGGAGAAAACCGGCTGGCGGTGATGGTGCTGCGCTGGTGCGACGGCAGCTATCTCGAAGATCAGGACATGTGGCGTATGAGCGGCATCTTCCGCGACGTCAGCCTACTGCACAAACCCGCCGCGCACCTGAGCGATGTGCACATCACCACGCCGCTGCATGACCGCTTTACCCGCGGCGAACTGGTGGTGACGGCGCGCGCCAGCCGGCCCGGCCCGCTGCAGGTGCAGGTTCAGCTGTGGCGCGATGGCGCGCGGGTGGCCGAACGCACCCAGCCGCTCGGCAGCGAAATCGTGGACGAGCGCGGCGCCTATGACGATCGCGTCACGCTGCGCCTGCCGGTAGAACGCCCGGCGCTGTGGAGCGCCGAAACGCCCGCGCTGTATCGCGCCACCGTCACCCTGCTCTCACCCGAGGGGGAGGTCATCGAGGTGGAGGCCTATGACGTCGGCTTCCGCCAGGTGGACATCAGCGGCGGGTTGCTGAAGCTCAACGGGCAGCCGCTGCTGATCCGCGGCGTTAACCGCCACGAGCATCATCCGCGCCACGGCCAGGTGATGGACGAGGCGACGATGCGCCACGACATCCTGCTGATGAAGCAGCACAACTTCAACGCGGTGCGCTGCTCGCACTATCCCAACCACCCGCTGTGGTACCGGCTGTGCGACCGTTACGGGCTGTACGTGGTGGACGAAGCCAATATCGAGACCCACGGCATGCAGCCGATGAACCGCCTGGCTGACGATCCGCTGTGGCTGCCGGCGATGAGCGAGCGCGTCATCCGCATGGTGCAGCGCGATCGCAACCACCCCTGCATCATTATCTGGTCGCTGGGCAACGAGTCCGGCCACGGCGTGAACCACGACGCGCTGTACCGCTGGGTGAAAAGCCAGGATCCGACCCGCCCGGTGCAATATGAAGGCGGCGGCGCCGACACCGCCGCTACCGACATCATCTGCCCGATGTATGCCAGAGTGGATCAGGATCAGCCGTTCCCGGCGGTGCCCAAATGGGCGATCGGCAAGTGGATCGGCCTGCCGGAGGAACAGCGGCCGCTGATCCTGTGCGAATACGCCCATGCGATGGGCAACAGCTTCGGCGGCTTTGAGCGTTACTGGCGCGCGTTCCACCACTATCCGCGCCTGCAGGGCGGCTTTGTCTGGGACTGGGTCGATCAGGCGCTGATCAGGCGCGACGCCCAGGGCGAAGAGTACTGGGCCTACGGCGGCGACTTCGGCGATACCCCCAACGATCGCCAGTTCTGCCTGAACGGGCTGGTGTTCGCGGATCGCACCCCGCACCCGGCGCTGTTCGAAGCGCAGCGGGCGCAGCAGCTGTTCCGCTTCACCTTCGACGCCGCCGCGCTGACGCTGACCGTCACCAGCGATTACCTGTTCCGCCACACCGACAACGAGCAGCTCAACTGGCGGCTGGAGCTGGACGGCGTGGAGCGCGCCAGCGGCAGCTTCGATCTGGCGCTGCCGCCGCAGGGCAGCGCTCGCTTCACCCTGCTCGATCGCCTGCCGATGCTGCATCAGCCCGGCGAGCTGTGGCTGAACGTGGAGGTGGTGCAGCCGCAGGCCACCGACTGGTCCGAAGCGCACCACCGCTGCGCCTGGGATCAGTGGCGGGTGCCGCGCGCGCTGCATCCCGCGCCGCCGCCGCCGCAGGGCGTGCCGCCCACGCTGACTGAAGACGATCAGGGGCTGACCCTCACCCACAGCGACCAGCGCTGGCGCTTCGAGCGCAGCAGCGGCCACCTGACGCAGTGGTGGCAGAATGAGCAGCCGCAGCTGCTGACGCCGCTGCGCGACGGCTTTGCGCGCGCGCCGATCGATAACGACATCGGCGTCAGCGAGGCGGACCATATCGATCCCAACGCCTGGGTCGAACGCTGGAAGCTGGCGGGCCTGTACCGGCTGGAGGAACGCTGCACGCGGCTGCAGGCCGATGCGCTGCAAAACGGCGTGCGGGTGGTGAGCGAACACCAGTTCGGCGTGGACGGACAGATTTTGCTGCTTAGCCGCAAACAGTGGCTGTTCGATGCGCTGGGCGCGGTGAACGTGAGCGTGGAGGTCGAGGTGGCCGATACTCTGCCGCCGCCGGCGCGCATCGGCCTGCACTGCCAACTGGCGACGGTGCAACCGCAGGCGGAATGGCTGGGCCTGGGCCCGCACGAGAACTACCCGGATCGCCGCCTGGCCGCGCAGCACGGGCGCTGGCGCCTGCCGCTGGCAGATCTGCACACGCCGTATATTTTCCCCAGCGAGAACGGCCTGCGCTGCGACACCCGCAGCCTGCGCTACGGCGGCTGGCGCATCGACGGCCGCTTCCACTTCTCGCTCAGCCGCTACGGCCTGCAACAGCTGATGGCCTGCAGCCACCAGCACCTGCTGCAGCCGGAAGCGGGCACCTGGCTGCATCTGGACGGCTTCCACATGGGGGTGGGCGGCGACGATTCCTGGAGCCCGAGCGTGCACCGGGATTACCTGCTCACCGCCGGCGTTTACCGCTATCAGCTGCGCCTGCAGCGGGCGCCCGAGAGCTAAATCTGCCAAAAAACTCAACGGGTTGCGCATTCTGTAAGCAAACAGTCACAGAATGTGTAATCCGCCTTTGACATGCCGACGGCGCCTCGCTATTATTCGCCCCGTTCAAACGATTCCTCTGTAGTTCAGTCGGTAGAACGGCGGACTGTTAATCCGTATGTCACTGGTTCGAGTCCAGTCAGAGGAGCCATATTTAGAGAAGCCCGCTCAGGGAAACCTGAGCGGGCTTTTTGCTGTTGGGCGGATCATCATCGATGATCCCCTGCACTCTCCCTACCCGAAACCGTTCAGCCATCCGTTGAACGGGTGAGTTTCTCCCATTGTTCAATTTCCTTGCCTAACGCCTCGAGCTTTTGCCGCACCAAACTTAATGCGTCACTGCCTAACAACAGATGCGTGGGTGGATTCCGGCTCTCGATCAATGCCAGCATGGCGTGAGCCGCCTTCACGGGATCGCCCAGTTGCTTGCCGCTTTTTTCCTGACGCGCCTGACGAACAGGTTCAAATAACGCGTCATAGTCCGGGAGACAGCGAGGGCTGCGTACCATTGAACGCCCGGCCCAGTCCGTCCGAAACGAGCCCGGCGCCACGGCGGTCACGTGTAGGTTGAACGGGGCAAGCTCTTTACTTAAAGTTTCTGATATCCCTTCCAGTGCAAATTTGCTGCCGCAGTAATAGCTGATACCGGGCAAGGTAATGAAACTGCCCATTGAGGTGACATTGATAATGTGGCCGCGACGGCGCTGGCGCATGCCCGGTAGCACGGCTTTGATCATCGCCACCGCGCCAAACACATTGACGTCAAACTGGCGGCGCAGCTCTGCAAGCGGGGATTCTTCCAGAATGCCTTCATGGCCGTAACCGGCATTGTTCACCAGCACATCTATCGGGCCGACGGCGGACTCTATCTCTCCAACCACCTCATCAATACGTTCATCGTCCGTGACATCAAGCAGATAGCCAAAAGCGTGCTGCGTATCGAGCGCGGCGAAAGCCTGCAGTGCTTCGCTGTTGCGCACCGTTCCTACAACCCGATGCCCTACGGCGAGGGCTTCCCGCGCCAGCGCCTGGCCAAAGCCACTGCTGACGCCGGTGATTAAAATCGTTTTTGCAGATGCCATAAAAAGAACTCCCATGAACCATGAAGATTGCATGGTATTCTCTGCTCTGCCGCATTTTTAGGCCGTATTTTCTCTTTTTCTTGCCTGATTTTATGAGGTGGTGGGATGTCCGACATGATTACCCTGATGAATAGACTTGCGGTGCAAGAGGGATACAACCTCACAGCCCTGCCTGATGTGCGAATTTTGCGCTCCGATCGCCCGCTTGCCAGAACGCCGGTGCTTTACGATCCGGGGATCGTGATCGTCTGCCAGGGCAGCAAACGCGGCTATTTCGGTCAACAGACCTATTTATATGATGAGCAGCACTACCTGGCGGTTTCGGTGCCGGTGCCGTTTGTGATGGAAACCGACGCGTCGGCAGCACATCCGCTGCTGGCGATTTATATGCATCTGGATTTTCAGCTTGCCGCGGAACTGATGCTGCAGATTGAACAGCATGGCGCCCCGCATCCTCCCGTCGCGCCGCAAAGCATGATGTCGAGCCCGATGGACGACAGGGTAAAAATTGCCGTTCTTCGCTTACTTGACGTCCTGACCAACCCGCTTGAGGCGGCGATCCTCGGCCCGGCGCGGGTGCGTGAGCTTTATTTTCGCGTGCTGACAGGCGCACAGGGCAACGCAATGCGTGCCGCGCTGGCCTTGCAGGGCCAGTTTGGCAAAATCGGTAAAGCGTTGCAGCACATCCATGCCGCTTACGCGGAGCCGTTAACGCTGACGCAGCTGGCGATGAGGGCCGGCATGAGCGTGCCGACCTTTCATAGCCATTTCAAGGCGATAACGCAGATGCCGCCGATGCAGTATGTGAAATCGGTACGCCTGCACCAGGCACGGATGCTGATGGTGCGCCAACAAATCACCGCCGCCGCCGCGAGTTACGCCGTTGGCTATGAAAGCCCATCGCAATTTAACCGCGAATTCAAGCGTCTGTTTGGCCTGCCACCGGCAGAGGAGATAAAGCGTATGCAGCATCACTTCGCCATTCCGCCCGCGCAGCCTGCCTCGGTATTTGTTTCATCGCACTGAGGCTTATTTAGTCAGGCGAACGATAGTCCGCTATGAGCGAAATGCAGACTTCGGCGTCAGCAAAATTACGTTCCGTGGACAAAGCTATATGATATAATTTTATCATGCTGAATCGGCGGATAATTCGGTAGAGTAGTACTAAGTATGCGTTACGTTGCTATTAAGAATGAGACAGTAAATTGAAAACAAAACAGTCAAAAATCCCCAAATCAATTTATAGGCCCATGCATGACGACGAGTTTCACTTCTGGGGGGGCCTCTCTTTAAATGACTATGTTGAAGACCTGATGGCAAATCATCGGTACAGTCGTAAAAAAGCCCAGATAGAGGCGTCGAAATCATTTAAAGCAGCCTTGCCAGCGGGTATCAATACTCAAAATAACCATTTTAGAACTTATGAACATGACAGTCAGGCTGCGGGATATCTGTGGTTCAGCCTGGAAGATAACTCAGCCTTTTTGTCAGATATAATGCTTCTCCCAGAATTTCAGGGTAAGGGAATGGGTCGGGATTTTATCCGTGCATTCCTGAATGAGCTGACTCAACAGGGCGCATATGAGGTGGAACTCAGAGTATCACCGGACAATCAAAGGGCTTTAAAATTATATAAAGAGTTTGGTTTTCGGATAACTGGTTTTGATATGAGTCTTTTGCTAGGATCCGACTGATCAGCAATCCGTTAATCATAATTTTCGGAGACAATCTCGGGTAATATCAACTATCGATAGGCAATCTACCACTATATATCTTCACATCATCAATGTCCGTTTCTGGCACGCAACGGACAGGCTACGTGGTCATTGGGCCTGCTTTGAGCGAGTAGCGGGTACTGAAAGGGCTATTATCGGGCTAACCGCGCATATCGAAGCCCGATTTTTGAAAATCTCTATAGACTTCTGGATTGTTGAAGGCTGGAAATTTGGCTTTATGGGCTGCTGACTTTATCGCTTCGCAATAGGCTGTATTGCCATTGCTGGTTGATACGTTTAAAGCCGTGCCATCCTGAGCAAATTCAATATGCAACCTGCATTTTTTCCCCTTCCAGTTTTGCGGCTCATCAAGTTCAGCATTTATTGCCGCCCTGATTGCCCTCGCTTGCACGCCCCATTCATCCTGATCATCCCAACGTCCTGAACTGCAACTACCCGTTGCCGTGGTCTTATGACAGCCGGAAGGATGTAACGGTGCGCAACCCGCAGTAAGACTAGCCAAAATGGCCAGCATAACGATTTTCTTTACTGTTTCAGGCGAGCCCACTTTTTGCCCCTCAACCCATTTAAACTCAGCAATATAGGCCTATTCTTCCGTCATTCCTGGCACCTTTCAACCACTAATTATCTACATCAACTAGATGTTTCGAATGATCTTTCTGAATATGTAGAAGCGGGGAAGAGACTGCAATTTATTACCTAATAATTAGTACAAGCAGTTTATACGTCCGCTCCTGGCACAAAACCGACCGCCAGAGTCCCCACTCCGGCATTTCCTCACCCCATTCCACACCCCAGCAGCGTTGGAGCGCCCCCCTGCGTTGCCTTCGGTGTGAATCCGCAAAGCGGCAGCCACAACCACCACCATAACGCCAACGCTTGGCCAAGCACCACCAGCGAAACCCACTCTTTTACCTAAGAAGATTCCTAACCCAGATGACGGATATCCCTCCCTGGCGCCAATACGCGGGTTAACCCGCAGATTTACAGCAATAATCCTTTAAAAACAATCGATAAGCGAATTTTTCGCACTCGGTAAGTTGCGTCTATCCTTTCGCTATGGGCACCTGCCGCCCATCGTTCGCTGCGGCTTGCGGCATGCGCGTTTCTGGCTGTACGGGTTTCGGTTTATTCCATCGCGCGCCTCCATTCATCATGTTGAATTTCACAGCAATCTCTCAGCAACAAGGAGTGTTTATATGGCTTACGTCATTACCGACCGAGAAAAACTGCAAGCGATTTGGGAGGCCGCCAAAGCCGGCGACTGGCCGGCCGTGTATGCCGCCTCCGTCGATGCGCTCACCGATCCCAACCATGCCAATCAACCTATTCAGGGCGTGGACATCGCGGTGTATACCTGGATCAAAGGCGCCTATGGCGTGAACTCGAACCAGGGGGCGTTTGCCCATTACATTCGCGACCAAACCAAGCTGCAGTATGAGCTGCGCACCGGGCATGTGCCCGATGACTGGGAAACGCGCATCCAGAATGCCTCCGACAACATCGCCAAGAACTTCGCCAAGACGCTGTTTGGCGTCGATCTGAGCAGCGATCCCAACGCGCCGCTGCCGGATGCCCCGCCCACCAGCGCCAAAGTGCCGGACATTCACGAGGTCGGCCTGATCGACGCGGGAGCGGCGGCGTCCGAGGTGTTCACCGATGCCTCCTCGACCGGCGCCCCCAACTATTCACCCTGGGCCGGCACCACGCTGTTCTCTTATTTAGGCGACACCTCGTTCTTTACCGAATGGGTGGCCACCAACGACACCTCGCCTTTTAAGGTCGAAAGCGGCACCTATGATTTGATTGCGGCGGCGCAGGTCTCCATGCAGATGAAAAACCTCAGCTACGTGGTTGAAACGCTGCTGGCGGGCGAAGTGCCCACCTATTTGACCACCCTCGGCATTGGCCACGAGACCATCCGCCTCGCCGCCGAAGCGGCGCGTGATTTCTACACCGAATCCTACGGCAGCAGCGTGACCGGCGGCGGCAGCATCATTCCCGGCAAGCTGGATATCGGCTCGGCGATTTTCAACGACATTGCCGACGTGCTGTCCACGCCGAATCTGTACCGCGTCGGTACGCTGTATGACGACGATTTCACGCTGGCGTTCGGCAATATCGCCGTTAACACCGGCAGCGGCGACGACACCGTCAGCGTGCCGCGCGGCTGGCAAAACAATGCCGGCAACTACGGCTGGACGGTTATCGACGGCGGCAGCGGCCATGATACGGTCGATTATTCCAGCCTGTCGCACGGGGTAAACCTGAAGTTTGACCCCCAGGGCAGCTATGGCGGGCGCGGGGTGATCGAGAAAAACGGCATCGGGCTGTATGGCTTTAAGGACGGGCTGTACAACATCGAGGCGGTAAAGCTGACGGACTTTAAGGATAACGTCACCTTTAACGATCGGGTGCTGACGCCGGCCAACGGTCTGGAGGTCAACCTGGGCAAAGGCTCCAGCGAGATTCGCTTCGAGCACGGCTATACCACTGCGCCGGGTGGGAGCGCGCCGCAGGATTATCTCGGCGTGAACCTGAGCATGCTGTCCAACGATGTGCCCTTCCCCAACAGCCTGCTGAATATTCCCGTAAAGCAGACCCACAATATCTACATCGACGACAGCTTCGAGCTGGGCTTTTTACAGGCCTCTTCCCTGTCTATCGATAACCACCTGCTGGCCTTCGGCACCGAAGGCTCAAACAGCAGCTTCTCGCTGAACTACAACGCGCAAACCCATACGCAGGATCTGTCGATATTCATGCAGGGTGAAAGCGCGCTCAATCAGCACGTCGTCAATATCTACAATTGGGCGCAAGGCGACTTCGGCATCACGCTGGAGCAGCCGGCCATTCAGCTCGTCGGCTTGCAAACCGTTACGCCGCAAGAGCTCGCGGCCGCCTAAGCGAAGCCCGCCGGGTTTACCGGCGGGCTGTTTACCTTCAGCGCGACGGCTCAGGCCCCATCCCGCTCCGCAACCCGCGCCATCAACGCCCCCAACAGCGCCAGATCGACCAGCAACGCCAGCGCGAAACAGCTTCCTCTCGCGCCCGGCGCGGCGTAGGTTTGAATCAGCAACGCGGCAACCACCACGGCGACGATGCTCACCACCGTCGCCAGCCTGCACGCCACGGCGAGCGCCGCTTTCTCCCCCACCGCCGTGCGGTAGGCTACGCCCTGCCCCAGGCCGCCGAGGGCGATGCCCGCCAGCAGGGCCGGCCAATCATGGCCGCCGAACAGCATCAGCAGCGTCAATAGCCACCCCGCCGCCGCCAGCAAAAAACCGTAGCGGAGCATAGCCAGCGCAGGCCGCTTCCGCAGCGGCTGCCAGCGGGCCAGCGCGGCGCCGCCGAGAAACGCCAGCGCCAATGCCGTTAGCAGCATCAGCGTTGCGCCGATGCCCAGCAGGCTTTCGGTCTTCAGCAGCAAGGCGCCCGCCGCGACCGGCACGCTGAGCGCCAGGGCGCTCGCCGCCGTTCCCGTGTGTTCCATGGCGCCCAGGGCGCCGTTGTTGATATAGAGGCTCATCGTTAACTCCCGACATGTGGAAATGATGAAATTAATTCATTCCCCTGTTCACATGTCAGTAGCCTATCTCTTGTATAATCGGTCAGACAAACTCATAGTTTTCAGCCTTAGATGAGAATAACTCAGCCATGAGAAAACCCCGTTTGCCGCCGCTGGGCGCGCTGCGTGCCTTCCACGCCGTAGCCGGCTGCCGCAGCTTCAAGCTGGCCGCCGAGGAGCTGGGCGTCAGCGCGACGGCGGTCAGCCACCAGATCAAGCTGCTGGAGTCGGTGCTGGCATGCCGGGTGTGCGAGCGCAGCGCGCAGGGCGTCAGCCTGACCGAGACCGGCGAGATCCTGTATGCCGGCACCCAGCGCGCCTTCGCCGCGTTGGAGCAGTCCGTCGCCCAAATCACCCGCGCCCAACAGCCGCCGGCGCTGACCGTCACCACCACCTCCAATTTTCTCACCCACTGGCTGGTGCCGCGCCTGGCGGATTTCAAGGCGGAGTTTCCCGCCATCGATCTGCGCCTGCACACCAGCGTCGAGCGCGTCGATCTCAACCAGCGCACCGTGGACGTCGCCATCCGCTACCGCGAAACGCCGGAAAGCGATCTGCACTGCACCCTGCTGCATGAGGATCGCTTTATCGTGGTGGCCAGCCCGGCGCTGGCGCTGGAGCACAGCGAGGATTTGCAGCGGGTAACGCTGTTTCACGTGGAACATCGGCAGGTGCCCGCCGACGCGCCGACCTGGGAAAACTGGCGGCGGCGCTACGGGCCGGAAGGGTTGAACGTGGAAGCCGGACTGACCTTCAGCGACGAGACGCATGCGCTGCAGGCGGCGGTGGCGGGCCAGGGGGTGGTGATCGCCAGCCGGCTGCTGGCGCGCGATTTGTTGCAGCGCGGCGTTCTGGCCGCGCCGTTCGAGATGTCGTTACCCGGCGCCAACTATTACCTGGTGACCACCGAAGAAACCGCGCAGCGCCCCGATATCATTGCGCTGCGCGAATGGTTGCTGCGGCAAATGGCGGCGGGCTAACGGCGCTCGGGGGCGATTTCCCCCAGGCGGATCGCCACGCCGATCGCCTGCGCGGTGGTGGCGGCGCCAAGGCGTTGGCGAATGCGGCGCAGGTGGTTTTCCACCGTGCGTTCAGACAGGCCGAGCATCGCAGCGATATCCGCCTGCCGCCGGCCGATGGCGGTCCAGCTCAGCACCTCGCGCTCGCGTGCCGACAGCCGGCCCTCTCCCTCGCCGGCCGCCGGTGCGAACAGCCGCCGCGCCGCCTGAAAGGCCGCCGTGCCCACCAGCGACAGCGCCAGCCGCACCGGCGGCGAAGCGTCGATGCGCTCGCCCCCCAGGCTGACGGCGCCCTCCAAACCGGCCGGGCCGAACACCGGGATCTGCACGCCGTGCAGGCCCACGCCGCGCGGCGTGCGCACAATCCGGTAGCGTTCGCCCTGCTGCGCCCGGGTCTTGGTCCAGAAAAACGGCTCGCTGACCCGCAACATGTGCCGGGTCACCGGGCAGTGCCGCACGTAGGTCAGGGCATCGACGGCCTCGCCGTCGCCGAACCAGTCGCCCTCAACCCAATAGATATGCTCGATCCCCGCCTCCGCCGCGGCGGAAGCGGAAAACAGCACAAAGCGATCGAAGCCGAACGGCGCGGCAAAGGCGCGAACTCGCCCCTGAATGGCGGACAGGGTTCGCTCGTGGTCCATCGCCAGCGCCGTCTGGAAAGCGCGCTGCGCGATCTCGTCGCTCATCGCGCGGCGACGTCGGCCAACAGCGTCTCCGCTGCCAGCTTGCCGAGGTTGTTGGAGGCCAGCGGGCTGTCGCCGGTCAGCAGGCGCCGATCTTTATGCACCTTGCCGGTGATGTCGCCGTTGACGATCTTGACGCCCCGCTCGCGCAGGCGTTCGCCCACCAGCCAGGGCATCGGGCCGGGGATGTAGCCGATGTCGATGTTGGCGCCGGTATCGAGCGAGTCCGGGAACACGCACATCTCATAGCCGCGATAGAGGAAATCGTCTTTGCGCTCGCCGATGCCCGCCGCCAGCAGGCCCGCCGGCCCGTGGCACAGCGAAATCACGTAGCGATCGTTGTCGTGCGCCCAGTGCAGGGTCTTTTTCACCTCTTCGCTGAACGGAATATCATTCAGCACGCCGTGGCCGCCGGGGATGAAAACGCCGAGGTAGTTGCCGCCATCCAGATCCTTCACCACCTCCGTCAGCTTTTTCGGCTGCTTGAGTTGGCTGCGGTACTTCTCGTAGGTAGCCTTGACCGCTTCATCTTCCTGCGGGAACGCCCACATCTCCAGCTTCACCGGATCGCCGGACGGCGTGGCGATGTCGATCTCGAAACCGGCCAGATCCAGGTGGTACATCGGCAGCAGCATCTCGACCGGGTGGTTGCCGGTAGAGAAGAACTTGCCGTTTTGCATCAGCAGGTAGCGCTCCTGCGAGGCGATCATCAGCACCTTCCACTTGCCGCCGCGATAGGCGTTCGGGTAGCTGGCGCCCGCGAAGTCGGTTTTGGACGAGGTGTACTGGCTGAGGGAGTAAGGCGATGGGAAGAACGCGTTGTCTTCCGCCACATCCGGGGTGGGATTACGATCGTTGGACACTGAATCAGTCATGATTATCTCCATATTCACCGTTACGTTGCCCTTTCAGCTTAAATAACCGCCGGCGGGGCCGCAATGAGGGATATCCCTCAAGCAATCTTTGCAGCCGAAACTCAGGCGAGATTGCGCAGAGCGATAATAAAGGTTTCTTCGCCGGCGCCCTGGTATTCATAGCGGCACTTTCTTACCGGCACCCGAAAATAGCGTTCCAGGATATCTTCCCGCAGCACAGCGCTTTTAACGCCAAACAACGACTGCCGTTTTGTCATCAGTAAACACTTGTCGGAGATGCGTTCGGCGTAATTGAGGAAATGCGTATTCAGCACGATCGTCATCTGCCGCTCTTTGGCGAGACGCCAGAGCATCTCGATCATTTTTGCCTGATTGTAAAAATCCAGGTTCGACTCCGGCTCATCAAGGATCATGACGTCAGGATCTGCCATCAGCGCCTTGGCGAAATAACACATCTGCAGTTCACCGCCGCTGATCTGATCGATGCTTTTCTGCGCCAACGGGCCGATTTCCAGGGATTGCAGCACCGCCTGCGCCCTGGCGAAATCGTGCTTTCCCGGCCGGGCAAACAGTCCGGCCTGACGAACGCAGCCGAAAGTGACAAAATCGAGTACGCCATAGGAAAAATGTGGCGCCTTCGCCTGCGGCACATAGGCCAGGCGCGCCTCTCGATTATCGACGCGGCCGATCTCGCACCAGCCGGCGCTGGGCCGACACAGGCCCGCAATATTTCTCAGCAGCGTGGTTTTGCCGGCGCCGTTCGGGCCCAGCACGCTGAGGATCTCGCCGCGCTTAAGCTCGAAGCTGACGTTGTCAAAAATGGGCTCCCGCCCTTTGAAACCAAAGGATAGTCGGCTAGCGGTGATCATATCGATTACCCATAATAAAAAGCGTGGCGAAAAGCGGCGCACCGATCAGCGCGGTCAGGATGCCGAGCGGGATTTCTGCGTAGGTGGCGCCTCTGGCGATATTGTCTATCACCAGCAAAAACAACGCACCGCTCAGCGCCGAGACCGGGATCAGGCGGCCGTGGTTATACCCCAGCACGCTTCTCACCAGATGCGGGATCACCAAGCCGACCCATCCCACCACACCGGCCAAGCTTACCGAAGCGGAAACCAGCAGGGAGGCGGCGATCAGCAGCAGGATCTTCAACCGGGGCGGATTCAGGCCGGCAATGCGCGCCTCGTCGTCCCCCAGCGAGAGAATGTTCATTTTCCACCTGAGCCGATAGATTGTCAGGTAACACGCCGCAAACAGCGGGATTAGCCAATAGACCTGCGCTTTCGCCACCGAAGCGAAGCTGCCCATCAGCCAGAAGACGATCGCCGGCAAGGTATCCTGCGGATCGGCGACATATTTTATGACCGAGACAAACGCGATAAACAACGACGCGATAATCATGCCGGACAGGATCGTCGTCAGTGCATCCTGCCGACGTTTCAGGCGGCAGATGCCGAACACCAGCAGCAGGCTCACCACGCCGAAAAGAAACGACAGCATGGCACTCAGGGCAAAAGGCAAACTCAATAAAATGCCCAGCGCGGCGCCAAAGGCGGAGGCGGAAGAGGTGCCCAGCACGTCCGGGCTGGCTAACGCGTTTTTCAGCACCGCCTGAAAGGTCGCGCCGGCGACCGCCAACCCACCGCCCACCAGCATCACCGCCACCACCCGCGGCGCACGCAGGTTAAAAATCACCGAATAGCGGGTCGGGTTTTCCCCCGGCATGTTCCCCTGCCATAAAATCTGCATCACATCGTGGGCCGACAAGGCGTAGCGGCCGGCAAACAGTGATGCGACGGCGGCCACACACAAGGCCAAAAACAGCCCCGCCAGGATCGCCACATATTTTCCTCTGCCCGGCATCCCCAAGCTCCCCCCATTAATGAATGCTATTCAACCGTGGCACTAGCGCTGTGCCAGCACCTCATCCAGCAACCGGTCCGGGATCGCATAGGAGAACATCGTCTGATAATAGCGGCGCGTCACCTCCCGCAGCGTCTTGTCGCTAATGTCTTCAGGGGCATAGCGGTTGATCATAAACAGCGGCAGCAGCGATGTTTCCGCCGACAGGCCCCCCCAGTTATGAATGCCCACCGGCGTCGAGAAAACCTTGCCGTTTTTTACCGCCCTGAGCGTTTCCCAGGCCTGGCCGGGGATCCCCCCGTGCAGCAGCGCTTTGGCGCTGCCGAACACCACGAAAATCACATCCGGGTCCCAGGCCATGATCTGCTCCATCGAAACGGTGATGTACCTGCCGGCATCCCCTTTCACCGGCAAATCCCCGGCGACGTTGTCCATGCCGGCCATTTTCAGGTAGGTGTCGCCGTAGGTATGCGGGCCACTCACCTTCAGCTGCCTGCCGTCACTTTCTTCGAGATACAACGCCCTGACGTGCTGCGCATGGATGGCTGCGGCATAGGGGCGGATCTGCTTCAGGGTCTTTTCCCAGGCGTCTTTGAATTTGTGCGTGCGCGGCAGGCCGAGCGTGTCGGCGAAAGTGTTCTCCCAATACACCTGGGTAGCCATCGGCTGGTATTTTGTCTTCCCGCCGGCATCCAGATCGACGGTCATCACGCCCGCCCTTTCCAGCCGATCGTCCTGGCTTTTGCCGTAGTAATAAATAATGTCGGGCCGTAGATTCATTAACGATTCCATGTTGACCCGGTAGTCCTTATTGATAAAGGCGGAGGTGATCCTGCCGATGTCAGGCTTCATGTCCTCCAATACATGCCTATCGGCATGCATGAACGCCCAGGGCCCCACGCCGACGACGTGCCGGTAGGCCGCCTCGTTCGCCAGGATCACGCCGAAGGGGCAGTTGCCGGTGATGACGATCCGCGGATAGCTGCCGGGCAGCGTTTGCGCCGCCACGCTTTGTGGCGGTTCGGCCGCCGCCGGCTGGCCGGCGGTGGCGCAAGGCGCCGTCGGCAAGGCGAATATTGCCAGCAGAGCGGTGGCGATCAATTTCACTGTGACGCACATGGTGCCTCCTGTGCGCACGCTCGGCGGCGTGCGTCGATGGGCTGCTTTAGGCCGACGCGGCGATGCCGGCGGCCATGATGGTGATCCCGGCCACAAACACGATTGCCGTGGTGGCGACCGCGCCGCCGCCGACCAACGCGGCGGTTTTTCCTGTGGAAAGGTCTTTTCGTTGCAGGAAAGAGAGCTGCGACAGAGAAATGATTTTTCCGCTGTCGGCAACCAAGTCTTTTGGTTCAACCTTCGCCACCGTCAACTCGCCGCCGCTGCCGTCCTTCAGACCATATTTCAACTGGTCGCCGACATAGACCGGCGGTTGCAGCAGGTAATATTGGCTATTGAGCCCCGTCTCTTTTTGTTGCAACGCCACGTCGTGGTAGGTCGTGCAGCCGGCAAGGGAAAATGCCGCCATCCCGATAACCAACGGCACTAATGGGATAAATCGCATGGGAAACCTCGTGCTTCTATTTGCTGGTTTTTAACGTAACGGCGGACTTGAAGCGCATATAGCTTACGACCAGAGAAAGGAACGAGAATGCCGCCCCCGCCATTAAACTGATATTCGTTGCTTGCGCGCCCCGCATATTGAAGAAAATCGCCACTAACGCCGAACCGACGATTTGCCCAATCAGCCGAGAACTGCCCAACAGGCCGCTGGCGATGCTGCTGTTTTCATGGGAGACCGACGTCATGATCAGCAGGTTGTTCGGTGATTGAAACAGGCCAAAACCGATGCCGCACAGCGCCACGCGCCATACGATCGCCCCATTCGACGGATCGCTGGGCAGATTGGCCATCAGCAGCATGCCTGCCAGCAGACAGGCAAGGCCCGAGAGGGCAACAAGATTGGGATCGTACTTCTTGGCCAAATCGCCGGAAATCAGCGAAGACGCCATGGTGGCCAGCGGCCAGGCGGTCAGCAACAGACCGATGTCCACCACGTTTCTTTGCAGGACATTGTGGAAATAGAAAGGCAGCGATACAAAAGCCAAAAGCTGGGTGCTGTAGGACAGCATCGACATCAGCAAAGACAATGACAGCGTCGGGTTATGCAGCATCGCGATCGGGATCAGCGCGGCGTTGGCCTTTCTTTTCTGATTGATATACAGCAACCCGGCCAGCCCAGCGAATACCGCAAAGCTCAGCGCCGCCGCCGGCAGATGGTGGGTGGTCATGCTCATGGTGCTGAGCGAGAAAGCGATGAACAGCACAAACACCAACAGGGCCCCCCCGCTGTCGAATCCGACGCTGCGCCGCTCGCGGGGGGCCAGGAAGATCAGGCTCAGCAACAGCGACAGGCAGGCGATGGGAACATTGATGGTAAACAGCCAGTTCCAGCTCGTTTGCGAAAGTATCGCCGAGGCGATGGACGGCCCGGCGGCGGCGGAAACCGACACCACCATCACGTTTATGCCCAGGCCGCGCCCCAGCAGCCTTTCCGGGTATATCTCCTTGATCAGCGCCGCATTGACGCTGAGCACCGCCGCCGCGCCGAAGCCCTGTATCACCCGGAATGCCGTCAGCATCGGCAGCGTCGCGGAAAGCGCGCAGCCCAAGGATGAAAAAGCGAACAGCACCACCCCGGCTATAAAGATCTTTTTATTGCCCACTGCGCGGCCCAGCGCCGCGAAGGGCATCAAAGAGGCAACGACGGCAAACTGGTAGGCATTAATAATCATGATGGAGGCCGATTCGGAAACGCCGAAATCTTTGGCGATCACCGGCAGTGCCACATTGGCGATGGTACTGTCGAGCATGGCGATAACCGTGCTTAACGAGACGGCGAGAACGGCGAATATATTTAATGTCTCTTTTTCCTGGTGTTTAAAAGTCATGTTAACGCTCCAAAAACGTGAGTGGCTTCATGCCGGCGGCAAAGACCCCGTTTTTTATCCGTTTTAATAATTACGTTATAACATATCAATCAAAGAGGAGAATAAATCTCATTTGAAATATTAGATTAAATAGTGTGTCAAAATAAGAATTAACAAATACAAAACAAATAAATAGCAATACGAACATTCAATAAACAAAATAAATGCAGTATAAAAAACCAGTGAAATTAAGGAATGACATTAAAAGTAACAGCCGCTAACAGACAACCCCGCCGGCGCGCGAAATTGTTATGTTATAACAACAACACCCTTCCCTTTTATGCTGGTTACCCTTATGGCTAAGACGGACCTTTTGAACACCCGGTTATCTCGCCGCAGAATGATGTTGGCAGGGTTGGCGGCCCTGGCGCTGAACGGCGCCGTTTCCCCGCTGGCTCACGCCCACGGCCTGCCACGCCCCAAAAAGCAGAACGGCCCTCACGGGGCGCGAAAAAGATTCCTGGTCATGTTGGATCCCGGTCATGGCGGCATCGACTCCGGTGCCATTGGCCACACCGGTTCGCTGGAAAAACATGTCGTTCTGGAGATCGCCAGAAATGTGCGTGCACAGCTCGATCGACACGGCATCGATGCCCGCCTGACGCGCGACAGCGACGTTTTTATTCCGCTTTACGATCGGGTGGAGATCGCGCACCGGCATGGCGCGGATCTTTTCATGTCCATTCACGCCGACGGCTTTACCTGCCCCAGCGCCTGCGGCGCTTCGGTCTTTGCGCTTTCCAATAAAGGCGCCAGCAG
Organism: Serratia sp. 2880STDY5682894; assembly: GCF_001537385.1. Taxonomy (NCBI): domain Bacteria; kingdom Pseudomonadati; phylum Pseudomonadota; class Gammaproteobacteria; order Enterobacterales; family Yersiniaceae; genus Serratia; species Serratia sp. 2880STDY5682894. The sequence continues at coordinate 416,028 of NZ_FCJA01000002.1, read as the reverse complement.
CGCGATGGCAAAATACTTATCGAACAGTGAAAACGCGGCGGACGATCTCGCCGGCCCTAACGTCATCAAGAAAGACCGCTATTTGCAGAAGATACTGTTTGATTTGGAGCAGACGGAAACGATCAAAGAAAGCCTGGCGCTGGGCTCGCACCTGATTCAACATATTGCGCCCATCCATCATTTGCATGCCAAAAATACCGAACAGGCGGCCTTCGTGGTCTTAAAGTCCCCGTATATTCCTTCCGTTTTGGTGGAAACCTCTTTCATCACCAACCCTGAGGAAGAAAGGCTGCTCGGCACCCCCGCCTTCCGAAATAAAATTGCCACGGCGATCGCTCAGGGGATCGTCAGCTACTTTAAACGCGAAACGCACGCTTAAGCTTCGCCGGGGCGGCAAGCTCACGGGCTTGCCGCGCACAGGGACGGTGCCATCATGATAAAACGCAATCCTCGTTATTTTTCGGCGGTCATGCTTTTCCCCCTGCTGGCCTTGTTACCGCGCGGCGCCTTCGCCGTGTCGTTGACGGGATCGCAGCAAAACCGCCTGAATTTCTACGGCACGATTATCGCCAGACGCTACAGCGGCCACAACGAACGCGACGACGGCGACCGCAGCTACCTCTATTTCGGCCTGATAGGCAAAAAAAAGATCGCGCCGCGCTGGCAGGCCTACGCCCACTGGGAATATACCGTCAGCTTCGCCGACGCGACGCGCAACAGCACCCGGCTCGCCTATATCGGCGTGCAAAACGCCGCCCTGGGCAGCCTTGATATCGGCCGCAACTGGGGCGTGCTTTATGATGTGACCGCCCTGACCGATCGCTCTCCGCTGTTTAGAGAGATGGCCTACAACTACATCGACAACTTTATGCGCGGCCGGGCGCATAACCTGCTCACCTACCGCCAAACTTTCAGCCTGTTTCAGCGGCGCGCCGCCCTCGCGCTGCAATACCAGTTCAAAGACGGCGACGAACGGCAAGCGCCGGGCAAACAAAACGGCAACGGATTCGGTGCCTCGTTCCGTTATGCGCTGACGCCGACGCTCAGCCTCATCGCCGCCGCCTCGGCGTCTCAAACCACGCAGCGGCAGCAACACGCCGCCGGTTATCGCCGGCGCATCGACACGCTGGCCGAAGGGGTTCTCTATGCGTCGAAAAAAATCTATCTTGCGGCCGTGTTCACCCAAAGCGACAACGCCATCAGCCCGCAACAAACCGCTAACCGCGGCTCGGCGTCAAGTTATGAAGCGCTCGCCAAATATCGGCTGACGGACCATATTCAACCCAACATCGGCTATACCCGCTTGATACAGGCCCGGGCAGGCCGGAACACGGACTTATTGAACTATGAGGAGTTGGGGGTCACCTGGTTGCTCAACGGCAATATGCAGGTGTTCATTAACTATGAATTCAATAACCTTTCGCAGCACACGCCCGGCGTCGATGCGTCGGACAAGCTCGATATGGGCATCAGCTATCATTGGTGATCCGCTCTCCCGCAGCCAATAAAAAGCCCCGTCCGGTGAGGGGCGAGGCTCGCGACGCGTTGAGTCTTTAGCTGTTAACGAACGCCAGCAGATCGGCGTTGACCTGATCGGCATGGGTGGTCGGGATGCCGTGCGGCGCGCCCTTATAGGTATGGAGCGTGCCGTTTTGCACCAGCTTGGCCGACAGCACGCCGGAGTCCTGATAAGGCACCACCTGATCGTCGTCGCCGTGGATCACCAGCACCGGAATGGCAATCTTCTTGAGATCCTCGGTGAAATCGGTCTGCGAGAAGGCGACAATGCCGTCGTAGTGCGCCTTGGCGCCACCCATCATACCCTGGCGCCACCAGTTCCAGATAATCGCCTCAGAGGGTTTGGCGCCCGGGCGGTTATAGCCGTAGAACGGGCCGGCGGGCACGTCGTAATAGAACTGTGCCCGGTTGGCGGCCAGCTGCGCCTGGAAATCATCGAACACCGCTTTGGGGGTGCCCTGCGGATTGGCGTCGGTTTTTACCATCAGCGGCGGCACCGCGCTGATCAGCACCGCTTTGGACACCTTGTCCTCGGCGTGGCGCACGATATAGCGCACCACTTCGCCGCCGCCCGTCGAGTGGCCCACGTGCATCGCGCCCTGCACGCCCAGGTGTTTTACCACCGCGGCGACGTCATCGGCGTAGTGGTCCATGTCGTGCCCTTCCGACACCTGGCTGGAGCGGCCGTGGCCGCGGCGATCGTGCGCCACCACGCGGAACCCTTTGTTCACGAAGAACAGCATCTGGGCATCCCAGTCGTCGCTGGACAGCGGCCAGCCGTGGTGGAAGTAGATAACCTTGCCGTTTTTGGGGCCCCAATCCTTGTAGAAAATCTCGACGCCATCGCTGGTTGTTACGTAACCCATGTCGTTTCTCCCATTTACACTATGGTTAAAAAAGAAGGTTTATACTGCGCACGGCGCCGGGATCTCTGGCTCCCTCATCCCGGTTGGCCGACGATCTTGCGTTGATCGTTTAACGAGTATAGGTTTAAAGCTCACTTTAAGGTCAAACAGGATTCGGCAAACCGCATTCCCGCTTTCACTCGGCATCAGGAGAATTCAAGTGCAGGGAGATAACATCCTCATGACGATGGAGCAACGGCTTGCCGCCCAGCGCCATGCCTTCCTGCGCGACGGCGCACCGACGATCGCTCAGCGCAAAACCGCCCTGCGCCGCCTGCGGAGCGCCATTTTGGCCCAGCGCGGTGCGCTGACGGCGGCCGTCAGCGCGGACTTCGGCCACCGCTCGCCTTACGAAACCGACATTCTGGAGATCCTGGTCACCGTGCAGGCGATCGATTATCTGCTGCGCCACCTGAAGCGCTTTATGCAGCCGGAACGCCGCCACGTCGCCCTGCCGTACCAGGCCGGGCGCGCCTACGTGCAATACCAACCTAAAGGCGTGATTGGCGTCATGGCGCCGTGGAACTATCCCTTCTCGTTGACCTTCATCCCGCTGGCCACCGCCCTGGCCGCCGGCAACCGCGTGATGCTGAAACCTTCGGAGCTCACGCCGCGCACCAGCCAACTCATCGAAACGATGCTGGCGGCGCTGTTTCCCGCCGATGAGGTCGCGGTGGTGACCGGCGGGCCGGACGTCGGGGCCGGGTTCAGCACACTGGCGTTCGATCACCTGGTGTTCACCGGCAGCACGGCGATCGGCCGCCAGATCATGCAGGCGGCCGGTAAAAATCTGGTGCCCTTGACGCTCGAGCTGGGCGGCAAAAGCCCCGCCGTCGTGGCGCCCGGCGCGCTCACCGCCAGAACCGTTAACAGCCTGGCGTTCGGCAAGCTGTCGAACGCGGGCCAAACCTGCATCGCACCCGATTACCTGTTGATCCATCAGGACGATGTGGAAAACTTCATCGCGCTCTACGACGCGGCGGTCAAAGCGTTTTACCCTGACGGGCCGACGAGCCATGACTACGGCGCCATCATCAACGACAGGCACTACCAGCGTTTGCAAGATCTGCTCACCGACGCCCAGGCGCGGGGCGCGCGGATCGTTCCGGTGGGCCACCGCCCGGACTCGGCGGCGGAACGGCCGAAAACCCTCGCCCCCACGCTGATCGTCGGCGCCCCCGACGACAGCCGGATCATGCAAGAGGAGATCTTCGGGCCGCTGCTGCCGATACGCACCTACGCCGCCTTTGATGAAGCGATCGACGTGATCAACGCCGGGCCGCGCCCGCTGGCGCTGTACTACTTTGGCCCAGGTGGCACGCTGCAGGACAGGCTGCTGGCGCGCACCACCTCCGGCAACGTTAGCGTCAACGCCACCCTGCTGCATTTTGCCCAGGACGATCTGCCGTTCGGCGGCATCGGCCCCAGCGGCATGGGGGCCTATCACGGCATTGAAGGATTCCGGGCGCTGAGCCACGCCAAGGGCGTCTTCATCCAAAGCCGCTGGCACTTCACCGATCTGCTGCGCGCACCGTTCGGCAAGCTGGCAGACGCGGTGCTCAAGGTGATGCTGCGGCGTCGATAAGGCGGCGTGCCGGCTATCAATAACACAGCCATGAATCGCCGCAAGCTATCGCAATATTCACTCATTCCTATTTTATCTCTCCGCCGCCGCTGACTAAGCTTAGCCATGAGTCGCCCTGTGCCCGTTAGCGGCCAGGGCGATGTGATTCCATTGAGTTCAGTTACTTAGCGCAACACCCGACGCAAGCCTGACCCGCATGCCTTGTTAACCGCTCCACGCCCGGCGGCTGGAGCACCCTTACGGAAGCAGAGAGCGCATTATGACAACTGAAAGCAAATGCCCGTTTTCGGGCGGCAAGCAGCCCGCACCGCAAGACGGCCCCACCAATCAGGATTGGTGGCCTAATCAGCTCAGCCTGAAACCGCTGCATCAGCACTCCCCCCTGTCCGATCCGATGGACAAAGACTTCAACTACGCCGATGCCTTCAACAGCCTCGATCTGGCGGCGGTCAAACAGGATCTGCACGCCCTGATGACCGACTCGCAGGCATGGTGGCCGGCGGACTTCGGCCACTACGGCGGCCTGTTCATCCGCATGGCCTGGCACAGCGCCGGCACCTACCGCATCGGCGACGGCCGCGGCGGCGCGGGCGAAGGCCAGCAGCGCTTCGCCCCGCTCAACAGCTGGCCGGACAACGTCAGCCTCGACAAGGCGCGCCGCCTGCTGTGGCCCATCAAACAGAAATACGGCCGCAATATCTCCTGGGCCGACCTGATTATCCTGACCGGCAACGTAGCGCTGGAATCGATGGGCTTCAAAACCTTCGGCTACGCCGGCGGCCGCGCCGACACCTGGGAGCCGGACGACGTCTACTGGGGTTCGGAGAAGATCTGGCTGGAGCTGAGCGGCGGGCCAAACAGCCGCTACTCGGGCGACCGCGACCTGGAAGACCCGCTGGCGGCGGTGCAGATGGGCCTGATCTACGTCAACCCGGAAGGCCCGGACGGTAATCCCGATCCGGTGGCCGCCGCGCGCGACATTCGTGAAACCTTCGCCCGCATGGCGATGAACGACGAAGAAACCGTGGCGTTGATCGCCGGCGGTCACACCTTCGGCAAGACCCACGGCGCCGGCCCGGCGTCTAACGTCGGCGCCGATCCTGAAGCGGCCGGGCTGGAGTCGCAGGGCCTCGGCTGGCACAGCACCTTCGGCACCGGCGTCGGCAAAGACGCCATCACCAGCGGCCTGGAAGTCACCTGGACCACCACCCCAACCCAGTGGAACCACGACTTCTTCCGCCACCTGTTCGAATACGAATGGGAGCTGAGCCAAAGCCCGGCCGGCGCGCATCAGTGGGTGGCGAAAGACATCGGTGAAACCATTCCCGACGCCTTCGATCCGAACAAAAAACGCCGCCCGACCATGCTGACCACCGACCTGTCGCTGCGCTTCGATCCGGCCTACGAGAAGATTTCGCGCCGCTTCTATGAGCACCCGGAGGAGCTGGCCGACGCCTTCGCCCGCGCCTGGTTCAAGCTGACCCACCGCGACATGGGGCCGCGTGCGCGCTACCTCGGCCCGGAAGTGCCGCAGGAAGAGCTGATTTGGCAGGATCCGATCCCGGCGGTCGATCATCCGCTGATCGACGAGCATGACATCGCCGCGCTGAAAAACGCCGTGCTGGCTTCCGGCCTGCCGGTGTCGGCGCTGGTCTCCACCGCCTGGGCTTCCGCTTCGAGCTTCCGCGGTTCCGACAAACGCGGCGGCGCCAACGGCGCGCGCATTCGCCTGGCACCGCAAAAAGACTGGGCGGTCAACCAGCCTGCGCAGCTCGCCGCGACGCTGGCCAAGCTGGAGAGCATCCAACGCACCTTCAACGATGCCCAGACCGGCGGCAAGCGCGTCTCGCTGGCAGATCTGATCGTACTGGCCGGCGCCGCGGGCGTGGAACAGGCGGCGAAGAACGCCGGTTTGGCCCTGACGGTGCCGTTCGCGCCGGGCCGCATGGACGCTTCGCAGGAGCAGACCGACGTGGACTCTTTCGAAGCGATGGAGCCGCTCGCCGACGGATTCCGCAACTTCCTGAAGGGCAAATACCGCGTGCCGGCCGAAACGCTGCTGGTCGACAAGGCGCAGCTGCTGACCCTGACCGCGCCGGAAATGACGGTGCTGGTCGGCGGGCTGCGGGTGCTCGGTGCCAACGTCGGCGGCACGCAGCACGGCGTGTTCACCCAGCGGCCGCAGGCGCTGACCAACGACTTCTTCGTCAACCTGCTCGACATGGGCACCACCTGGCACCCGGTCGGTGAAGACGGCCTGTTCGAAGGGCGCGATCGCCGCAGCGGTGCGGTCAAGTGGACCGGCAGCCGCGTCGATCTGGTGTTCGGTTCACACGCGCAGCTGCGCGCGCTGGCCGAAGTCTACGGCAGCGCCGACGCGCAGGAGAAGTTCGCCCACGACTTCGTCGCCGCCTGGAACAAAGTGATGAACCTCGATCGTTTCGATCTGGCGTAACTAAGCGACAGCACAAAGCCCGCCACGGTAAACCTGGCGGGCTTTTTAATCATTGATGCATATCTTTATCGCAATCTCGTGCTAACGTTGGCTAACCGCAGCCAAGGAGATGGCATGATAAAGACATCGGACAGCGCTCACCCGCTCTTCAGCAGTTACAAAAAGACCTTCACTTACTCAGGCCGCGAAAGCCGTGGGCCTTACTCAATGCTGCTTTTGTGCCAACACGTTTGGTTTCTGCTTTATCTCGCCGTTATCGCCAGCAAGATGAATGAGATTTCCATTTTCGCGCTTGCGGCGTTTCTGCTGCCTATGCTAGCGGCCAATGTGCGCCGTTTGCATGATGCGGGTTACTCCGGTGGTTGGTGCCTGACATGGTTCTGCTTCACACCCTATGTAATGCTGATCTTCGCGCTGTTCCTTCCCGCTAAGAACATCAATAACCCTTACGACGATCGCCCAAACCTGGCGTAAGCCCCCTCAACGGCCTGCTTCGGCGAGCCATGGCTGGCGCCGCGATATTCTCTTTACCCGCTTATTCGTATTTACTCAACAAGTCATATAAAAATTTGATGGGCGGCAATTCTTTTAATGCTGTATTTATATTTAGACGGCAATGAAGACCGTAAACTCAGCTGGCTAATGCGATATATCCCATCCAGGAGAACACCATTATGGATTATCCTCGATTCACCTCAATATGCGCCAAGGCGGGCCTTATTCTCATCGCCGCCCCTTAGCGGCTGCGGGCCCGGCCGCCAAAGGCGCCCACCGTTTTTATGCCAATAAAAAAGAGGTTCTGCACCTGGGTGATATTTTCCCAGGCGCCAGACGCTCGCCCTTATTTAATGCTTCACCCCGCGCACTGCGCTTTTCTTTTTTATTTTTCAACCGACGGGAAAGGTCATAGGGAATCACACTTTACTCAGGAAAATAACCGCTACCTGGAGGTCATCATGCAACATATTATCGGTATTTCTTCTCGTCGGCTGAGGATATCGGCCCTTGCGCTGCTGCTCCCGGCACTGTCCTGGGCGGCCGATACGGCGTCTCTCGCCGTAGGGCCGCAATATGACACCACCCATGTCTACGTCGAACGCGGCAAGATGGATGCTTTTGTCGACAGCATTCTGAAAACATTCGGCGGTACCAGCACCGAACGCGTGCTGGTCAACGTCACGCCCACGCCGAGCGAAACTTACTCCCAGCTGATACTGACGCCGGCCGGCAGCTTCTCGGTGTTCGATTTCAAAACGCCGATCCCGCACCCGTTCGGCACCGAGCGCAACGGTTTTCTGGTCAGGGATATGGACGCCGCCATCCGCCAAGCCAGGGCCGCCGGCGCCGATGTGCAGGTTGCGCCTTTCGACGATCCGATCGGCCGCGACGCGGTGATCCAGTGGCCCGGCGGCGTCAACATGCAGCTCTATTGGCACACCAAGGCGCCTAACTACAAGCCGCTGCTGAGCGTGCCGGAAAACCGCCTGTATCTCTCCGCCTACCGCGTCGACGATTTCCTGAAAAGCTACCAGGCGTTCTCGCACGGCAAGGTCGTGAGCGACGAACAGGTCAGCGATACGGCGATCGGCCGCAGCGACAACGGTAAGATCCGTCAGATCGCGCTGGACTCCCGCTTCGGCAAAACGCGCATTTTCGTCACCGACGGGCATCTGCCTTATCCGTTCGGCCATGAGCGCACCGGCTATGGCGTCGACGATCTGCCGGCCACGCTGGCCAAAGCGACGGCCAGCGGCGCGCAGGTGCTGTGGCGTTCGACGGCGGCGGAGCGCCGCGCCTCGGCGCTGGTGCGTTTCCCCGGCGGCTACATCGCCGAAATTCACCAGGCGGCTAAATAAACCCAAGGCGCGCTGCGGCGCGCTTTTTTCTTCGGATATCCATGATGAAACGCACGCTTCCCGCACTGTTGCTGTTCTCCACGCTCCCCGCCCTGGCGGCGGAGCCCGCCGCGTCCCCCTGGAAAAACATCCCGTTGGGCGATGCGGCCACCCTGTCTTTCGACGGTTCACTGCGCGAGCGCTATGAATGGACAGATCAACGGGATCTGAGCGGCGGACGCGACGATACCTTCATGCAGCGCCTGCTGATTGGCGCACGCCTCGACTATGGCGACAACTTTGGCGCCTATGTTCAGTTGGGATCGTCACTGGCCACGCCGCGCGATCGCGGGCGCAAGCCGACCGACGAAGATCATGCCTATCTCGGTCAGGGCTATGTGGACTTAAAACTGCCCACCGCCTACGGCCTCGGCACCCTGCGGGTCGGCCGCCAGGAGATTGCGCTGGGTTCGCTACACCTGATGGGCACCCGCGACGGCCCCAACGTGCGCCGTTCTTTCGACGCCGTCCGCGCCAGCTGGGCCAAGGATAAAAACCGCCTCGACGCCTTTATCGGCCATCCCGTCACCCTTAAAACCGGCAGTTTCGACGACGATACCGACAACAGCCAAAAGGTGTGGGGGCTGTACGGCACCACGCCGCTGGCCGCGCTGGCTTCCTCGCTCGATCTCTACACCTTCGGCTTTGAGGATAGCGATGCCCACTACGCGCAGCTCAGCGGGCAAGAGCGGCGCTATACCGTCGGCGCGCGCATTTTCGGCGCGGCGCAGGGATTCGACTGGGACAACGAGGCCGCCTGGCAGTTCGGCAGCGCAGAACAGCGTGACATCCGCGCCTGGTCGGCGTCGGCGCACGCCGGGTATACGGTGAGCGACTGGCGCTGGCAACCGCGCTTCGGCGGCAAGATTGGCATCGCCAGCGGCGATAAAAACGGTCACGATGGGCAGCTCAATACTTTTAACGCCATGTACCCCAAGCTGCCCTACCTGACCGAGAACGGACTGGTGGCGCCGGCTAACCTGATCGCCATCCACCCTTCGGTCACGATTACGCCGTGGCAAACCCTGTCCATCGATTTCAGCTGGGACGCGCTATGGCGGCAACGCCGCGAGGATGCCTTCTATCTCGGGCCGATGCGCCCGGTGAAAGGCAGCGAGCAGGGCTCGCGCTTTATCGGCAATCAGTATCAGGTCGAAACCACCTGGACGCCACGCAGCGATCTCCAGTTCAAAGTGGCCTATGTCTACTTCGACGTCGGCCACAGCCTGCAGCAACATGCCGGGCTGAAAGACATGAACTTCGTGCTGGCGCAGGGCACCTACAGTTTTTAAGTATCAGTCAAGTTAATTGGTGTACGCGGGTGCCCTTAATAATCCCGAACTCAATTAATGACGATCGTCGGCGTGTGGCCGCCTCTATGCGTTACGGCAATGGCGGTTACTCACCGCCATTCACAGATAAAAATCAAAGAAAAGCAAAAAGATAAATCAGTCACATAAACTTCGCGAGCCAATTACAGAGTAATATTAAATAAAGGTTTAATTCCACCTGGTTATTTAAGCACGCCTTTTACGCATATCTTATGTAAAAGATTCATATAAGAATAACTCATTAATAAAATAATTATGCCTATACTGCTTTCAGCCAATCACTGCGCACCATTAATTCCTCACCGTGATTAATGATAAGGACATATCCCGCTTGAGTGCGATATTCAAGCCAGACCAAGGAGGCAAGCCAATGATATCACCTTAATTATCCCTGATTTTCAAACCTGTGTACGAGCATATAGAGCGTTAGGTGCAATATTGTCAACGTCCAAAGGAGTTTGATATGTCATTAGCGACCGATAAGATTTCCGATTATTTAACCCGTTATGAAAGAGGCGATCACGCGGGGAGCAGTAAACCGTCATATACCACGCAAGAGGTTTCAGATCTGCTGCTGAGGAGCCATTATTCCGCCAATGGCAAAGGCGTGACCGACCATGCGGCTACCTTGACCTACTCTTTCCCCGTCTATACCGGCAGCGACAAGACGGGCGCCGCGCAGCTTACCGCCGCGCAGCAAGCCCAAACCAAGCTTTCATTGCAGTCCTGGTCGGACGTGGCCAATATCACCTTCACCGAGGTCAAAGGCACCGATGCCAAAAGCGCTGATATAAAGTTTGGTTTTTATAAGGCGGCCAGCGGAGGCAATTACACCTCCTATGAAAGTACGCAAAACGACCTTAAAAGCACCATCTGGATCAGCGGTAACAAAGGCTACGACGCTTCGAATCCGCAGACCAATAACTATGCCAGGGATACGCTCACCCATGAAATAGGGCATGCGCTCGGGCTCTCCCACCCCGGAAACTATGATGCCTCCAACGCGACTTACCCCACCTACACCAACTCGGCGAAATATTATGAGGACGACCATCAATATTCTTTGATGAGCTATTTTAGTGAACAAAACACCGGTACCGACTATAAAGGCGTATGGCCCTCGGGGCCGCAGCTGGATGATATTACCGCCATTCAGAAGCTGTACGGCGCGAATACCACCACGCGCACCGGCGATACCACCTATGGTTTCAACTCGAATACGGACAGAGACTTTTTGAGCGTTAAGACGTCCACGGACAAAATCGTGGCGGCTATCTGGGATGCCGGCGGCAATGACACGCTGGATTTTTCAGGCTACAGCCAGGATCAGCGCATCAACATTAACGAAGGCGCATTCTCAGATGTGGGCGGATTGAAGGCGAATATCGCCATCGCCTACGGCGCGCAGATTGAAAATATCATCGGCGGCAGCGGCGCCGACATTTTAGTGGGCAACGCGCTGAACAATACGCTAAAAGGCGGTGCAGGCAACGACATCATTTACGGTGCCGGCGGCGCCGATCAGCTCTGGGGCAATGCAGGCGCCGACACCTTCGTCTTCCGCGCAGCCGGCGACAGCCAAGCCGCCGCACCGGACTGGATCCGTGATTTCCAGACGGCGGTGGATAAAATCGATCTCTCGTGGATCAACCAGACGGCTAAGGCAGAAGGGAGCGAGTTGCACTTCGTGAATAGTTTAAGCGGCTCGTTGTATGAAGCGGCGCTGAATTATGACGCGCAGCAGAATGTCACCGATCTGGCCATCAATCTCTCCGGCAATCAATTGCCTGATTTCCTGGTTAAAATCGTTGGGCAGGTCGACGCCTCCGCCGATATTCTCGTCTAGCCAAGACAAACCCGCAGTCCGGCGCGAACGCCGGACTGTTTATTTCTTTTCAGGCCTGCCGCTGGCGTTTTTTGCGCGGTTCCCACATCCATCGCCAAAGCAGTAAATGGGTGTGGGGAGCAACGGAACAACAAACACACTTAAGCAGTCAATTTAAATGACCATTGATCTATAAATTAATAAGTTATCACGTCATCGCCAGAAATCATCCGTTCTACTTTCTTGTCTCATCCACCACACAACAAACGATTGTCATTATCATTTGATATTTATTCTTGATGCTCACAAACTACTGTTCATACATACAGATTTCGTACTTTTTTTAACCATCTTCGCCTTAAATGCGCAGCGTCGTTAACTGTCTTTAAGGCGTTACCATGCGCCATTTCCATGGCAGGAACTTATTAATAAACTGAGGAATTATCATGGCTGAACAAAAGAAAAATGCCCAGGTACAGAGTGGCGTCAACGACGACATCACCGAACTTAAATCACTCACCACCCTTCGCAAACGGGTCATCAGCGACGATGAAATCGTCTCAAAATCTGCCAACGGCTTTCGACTGGCCAACGGCAACACCGGCGTGATGTTGCGTAACGATGGCAAAGATTTTTATGCCCTGACCACACCAAACGGGCAGGCCCAGGACGGGCAGTGGAACACGCTGCGCCCCTTCTCGTTCAATCTGGTTTCCGGTCGGGTGGCTCTGCGCAACGGCGTAGATATCTCCGGCGGGGCGATGGTGTCGCATAATGCCGGCATCTCCACCGCGACCACCGGTCCAGCCCCACTTATTAATGGGCAGGTCTATGATGCGGCTGCCGTACATACCGACTTCACCAGCGGTAACGTCACTACGGCCATGTTGATGGGGTCACGCGTGGTCGCCGGCAAAGAGGATTATGGCCTGCTCTCTTACCGCGACTGGCAGGGAAACTGGAATGAACTCCGGGTCAAACCCAATGCCGAGCTGTCTGTTGGGCAACTGACCAAACGCAACGCTCACGGATGGTTCACTGCAAGCCCGCCTGAGAATGTCGATAAATCGCAGGAATCCCTCACCAACGGGCTTTATTTACCTAATCCAGGTAACAAACACGTAAAAATTTATCATCACGACCATGTGAAGTACAACGAGCTGGTCATTAACGTGAGTGACGGTAATAAAAATAGCTGGTTCGTTTTCAAAGAAGACGGCTATGCCGTCACCGGCGGCGGGTGGAACATCAGCTCTGACGTCCGTATGAAAACGGAAATAACCCCAATCGACGGCGCCCTGGACAAGCTGGCCAACATCGGCGGCTACACCTACCTCAAACAGGGCGTGCCGGAAGCCGGCGTGATTGCACAGGAAGTGGAAGAAATTCTCCCCCAATCCGTTGCCCAGACCGAGCTGAAACTCAATGACGGCAGCGTACTGAAAGATGCCCGCAGCATCAATATCAACGGCGTAGTGGCGTTGCTGGTTGAGGCGCTTAAGGAAGAACGCTCACTGCGCGAAGCAGAACGAGAGGCTTTTGAAAGACGACTGGCAGCCTTGGAAAAAGGCATTGAGCGCGCCTGATTAACAATATTGGGGGGGTTAGCACTGAATGCCTCTCAGCGCCTTTACAGGTGAGTACCACGCGTACAACACGATGACGGAAAGGAACTCAATTATGAATGGATTTAATTACGGTGATGGTAAAGGAAGGGAGCGTCAAGGCGGTGTAAATGCAAAAGCTGCTTCCCGGTTCGATAATGTCTGCGTTATTCGCAGCTCGGCATCGCGTTGATTACATCGTTCTATTTGAAGAGGGATCGGATTATGACACGATATGAAGATACAACGCAGTATGAACGCGATGTAATGACTTCAATGGGATACAACTGGAATGGACATGGGTGGCAACGAGGGTTTGACTTATCAGATAGCAATATGGTTGTAGAAGCATGGGTTGGCGAGGGTTTACCTGATAGACAGAAGGAATTGAGTAATATTACCCATATCTGGGATCAAAAAATTTCCGATATTAATAAACCGATAAGTGCTTTTGATCCTGACGATGATGATATCACGCCATTCAGTAATGAAGCAAAAGAGAGTTATCGTGAGGATTCGGATAAAGCCATTCAGTTTTACGCTAATAAAGTCAATGAAGCTGACAACAAAATTAAAGAAATTCAAAAGGATATTGATGCATTAAGCAAGAAAGCTGAAAGCAGTCAACTTAGTGAATTCGAGAAAGCAAACCTAAAAGCAATTATTAGTAAGTTAAAGGTAAGCAAAGAACGTCTTACCATTCTTCGAAACGAAGCTAATAAGAGAAAAGTACATCAGGAATATTTAAAGCTGAATAATGAAAGCTGGTTCTTCTCTAGAGAAAAACCTACGCCCTGGGTTAGGGAGCAGCAATCATTGACCAGAAAAGAGATGGGTAACAAACTGGAAGAGGAGAAGAGAATACAATTAGAAATTGACGCAGCTAAACAAAATATTGAACATTTAGAAAGTGAACTGCGCGAGAAGGAAGAGGAGGTCCGCAAAGCTGAGGAAGCTCGCAAGGCAGAGGAAGCCCGTCGAGCGGAAGCAGCCCGCAAAGCCGAAGAGGCCCGTAAGGCAGAGGAAGCCCGCAAGGCTGAAGCAGCACGGAAAGCGCTGTTCGCCAAAGCCGGCGTACTGGACGCCCCGGTCTATACACCCGGCATGATAAAAGCGGCCAATGCCGCGATGGCCACGGCCGGGGTCATGGTGCTCAACCGCGCGGGCGGTATGGTACAATTATCGACATGGATCAACAGCGTGATGACCAGCGCCAGTGAGCTGGCCGGCTGGGTATCCGGTGGAGTGTGGCGCGGCGCCGTCGAAGTTTCCCGGGTTGTCACGCTCAGTGCGGTAGCTCCGGCAGTCGGCGCCTTCGTTTTCGGATTCTGGCCGGGGAAAGCCGGTGAAAGTCAGAGCGATATTGATAAATTGCTGGGTCGTGATTTGACACAGATGTTTACCGTTCCGGCCAGCCTGGTTGCCGCAGGGAAAACACAGATTCAGCCGGAAATGACCACGGTCAATTTGCCGGTGCGCGGGTTTATTCGCCGGGGGAATAACGGTCAGCAAGAGGTAATACTGGTCAAAACAGGAACGAGCGGCGTCTCCGCTACCGTGCCGGTGTATCGGCCGGTGCGCGATGAAAAAACCGGCCTGGACCGGATCACCTTGCCGGCGGTGGCCGGTGCGCCGGGGCGAACCATTTTGATAAACCCGGGCGCTGCCCCGTCGGGGCCGTGGCATACCGGCAATCCTGCGCCTGCAGCGCCGGTAACGCCGGTGCATACCGGTACGGAGATAAAGCAGGCCGACAGTATCGTCACGACGACGTTCCCTGCAGATGACATGCCACTGCAGGATTTTATCTACTGGCAGCCTGATGCAACGGGGACCGGCGTTGAGCCTGTCTATGTCATGCTCAGTGGTATCTATGGTGAAACCAACGCTAAAGGACAATACAGTGGTCGCGACTACAACACGGACAAGGCCGGTGGCCCAATTCAGAATCTGGACTGGAAAACTGCCACCATTGACCGCGCCGGCGTGGACAAGGTGAAGCTGCATACCGGGCGGTTTGGAGAATCTCCCGATAACAAGGTGATGATTGACCGCCTGGAAAAAATCCTGAAGGGAGAAGTACAGCCCACCGATACCGACAAGCGTTTTTACACCCACGAACTCAGGGAATTGGAGCGTTATAGAGCAGTTGGTGTTCCTGATGGAATATCACCTGATGACGATGGTGCTACGTGGAATAACACTCATACGGCGACGTTGGAAGATTACAAATTAAGTAGCGATCGCTCTCTATTATATACACCAGAAGCATTAAAAGCTGGTGATGAATAAATCCAGAGGCTATATATGATTGATTTTAAACCTATGTTTGAAAATGAACAAATCCGAGACATAGTTTTATTCTTGTCGGGACGAAAAGAAAACGGGATATCTCATCCTCAATTAGATGGGTATTGCACTATGTATGGTAATAAACGTATATCAAACATTGAACTGATTTCATTAGTGAAAAGTATGCGAGAAAAAGGGGATGTATCATCTAATGGAAAAGGTGGCTATAAAAAAGGTCCAAACTGGAAAGAACCCGCATTCGTAACCGAGAAAAAATACGGTATTGAATAATTACCAGTGCCTTCCATAAGTGCGTTTTAAGCAGCGTCCAACAAACGAGCGTTTGTTGGACGTTTTCGTTGATGGCTAATTCCACGCCAGATTGGTTTTCAGTCGAGCCCAAGGTCAGAAAACGACGGTTTTGGCTCCGTTGCTCCCCCCAAATCGCGCATACGAGGTCACACCGCCTCCAGCTCCCTCGCCAGGGTGGCGACCAGCTCCGCCGCCGGCATCGGCCGCGCCAGGCCCACTCCCTGCCCGGCCCACAGCGACATAAACTCCCCGCGCCCGGCCTTGGCCGCCGCCTGGCGGATATCGCCGGTGAGCGCGTTCTGCACCGGATAAGGCAGGATCTGCGCCTCTTCCGCGCGCATCTGGCGCATGAAATCATTGACGATACCGCGCGCCGGGCGGCCGCTGAAGGCGCGCGTCAGGCGCGTGCTGTCATCGCCGGCGTTGCGCAGCGCCACCCGCCAGGCATCGGCGATGCCCGACTCCGGGCTGCACAGGAACGCGGTGCCCAGCTGCGCCGCCTGCGCGCCCAGCAAGCGCGCCGCCGCGATGCCGCGCCCGTTCATGATGCCGCCCGCGGCGATCACCGGGA
>NZ_FCJA01000002.1:142579-399451 GCF_001537385.1 Serratia sp. 2880STDY5682894 | reverse complement strand
GGTGAAGCTGGCCACCGGCGGCGCCGCCTCCAGCAAGGCCGCGATCTGGTCACGGTTGTTTTCGGCGAATTGGGTGGGGATCGGCGGCTCGCTCAGCCCCAGCGCTTCGCGGAACGGCCGCAGCAGGTGCTGGGCGCGCTTAAGCTCGGCGAGATCCGGGTGCTGCTCATCGAGCAGAAACAGATTGATGTTGAACGGCGCGGTGGTCTGCGCGCGGATCTGCTGCACGCGTTCGAGGATCACCGCCGGTGAAAACAGCGCCGCCGCGCACGAGCCCAGCGCCCCGGCGTTGCTCACCGCCACCGCCAACGCCGGCGGCGACGCGCCGTTCATCGGCCCCTGAACGATCGGATAGCGCAGCCCAAGCTCGCGGGCAAAAGCAGAAGGTGCCGTCATCAATGTGTCTCCCTGTGCTGACTACATTCGTCTTACGGCGGCCGCGCCGCCGAACCGACCAAAAGCATAGCACCTTCTCACCGCCTGGCCGTGCAGTTAATGCTTCACCTGATGCCGGTCGAGCGACAGGAAGTGATGCACCACCGGTTTCTCCGGCCCTATGTGGAAGCGCAACGCCTCCTGCTGCAGATCGGCGTCGGCGTGCGACACCCGCTGGTGCTGCCGCAGGTGCTCCGCCCAGGACTCCACCAGGAACCACTCCATGATGCATTCCGGATCGCCGGTGTGCTCGGTAATGCCCCAGGCGTAAGCGCCGTCGCGGCGACGCGCCCGCTCCAGCATCAGCAGCGTGCGCAGGAACTGCGGCCGATCCTGTTCGCGGATGCGGTACTCCACCTGAATCATTACCGGGCCGCGATCGTTCTCGACCGGCGTGTTGACCAGCGGCTCCGGCCAATGGTTCGACGGCTGCAGATCGGCCTCGCCGGTCGGCAAGCGCAGGCGGTGGAACAGCAGCCCCGCCGCCAACAGGCCGACGCCGCCGACCAGCAGCGTGGCGGCCACGCCCAGCTCCTGCGCCACCAGCCCCCACAGCAGACTGCCTGCCGCCATCGCGCCGTTGAACACCATCAGGTAGATGGCCAGGCCGCGGCCGCGCACCCAGTTGGGCAGCACGCCCTGCGCCGCGCCGTTGAGCGTGGTCAGCGCAATGATCCAGCCGGCGCCCAGCACCAACAGCAGCACCACCGCCAGCCACTGCGGCGGCGCCAGCGACAGGGCCGCCATCACCACGGCGGTGAGCACCGCCGCCAGCAGCACCAGCCCGTCGGCATTCAGCCGCTGGCGCAGGCGCGGCAGCGCGATCGCCCCGAGGATCGCCCCGGCGCCTACCGCCCCCAGCAGCACGCCGTAAAAGCCGGCGCTGCCGCCCAGCATGCGGCGCGCCACCAGCGGCAGCAGCGCCCAGACCGAGCTGGAGAAGGCGAAGAACACCGCTGCCCGCAGCAGCACCACGTGCAGCTCACGGCTGGAACGGGCATAGCGCAGCCCGGCGCGGAAAGCGCCGAAGAAGTGTTCCGACAGGCCGCTGTCCTCGGCCTTCGGCCGCTTCCACCACAGCAGCGCCGCGATCACCAGCACATAGCTCATCACGTCCGCGCCGTAGGCCGCGCCGGCACCGAAGCTGGCCAGCAGCAGGCCGCCGGCCGCCGGGCCGATGGAGCGGGCGATGTTGATGCCGAGCGAGTTCAGCGCCACGGCGTTTTTCAGCTCGGTGCGCGGCACCAGCTCCGGCACGATCGCCTGCCAGGTCGGCCCCATCAGCGCCGCACCGATGCCGCCGACGAAGGTCAGCGCCAGCAGGTATTCCACCGTCAGCGCCCCGGTCTGCGACAGCACCAGCAGGCTGCCGCTGACGCAGGCCAGCAGAATTTGCACGAAGATCAGAAAGCGCCGCCGATCGAGGATGTCCGACAGTACCCCCGCCGGGATCGCCAGCAGGAACACCGGCAGCGTGGCGGCGGTCTGCATCAGCGCCACCGCCGAGGGGTTGCTCGACAGATCGGTGATCAGCCACGAGCTGGCGACGTCGCGCATAAAGCTGCCGACGTTGCCGAGCACCGTGGCGCCCCACAGCACCGCAAATAATGGGATTTTCAGCGGCGCGAAGCCGCCCGCCGCCGCCTTGTTTTCCGTCTGTTCAGCCATCCGTTCGCTCCTTCAAATCGTTAAATGCCACCAGCAACAGCGCGCCGGCCAGCCCGAGGTGTTCAAAAAATCCGTTCATCATCTGGCCGCGCTCCGCCCCGTCGAACTGCCAGAACGGATTGGCCATCAGCGTCGCCATCAGGGTAAAACCGGCCAGCGCCAACGCGCCGAGCCAGCGATAAAAGCCGCTCAGGATCAGCGCCGACGCCGCCAGTTCCAGCAGCGTCACCAGCACGGCGAACAGCGCCGCCGGCTGCAGGCCGAAGTGGGTCATCTCGGCAACCGCGCCTTCGACGTTCAGCGCCTTGACCAACCCGCCCTGGATGTAGGCGGCGCAAATGGCGAGCAGCAGCAGCCAGCGCACCGCGGGCGCATGCAGCCGCTGCGCGCAGCGGGCGGCGATAGCAGTCAGGTTCATCGCGCCCCCTTAGAACGGCGAATTCTGGATAAAGGCCAGCAGATCGGCGTTGAAGCGATCGGGATCGACCTGCGCCAAGCCGTGAGCGCCGCCGGCGTAAACGTTCAGCTCCGCCTGTTGCATAAGCTTAGCGGCTTTCAGCGCCGAGGCGCCGATCGGCACGATCTGATCGGCGTCGCCGTGCACCAGTAGCGTCGGCCTGTCGATCGCCAACAGATCGGCGGTGTAATCCACTTCGGAGAACGCGCTCACGCCGTCGTACTGCCCTTTCACGCCGCCCTGCATGGCCATCAGCCAGAAGTGGTCGATCAGCCCCGCATTGCTCTCCACCTCGTCGCAGTGGAAGCCGTAGAACGGCACCGCCAGATCTTTGAAGAACTGCGAGCGGTTGCCCGCCACGCCGCTGCGAATGCCGTCGAAGGCCGCCATGGGCGCGCCTTCCGGATTGGCCGGCGTTTGCAGCATCAGCGGCGGCACGGCGCCCACCAGCACCACCTTCGCCACCCGATCGCTGCCGTGGCGGCCGATGTAGCGCGCCACTTCGCCGCCGCCGATGGCGTGGCCGACCAGGATCAGATCGCGCAGATCCAGCGTTTCAATCAGCAGAGCCAGATCGTCGGCGTATTGGTTGATGTCGTTACCGTGCCAGGTCTGATCCGAACGGCCGTGGCCGCGGCGATCGTGGGCGATCACCCGGAACCCGCTCTGGCCAAAAAACAGCAGCTGGTTGTCCCAGGCGTCGGCGGACAGCGGCCAACCGTGGGAGAACAGGATCGGCTGGCCGCGGCCCCAATCCTTGTAGAAAATGCGCGCGCCATCGGGCGCGGTGAGGATGCTCATGACGTGTTCCCCGCTCGGTATTGAATTGGATTTTGTACCGGGTAACAGTACGGCAGGCGCAAAGGCAGTGATAACGGAATAATTTTCGCATGATCGCGAGTTTTTTTGCTGAAGAGGCCGGCGTCGCCGCCGGCGCAAAACGTCAGATGTTTTCCAGATCGATGCCGCGCGTTTTCGGGCCGAACAGCCCGATCACCAGCATCACGATCAGCATGCTGGCGACGATAAACGCGATCACCCCCAGCGAGCCGCCGTACTGCAAGATAATGCCGATGATGATGCTGCTGAACACCGTCGACAGGCGACTGAAGGAGTAGCAGAAACCGACGGCGCGGGCGCGGATGTGGGTCGGGAAGATCTCGGATTGATAGGAGTGGTAGCTGTAGGTCAGCCAGGCGTTGGACCAGGTGATGAAGAAGCCGCACAGGATCAGCCACAGCGGGTTGTTCTGCAGCGCGAACAGCGAGCCGAAGATCACCGTCACCAGGCAAGACAACACGATCTGCCACTTGTTCTCCATCTTGTCGGCGTAGAAGCTGCACAGCAGCGAGCCCAGCGGGTAGGCCAGCGTGATGAAGAAAGCGTACAGCAGGCTGTGGGTGACCGAAGCGCCCTTGCCCGACAGCAGCGCCGGCAGCCAGTTGCCGAAGCCGAAGAAGCCGATGGCCTGAAAGAAATTCATCACCACCAGCATCAGCGTGCGATCGCGGTACTGCGGCGCCCAGATATCGCGAAAGCGGCCGTGCAGCGGCGCCCCCTCGGCATCGTCAGCCGGGCGCGACGGGAAGTCCGTGGCCGCCACGCCGCAGCGCCGCTCCATATCCCGCATCACCTGCCGGGCCTGCGCATAGCGCCGCTGCTGCACCAGCCAGCGCGGCGACTCCGGCAGCCCCTTGCGCACCAGCCAAATCACCAGCGAAGCCAGCGCACCGGCGATCACCACGTAGCGCCAGCCGCTCAGGCCCCAAATCGTCTGCGGCACCAGCCACCAGGACATCAGCGCCACCGCCGGCACCGACAGGAACTGCACGAAGAACGCGAAGGCAAAAGCCCGGGTGCGCAGATGCGCGGGCACCCACTCCGTCAGGTAGGTATCGATGGTCACCAGCTCAATGCCGAGCCCGACGCCCACCAGAAAGCGCAGAAAGATCACCCACTCCGCCTGCTGTTGAAACGCCAGCAGCAGCGAGAAGGCGCCATACCAGATCAGGGCGAACATGAAGGTGGCGCGGCGGCCGAAGCGATCGGCGTACGGGCTCAGCAGGCTGGCGCCGACGAACAGGCCAAGAAAAGTGGCGGAGGCGAAGGCCGCCTGGTCCGACACGCCGAAGACGCCCTGCGCGCCGGTGTGGAAAATGCCGTCGGCGATAAGGCCGGTGCTGATATAGCCGGTCTGGAACAGATCGTAGAGTTCGAAAAAGCCGCCCAGCGACAGCAGAATGATAAAGCGCCACAGGCCGGCCGACGCGGGCAAGGCGTCGATTCTGGCCGCCAAATCCCGCGCATGGATCGGCGACGCCGCTACAGAGTCACTCACCGTTAACCTCGCATTAACATTTTTGATGACTTTCTATGCTAGCGAAGCGGCGTCGGAGTTAAATTTTTAATTAGCAGACTATGAAAAAAAGTTAAGCATAAAACGCTGCAGCAGCCTGTTTTATAGCAGGAAAATGCAACCTGGGATGCCGCAGCGGCATCCCGAATCGGTGGCTTAACGGCTGGGGTGCTGCTGCAGCCGTTCGCTGCGGTAGAAGCTCAGCAGGCACCAGCCGAGGGCGATCAGCGCCAGCGGCGCGGCGACGAAGCCGATGTTGCCCATGCCCAGATGCAGGCTCACCTGGTTGCCCAGCAGCGCCCCGCTGCCGATGCCGAAGTTGTACAGGCCGGAGAAGATCGCCATCGCCACGTCGGTGGCGTCCGGCGCCAGGCTCAGCACTTTGGCCTGCATCGACAGGCCGATGGCCATGATCGCCATGCCCCAGAAGATGCACAGCACGGTCAGGTGGCTTTCGCTGCCGGCGGCCGGCAACAGCAGCAGCAGGCTCAAGGCCAGCAGCGCGATGGCGCCGATAAAGAAGCCGGAAGGAAAACGCTCGCTGTAGCGGCTGAACAGCAGGCTGCCGACGATGCCGGCGGCGCCGAACAGCAGCAGCATCAGCGTGGTGAAGTTCTCCGACAGCCCGGCCACGGTCTGGATAAACGGCTCGATGTAGCTGTAGGCGGTGAAGTGTGCCGTCACCACGATGACGGTCAGCATGTACAGCGCCAGCAGCGCCGGGCGTTTGAACAGCAGCGGCACGCTGGCCAGCGAACCGGAGTGCTCGCTTTTCAGCACCGGCAGCAGGCGCCACAGCAGCACCAGCGCCAGGGTGGCGCACACCGCGATGCCGATAAAGGTCATCCGCCAGCCGAGCAGCTGCCCCACCACCCGCCCGAGCGGCAGCCCGAGCACCATCGCCAGCGCGGTGCCGCCCGCCAGCAGGCTCAGCGCCTGGGCTTTCTTGCCCGGCGGCGCCACGCGGATCGCCAGTGAGGCGGTGATCGACCAGAACACCGAGTGCGCCAGCGCCACGCCGGCGCGCGAGATGACCAGCGTGGTGAAGTTCCAGGCCACGGCGGTCAGCACGTGGCTGGCGATAAACAGCATGAACACGCCGATCAGCAGCTTGCGGCGCTCGATTTTGCTGGTCAGCAGCATGCACGCCAACGAGGCGGCGGCGACGATCCAGGCGTAAATGGTAATGATCAGGCCGACCTGTTCGGTTTGCATCGAGAAGCTGGCGGCGATGTCGCTCAGCAGACCGACCGGAATAAATTCGGTGGTGTTGAAGATAAAGGCCGAGACGGCGAGGATAACCACGCGCAACCAGGCGGTTGAGCGCGAAACGGGAGTGTGTTCCATGGTAAACAAAATCCGGACAGGTGCGGGCAAGTAGCGATATTTTAACCAACCGGCCCGCTAAATGCGATACGCGTCACACTTTAATTGTGTGGTTTTTTTCGCCGCATTTCGACACATTCGCAGACACACGGTTGCACAAATGCTGTGCTAATCTCTTGAAGCGTACCAATTTTTCCTGCCGCTCTTCCCCTCCGGCCGCCGCAGACGACGCGCCGCGCCGAAGAACCGCGCGCAGTGTCCATTTGGCGTTTTCTGAGGCGAGGTCATTATGTCCGCGATTTATGATTGGTCCGTGCTCGCATTGCGCAATGTTTACGATCGCCGCATTCAGGGCAAGCCGGTGCTCGACAGCGCCGCGCTGTTCCCCGACGCCGAACGTTTCACCGCCCAATGGCGGCAGATCCGCGAGGAGGCGCTGACCGTCGCCCACGATCTGCACAATATTCCCCGTTTTCACGAGATCATGATCCAGCAGGAATCGATCTCCGCCAACGACGCGCGCGACTGGCGCATGTTCATCATGAAGGCCTACGGCCAGCCGATCGCCCGCAACCTGGCGCGCTGCCCGACGCTGGCAGCGCTGATCGCCTCGTCGCCGGACGTGCTGTCCGCCTCGCTCTCCTTCCTGGCGCCCGGTAAACAGGTGCCGCCCCACCGCGGGCCGTTCCGCGGCATTCTGCGCGGCTATCTGGTGCTGGACATGCCCAAACGCGCCGACGGGATGCCGGCGGCGGTGCTGAAAGTGGACGGCCGCGAATACCGGCTGCACGAGGGGGAGTTCATGCTGTGGGACGATACCTTCGAACACGAGGTGTGGAACGACAGCGCGCAGGTGCGCACCGTGCTGCTGCTGGACATCCGCCGCCGCGACATGCCCGGCGGGCTGCGGCTGCTCTCCAGCGCCATCATCGCCCTGGTGCGGCTGAACGTGCGCTGGATGCAGCGCCAGTTCTAAGTCCGGCGCCCAGGCGACTACCCGTCCCGGGAGGTCGGGCATTGCTGCGCCAGCCACTGCTCGGCAGTGGTGGTGGCTATGCCCTGGCGCGCATTGAAGGTCTTCGCCTTATCCCAGGCCACGCCGTCGGGCCGGGCGAAAGCCAGCCGGTATTTGGCGCCGACGTCACGCGGATGGTTCAGCACCTCCTCCTGTAGCCGCTCTTTGTTCAACAGGACTCTGTTGACCTCAACGCCCCAGTGCGCCTGCATGACATCGGCAAGCTCGCGGTAGGTCAACGTGTCCCCGGCGATATAGACCACCTGGTTGCGAAACGCGGGCCGATGGAAAAAAATCGCGGCCGTCAGCCGGCCAATGTCCTCGGGGGTGGTCAGCGTCACCGCGTAACGCCAGTCGCCCAACGCGCGCACCGTTTTGGTTGCCGCGTCCACCACGCCAAAACCCGGGTCAAACAGGTAGCTGGTGAAAATGCCCGTGGAAACAATCACCCACTCCGTCGCCTTCTGCGCACGCAGCAGGTGGCGCACTTCGAGCTGTTCATCCCACACCTGTTGCCCGCTGCCTGTGCCGACAACATCGTAGTCCACGCCGAACTGCCACGGGAAGTAGCGCGCCACGCCCGCCTGCAAAACGGCCTGGGTGATCTTTATCTGCGTGCCCGCCCCGCCGACAAAGCCGCTGCAGTTGATCACCGCGTCGAAGGAACGGAATAGCGCACTCAGCGCCTCCACGCTGTTTTGCTGCAGATCGCCTTCCACCACGGCGATGCCGAGCCGCGCCAGCGCATCCCGCCGCGCCCGATGCGGGCCGCTGACGGCGCGGGCGGCCTCCGGCCGCAGCAGCACGCTGATGTTTAAAGCGTGGTGTAACCGGGCCTGCCGGCTCATCGCGCGCAATACCGGCAGCCCCAGTTCACCGGCGCCGAGTATGAGCACGTTATTGATGGATGGATTTGTGGATTTCATTCTTGCCTCCTGTCTTGACACTGCGCCATCCTGACAGCTGACAAAAACGGGTTCAATTAGGTACACGCGTGATACCGGAGAGGAATATGACGAACGATCGGGAAGCGCTGCTGCAATTTTCGCAGGCGTTCTGTGAAGAATTGAGCAACGACGATGAAGGGTTGAAGCGTGAGATCCTCGCGCATGCGGGCAACCGTTGGTCGCTGGGGGCATTGCATATCCTGGGCACCCACGGGCCGCTGCGCCACGGCGAGATAGGCCGCCAATTAGCGGGCGTGACGCAGAGAATGCTGACGCGGACGCTGCGCCATCTCGAACGGGACGGGCTGATATCGCGCTGCGATTATCAGGAAAAGCTGCCCCGCGTGGTTTACACCATCACCGACGCGGGGAAAGAGATGCTGCTCAACATGCTGCCGCTCTGGTCGTGGATTATCGCCTCCGCCGACGCCTTCAGGGCGGCCCGCTCGCGCTACGATGAGCAAGAACGAAGCGCCGCCGGGGGATGAACGCGGGCCTCCCTGCCCGTGGGGCGGCGCTCAACCGCCGCCCAGATAGGCCTTTCTCACCTCCGGATCGTTCAACAGCTCTTGCCCGCTGCCGGTGAGGCGGATCTGGCCGTTGACCATCACATAGCCGCGATCGGACAGCTTCAGCGCGTGGTTGGCGTTCTGCTCCACCAGAAACAGCGTCATGCCGCTGCGGGTCAGCTCGCGCAGCACGCCGAAGATCTGCCGCACCACGATCGGCGCCAGCCCCAGGCTCGGCTCGTCCAACAGCAACAGCTTCGGCCGGCTCATCAGCGCACGGGCGATCGCCAGCATCTGCTGCTCACCGCCGGACAGGGTCATCGCCCGCTGGTTGCGCCGCTCCTTGAGGCGCGGAAACAGCTCGAACATGCGCGGCAAATCCTCTTCCAGATAGCGGTTGCCGACGGTGATGGTGCCCATCAGCAGGTTCTCCTCCACGCTCATGTCCGGGAAGATGCGCCGTCCTTCCGGTGCCTGCGCGATGCCGCCGGCCGCCACGTAGTGCGTGGAGCGGCGGCTGATGTCCTCGCCGCCAAACAGGATCTGCCCGCTGGCGATGCGCGGCTGGCCGAAGATCGACATCAACAGCGTGGATTTGCCCGCGCCGTTGGCGCCGATCAGCGCCACCGTCTCCCCGGCGTTGACCTGCAGCGACACCTGGCGCAGCGCCTGGATCGGCCCGTAAAACACGTCCACTTCGCGAAATTCCAGCATCGCTTCGCTCATCCCGCCAGCTCCTCTTCGTCCGCGCCCAGGTAGGCGGCGATCACCGCCTCGTTGTGCTGGATCTCCTGCGGCGTGCCGCGGGCGATCACGTCGCCGTGATCGAGCACGATCACCCGATCGGAGATCTCCATCACCATGCCCATGTCATGCTCGATCAGCAGCACCGTGATGCCGTGATGCTGGCGCAGAAAACGGATGATGCGGCTCAGCGTGGCCGTTTCCACCGGGTTCAGCCCGGCGGCCGGCTCGTCGAGGCAGATCATCTCCGGCGCGGTGCACATGGCGCGCGCGATCTCCAGCCGCCGCTGCTGGCCGTAGGACATCTCCCCCGCCAGCCGGTTGGCGCAGTCCACCAGATCCACCACCTCCAGCCAGTAGAAGGCGTGATCCAGCGCGGCGCTCTCCGCCCGGCGGTAGCCCGGCGTATTCAGCACCCCGGCGATCAGGTTGCGGTTGCTCTGCATGTGCTGCGCCACCAGCAGGTTCTCCACCACCGACATTTCGCGGAACAGGCGGATATTCTGGAAGGTGCGCGCCAGCCCGGCGCGGTTGACCAGGTGGGTGCCGCCGAACATCTTGTAATAGAGGCGCGAGCCGAGCCGCTTCGGGCGTATCCAATCGCCGGCGCGAAACTTCTGCCCCAGCACCTGGATCACGTCGGTCGGCCGCTTGTGGGTATTGAGCAGGATCGCGCCGCCGCTGGCGCGGTAAAAGCCGGTCAGGCAGTTGAACACCGTGGTCTTGCCGGCGCCGTTGGGGCCAATCAGGGCGGTGATGGAGCCGCGCTCCACCTCCAGATTGACGTCGTTCAGCGCCTTGATGCCGCCAAAGCGCATCATCAGGTGCTCCACCCGCAAAATAGCGTCGCTCATGGCGCCACCCCCTTGCGTTCGGCGAAGCTGGCGCGGCTGATGCGCACCAGCCCGCGCGGCCGCCAGATCATCATCGCCACCATCAGCACGCCGAACAGCAGCACCCGGTATTCGGCGAAACTGCGCAGCAGCTCCGGCGCCACCGTCAGCACGAAGGCCGCCAGCACCACGCCGAGGGTGGAGCCCATGCCGCCCAGCACCACGATCGCCAGGATCAGCGCCGACTCGAAGAAGGTGAACGAGGTCGGGTTGACGAAGCCCTGATAGGTGGCGAAAAACACCCCCGCCAGCCCGGCGGTGGAGGCGCCCAGCATAAACGCCGACAGCTTCACCAGCACGTGATTGAGCCCGAGAGAGCGGCAGGCGATCTCATCCTCGCGCAGCGCCTCCCAGGCGCGGCCGATCGGCATGCGCGTCAGCCGGTGCTTGATGTACAGCACCAGCAGCACCACCAAAAACAGCACCGCGTAAATGAAAATGAACTTGAGGTTGGGGTTGTAATCGATGCCGAGAAACTCGTGGATCGGCACCCCGCCGTCTTTGGCGCGGCGGCCGAACTCCAGGCCGAACACCGTCGGCGCCGGCACCGAGACGCCGTTCGGCCCGCCGGTGAGCGACATCCAGTTGTTCAGCACCAGCCGGATGATCTCCCCAAACCCCAGCGTGACGATCGCCAGGTAGTCGCCGTGCATGCGCAGCACCGGAAAGCCCAGCAGCGCGCCGGCCAGCGCCGCCATCAGCGCCCCCAGCGGCAGCATCGCCCAAAATCCCAGCCCGAGGTACTGATAGCCCAGCGCCAGCCCGTAGGCGCCGATGGCGTAAAACGCCACGTACCCCAGATCGAGCAGCCCCGCCAGGCCGACCACGATATTCAGCCCCAGGCCGAGCAGCACGTAGATCAGGCCGAGGATCGCCACCGTCAGCAGGTATTTGGTGGCGACGAAGGGAAACAGCAGCGCGATCGCCGCCATCAGCGGCAGGATCCAGCGCAGGTTGGATTTATAGCCCAGCGGCCGCACGTAAACGCCGTCGTTGCCGCCGTCGAAGCGCGCCAGCACCCTGCGCCCCGGCGCGGTTTGCAAGAACAGGCTCAGCAACAGCCGCCCGGCCATCACCGCGATGATAATCCACACCAGCCGGTGCGGCTCGAAGTTGAAGCTGTAGCCGTTCAGCACGATGCCGACGATCGGCCCGAACACGATCAGGGCGATCAGCCCGGCCAAGACGGCGTCCAGCAGGCTGCGTTTAACGTCCAGCCCGCCGTTGATCACGGATTGCGACATGGCGTTCTCCTTAAACCTTGGCGATCAGCGGCCGGCCGAGCAGGCCCTGCGGACGGAAGATCAGGATCGCCACCAGC
Organism: Serratia sp. 2880STDY5682894; assembly: GCF_001537385.1. Taxonomy (NCBI): domain Bacteria; kingdom Pseudomonadati; phylum Pseudomonadota; class Gammaproteobacteria; order Enterobacterales; family Yersiniaceae; genus Serratia; species Serratia sp. 2880STDY5682894. The sequence goes on along the minus strand of NZ_FCJA01000002.1, from coordinate 387,780 downwards.
AACCCGAAGGAGAACACGTCCTTGTAATCCGAGTTCACCATGCCGGCGAACTGCGCCTCCGCCACCCCGAGCAGCAGCCCGCCCAGCATGGCCCCCGGCAGCGAGCCAATGCCACCCAGCACCGCGGCGGTGAAGGCCTTGATGCCGATGATAAAGCCGACGTAAAAATCGAAGGTTCCGTAGTTCATGGTGATCAGCACCCCGGCCAGCCCGGCCATGGCGGCGCCGATCACGAACACCAGCGAGATCACCCGATCGGTATTGATGCCGAGAATCGAAGCCATTTTGCGATCCTGCTGGGTGGCGCGGCAGATGCGCCCCAGCCGGGTGCGCTGAATGATGTAGGTGAGGATCGCCATGCCGAGCAGCGACGCCACCAGAATAAACACCTTGGTGTAAGTGATCTGCACCACGCCGCCGTCGAACTCCAGGCGGAACACGCCGCTCAGCAGCGTCGGGATGCCCTGCTGGCGCGGCCCCTGGCTTATCTGCGCGTAGTTTTGCAGGATTAACGACATGCCGATGGCGGAGATCAAGGGCGCCAGGCGGGTGGAGTTGCGCAGCGGCTTGTAGGCGATGCGCTCGATCACCCAGCCGTACACCCCGGTGATGACGATGGTGAACACCAGCGTGCCGAGGATCAGCAGCGGGAACGAGTGCAGCCCGAAGAACGACAGCAGCGCCAAGCCGATGGCGCACAGGTAGGCGGAGATCATGTACACCTCGCCGTGGGCGAAGTTGATCATGCCGATGATGCCGTAAACCATGGTGTAGCCGATGGCGATCAGGCCATACACTGCGCCAAGGGTCAGGCCGTTGATCAGCTGTTGCAGAAAGAATACATCCATAATGAGCAGTCTCGCCTGGTAAGGCCGCCAACGCAGTCCGACGCGGCCCAAAGGTCATCGCGGAACGGGCTCGCCTGAGCGGCGAGCCCGTCGGTCATAGGGTTACAACTTCAAGGTTCGGCCGTTTACAGCTGGTGATATTTGCCCTTGTCATCCCATTGGTAGACCACGTAGTCCGAGACCTTCAGGTCGCCCTTCTGGTCCCAGGCCTTCTTGCCCATCACGGTGTCGACGTCGTGCGACTTCAGCCATTCGGCGGCCTTGGTGCTGTCTTTGCCGCCAGTGGCGTTGAAGGCGGCGGCGATCGCCTGGATCGAGGCGTAGGAGTAGAGGGTGTACCCTTCCGGTTCAAAGCCGCTGGCGCGGAACTTGGCGATCACCGCCTTGCCTTCCGGGATCAGGCGCGGATCGTTGCCGAAGGTCATCAGCACGCCGTTGGTGTACTGCGACCCGCCGGCGGCGGTCACCAGCTCTTCGGTCACCACGCAGTCGCCGGAGAAGAACTTGGCGGTCACGCCCTGCTCGCGCATCTGGCGCACCAGCGGCCCGGCTTCCGGATGGCAGCCGCCGAAGTAGACCACGTCCGGCTTGACCGAGGCGATCTTGGTCACCAGCGCGTTAAAGTCTTTCTCGCCGCGCGACAGCCCCTCATACAGCACTTCTTTGACTCCGCGCTTGTTCATCGCCGCCTTGGCGGCGTCCGCCAGCCCCTGGCCGTAGGTGTCTTTATCGTGGATCACCGCGATGCGTTTGGCCTTCAGGGTATCCAGCATGTAGTTGGTGGCGATCGCGCCCTGCTGATCGTCGCGCCCGCACATGCGGAACATGGTCTTCATGCCGCGCTCGGTGATTTGCGGGTTGGTGGAGCCGGGGGTGATGGCGATGATGCCGGCCTCGTCATACACCTCGGAGGCGGGCATGGTGGAAGAGGAGCAGAAGTGGCCGACCACCGCCGAGACCTTGTCCTGATCCACCAGCCGGTTGGCCACCGCGACCGCCTGTTTCGGTTCGCAGGCGTCATCCCCCTGCACCAGCTTGATTTTTTCCCCTTTGATGCCGCCGGCGGCGTTGATGTCCGCCGCCGCCTGCGAAGCCCCGCGCCAATACTGATCGCCATAGGTGGCGTTCGGCCCGGAGAACGGCCCGGCGACGCCGATGACGATATCGGCCTGCGCGGAAAACGCCGTACCTAAACAACCGATGAGCAAAGCAGCGAGCGGACTTTTTATCAATTTCGATGACATTGTTATCTTCCTCAGCACTGTTGTAGCGAAACGCCCGGGGGCGCGGATCAGTCACTTTATGTGTAGACGGGGAAAATAATTTTCTTGAGAGCGCAGTCGCATTCCCCAAAAATGGGTAAGCAAAAATCCAGCCATTGTGACGACGAATACATATTGTTTGCTTATTCATCCTACATATCAGTGGCGGCGCGGCGTGTGGCGGGGATAACGGGGTCGGGGCCGTACGGCTAGCATGAGAGGGGGCATGAGAGGGAGAGTGGCCCTGCACCATCGCCGTGCAAGGGCTTGTGCACGCGATATGACAACGAGACAGGCGGGAAAAATCAGCGCCTGCCGGCGAAAGATGCCGAAAAACAGCGCAAGATGCTCATTCCCTCAGCAAACGCACTTTTTTTGCAGTTTAGCGCTTTGACAAACCCCAGGCGCCCCGCTATTATTCGCCCCGTTCACACGATTCCTCTGTAGTTCAGTCGGTAGAACGGCGGACTGTTAATCCGTATGTCACTGGTTCGAGTCCAGTCAGAGGAGCCATATTTAGAGAAGCCCGCTCAGGGAAACCCGAGCGGGCTTTTTGCTTTGCATAACACGATGTCACTCATCCTATCGTTATTTATCTATTAATTTCCGTCCTTATTTTATTTCATTAGCGAAGCGCTCTTCATTAACACCGCGCCGTATTGGACAGAAATCCTTATTCAAGCTAGATGTATATTATACCGTCACGAACTGGCCGGCGACGCTCTGGACACCCTGTATCTCAGCAAAAGATTAAATAAAAAAATCAGTTATCTAAATAACTACGTGCTGAAATACGCTGGATAGACTCCCGCCTCCCTCTCTCGTTTTGGTCGTCAATGCTGTCGACAACGCTACTGTCGGGGGTGCGTTCATGAAAGGCTACGCGGAACTTGAAATCGTGTTTCAACGAAATTCACTCGATGAATTTCAAGCCAGTTTTCGACAGCGCTTTGACGAAAGCGAAAATATTACCCCTTTCATCCCGTTGGCATTAAATATCCACGACCCGACATTTTATTCCGGCAACCCGCAAAGAATGGGCCGATTATTATCGGACTCACTGTTTATGCCACCTGCGCTGCGTGATGCATTCACGTCCGCCCGGGCATTTTCCGGCCATCAACAAAGCCCGCTAAAAATACGCCTACTTATCGATTCAAACGCATCTATATTGCACAGCCTCCCTTGGGAAACGCTGCTTGACCCCTCCGATCCAGCCACGCATCTCTTACGCAGCAATCAGTGCGTTTTTTCACGCTATCTGGCGGCCCGAACTTACCGCCTGCCGATGTTGCGCCCTAAACAAGGTATTAAGGCACTATTGGCCATCGCCAATCCTCAGGACCTGTCGGAAACCTTTCCGTCCATCAACGTTCCTCATGAGCAGGAACTCGCTGAAAATGCCCTGCGTCATGTTCCGTTAGCCACGCTCACGCGGCGCGGAAGCGCGACGCTGCAGGCGATTATCGAAGGCATAAAAGAGGGAGCCGACATTCTCTATCTCATGTGCCACGGCATTGTCGGGCAGCAAGGTGCCGTATTGTGGTTGGAGGATGAGGCCGGGAATGCCGCCAGCGTCACAGGCGAAGATTTCGCCGCGCGTTTGGGCGCGCTGGAAAGAATTCCCAGCCTGGTCGTCCTATGCTCCTGCCAAAGCGCCGGTGCCGGCAATCCCGCACGCGACGCGCTGGTCGCCCTGGGCCCCATGTTGGCCAAAGAGGGCGTGCCGGCGGTACTTGCTATGCAGGGCAAACTGTCGATGTCAGCGGCAACGCAATTTATCCCGGAGTTTTTCAGACAGCTGGCGGAGCATGGTGAAGTCGATCGCGCGACCGCCGGTGCGCGGGCAAAAATCATGGACTCACCGGATTGGTGGATCCCGGTCGTTTTTACCCGGTTGAATAATGCGCGTATTTGGTATCCACCCGGATTCGGTGTTTCCGCCGAAAATAAGGATCCCTGGACGCAGATCGTCAATAACATTGACACTCGCTACAGCACCCCAATCCTCGGCCCGAGCATGAACGAAGCGCTGTTCGGCTCGCGGCGAGAGCTGGCGAGTGAATGGGGGGATATCTACCACTACCCGTTAGGTGGGCACGACGTGGCGGGTCTGCCGCAGATTGCGCAATATCTTGCCGTGACGCGGCAAGACGACTACCCCTGTCAGGAATTTTACAAGTACGTCTATGAGCGAATTCTTGAGAAATATCCTGACGATGTGCCGGACCGGTTAAAAGGTTTAGATCAAATGGAGATCTACACATCACTAGGAGAGCTGGTTTCAGTGGTGGGGCAAAAAATCCGCGCCCGCACCCCTCTTGATCCGTTGCGGATCTTGGCCGGCTATAAACTCCCGGTTTATATCACCACCGATCCCAGCGATCTACTGGTCGATGCCCTCAAAGAACAGAACACGACGCCGACAGTGCGCCTGCTGAGGTGGAATATACACGCTGAAATTTGCGATACCGACTATGTCAGCCGAGCCCCTGTCGGCCTGGCGGACAAAGGCACCGAGACCCATCCGATTGTGCTCAAGCTCTTCGGGGATTTATCCACGCCAGAATCGCTGGTATTAACCGAAGATGACTTTTTTGACTACCTGACCAAAGTCTCTTCCGCCCAAGACGCCATTCCCCTTTACGTGCGCGCCAGGCTGAACAGCAGCGCGCTGCTGTTTGTCGGCCTGCAGGCTGAATCCTGGGAGTTTCGGGTACTGTTTCGCAGCCTTTTACTGTTGGAAGGCCATGACCTGCGCAAAAATATCGAACATTTCTCTGTGCAAATTGATCCAAACAGCATTCTTGATCCCGGCAGCGCACGCCGCTATATCGAAAAATACCTGCAGACTAAGGCCCAATGGCGTCTGTACTGGGGAGACGTTACCACCTTTATGGCGGAATTAAATGCCCGCACCAGGAAGAAATCATGAACGTTCCTTACGTAGGCCCCAGCCCTTTTAGCGCCGAACAAACGCTCTTCGGCCGCGACGCAGACATTGAACAGCTGCAATGGCGCTTAATCTCGGATCGGATAATCGTGCTGTACTCCCCTTCCGGGGCGGGTAAAACCTCGCTTTTGATGGCCAAGAACGGCCTTTTATCCACACTGACAACGCTGTTCCATGTTTTACCCGTGCTGCGCATCGCACAGGCTTATGATACCGATCCGGTCAACTCCCTCTTGCAGCGCCTGGACCAAGATAGTTTTGGCCCTCTTCGTCCCGATGATACGCTCCTTACCTACTTCAACCGTATCCCTCTGCCTGAATCTGATCCGCCGAAGCGCCTGCTGTTGGTGCTCGATCAATTTGAGGAAGTGTTAACCGGTAATGTCCCCTCTGAGAAACAAAAAGCCTTTTTCCAACAGTTGAAAGAACTGCTGTCAAACGATGACAGAACCATCTGGCTCATCATCAGCATGCGAGAAGAATACTTCTCCTGGCTTGATGATTTCCGCGATGACATTCCGACCCGCCTTAACAATACCTACCGTTTAAACCTGTTGTCGGTTGAGCAAGCCGTCGCCGCCATCAAGGGACCGGCAGAAGCCATGGGCGTCGCTTTTCCAGAGCAAGACGGAACAGATGCGGCGCAGGTGCTGGTCAGCGAATTGATTAAAGCGCCGGAAGGCGCACGCCCGAGTAAGACCGTGGAACCGGTACAGCTGCAGGTTGTCTGCACGGATCTGTGGAACACCTTAAGCCAAACCGAGCGGCAGGTCTGTGAGGTTCGCGTCGCCGACGTGACGGGATATAACCCGGACAATGCCTTACTGGATTACTGCACCAATACGCTCAATCTGGCGGCGCAAGACCCGCATCGCCGCAGAACGCTGGGAGATTGGATAGACCGGTATCTGCTGACGTTAAGTGGGCGCCGCTCCGCCGTGATTTTCAGCCCGCAAAGCACAGACGGGCCATCACTTCAGGAAATTCAAAAGCTCGAGGAGCACCATCTCATCCGTCGCCAAAGCCGTGAAGACGGCATGTGGTATGAATTGGCGCACGATCGTTTAGCCAGTCCCGTACGCCGCAGCATAGAAGAGTGGCGCAACAACAATCTGAAAGAATGGCAAAAACAGGCACATATATGGCATATGGACGGCGAAAAAACAGATTACTTTCGCGCCCTGCCATACCGTACCCAACGAAAAATGAGGCTGGCGGAAAGCGATGCTCCTGATTCAAAAGTCGAGGCGCGATTCCTCGCGGCGTATGCGTCGTATCGCCGCAGGAAACGGCAGCTTTTTTGCGCTTCAAGTTTGGTCATTGCCGTTTTGGCGATAATTATTGGTTTCTTTGTTGACAAAATCGCCGATGAACAACAGAAAACCGAGGCTGAACAACAGAAAACCAAGCTCGGGTTGAATTATATCGCCATTCAAACCGGTATTCTTTCCATTCTCAACGATCACCCCATTCCAAGTTTGGAAGCCTTAGCCACCGCGGCCGGCGCGCAGTTACGGTTACCAGCCAACTCAGGCAATCTGCCAACGTTCAAGTTTCAAACGTTTCTCGGCGACTATCTCGGCCGCTATAGGCAACTTGAGCGCATTGATACACTCGGCGATGGCAAAACCACCGTAGTGCGAATCCGCGAGAACGAATGCGTTAGCGCCAAGATCGGCAGTGGCCGTTACTCGATAAAGAGCTGTGGAGAAAATAGCGAACTAATCCCCCTCAGAGAGATACAGCAAGCGCATCCCAAAGGCATTGCGGCATTAGCATTCGTTACGCCCCAACTCTTGGCGATCGGTGATATCAACGGAACGATCCGCATCTGGGATCTGACAACAAAAAAAACCGTGGGAGCTCCGCTGAATCAACCCGTGAGTGACAAGGGGAAACCTGTAAGCAGCAAGGTACGCACCATCACAGCCACCGACAACTGGCTTTTTGCCGGATATCAAGACGGTACGCTGGCCACCTGGAAAATATCCGAGGCCAAGTTTGAATTATTGTCACAACCCACCAAGAAGAAAACCAACGCCGTAATGGCGATCGCCGCCACAACCCCCAAGAACGCTCTCGATAAGGTCGCCATCGCCACCAGCATGACAGTCAAATGGCAGACGTTTAGTCAAGGTAAACCGCAACAGTCCGTCCCATTGGCGGCCATCGAGCCAGAGACCGAGTACAGCAAAACTCTTTACAGTATCGACATCAGCCCCGATGGACGATTTATCGCAGCCGGCAGCAGGGATGGCTACATTTATATCTGGGACACTTCACACCTTTCTCCGACCAAGAATAACGTCGAAAAGGATGTTTCGCCGCGAGCCGACGCCCCCTTGCAAAAATCGTCGTTCTCTTACTCGCCTACAATTATCAACGCACATCAGCAAACCGTCGCACAACTCAAGTATCTGCAAAATGGAGACCTCTTGTCGTTAAGCTGGGATGGAAGCCTCAAATTGTGGCCATTTTCGAACAATAATGCCGCCGCTCCCGCCAACCGCACCCTTTTGCAATTTCCGCGGCAGTTGGTCAGCGTCGCGACCGAGCCTGATGAGCAAAACGCCTATGTCACCAGTGAAGCCGGCGACATACTCAGAGTCAATTTGCGCGTTGACAGGCATCCGTTCGGGCAATTTTTGCTGAGCTCCCGCGCGCCTGCACTGTTTGTCGACGGTACAGAAAACCGTCAAATATTCACCGTGCAGGCTACGGGGCTGACGCAATATCGGTTGGACGCCAATACCGGCCAACCAACGCGCCTTCGGCAGTTGCCGGTATCGGACGTCGTCGCTCTCGCCTGGTCACCCTCCACCGTGACGCTCTTTGCCGCACAACAACAAGGCGTTACGGTGTTTCGCAATATATTGACCTCACCCTCCAATGGCGAGCCGCTGGCGTGCCTGCGGCAACCGCCAGGCCGCCGCATCGTCGCCATTCGCGTTAATGACGCAGGCTCCCTGCTGGCGATCACCCTCGTCGGCAAGAACGGACGAAAGCCCGCCAACAAACTGTATCGCCTCACCGCATCAGCCGCCTATGGATTCACGTGCCAAGAAATTAAAACCCCGAGCGGCATCGCTTTTCCCTTGCCTTGGTTCAGACCCGACAGTGAAGAGATCATCACCGTAAGTGACAAGAATAAAATCGTCTCATGGGTATTCAACCCGAAGTCGCGTGATACGCTTGAGTTCGTCCCCAGTCGTACCATTCTGGCTCAAAACGCGCTTTCCGATACTCTCGGACCGATCGAAACTCTGGCGTTCGACGCTTCAGGCAGCACCCTGCTGCTGAGCAACTTTTCAGGCAAGATATATTCCACAACAATGAGTGGGGAGGACTGGTCGTTCACACAGAAGAAAAACGATTCGTTTTTTATCCCCCATCTCTTGGCTGCCAGTGGTAACGACATCGTCGCCATGGCGGACAACAAGGGGCAGTTGTCCTTGATCTTCGCAGGTTCAGCCATGCGCATCGTTCAAGATTTCCACATTACGCCACTCACTGCCCTCGCCATTTCCCAAGACGGAAAATGGCTGGTTTCTTCATCAAGCGCCGGGACAGCCATTTGGGATCTGCGCATGGAAAGTTGGGTAAAACAGGCCTGCAAATTGGCCAATCGCCAGAACTTCGATCGTGAAGAAATCAACAAATACTTCCACTACGCGTCCATTAACGCCCCCTGCCCCGACAATCAACCGAAATGACTTTTTAGGAGGTTGTATGCCATACCGCACGATCCCGACAACGGACACCCGCTATTTCATGATTGTCACTGATAAAAACGGCGCGGAGCAAGATAACGATCCCGATGCGCCTAACGGCAAACTGAGCGAGTTGATGCTGTCATCCCTGGTGGAGAACGACATTACCGACGTGTTCATTCGCTGCCACGGCTGGCATCAGGATAAGGCCAAAGCCTTCGCTCAATTTGACAGTTGGATCGGCGCTTTTGCCTCGCTGGATGAAGATCGCCGGCATATGCAGCAACAAATCCCCTCGTTTCAAGAAATGCACATTGGCTTTCACTGGCCCAGCCTGGCATGGGGGGATGAAAAAGAGGCCTCAGACATCAGTTTCTCCCCCGCTAACGGGCAGACATTGAGCAAGAGGGTCGACAGCCATACCGAGGAGCTCGGCGGCACACCGGAAGTCCGGGCAGCGTTGTATAAAATCTTTGATGAAATACGCACAGACTCCGCGTCAATGACATTATCCGACACATTGCGTGCGGCCTATTTAGAGCTCAATGCCGCACTGGATTTGGGTGCCAACGGCGCACCGGGTGAAGGCTCCGCCGATCGTCTGCCTTTCGATCCCGATCAAACCGTGGCTGAAGCCGTCAATAATGTGGCCTTCGGTAATGATGTCGGCGACAACCCGTTACTGGCGCCTCTGCGGCAATTAACCTTTTGGACGATGAAGAAAAGAGCCAAAGACGTCGGCGAAAGAGGGCTGCATCCTCTGCTGCGCGCTATGCAGCAAGCCTCACCCGCCGTACGCATCCACCTGATGGGACACAGTTTCGGTTGCATTGTCGCCAGCGCGGCCATTGCGGGCCCCGCAGGCGCTGCGCCGTTGCCATTCCCGATAAACTCTTGCGTATTGGTCCAAGGCGCCATGTCGATCTGGTCCTTTACCTCATCACTCCCTACATCACATGAAACGGCCGGATTCTTCAATAACATCCTGGTGGAAAAGAAAATCAGCGGTCCTTTAGTGGCTACGCGCTCTGACAGCGACATGGCCGTCGGCAAACTTTATCCCTGGGCTGCAGGGGTGGCAGGCCAGGTCGCCTATATGTTTCCCCCGCTCTATGCCGCAATTGGCGCGTTGGGCATTTGTGGCATACCCACCGTTCACAATATTACCCTCTTGTCAGGTGCCGGCGCCTATGCCTTCGTTCCGGCTCACATTTATAACGTGAACAGCAGCAATTTTATTTGCCATGGCGACGGCATCTCCGGCTCGCACAGCGATATTGCCGGCCCCGAAGTGGCTCATCTGCTCTGGCAAGCGGCGCTCAAAACGGCGGACGCATCATGATTGACGAAGAACAGATGCCGCTACTGGCTTTCGGCATTCACGCTGATACGGGGTTGCCATTGGAAACCGGGGGCATGGGCCAGCACGAGCAGCATCAGTCTGCAGCTGAATCACTGCTCGGACAAACCGTCGGCGCGGCATTTCCCAACAGAGCGCATTTGGGGTTGCAATTCGGTTTCGATGCCGACCAACTGTCCGAAAGTGGCTGGGGGCTCATCTTCGCCGCGAATAGGGACTCTACACCTCATTTGGCCGCGCTGGCCCCCCTGATTGAATTGCGACGGCGGCAGGCCGGCGGCACACTCCGCATCTTCGCCGGTCCGGACGGTTACCGACAGGGTGAAAGCGCCAGCGGCTGGCTTAATCGCCATGGTTCCTCATTAGACATGATTAACCCCGATCTCGGCATGCCTTATTATCTTGTCCTGATCGGTTCGCCAGAGGCCATTCCGTTTGAATTTCAATATGCGCTGGATCTCGTCGCCGGGGTTGGGCGATTGGATTTCCCCACGCTTGAAGAATTTACCGCCTATGCAGACAGCGTCGTGGCCCATGAAACAGATGCCACTCGCAAAACAGCTCGGCGTATCGAACTGTTCGCGACCCGCCATGATTTCGATCGCGCCACCCAGTTGTTCATCAAGCATGTCGCCACCCCCTTTGGCACTGGCACAGGTTCACTCGGGCCGTTGGGGGAAAAATATCGCTTTGCGTTAAACAGTTCATTAAGCGAGCAAGCGACCAAAGCCTGCCTGAGCCACCTGCTCAGCGCCCCACATAACCCGCCTTCGCTGCTGATCACGGGCACGCACGGCATGGCCTTTCAGGCCAGCGACCCTCGACTGGCAGAACATCAAGGGGCATTGGTGTGTCAGGATTGGCCCGCTTATGGCGATATCACCCATGAACACTGGTTTGCCGCACAAGATATTCCAGAGCATGCCAACGTTCATGGCATGATCCATTTGTTTTTTGCCTGCTATGGCGCCGGTACACCGGCGTTCGATAACTTTCTCTCTGACGCGGATCGCGTTCGCATTGCGCCGCATGCGATGACGGCCCGCCTGCCGCAAAAACTCATGACGCTTCCTCAGGGGGGCGTTCTGGCTTCTCTGGGGCATATTGATCGGGTGTGGGCATCCAGCTTCCTTTCTGAAATCGGTATGGCGCAGCCCCAACGATTTCGAGACGTCATCCATCGCTTGCTTGCCGGCCAACGCGTCGGTATGGCCACCGACGCGTTCAACGGGCAGTGGGGGGTGCTAAGCACCAGGCTGTTGGAAAAACTGAATAACAAACTGAATGGACAAACCGTCCCCGCCGCTGAATTGCTGGCATTGCAAATCGCGCGCGATGATATTCGTAATTATGTCGTATTGGGCGATCCCGCGGTTAGGTTGAAGCCAGAGCAGGATCATGTGAGCGGGTAAGTATCGCCGTACCCAGCCGGCACAACCCTCTGGCCCAGAAACCGTTACTGCCTGGTCACTGCCTTCTTTCCCCGCCGCCCCTTTATGAACCCTGTCACAAAATGCGCATGCCGTTTTCGGCGTTCTACGCCGCGGGCGGTGAGCAATAAATTTGTTAACGCCACGTTACATCGGGTTAGGCAGTATTGTTAACGCCGATTGATGCGCCAAACGCATCGCGCCATGCGTTTATTGCGCTTATTTAGTTTATTTTCCTGAGCGAGTCTTCAGCAACAGGCGTGGCGTCAGGCGCCAATAGCAAACTGGAGATAAAGATGCATTCCTCTACCTCACCCATGACCACCCGGACCCGAGCCGGCGCGATCCTGCGCGTCACCTCCGGCAACTTTCTGGAACAGTTCGACTTCTTTCTGTTCGGCTTTTACGCCACCTACATCGCACACACCTTTTTCCCGGCCAGCAGCGAATTTGCCTCGCTGATGATGACCTTCGCGGTATTCGGCGCAGGTTTTCTGATGCGTCCCATTGGCGCCATCGTGCTGGGCGCTTACATCGATAAAGTCGGCCGCCGCAAAGGGCTGATCGTCACCCTGTCGATCATGGCTACGGGCACCTTCCTGATCGTGCTTATCCCTTCTTACCAAAGCATCGGGCTTTGGGCGCCGCTGCTGGTGCTGTGCGGGCGCCTGCTGCAAGGCTTCTCGGCGGGCGCGGAGCTGGGCGGCGTGTCCGTCTATCTGGCCGAAATCGCCACGCCGGGCCGTAAGGGCTTCTACACCAGCTGGCAGTCCGGCAGCCAGCAGGTGGCGATCATGGTGGCGGCGGCAATGGGCTTCGCGCTCAACGCGACGCTGGAAGAAAGCGCTATTCGCGAGTGGGGATGGCGCCTGCCTTTCCTGTTTGGCTGCCTGATCGTTCCCTTCATCTTCCTCCTGCGCCGCAAGCTGGAAGAAACACAGGAATTTACCGCCCGCCGCCACCACCTGGCGATGCGCGACGTGTTTAAAACCCTGCTGAAAAACTGGCCGGTGGTGATCGCCGGCATGCTGATGGTCGCCATGACCACCACCGCGTTTTACCTGATCACCGTGTATGCGCCAACCTTCGGCAAAAAGGTGCTGCTGCTCAGCGCCTCCGACAGCTTGCTGGTCACTTTACTGGTCGCGATTTCCAACTTCATCTGGCTGCCCATCGGCGGTGCGCTGTCGGATCGCTTCGGCCGCAAACCGGTGCTGGTCGCCATGACGCTGCTGACGCTGGCCACCGCCTACCCGGCGCTCAGCCTGCTCGCCGCCGCCCCCAGCTTCAGCATGATGCTGGCCGTGCTGCTGTGGCTGTCCTTCATTTACGGCCTCTACAACGGCGCCATGATCCCGGCCTTGACGGAGATCATGCCAACGGAAGTGCGGGTGGCCGGGTTCTCGCTGGCCTACAGCCTGGCGACGGCGGTATTCGGCGGCTTTACGCCGGTAGTCTCCACCGCGTTGATCGAATACACCGGCGACAAGGCTTCACCGGGCTACTGGATGAGCTTCGCCGCGCTGTGCGCCTTGCTGGCGACGCTGTATCTGTATCGCCGCATCGCCATGCCGCTGCAAACCGCGCGCTAAGCCGCCATCTCAAAAGGAATGATGCCATGCACAAACTCACTCGTTCGATCATCACCCTGCTCATGTGCGCCTCCTTCAGTACGGCGGCGCTGGCCAAAGATGTGACCGTCATGATCTCCGGCGGCTTCAAAGCCGCGCTGGAGAAGCTGGCCCCGGAGTATGAAGCCCAAAGCGGCGACAAAATCATTCTGGTGTCCGGCCCCTCGATGGGCAAAACGCCGCAGGCGATCCCCGCGCGGCTGGCGCGCGGAGAGCAAGCCGATGTGCTGATCATGGTGGGCGACGCGCTCACCCAACTGGAAAAAGAGCGCTGGACCCAGCCGGGTTCGCGCGTGGAGCTGGCTGATTCGCCGATTGGCATAGTGGTGAAACAGGGCGCGCCCAAACCGGCGATAAAAACGGATGCCGACCTGCGCAATGCCTTGCTGCAAGCCGACTCTTTCGCCTATTCCGACAGCGCCAGCGGCCGCTACGTCAGCGGCCAACTGTTCAAAAAGCTGGGCATCGAGCAACAGGTGAAAGGAAAAGCGCACGTGGTTGAGCGCATTCCGGTGGCTTCTGAAGTGGCGCAAGGGAAATACGCGCTGGGCTTCCAGCAGGTCAGCGAATTGCTGCCCGTGGCGGGCGTGACCTTTATCGGCGAGCTGCCGGAAAACGTGCAGTACATCACCCGCTTCGCCGGCGCGGTAACTGCCAAGGCGGAGCACCGTCGCGAAGGCAAAGCGCTGCTGGACTTCCTCGCCTCCTCTCAGGCACAGCCGACCATTCGCGCGACCGGCATGCGAACCGTGCCGGCGCAGCAGCCGGTCAGGCTGAGTGATACTGTTCAGTAATCAGCTTTTCCAGCTCGGCGGCGACGAAAGACTGCATGCGGCCGCCGCGTCTGATGAGGCCCACGCTGCGTTTCACCACCGGATCGACCAGTGGCACCGACGTCAACACCGAATGTTCTGAAGCGGGCATCGACATGGCGGGCACGGCGGCAATGCCGATGCCCGCCTCAACCATGCCCAGCATGGTCGTCACATGGCGAGTTTCGCACACGCTGGGGCGCTCCGGCATGAGGTGTTCCAGGCGCTGATCGAGCAGATTGCGATTGCCGGAGGTTTTATCCAGCGACACGTAGTCCTGCTGATAAAACTCCCGCCAGGTGAGGCTCTTTTTACCGGCGAGCGGATGGTCGCGCCGGCAGGCGGCCACGTAAACGTCCCCCACCAACGGCACAAACTCAAGATTAGGCTGCAGCCGCCCGGCAAAGCAGATGCCGAAATCGGCCTGGCCGCCGGTGACCGCCTCGATGACATTGCCTGCGCTGCCGTCGATCAGCTTAACGCGCACACGCGGATAGCGAAGCCGGAAACGGCGTATCACGTCGGGCATGAAATAGTAGGCCGCCGACGGCACCGTGGCGACGGTGACCAGCCCCACCCGCTCCTGGCTGACCTTATCGATATCGGCCATCACCGCTTCGACGTTCATCAGCAGCTGCTCCGAACGTTCGGCGAAGGCCTGCCCGTACAGCGTCAAGGTCACGCGCCGGGTGGTGCGATCGAACAGTTTGATGCCCAGCGCGTTTTCCAGCTTCTCAATCCTGCGGCTCAATGCCGACTGCGACAGGCAGATGGACTCTGCGGCCAGCCGAAAATTGCCGTACTCCACCAGCGCGCGAAACGCATAAAGATCGTTGAGATCAAAATTCACGGGCATAACGGCGTACTCTCCTTGCTGAACGCAAAACAACGATGATAACCGCTTATATCGCCACGACAACCGCCTGGTGGTTGAACCACTCAAACCCCTATCGCCCCAGCAGCACCGTTGCCCAAACCACGATGGTCAGCACCACCGCCACCAGCTGCGCTGCGCCGCCCAAATCTTTAGCGCGTTTGGATAACGGATGTAATTCCAGCGAAATGCGATCGACCACGGTTTCAATCGCCGTATTCAGCAGCTCCACCACCAATAGCAGGAAACTGCAGATAATTAATAACAGCCGCTCCATTTTTGTAATATCTAAACCAAATGTAACAACCAGTAAAATGGCGTTAATAACCAATAATTGGCGGAACGCATCTTCGGTAAGCACCGCGTCAATAACCCCGGCCCATGAGTTCCTTATGCTGTAGGTTAATCGGCTTATTCCCTTTTTCTTATTTCCAGGCATAGCATTTGCTCTCATCAACACGACGACAACGCCCGCAAATAAATCACGCGCCGTGAATTTATCTCGGGTTTATTAATTAAAGACCTTAACCGTTTGCCCTCAGGAGAGGATTCATTCGCTCACGCGATGCCCGCACAACAGTGAAACGACCAGCGCGAAAAATGCCCTGGCGGGCTTATTATCCTGAGGACGTTAAAAGACGAAACGTTATCAGCCGGTTAAAGCGTTTTCTCGTACAAGCGGTAGCGCTTATAGGGAACCGCGCCGATGCGTTCTAAAATCGTCCGCATGCCGGTATTGGTTTCCAGGATCCAAGACATTTCCAATGCGTCGATATTGCGCTTGGCGAAAGGCTCGCGCAGCGCCTCAATCAGCAACAGCGCAATAATCGGCCCGATGCGGCTGAATTGATATTCCTGGCGCACGCCCATCAACGGCACGCGCGCGGTGCGCACGCCGCTGACCTTCAGCCGCCACAATAACTTCGCCCAGCCAAACGGCAATAACCGCCCCTGCAGATCGGCAATCGCTTCGTTAATGTTCGGCAAGCCGACGATAAAGGCGCAGGGGGCGCCATCCACCTCGGCGATATGGATCATATCGTCGGGCACCAGAAACTTCAGCTGATCCCCCATGGTGGCGAACTCATGCTCGGTGAACGGGACAAACCCCCAGTTATGCTGCCACCCGGAGTTGAACACCTCGCGCAGCACCTGCATCTCCTCGCGAAAGCGCTTGCGGTTGAGGCGGCGAACGGTCACCTTTTTGCGTACCTGGTCCATCATCCGGGTTAACGACGGCGAAAAGTGCAGATCGGTTCTTTTCATCCAATAGGCAAGCAAATCAATCCCTTCGCTGTAGCCCTGCTGCGCTATCTGGGGCGCGTAATAAGGCTTGGCGTGCGTCATCAGCGCCGAGGGCGGAGTGTCGAACCCCTCGACCAACAGGCCGCTTTCCTGATTGATATTGAGGCTGAACGGCCCTGTGATTTTGCGCGCGCCTTTCGACCTCAACCACTCCTCCGCCACCGTGAACAACGCGCTGAATACGGCGGGATCATCAACGGCGTCGATCATGCCGAAGTGGCCGGTATCCTCGCCATGCAGCTCGCGGTGCAGGGAATCAATTTGTGCGGTGATGCGCCCAACGACCTTCCCCTGCTTTTTGGCCACCCACGCCTGCCATTCGATATGGTCGGTGCCGGGATTCTTCTTTGACAGATGCTCTTCGCGCTCTAAATACAGCGGCTCAATCCAGTTTGGATCATCGCGAAACAGTAACGAGGGGAAAGCAATAAATTCTTTAAGCTCGCGTTTATCCAGAACTTTCTCAATGCGGATCATAAATAGCCTTACGTTTTAATAAAATAATTAAATAAGCGCGCGACAACGCCTTTAGCATTTTTTATGCTGTTCTCTTTAATTGGATTGTGTATTGCCTCCGGTTCAACGATAAGAAAAACCGAATATTACCCCCGGTGAATCAGCGTGCTCATTGCCCGATATTCGCCCTGAGGTTTCCGTGATTGTTCGAAAAAAGGGAAACAAAAAGCGGCGCTGACATGCTACGCTAATGATGCTCTTTTATTATTTCGTGCTGTTTGGGCAAAAGAAATCTGCCGCATTTAGTGTACCGACTTTAATCAGGAGCGGGATCGCCATTTTTACCACTTAATGCTCTTTTTAAGATTCAACTTAAATGAGCCATTCACTTTTTGATTTCTTGCGGCATACTGTTTAGGAAGTGTTTAAGTTCTAAGATAGCCATGCACGAGGTCAAAACCTATGAGTCGACAGTTATTTCCTGCCCGACACATTCAGGCTAAAGAACGGCGAAACCCGGAGCTTACAATAGCCCCCTGTATATCGCCAGGGTGCCGTACAAGGCTGATAAAACGGGCAATTCACACTCTGCCCGGGTAATAACCGGCGTACCGTTCAAGCACGGTAATATACGCTGTTCGTGGAATGAAGATGGTTGAATAACAAACTTATTCAAAACCTATTCATAGTAAAATATCAATTACCTCGCCAAGAGTCTTTTATCTCTTTTGGTGATTTTTAATCTATGGCTAGTTTGTCTATGTCTGAAACAAGTTCCGTTCATTCTCTTCCCATGCGCTATGCGGACTTCCCCACTTTAGTGGACGCGTTGGATTACGCGGCGCTGGGCAATACGGGAATGAATTTTTACGATCGGCGCAATCAACTTGTGACCGTGCTCGAATACCGCACGCTGCAGCAAAAAGCGATCTCGGGCGCGCGGCGTTTATTGTCGCTGAAACTCAAGAAAGGCGATCGCGTGGCGCTGATCGCCGAAACCAGCGCGGGATTCGTCGAAGCCTTTTTCGCCTGCCAATATGCCGGCCTGGTGGCGGTGCCGCTGGCGATCCCGATGGGCGTCGGCCAACGCGACTCCTACACCGCCAAGCTGAAGGGGCTGATCGCCAGCTGTAACCCCGCGGCAATCATCAGCAGCGAAGAGTGGACGCCGCTGATCGCCTCGGCCACGGAAAAGGCGCCGTCGCTGCACATCCTCAGCGACGAGGATTTTAACGCCTTGCCGGAGCCGGAAATCGCGTTGCCGGCGCCCTCGCCCGACGACATCGCCTATCTCCAATACACCTCGGGCAGCACCCGCTTTCCGCGCGGCGTGATCATTACCCAGCGGGCGGCCATGGCGAACCTGAACGCGATCAGCCGCGACGGGATCAAGCTGCGCGCGGGCGACCGCTGCGTCTCCTGGCTGCCCTTCTATCACGATATGGGCCTGGTCGGTTTCCTGCTGACCCCGGTGGCGACCCAGCTGTCCGTCGATTACCTGCGCACGCAAGATTTCGCCATGCGCCCGATGCAGTGGCTGAAACTGATCGCCAAGAATCGCGGCACGGTGTCCGTCGCCCCGCCGTTCGGCTACGACCTGTGCCTGCGCCGCAGCAACGCCAAAGAGCTGGCCGATCTGGATCTCTCCAGCTGGCGAGTCGCGGGCGTGGGCGCCGAGCCGATCCCGGCCGAGCTGCTCGGCCAGTTCGGCGAACACTTCAGCAGCATCAACTTCGACAGCAAAGCCTTCATGCCGTGCTACGGCCTGGCCGAGAACACCCTGGCGGTAAGCTTTTCCGACCCTTGCTCCGGCCCGCAAACCAACGCGGTCGACCGCGATATTTTGGAGTACGAGGGTAAGGCGGTCGCGCCCGGCAAGAAGACCCGCGCCGTCTCGACCTTCGTCAACTGCGGCCGAGCGTTGCCCGGCCACCGCATCGAGATCCGCAGCGAAACCGGGCAGCCGCTGCCGGAACGCCAGGTCGGCCACATCACGATTTCCGGCCCCAGCCTGATGAACGGCTATTTCTGCGACGACGAATCCCAGCAACAGATCCAGGTGACCGGCTGGATGGACACCGGCGATCTGGGCTATCTGCTGGACGGCTATCTGTACGTCACCGGCCGCAAGAAAGATCTGATCATCATTCGCGGCCGCAATATCTGGCCGCAGGATATCGAGTACGTCGCGGAATCTGAACCAGAAATCCGTTCCGGCGATGCGATTGCCTTCGTGACCGAAGAACACGACGAGGCGGCCAGGATCATTTTGCAAATCCAGTGCCGAGTCAGCTCGGAAGAACGCCGGGAGCAAATCGTGCATTCGCTGAGCGCGCGCATTCAAAGCGAGTTCGGCATCGCGGTGGACATCGAACTGCTGCCGCCGCACAGCATTCCCCGCACGTCGTCGGGCAAACCCGCCCGCGCCGAGGCCAAAAAACGCTGGCTGAGCGCCTCGCTCTACCCGCAAATGCCGCAGCTGGCCGGTTTCGCGCAATGAGCGGCACCGTGGCGGTGACGGGCGCGACCGGCTTTATCGGCCGGCACATCGTCCAGGAACTGCTGGCGCAAGGGTTTAGCGTGCGCGCCCTGACGCGGCAAGCCGGAAAAGCCGCCATCGACAACCTGCAGTGGATCCCCGGCGCGCTGGAAGATCGGCCTTCGCTCACCGAGCTGGTGCGCGGCGCAGAGTGCGTGGTGCACTGTGCGGGCCAGGTGCGCGGGCATGCGGAAGCGGTGTTCACCCGCTGCAACGTGACCGGCAGCCTGAATTTGATGCAGGCCGCCAGGCAGAACGGCCGCTGTCATCGCTTCCTGTTCATGTCGTCGCTGGCGGCCCGCCATCCGACGCTGTCCTGGTACGCTCATTCAAAACAGGCCGCCGAACAGCAACTCATCGCCGCCAGCGGCGATGTCGCGCTGGGGATTTTCCGCCCGACGGCGGTTTACGGGCCCGGCGATAAAGAGCTGAAGCCGCTGTTCAACGGCCTGCTACGCGGCGTGTTGCCCCGGCTGGGCGCGCCTGACGCCAGGCTCTCTTTTCTGCACGTGAGCGATTTGGCCAAGGCGGTCAGCCAATGGGTGCAGGCCGAACCCGCGCAGCCAAATATTTACGAACTGTGCGACGGCGTGGCCGAAGGCTATAACTGGCTGCGCCTGCGGGACATCGGCGCCGCCGTGCGGCACGGGCCGGTGCGTCTGGTAGGCATTCCGCTGCCGCTGCTGAAAGCCCTGGCGGATATCAGCGTGGTGTGGAACCGCCTGGTCAAACAGGAACCGATGCTGACGCGCAGCAAAATACGCGAATTAACCCATCATGACTGGTCCGCCAGCAATCACGCGCTGTCGCAACAGATTAATTGGTTTCCACAGGTAAGTTTGGAGCGCGCGCTGCGTGAAGGGCTGTTTTAATTATTCCAAATAGAGGTGTGTCAACGTTCTTATGCTAAATCGCGATGCTGTAATGGATTATATCCTGACGTGTTTGCAAGGTATCGTCGAAGGCGGAGTGGAAATAAAACCTGATAGCGATCTCGTCAATGATCTTGGCCTGGAATCCATCAGAGTCCTGGATCTGCTGATGATGCTGGAAGATGAATTAGATATCTCCATTCCTATCAATATATTGCTTGATGTCAGAACGCCTGAGCAACTGCTTGACGCGCTGCGCCCTTATCTGGAGAAAAGCCATGGGACTGTATGATAAGTTTGCGCGGCTCGCCAATGACCGTGAACAATTTCAAACGTCCGGTCTGAACCCGTTCGGCACCTGTATCGACGAAGTGTATTCCGCCACCCAGGGCCGCATCGGCGATCAAAAGATTGTCCTCGCCGGCACCAATAATTATCTCGGCCTGACGTTTGATGCGCAGGCGATCGCCGCCGGCCAATCGGCCCTGGCCGCACTCGGCACCGGCACCACCGGCTCGCGCATGGCGAACGGCAGCTACGGATCGCACCTGACGCTGGAACGGGAGCTGGCGGAATTCTTCGATCGCCCGAGCGCCATCGTGTTCTCCACCGGCTATACCGCCAACCTGGGCGTCATCAGCACCCTGGCGGGGCCGGGCTCCGTGGTGTTGATCGACGCGGACAGCCACGCGAGCATTTACGACGCCTGCGCCCTCGGCGGCGCGGAGATTATTCGCTTCCGCCACAACGACGCCGCCGATCTGGAGCGCCGCATGGTGCGCCTGGGCGAACGGGCCCGCGAGGCGATCATTATCGTGGAAGGCATCTACAGCATGCTGGGCGACGTCGCCCCGCTGGTGGAAATCGTCGACATCAAGCGGCGGCTCGGCGGCTATCTGCTGGTGGACGAAGCACACTCCTTCGGCGTGATGGGCGAGCACGGCCGCGGCCTGGCCGAAGCGCTGGGCGTCGAGCAAGACGTGGATATCATCCTGGGCACCTTCAGCAAAAGCCTGGCTTCGATCGGCGGTTTCGCCGTCGGCGGCAAGGGGATGGACGTGCTGCGCTACAGCAGCCGGCCGTATATCTTTACCGCGTCGCCGTCGCCTTCCAGCATCGCGTCGGTGCGCACGGCGCTGCAAAAAATCGCGCGCCATCCCGAGCTGCGGGAAAAACTGTGGAGCAATGCGCGCCGCCTGTACCACGGCCTCGCCGAGCTAGGGTATACCCTGGGGCCGCGCATCAGCCCGGTGGTGCCGGTGATGATCGGTTCGAAGGAAGAAGGGCTGCGTTTCTGGCGCGAGCTGATCGCCCACGGCGTGTATGTGAATCTGGTGCTGCCACCGGCCGCGCCGGCGGGCGTTACCCTGCTGCGCTGCAGCGTCAATGCTGCGCACAGCGATGAAGAGATCGACACCATCGTGCGCGCCTTTGCGGCGCTGAAAAAATAAAGCCTTTTCCTCTCGGCCGCGGCGGCGGTGCCGAAAATGGCATCGCCGCCCTGCCGAACCGATGCGCACCTCAGTGCGCAGCCGTTGATACCTCATCAGTCGAATAGCGATACCCCTGCGCCGCCATAAATTCCGCGATGGCTTTTTCCGCCGCAGAAAGCACCTCCTCGATCGGCCGATCGGCATCAAGATCCACGATGTCTGCGCCTTCAAACGTCAATAACGGCGTGGCGGCGATCTTCTTCTCCAGCGCCGCTTTGCGGTGATCGGGTTTGCGCGCGCAGGCCACCGCCAGACTGACATTCAGCTTGAGCACCAGATCCGGTTTTTGCCCCGCCATCCATTGGAACGCCGCCCGTTCGCGCGCCGCCAGCCAACGGACGAAACGGCTCCCTTCAACGTCGACGGGAAATACCGTGCCGTCGTAAGCGCCGGGGATTTGCGCCTGCGGAAAACGGTCGGTCAACACGATGAACCCTTGCCGACGAAACGCCAACATGCGGCGAAAACGCAGCAGCCGCCGCCCCACGAACGCGATGATCACCGCCGACGGCAACAGACCAATCCGGGATTTTTTCGTTTTGACTTTTTTGGTATTGCTCTCGATAGCCTTGCCCACCGAGCGGCCGAGCAACGGTAATTTCGCCGCCGCGCGCCCGACGTTGCCCGCCTGTTTGCCCAGATGCACCTGTACCGCCGGGCCATAATGTTTCACATATTCGATCAGATGTTCACAAACGGTGGACTTACCCGATCCGTCGCTGCCAATAACCGCAATCAACGGCGGAAATTTTGCACTCATAATAAGACTCTCTTTCAATACACCAGAAACGGCGTGCCATGTTTGAAGCGAAATCACGCTTAACCTTGCTCGGCAGCCGCGCAAAATAAATTGCCTCAGCGCAGTGCCAAACAGCACAAAAGATTAAGCGAAAATTAAAAACCCCTGCTCTTTTTCCTCTGCGGGTCAGGCCGGAAATTAACATAAAAAGCGAAACTGACCTGCGCGCGAACAATTAGCACAAAATAACAAGAACGAACGCCATGAATATCAATTCAAATAACGAACCAAAATACCCATCTCATTATTTTATCGTGGCAAAGCACAATAAATATCTTGAACCCAAGGCGTATTGGAATACAATAGTTTTTTTCGCATTGGATCAATTATTGTGAGTCAGCAGATAAGACCTTCATCTGATCGCTCGCCCGTGCGCGTAATAGCGATAACCGGCTGTGACGGCTCGGGAAAATCCACCTTGGCCGCCAGTCTGGTCAACGCCTTATCGGCAAAAGAACCTGCCGAACTGCTTTATCTCGGCCAGTCTTCCGGGCGTATCGGCGAATGGATCAGTTCACTGCCGATTATTGGCGCGCCCTTCGGGCGTTATTTGCTGAAGAAGTCGCAGCGCGTGCACGATCGCCCTTCCGCACCGCCGGATAATGCCACGGCGCTGGTGATTTTTTTACTTTCCTATTGGCGCGTCTATAAATTCCGCCGCATGCTGAAGAAAAGTCGCCGCGGCGCATTGCTGATTACCGATCGTTATCCGCAGGCCGAAGTGGCAGGGTTTCGTTTCGATGGCCCGCAGCTGGCAAAAACCGCCGGCGGCAATCGCTGGGTACGCTGGCTGAGAAAGCGCGAACAACACCTGTACCAATGGATGGCGTCTTATCAGCCCCTATTATTAATTCGGCTGGATATTGACGAACAAACGGCCTATTCACGTAAACCCGATCACTCGCTGGCGGCGTTGCGTGAAAAGATCGCCGTCATCCCGCACCTGACGTTTAACGGCGCTAACATACTGGATTTAGACGGCCGCGAACCGGCCAGCCATATTTTCGATGAATCTCTGCGCGCCGTTAAAATATCGCTGAGGGCCGCCAATGCCTAGCCGACAAATAACCTTTTCGTACCGAAACAGATGAAAAAAAATAAACTCACTGCCGAACAGCACTCCTCTTCCACCTGCATTAGCGGGCTGATTGCCGTGGTGGGCAGCGACGGCACTGGCAAGTCCACGCTGACCGCCGATCTGGTGAAAAACCTGCAGCAGCATCGCCCCACGCAGCGGCGCTATTTAGGGCTGATCTCCGGCGAAGACGGCGACAAAATCAAGAAATTGCCCTTCATCGGCGTGTGGCTGGAACGGCGCCTGGCGGCCAAATCCGATAAAACCCAACGCATGAGCAACAGGCCGCCGGCACTGTGGGCGGCGCTGATCATGTACGGCTTTTCGCTGTGGCGCGCCTCCAACCTGCGCAAGGTGCGGCGGCTGGCGCAGAGCGGCGTGCTGGTGATCAGCGATCGCTACCCGCAGGCGGAAATTTCTGGTTTTTACTACGACGGGCCCGGTATCGGCGTGGAGCGCGCAAAAGGCTGGCTATTGAGCCGCCTGGCGGCGCGCGAACGCCGTTTATATCAACGCATGGCCGTCTATCGGCCGGCGCTGATCATTCGCCTCGATATCGACGTCGATACGGCGTTTTCCCGTAAGCCCGATCACAGCTATGAAGAACTGAAAGACAAGATTTCCGCCATGGTGCGCCTGCAGTACAACGGCGCACGCATCATCGAGCTGGACGCCAGAGCCCCTTACGACGAGGTGCTGAGCAACGCGCTCAACGCCATTTCGGCCGTGGTGCCCCCCGTGAAGCGCCCACAGAGCGACATCGGGCAACCCGGCGAAAACGCCGGCGAAGAAACTCAGGTTTATTAAACGCATACAGGGCAAGCGCATGACAGCGGAACACAAGATGCAGCAAAACAACGATAACGGCTGGTTTGGGTTATGAAACGGTGGTTTTCCGATGGCGCGTTTCGCTCCATTTTACGTAATGCCGCCTACTTAGGCTCCGGCAGCGTGGCCAGCGCGCTGCTCGGCCTGCTGGCGCTCTCCTGCGCCGGGAAAGGCATGTCGCCTGAAATGTTCGGCGTGCTGGTGGTGATCCAGGCCTATACCAAAGCGGTCAGCGATTTCATCAAATTCCAGACCTGGCAGTTTGTGGTGCAATTCGGTACCCCGGCGCTGGAGCACCAAAACACCGGGCGCTTCCGCGACGTCGTCGCCTTCTCCTTCGGGCTGGATATCGCCAGCGGCGTCATCGCCGTACTGGGCGGCATGATCATGCTGCCGTTCTTGTCCCACGCCCTGGGGCTGGACAGCGAAAGTTTCTGGCTCGCCATGCTGTACTGCACCCTGATCCCGTCGATGACCTCGTCCACGCCGACCGGCGTGCTGCGCGCCTTCAACCGCTTCGATCTCATCGCCATCCAGCAGGCCATCAAGCCGTTCCTGCAGGCGGTGGGCAGCGTCATCTCCTATTATTTCGATCTGGGATTCCCTGGCTTTATCGTCACCTGGTACGCCTCTAACCTGATCGGCGGCACGCTGTTTTGGTGGTTCACCGCACGCGAGCTGCGCCGCCGCGATATCCACGGCGCGCTGAGGCCGCGGCTGTTCGACGTCGCGCGCCGCATCGAGGGCGCCTGGAACTTCGTCTGGACCACCAACATCGCCCATACCATCTGGGCCGCACGCAACTCCTGCACCACCGTGCTGGTGGGCGTGGTGCTCGGGCCGGCCGCCGCCGGGCTGTTCAAGATCGCCATGACCTTCTTCGATGCGACGGGCACCCCGGCCAAGCTGCTGGAGAAAAGCTTCTATCCCGAGATCATGCGCCTGGATCCGCGCACCAAGACCCCGTGGCTGCTGGGCCTGCGCTCCTCGCTGCTGGCCGGCGGCATCGGCCTGGCCGTCGCGGTGTTGATGCTGCTGGTGGGCAAGCCACTCATTTCCGCCGTCTTCGGGCAGCAATACCTGGAAGCCTATGACCTGATTCAAATCATGCTGGGCGCGATCATCGTTTCCATGATGGGCTTCCCGCAGGAATCCTTACTGTTTATGGCAGGCAAGCAGCGCGCCTTCCTGATCGCGCAGGCGACGGCCTCGGCGGCTTACATTGCGCTGCTGGTGTCGATGGCATATGCCTTCGGCGTGCAGGGCGCCGCCTTCGCTTATTTACTGGGGCAATGTTTAGACGTTCTGTTATCCCTGATACCGACGATCGGCGCCTACCGCAATCGCTTTATGTTGGGGCTGAATGTGCCCAAAGAGAGTAATTAATGACCGCTAACGATAATTGGAAGAAGTTCTCCGCCGAAACCACCCAGGCGCTGTTTGTCGCGGTGGAAGAGGATGACCTGGTTGAGGCGAATATCAGCCTGCCGCAGCAGATTGATTTGCAGTGTTCCCCCGAGAGCATTCGGGACAACTACGCGCTGTGCCTGCAGTTTTGGGAAGACGACTTTTCCCGCCGCGAGCTGCTGCAATTGGTGAACGGTTTCCTGCAAGACCCGCAGTTGGCGGCGGCTACCCGCATGCGCTACAAATATATCCGCGCCCGCTACAAGCACCTGCGCTTCGCCCAGCAGCTGTACGGCGCGCCCCACCGCGCCAACCGCCTGTTCCACACCACCACCGTGGTGCTCGGCCATTTTCAGGACGCGTTTCGCAACGGCAACCAGAAGAACCTGACGCTGTACGGCAACCTGCTGCGGCTGCTGCTCAGCAAGCCGGTGTGGTCGTACGTGCGCTATGCGCTGCGCCACACCCGCCTGGAAAGCGCACAGGGCTTTATCACCTACCGCCAGGAACAGATGCGCCAGCTGCAGACGCTGATCGCCAGCCCGGCGCTGACCGGGCACCAGTTCCACGACGTGCGCAAAATCGTCAGCCGCCAGGTGTCGTTTTACGACACGCTGAGATCGATCGATCCCGACAACCGCGAAGCCCGGCAGATCTCGCGCTTCCTGGCAGCGATTAACGGCCTGATGGGCGACCGGCATGACGTGATGGTGGCGGACAAGCTGGCCGGCGGCGATATCTATGATCGGCCGGCGATCCTGGATATCGACATCCGCCAGCGCCTGGAGCTGCTGCTGGCGCGCTTTCCGCTGTCGTTTTCCCAGCCGGCCATCGCGGCGGGCAGATAAGCGGGTTGCACGGAGCCATGATGACGTTACGCCGCTTGCTAACCCTCGCGCTGCTGCTGTCGCCGCTGGCGGCGTCAGCGCATAACTTCGTGCATGGCCGGCCGGTGGCGCCGATCGCCATCACCGATCGCGGCGAGCTGCTGCTGCGCAACGGCGATTTCTACTACCGGCCGTGGAACAGCGCAAAGCTGGCGGGCAAGGTGCGGGTGATCCAGTACATCGCCGGGCGCACCTCCGCCAAAAAGAAGAACTCGCTGCTGATCAACGCCGTCAAAGACGCGAACCTGCCGGGCGATCGCTTCCAGCCCACCACCATCGTCAACACCGACGACGCGATACCGGGCTCCGGCTTCTTCGTGCGCGGCAAGATCGAGAAAAACAAGCGGCATTACCCCTGGGCGCAGTTCATCGTCGACAGCGACGGGCTGGGGCGCATGGCCTGGCGGCTGCCGGAAGAGAGCTCCACCATCGTGGTGCTGGACAAGGCCGGGCGCGTGCAGTGGGCGAAGGACGGCGCACTCACCCCGCAGGAGGTTGACCAGGTGATCGCCCTGCTGCGCACCCTGATCGACCGGGAGACGCCATGAAGCGCACGCCGCCGGGAGCCGATAACGCATGTCTTTGATTGAACGCTATATCACGGTTGAGATCCGCCGCCTGGTGATGATGATCGCCGGGTTTCTGATCTTCATGTTCGCCAGCTACTCCGCCCAGCGCTACCTGACCGACGCCGCCAACGGCACGCTGGCGCTGCGGGTGGTGGCCGAGGTGGTTTTCTATAAATCGCTGATCGCGCTGGAGATGATCTTGCCCGTCGCGCTGTATGTCTCGGTGGCGGTGGCGCTGAGCCAGCTGTACAGCGATGCGGAGATCACCGCCATGCTGGCCGCCGGCGCCAGCCCGCTGCGGCTGTATAAGGCGGTGCTGATACTGGCCGTGCCGCTGGCGATCGCGGTCACGCTGCTGTCGCTGTATGGCAGGCCCTGGGCGTACGCCAATATCTATCAGCTGCAGCAACAGTCGCAGTCGGTGCTGGACGTGAGCCACCTGCAGGCCGACAAATTCAACGTCAGCGGCAACGGCCGCATGATCCTCGCCAGTCACGTCGACAAAACGGCCAACCACCTGACGGACGCCCTGATTTATGTGCGCGGCGGCCATCACACCAACCTGTACCGCGCGCAGTCGGTGGAGGTACTCGACGCCTCCCCCGCCAGCCCCGCCGTGCGGCTGAAAACCGGCACCGCCTATGTGCTGGATAGCCAGGGCACCGACGACAACGGGCAAAACTACGACAACTTCGACATCGCGCTCAAGCCGTTCGTGCCCAGCGCCGAGAGCCGGCACAAGTCGGCCTCGCTGGCGGAGCTGGCGCGCTCCGCCGATCCGGGTGACGCCGCCGAACTGCAATGGCGCGAAAGCCGCGGGCTGACCACCGTGCTGATGGTGCTGCTGGCGATCCCCTTTAGCCGCATCAAGCCGCGGCAGGGCCGCTACGCCGCGCTGCTGCCCCTGACGGTGCTGTTTACCGTGATTTTCTATGGCGGTAACATTTGCCGCACGCTGGTGGCCAACGGCTCTCTGCCGACGATCCCCGGCGTTTGGCTGGTGCCGCTGGCGATGGCTGTCGGCATCGCCCTGCTGCTGGCACGCGACTTATCCCTGCTGCGGACACCCTCCCGATGACTATTTTTAGCCGTTACCTGATCCGCAACGTGTTCATCGGCTTCGCCGCCGCGGCCGGGCTGCTCATCCCGCTGTTCACCACCTTCACGCTGATCAACGAGCTGGAGGACGTGACCCCGGGCGGCTACCGCTGGCAGCAGGCGCTGCTGGTGACCGTGCTGACCCTGCCGCGCAGCCTGGTCGATCTGGGGCCGTTTATCGCGCTGCTCGGCGGCATCGTCGGGCTGGGGCAGCTGTCGAAAACCCTGGAACTGACCGCGATCCGCTCCGCCGGGATGTCGATATTCCGCATTGCGCTGGTAATGCTCGCCGCCGGGCTGCTGATGAACCTCTCGCTCGGTGCCTTCGATGAGTGGGCGGCCTCGCCGCTGCAGCAGCGCGCGCTGCAGATGAAGAACAACGCCCTGGCGCAGTCTAACGATAACGACGTCACCGTTAACCCACTGTGGGCACGGCGCGGCAACGAGTTTGTGACGGTCAAAACCGTCGATGAGAACGACCAGCCCCACGGCATTGAGATCTTCCGTTATCAGGCCAACCGCGCGCTGGAATCTTACCTTTACGCCGACAGCGCCAGCACCGCCGCCGACGGCAGCTGGCTGCTGCACAACGTGATGCAAAAAAGCTGGCAAGGCGGAAAGGAGACGATTGAGCGGCAAAGCAGCCTGCCGTGGCGCTCGCTGTTCGCCGTGCCGAGCCTGAAAGAGCTGACCCTGCCGGCGGGCAGCTTCTCGCTCCAACAGCTGGAACGCTATATCGATTACCTGCAAGGATCGGGGCAGCCCAGCACCGAATACCGCCTGGCGCTGTGGAAAAAACTCGGCCAGCCCCTGCTGGTGCTGGCGATGATTTTGCTGGCCATCCCGTTTACCTTCACCGCCCCGCGCGCCCCCGGCATGGGCAGCCGATTAGCGCTCGGCGTGATCGTCGGGCTGCTGACCTACATCGCTTACCAGATCGTCCTCAACCTGGGGTTGTTGTTCGCCCTCAACGCGCCCCTCACCGCCCTCGCCCCGCCGCTTTTGATCCTGGCGCTGGCGTTGGCGCTGGTTTATCGGTTTGATCGGCGGGGTTAGTGAAAGCGCGGGTGTAGAGGCGATCTTGGCAAGGTTTGCGAGCAAGGGAGAGTACCAAGCGGAACAATGCCATCACATACAGAGGTAAAGTTCCGCTTTGCGTGCTGAACCCCATCTGATTGGCCGTCTGAGATCAATCTTACTGGTGCATCTCAATGTTATAGCCAAGGCTGGCAAACTTATTTATCAGTTTTTGAATAGAGCCAATACTCCATTGATTAGTAATTAGTACTATCTCACCGGAGGCAAGCTCAATGGTTTCATCATGAAATCGCTTGCGCCTTGACGCAATCACATCCTGTTCAACCTTAATAAGGCTGCGATGGATATCATCGCCAAACACAGACGCTATCGCCTGCATACCATCAGGGTTAGTATCCATAATCCATTCGCTCATCAGCTCATAGGCTAGATTTCTTTTGTTATAAATCACACCCTTATAGATAAATTTCGAGTAATCCCTTTCTCCTTTTTCTTTGGCATCCCTGGCCTCCGTTTCTTTTCGTTTCTGTCTAACCAAGAAATCTTTTGCTTCGGGCAGTGGTATTATCTGTTCAAAATTGACCAGTACCTTATCAAGGTGCAAATAAGGGCTTAACTTGAAACAGCTGACATTTAGCCCGTTATTGTTCAGCCAAAGTACCGTATTTGTTACTTCCGTAGAGAAATCAGCTGAGATCAGTACAATCCTTACCTGAGTATTGAAGTCAGCAATCTCGCCTTCGTCTCGCTCACAAAACTTGAGTATCTCCTGCTCAGCACTCTTAGCAACGCCTTCTTTATCAATATGTTTTTGGTAGCACTCCGCAGCATCATTAAACGTCATTTGTGAAACCATAGCGGCATACCTTACCGCCTGAAGTTCCATATGCGCACCTTGTTCATCACGTTTCAGCTCAACGACAACCAGATTAAACGCCTTGTCGATACAGAGTAAATCAATTCTACGTTGACTGTTTTCCCAATTATTAAACTCCTCCTGGATTACCAGGCAATCGGGCAAAAAATCGCTCATGTTCTTGGCTATTGCTGACTGAATATCCCTGCGTTCAAGGATCGACTCGCGCATAAACGTAGTTTTAGCAACCTTTTTGAATTCTTGGTCTTCCAAAGTGAATAAACCCATGACTCCCTCATCATTAGATCTGAAATAGTTTAAATTTGGAAAAAAATTTCATGAATTTAATCTATCACGACGGAAGGGATTTTTCTCTTGGAAAAACAGTTGATAGGCCCTCTGGTATTGATGCGAACGGGAGAAATTTTATTATTGGCTAAATAATCAACACCAGCTCATGCGGTCGCCGCTGGTCAATATCTGGTTCTGGATTAATGGCCAATCACTTACTTATTCCGCCCTCTGGATTTTACCGCTATGCCTCATTCCAATAAGACACCCTGAAATTTCACACCTTGCCGAACTTTATGATAGAGAAACATTTGAAGACTTGAGCAAAATGAACGACCGTTCCAGTACCTAACGATAAGGCGCTGCCCGAACCGCACCCTAACCGGCTAGGATTACGAACGACTATGAGTGCCTACGCTGCCACTCATCAACCACATCACCTAGCGTCTTTGGCACGTCATTGCGTATCCATGCCATGAATTCACGATCGAAGCGAAAATCCTCTCCGCACGCCTCAACCATGAAACGACGGACGTTTTGCGTATTTTTGTAGCTTTTATCCACGATCGTGGCGCGTGTTAACAATGCGCTATGCCAATCGATTTTCAATTTAGCCACTCCTGTGAAGAGCCGTTCGATAAAGAGCTTCAACCTGGCCTGACATGTCGCACTTTTGTCACGCCCGTTTCGGCGCAAAGTGGATGTGGTGAAAAGCATAGCCCAGATCGCCATTTCCGCGTTTTTATATGTACGGGCGCATTTATGCCATCGCCTTCGAACAGGGGCTAAATGGCAACCGCCCCTGCTCGCTACTGAGGGTTAACGCAATTCCTTCGCTATCGCACTAAACATCAGCGACGCCTCCAGCGGTTGCGCGCTGAAGGACGGCTCCGCCTGCGGCCAGGTGGACCACTGGACGATCACCAGATTCTCCGCCTGATTGACCATGATCATCTGACCGAAGATCCCCAGCGCCCACAGGGAATGTTTCAGGGATGCCTGCGGGGCGGGTTCCACGTTGGCCGCATTGGCCGGCACTTCGTTGTTCCACCACTGGAAGCCATAGATGCCGTTGGGATGGGCCGCCGACACCGAGCCTGCCGCCCGCGTCCAGTTGGACGACTGGGCTACCCAATCTTCCGGCAAGATCTGTTTGCCGTTCGGCAGCTTCCCGTTATGCAGAATGAATTCGCCGAAGCGCCCCCAGTCTTCCAGCGTGGCGTTGAAGCCGTGCGCGCCCACGTCGTGCTGGCCTTTGGCGTAGGCATGCCACACACCGTCGCTCGCCATGCCGTAGGGCTGCCAGATGCTTTGTTCCAGATAAGCCGCCAGCGGCATGCCGGTGGCACGCTCCAGCACGTCGCCCAGCAGCCACGCGCCGCCGGAGGAGTAAGACCAGTTCTGCCCGGCCGGATGCGCACGCTGCAAACCGGCTACCAGCTTGCGCACGCAGGCGTAGGTGCCGGGCCTGGCTTCACACTCGGTCAGCTGCGCGAAGTCTGATTTCGGGTTGGTGTAATCCTCATTCCACGCCACGCCGGAGGTGTGGGTGATCAGCTGCCTGAGGGTCACGCCGTCCCACGCGGTGCCTTTCAGATCGGGTTCGTATTGCGTGATGAGATCGTCGAGCGAGCGGATCTTGCCCTGTTTAATCGCCACGCCCACCAGCGTGGCGACCACCGATTTGCCCACCGAACGCGACGTCCACAGGGTAGCGTCGGTATTACCCTCTCCCAGATATTTCCAGGCGATTTTGCCGTCTTTCAATACCAGCATGCCGCTGACGTTCTGGCGCTGCAGGTAATTCTGCAGGCTGTAGGTTTTGCCATTCACCCGATAGCTGGCATCGGTTAGCTGTTTAGCGGCAGCCACCAGCGGTGTGGCATTACCGTGATGAAATACATCCCCCGCATAGTTGCGGTAGTCGTTACGAAAACCGATCACCCGGTCGCTCTGGCTCCAGGTGAGCATCTTGTGCGTGTCCGGCAATTGCGCATCGAAAGGCGCGGGACAGGCGCTGAGTTCGGTGCCCGCACAGGCGGCCAGCGCAACGGGCGCCAACAGGCCGCTGCAGAGACTGATGACAACGCCCGCCAGCAGGCTGCGGTTAAACACTTTGCTTTTCATATTTTTTCTCACTTAGCTCAGGAAGGCGTTCAGCTTAAAAAAACGCGGCCTATAATAAAAAACGCCTGATGGGGGAAAATCCCCCGCAAAATCGACGGGAGCATCGCGTGCCGAGCCTGATTTATTCCTTTGCCCAACTGGAAGCCTTCACCGCCGTGGCCGAGCACGGCAGCCTGGCGAAGGCCGCGCTCAAGCTGGGTAAAGACCGCACGACGCTGCGCGATTTGATTGATTTTCTCGAGGATGGCTTGGGCTATGCGCTGTTCCTGCGCGAGGGGCGCAGCCTGCACCTGACGCCGGAAGGCGAACAGCTGCAACGCCAGGCGCACCTGCTGATGCGCCAGGTGAAGGCGTTTGAGGCATTTGCCAAAGACGTGCCTAAGAGCGCGGCGCAGGAAATCTCGCTGGTCTACGATCCTTTCACGCCCCGCACATTACTGCAGGCGTTGATTGCCGCTATGGCCCAGCGCAACACGCGGCTGAGCCTGATTAATGCCTCGCGAGATGAGGCGGAAAGCCTGCTGGCAAGCGGCCAGGCCGATCTGGGCATCTGCCAGGCGCGCCATCGCAGCGTGGGCGACGCCATGGAGTGGCGCGCCTTAGGGGCGATAGAGATGGATTTTTACGCCGCCAAAACGCTTTTCCCCGGTGCGGAACAGCCGCTTTCGCTGCTGGAACTTTCGCTCACGCCGCAGGTGATCATGCACCCGGACTCTGACGAACCCGTGGCTCGCCGCCTGCAAATTTCCGGGCATACCATTTTCACCAACGAACTGGAGATGCTGCGCGCCCTGCTCGAACAAGGCTGCGGCTGGGGATTCCTGCCGACGCATATGCATGCGGAACAGTGGAAAAACGTCAACACGCTGCGCACCGAAGTGGGCAGCCAGGGGATCAGCCAAACCATGGTGACCATCTGGAAGCCAGGCAATGACCGACGGGCGCTGATTGATGAGACGCTGGCGCTGTTGCCGGGGTTGTGGCGAGGAGCTGAGGGGGAAGGATCGCTGTTAGATTAGCGGTGTTTTTACTGGTAATCGAGAGTAGAGCTCATCAGCTGCGTTGTTTATCCGAACGTTCTTAAGCGGGTATTGTTGTTTTCCCCAGTGAGTCCCTCACCACCGTCGCTCCAGCGCTGCTGGCGCTGGTTTATTGCTTTGAATAGTAGCATTAGAGGGCGGCTTTGAGTCAACAGCAGGCGTTCGCGATTGAATCGCCATAGATATCGCTAGCAATGCCGTGTTGTCGTGAGCCAATCAACTGGGGTAAGCCACGGGGTTTGAAAGTTGCACAGCTAGTACAAAAAATCGCGACAATACTCGATATCAGTCAGTGCCTTCATGTGATGGCACTTCACATCGAAATCAATGTACTAAATCTCAGGGCTCGCTATGTAGCGATAACAGGTTGTAAGAATTAGTAAATACTACAATCACAGTCAGATGAAATTTTTAGTAAAACATAAAAAATTAGTTATTAACTGGGTATAAAGGTGGCCAGTTTACCGGCCACCTTATATATAAAAAATATTAATAAAATTAATGATATTTTAGCCTGCGGTTATTAAATGCCGGCATTGTTCCTTCAAGAACATCAACAATTTTTCTATTTACTTCATTACACTCAATAGAACCAGATGTATAAGATATCTTGTGTCCATTTCGCCTATCAAAACCACAATGAATGATTTGCTCAGCATCACATACAACAGCCAAGTTCGGGTTGTGAGTTACCATTATTATTTGCCTTTTATGTTTAGCCTCAGTGAGTACTGGAACTAAAAGACTAACAATTGTTTCATTGTCAAGATTTTCCTCAGGTTGATCGAGAATGATTGGCATATCTCCTTTATCAACTAACAGATAGAATATTAGCAGCAAGGCACCTCTTTGACCGGGAGACAGTTGCTCTATTTGCGCATCTTGAAACTTCAATGTATATCTCGGCTCAAGATATTCTAGACCAAAGATAAAATCATAAACTTCATGTGAGTCACGATCTTTTCGCAGCACAGATCTTATGCCAACTTGGTTTTTTGATGCCAATTCAATTTTACCCAATAGTTCTTTAAGAAATGAGAGTACTGAATCCTTATGGCTAAAATCATGTGAATCAATCAAGTCCTTAATAGCAGAAATGCTTTCGGATTCGCCTCGAAAATCACCAGATGCTTGCTTGATCATTGAGAATAACTTAGAAGAAACTAATTCAGTTGTGGTTTTTAACTCCGCACTAAATTGCAGTTTATAGTCATCACGTATCAATGCATTACTTTGAATAAGGTCTTGAACCGGATTAAATAAGCCTTCTCGCTTTTTCCTTTTATCTTCTAAAATATCAAAAATCTCACCAGAAAAAACTTCTCTTTTCACGATTAATTCGTCTCTTCGAGAGGGAAGATTATCTAATTGTTCCTTTCTATATTTCAACCCCATTAGAGTATCCGGTGATTCTTTATTACCCTCAATCTCTATTCTTTTCTCTTCCCAAGTTCTCAGCTGCTCTAAAAAATCTTGATACGCCTGCTGTGGTTCATTGAGCTTAGAATTTAAAGGTTCTTTCCTTAAACTAAAGGATTCCCTACTTTTAGAAATCTCATCATTTTTTATTTTCACCTCATCACTTCGTAAATTAATAGCATCCTCGATGTCAATAATTGCCTTATGATTAATGTCAACTTTAATGATGTCACTAAAAACCAGACCTAATAAAGAGGCATCATCGGCGAAGTCTTTTTCAAATTGCTGTAGTGTTCGCCTGATAACATCCAATCCTTCAATAATGTTCTTGCAAGCCTTTGTCTTGGCTGAAATATTTATAATCTCTTGTTGGTTATCATCATAATTTTTTTTCAACACATCCAAATCATCTGAAATTTTAGAAAGTTCTTCAGCTGCTTTTTGTTGTTCAGGTGACAATACACCGGTAGGTTTTTGTCTCTCAATCGGTTTTATTTTTAAGTGTTCATCAAGTAATCTTTGTTTCTGATTAATTTGTTCATCTACCGATTTTCGCACCTCATCATTCATTTGATTTTCTACAGACTCTATTTCCCAGTTTACTTTATGCAACTCACCCCTAACATTTTCTAGGTTCCCTCTCAAAGAACGTTCTTGCTGTTCAATAAGTTGATTGAAATCATGAGCTCCAAGACGGATTGATTCATTTGCATGTGAGAAAATAACAGTTCTTAATTCATTTTCAAAAGCATCGGACTGTCCCGTAACATGGGCATTGCATAATTCTTCAAAATGACCTTGCGGTATGTATTTTACAAGCTCAACGCTCTCGATTGCTGGATTTTCATTTAGATTATTTATGATAAACGCGTCATCAGACCAAGTAAGTTTTGCGGTGAAGTGTTTAGCAGGCTCACCTGTCTTCCCCCTAAAACGGTTGGCTTTTAAGAAAGAAAAATGATGATTTAACTTAGAATTACCTAACAATGCTGTTATATCAGCAAGAGCACTCTTGCCACTACCTTTGTTTCCAATAATTGCAACCAGATCGTAGTTTAAATCAATAGATGTACCATCGAGCCAGTTATCAGAAAATGAAGAACCTTCAACTTTATTAATGTGAATACTATCTATGAAAAGGCTTTTATTTTCTTTCACTACTTTACATTTAGGTGGCATAGTTCCTATAAATGAGCGTTTAGAAGGTTCTTTAATTGCTTGTTTTAACCCTGCATATGTAGGATCAGCTTTAATCCAAGTCGCCTTTCCCGATGGGTAATCACCATAACCGCGTCGGTCATTATTACCTTCCTGCCCAACAAAGCAATGCGCATCACTTCCTGATATAGCTAGGCGAGGGATATTGTTAAGCGCATATTGAAAATCGTGAAACCAATCGCCATTACGCACTGTTTTATTTCCAGAAAAAGCCTCTGCCAAAGCAATATTTCTAGTTTCGAAAATAGGAGACGTCTTGAATAAACCTAGAACGTAAGAAAAATGTTCATTTCTATCAATTTCAGTTAATCCGTCGTTAGTATCAAATGGCATAAATCCGATCGCATTCCCATTTTTAACTTTAGCGACAGCTTTTTTATAACTATCACAATTAAGCTCAGCCATTATTGAACCAGCTTTCAAAGCATAAGCACTGTCTTTTTGCACTTTATCATACTCTAAAGAGTGATGACGAAGTTTATCTTTAGGAACAAATCTTGCAAATTCAATAAGAGCGGCGTTGGATAAATTCCTTGATTCCTGCCCAGGAAACTCCACTTTTAAATTGGATTTAAAGTCTACAAGCTCCTGTTCCTCAATCAAGTCTGAAAATAACACGTGAGCATTAAGACGACCTTTCATCGGAGCCATCAGACGTAGTTCAATACCCGGGAAAACGGTTTTTTCCAGCTGAGGGGCATCAGGTTGTGATAGCCGATGTTTCAAAGCGAACCATCCATCGAAAGTCCAATAATCCATAATTGCAAATACAGCGGGCTCTGCGGCATTGAGCGCATGGATCATTTCATCTATAAGTGGTGTATTCTTACTGGAGCGGTAATCAGGGTCAAACTTTTCACCACTCCAATGGAAAGATGCAGGAGTATGAATATGAAGATCCCATTTTCGCCACTCAGAACCTCTTTGGTATTTTATATTCGGCATATATTTTTTATCCTTTTGGGTATCAATACTGAAAATAAATTCAAAACACGTCTACTAAGAACATATCCTCTGAGTAGCTTCCTGAGCCACTTTCTGAATCATTGAACTTAGCATGAAACGCACAGCGGTCGCAGATTTTTTCTGAAACGAATAAAGATTAAGCATTTGATAATTATCGCATATTAATCATCAGACCCGATTGAGAAGATAATCTGGCTTTGTATCCTTGATTAAAACCAAGCACATCGTCGATTTCATCACTGCTTAGCAACATTATCAACGGCTAAACATAGCGGACATTTTTGAACATTCCGCCCAGCTGCTACTGCGCTCACAGGCTTTTATCGATCTAGTAGCAACAAACACCTTACTAAGGTCAAAACAGATAACCACATATGATCTACCCCCAATAGATTAGTACATTCAAATATTAAAAACTTACGCTTTTGGCACAAAGCAACCATTAACACCTAATCTCGACCATGCGATACACCTTACCAAACTCTCCTTCAACAAAATATAGCCACATAAAATGATTCAATTCATAATTAATAAACCGACGACATTATTACATCTATTTTTATTCCATTATTTTCCCTCCCCCCACTCCATCCCCAACTCCCCCCTAGCACCGCCCCCGCCCTTTCCCTACAATAAGGGATCTGTTGAGGCATAACGCAAGGAAAGACGGTGTCGAAAGCCAATCCCAATGCCACTATCGTGGATATCGCCCGCCGCGCCAGGGTGACCAATATCACCGTTTCCCGCGCCTTCAATAAGCCCGAGCTGGTCAAGCCGGAAACCCGCGAGCGCATTCACGCCATCGCCAAAGAGCTGAACTATGTGCCCAACGCGTTCGCGCAGGGGCTGAAAAGCAGCAGCAGCCAGATTATCGGCATCGTCACCAGCAGCATGTACAACCCGTTCTATTCCGGCCTGATCAAGACCGTGTCGCGCATTGCGCGCCAGCAGGGCTACCAGATCATGCTGTTCGACACCGACGGCAGCGAAGAGGCGGAAATGCGCGCCATTCAGGCGCTGTTCGGCTACAAGGCGCGCGGCATCCTGCTGTCGGCGGTGCGCGACGACAAGCGCTACCGCCCCGCCTATCTCGAGCTGGCCGAGGTGTACGGCGTGCCGCTGATCCTGATCGACCGTGACCTTTACGATCAGCAGCTGAGCGGCGTGTTCCTCGATAACCGCGAGATCGGCGTGCTGGCAGGGCGCTATCTGGCGGAGCAGCCGGAGAAGAAACTTTTGATCATCGGCGGCCCGGCGGATTCGGAAATTACCTTAACGCGCACCGCAGGCATCGTCGCGGCGCTGCAGGGCAGCGGCCGTGAGATTCACATCATCAACGGCGACTACGATTTCACCTCGCAAGAGAGCGAGGTGCGCGCCTATCTGGCGCAGCCGGAGAACCGCCCGGATTACATCATCGGCCTGAATGGCATCATCACGCTGGGCGCCATCGCCATCTGCCACGAGATGGGGCTTTATGAGCAGGTGAAGTTCTTCTCGATAGACGAACCGCCGCGCGCCGGCGCTTACGGCCTGCACATTCCGGGGGTGTATCACGATACGCAGAAACTGGGGGAGATCGCCGCGGAGCTGCTGTTCAGCGCCATTCACAGCCCGCGCGGCGAGCTGCCGGTGCGCAGAGAGTTCTTCACCGGCTCGCTGTTGAATCGCTGACGGGCGCTATTGCCCGTAGTAGGCGTGTTTGCCGTGCTTGCGCAGGAAATGTTTGTCCAATAGCTCCGGCTGCATCGGGGCGATGGCCGGCGCCAGCTGGCGTGTCGCCATCGCCATGATCGCCACCTCTTCCAGCACCACCGCGTTGTGCACCGCATCCGCCGCGCTCTTGCCCCAGGCAAACGGGCCATGGGAATAAACCAATACTCCCGGCACCTGCTGCGGATCGCGCCCCGCCTGATTGAAGGTCTCGATGATCACCTTGCCGGTTTCCCCTTCGTAATCGCCGGCGATCTCCGCCTCGCTCATCGGCCGGGTGCAGGGAATGTCGCCGTAAAAGTAGTCGGCGTGGGTGGTGCCCAGCGCCGGGATCGGCTGCCCGGCCTGCGCCCAGATGGTGGCGTTGCGGCTGTGGGTGTGCACCACGCCGCCGATATCGGCGAAGGCGCGGTACAGCGCCAGGTGGGTGGCGGTGTCGGACGAGGGTTTGCGATGCCCTTCGCGCACCTTGCCCTCCAGATCCACCACCACCAGATCCTCCAGCGTCATCGCCTCGTAGGCGATGCCCGAAGGCTTGATCACCACCAGCCCGCTTTGGCGGTCGATCGCCGAGACGTTGCCCCAGGTAAAGGTCACCAGCCCGTATGCCGGCAGGCTGAGGTTGGCGGCCAACACCTGCCGCTTGAGTTCGTTCAGCATGCGATGCCTCCCTCGATCATCTGTTGTTCGATCCAGGCCTTGGCCTGGGCGATGCGTTGCTTATCCTGCCCGTCTTCGCGCGCCCACATCTCCAGCAGGTAGGGGCCGCGATAGCCGAGCGCATTGAGCACGGAAAAGGCGTGGGCGAAATCCACGCAGCCCTCGCCGAACGGCACGTCGCGGAACTGCCCGGCGCTGCCCGGCCCCACCGCCACGGTGTCTTTGAGGTGCACGGCGGTGATGCTGCCGATACCCAGCGCCAGCTCGGCGGCGACGTCGTTGCCCCAGGCGCTGAGGTTGCCGAGATCGGGATACACCGTGAACCACGGGCTGTTGACGTGGCGGGCGATGTCACGCCATTTGCTGATGCTGTTGATGAACGGCGTGTCCATCACCTCCACCGACAGCATCACCTGCGCCCTGGCGGCCTGCGCCGCCGCCCACTGCATGCCCTCGATAAAGCGTTCGCGGCTGTGGCGATCGGCAGGTTCGTAATAGACGTCGTAGCCCGCCAGCTGGATGTTGCGGATGCCGAGATCCGTCGCCAGTTCCAGCGCCTTGCTCATCAGCATCCGCGCCCGCTCGCGGGTGGCGGCGTCGGCGCTGCCGAACGGATCGCGCCGGTGCGCCGACAGGCACAGGCTCGGCACCGTCACCCCGCTGTCGAGCCGCGCCTGGATAAACGCCAGCCGCTGGCGGCGATCCCAGTCCAGCCGCTGCTGGCGCGCCGGCTGCTCGTCGATCGACATCTCCACGAACTCAAAGCCCAGCTCGGCGGCGGTGGCCAGCCGCTGCGGCCAGCTCAGATCGGCGGGCAGCGCCTTTTCATACAGCCCCAGACAGGCGGCGTTAGTCGTTTGCATCAGTCACCTCACTCAAAGCCTGAGCGACCGCCAGATAGCGTGCCTGCTGGGCGCGCAGGCGCCGGTGGGCGGCGGTCGCGGGATAATAACAGCGCAGCTTGGGCGGCGCGGCGGCGATCGCCTCGGCGAACCCGGCGTACTCCCCGGCGCCGACGGCGGCGCACAGGGCGGCGGCGCGGCAGCCGCTCTGGCGGGTTTCCACCACCTCGAGCGGGAGGTTGCCGGCGTCGGCGTACATCTGCATCCAGACCTCGGACTGCGTCGGCCCGCCGGTCATGCGCACCCGTTCGATGCGCGGGTTCAGCTGCACCATGCGTTCCTGATGGATCAGGTGCGAGAACACGATGCCCTGGTAGATCGCCTGCACTACGTCCGCCATCTCGTGGTGGGCGCTCAGGCCGATCAGCCCGCCTGGCGTGTTGCCACCGAGGTTGGAACCGTACAGATAAGGCAGGAACAGCAGCCCGCTGGGCTGCTCGCGGCGCTCGGCCACCCAGGCGTTGAACTGGGCATAGCGTTGCCGGTCGTCGGCGCAGAACTGGCGCAGGAACCAGGCCAGGTTACCGGCCGAGGTCGGGCTGCCTTCGTGCACGAAATAGCGGCCGTCGATGCAGTAGCGCCCCCAGGCGTAGGGGTAATCGGCGGGAATGATGCGCTCGGTCACGCAGGTGGCGATCGACCAGGTGCCCGCCACCGCGCTGAGCGTGCGATCGTCGGCCACGCCGGAGCTGAG
Source organism: Serratia sp. 2880STDY5682894 (assembly GCF_001537385.1). Classification (NCBI taxonomy): domain Bacteria; kingdom Pseudomonadati; phylum Pseudomonadota; class Gammaproteobacteria; order Enterobacterales; family Yersiniaceae; genus Serratia; species Serratia sp. 2880STDY5682894. The sequence continues at coordinate 346,648 of NZ_FCJA01000002.1, read as the reverse complement.
CGCCGCGCCCACCACGTCGAACAGGCCGCCGTACACCGCGGTGCCAACGCGCAGGCCGCATTGCGCCGCCGCCGCGGCCGTCACCCGCCCGGCCAGCTGCGCCGAGCCGATCACCGGCGCGGTTTTCTCCTGCGCCTCTTCGATGCCGAAGGCCGCCAGCAGCGCCGGATCGTAAGCGCCGCTGTGCTGGTTAAACAGGTTGCTGCCGGAGATGTTGGTCACCTCGGCCGCCGCCTCGCCGGTGAGGCGAAAGCGCAGGTAGTCGTGCGCCATCAGGATGCGATCGACGGCGGCGTACTGCGCCGGTTGCTGCTGCTTCAGCCAGCGCAGCAGCAGCGCCGGGTGGCTGGGCCACAGCGGCTGCAGGCTGCGCGGGTAGGTCTGCGCATCCACCCCGGCGCGACGCAGCTCAGCCGCCGTGGCCGCCGCGCGGTTGTCCGAAGACAGAATGCCGTTGCCGACCGGCTTGCCCCGACGATCGATGGCGTACAGCCCTTTGCCGTGCGCCGAAAAGCTGACGCCGCGCACCTGCCCGGCTTCCAACCCCGCCGCATGCAGCGTCTGGCGGATCGCCGCGCAAACGTCATCCCACAGCGCGTCCATATTGCGTTCGCTGAAGCCCGGCTGGGCGGCAATCGCCGCGCCGTCGCGCTCGGCGACTGCCAGCTCTTCGCCGCTTGCCCGATACAGCCCGGCCTTGATCACCGTGCCGCCGACGTCTATGCCAAGAAAGACTGACATCGCGCCTCCTATTTGCGCCGCACGGAGCTGAGGTAGATGGCGGCCAGGATGATGCCGCCCTTCACCACGTTCTGGATATACGGCGATACGTTCATCAGATTGAGGCCGTTGTTGAGCACCCCGAGCATCATCGCCCCCACCAGCGTGCCGACGATGGCGCCGCGCCCGCCGGAGATCGCCGCCCCGCCCAGCACTACGGCGGCGATGGCGTCCAGCTCGAAGCCTTCGCCGGCGTTGGGCTGCCCGCTCATCAGGCGCGAGGTCAGCACCAGCCCGGCCAACGCGGCGGTCAGGCCGCTAATCACGTACACCAGCATCTTGTAGCGCGGCACGCGGATGCCGCTCAGGCGCGCCGCCTCTTCGTTGCCGCCCATCGCATAGACGTAGCGGCCGAACGGCAGCTGATTGAGCATCAGCCAGGCCAGCACATACACGCCGAGCATGATCAGGATCGGCACCTGGATGCCCAGCACCGTGCCGCGGCCGAAGAACGAGAAGACGTCGGGCAGGCCGGAGATTGGGTAGCCGCCGGTATAGAGCAGCGCCAGGCCGCGGGCGATGCCCATCGACGCCAGGGTGACGATGATCGGCGGCATGCGCAGATAGGCGATGCAGGCGCCGTTGGCCAGGCCGAACAGCGCGCCGACCGCCAGCGCCGCTACCATCGCCAGCGGAATGGGCACCGCCGCCAGCATCAGCCCGGCGGCGACCGAACCGGCCAGCGCCATCACCGGCCCCACCGAGAGATCGATGCCGCCGGTCAGGATGGCGCAGGTCATGCCCACCGCGATGATGGCGTTGATCGACACCTGGCGCGCCACGTTGGTCAGGTTGTTGACGCTGAGGAAGCTGTCGTTCAGCAGGCTCATCAATACGAACAGGACAGCGAAGCCGATAAACGGCAAGACCGCCGGATGATGCAGCAGTTTTTCCCAGCGCTTGCCGAGGCTGGGGCCGGCGGCGCGGCGCGCCACGGCGGGTTGTTCAATTCCGATCATAAGGCACTCCCGGTCGCGTGAAGCATGATGTGGTTGGATTCGATGTCGTCGCCGGTCAGCTCAGCGACGATGTGGCCGCCGCGAAACACCAGCACGCGGTCGCACACGCCGATGATCTCCGGCAGTTCGGAGGAAATCATGATGATGGAGATGCCCTGCAGGGTCAGTTGCTGCATCAGTTGGTAGATCTCAGCCTTGGCGCCCACGTCGATGCCGCGCGTCGGCTCGTCGAAGATCAGGATGTTGCAGTCGTTGTTGAGCCAGCGGGCGATCACCACCTTCTGCTGGTTGCCGCCGCTCAGGGTGCTGACGGAGGTATCGGCGTCCGGGGTTTTCACCCCCACGGCGCGGATCAGCCGCTGCACCACGTCGCGATCCTTACGGGCGCTGACGAAAATCTTGCCGCGCCGGTGGTGCCGGTTGAGGGTGATGTTCTGCGCCACCGAAAACGGCAGCACCAGGCCCTCGGTTTTGCGGCTCTCCGGCAGCAGGCCGATACCCTGCGCCAGCGCCTGCGCCGGGGAGCGCAGCGCCGCCGGTTGGCCGCCGAGGCTGACGCGTTTGCGGTGGCAGCGGCTGGCGCCGATCAGCGCCGAGACGGTCTCGGTGCGCCCGGAGCCCACCAGCCCGGCGAAGCCGAGGATCTCGCCCTTGTGCAGGTGGAAGCGGTCGGTCGCGCCGTGCTTCTCACGCTGGATCTCCGCCTCCAGCAGCACCGTCGCGGTATCGACCGGGTGCTGTTTCACCGGGAAGGCGTTCTCGATTTTGCGCCCGACCATCAGCCGCACCAGCTCTTCCACGTTGGTGTCGCCGGTGGCCAGCGTTTCGATGTAGGCGCCGTCGCGCAGCACGGTGATGCGATCGCAGATAGTGAAGATCTCGTCCAGGTGGTGCGAGATAAACACCATGCCGACGCCCAGCAACCGCAGATCGTTCATCACGCTGAACAGGTGCTCGGCCTCGCCCGGCGTCAGCGTGGCGGTCGGCTCATCCAGCACCAGCACCCGCGCCTCCAGCGACAGCGCCTTGGCGATCTCAACGAACTGCTGCTGCGCCACGCTCAGCTGCTCCACCGGGCAATCGAGATCGATAGCCACCGTCAGCCGCTTGAAAATGGCTTCGGCCTTGCGCCGCATCGCCCGCCGATCCAGCAGGCCCCAGCGGTTGCGGATCTCCCGGTTAAGGAAGATGTTGTCGATGGCGCTCATGTAGGGAATCAACGAGAATTCCTGAAAAATAATGCCGACCCCGGCCTCGCTCGCCTGGCGATAGTTGTTAAAGCGGCGCTGCTCGCCGTCGATAAAAATATCGCCCTCGTCCGGCTGATAGATGCCGCACATGATTTTCACCAGCGTCGATTTGCCGGCGCCGTTTTCGCCCAGCAGGGCGTGCACTTCGCCGCGTTGAATGGCCAGATCGATGCCGTCCAGCGCCTTTACGCCGGGAAAGCTCTTTTTTATTCGCTTCAGTTCCAGTAAAGGTGTCACCGCATTGCCCTCCGCGCCGAACGCCCCGCCGCAGCGGGGCGAACCTGGCCACTGTTACCAGCTAAAGCCGGCCGCATTGCTGCGGTCGATCAGCTTCACTTTGACCGGCACGGTTTTCGGCACCGTGGCGCCCCAGTAGCGGGCCAGCGCAATGCCGAGCGCGATGCGCAGTTGGTCGCGCGGGAACTGCGCCGAGGTGGCGATAAACGGCGAGTTCGGCTTGAGGATCTCTTTGATGGCTTCCGGCTGGCCATCGACGCTGACCAGCTTGACCTTGGCGCCGTTGCTTTCGATCGCCGCCAGGGCGCCGAGCGCGCCGACGTCGTTGACGCTGAAGATGCCCGCCAGATCCGGCGCCGACTGCAGCATGTTTTCGGTCACGGTCAGCGCGGTGTCGCGCTCCTGCTTGCCGTTTTGCTTGGTGACGATCTTGATGTCGGGGTATTTCTTCATCGCCGCTTCAAAGCCGCGCACGCGCTCCAGGATCGGCACCACCGGGATGCCGTCGAGGATCGCCACCTTGCCTTTGCCGCCCAGCGCTTTCGCCAGGTACTCGCCCGCCTGGAAGCCGGCGTCGTAGTTTTCCGAGCCGACGAACGAATCCAGCGGCCCTTCCGCCTGGGCGTCGATCGCCACCACCACCGCGCCGGCCTTATGGGCGGAGATCACCGCCGACTGCACCCCCACCGAATCGGTCGGGTTGATCAGCAGGATATTCACCTTCTTCTGCAGCATGTCTTCCACGTCGCCGATCTGTTTGGCGACGTCATGGCGCGCATCGGCCACGTACACCTTGGCGCCGATATCCGCCGCCGCCTGATCCAGCGCCTGCTTCATGGTGACGAAGTAGTCGTTGTTCATTTCCTGGAACGACATACCGATAGTGATTTGCTTGGCCAGCGCCCCATGGCTGGCCGCCAACATTCCACCGGCGACGATAAAAGGCAGGGTCTTTTTGAATAATGAAAACATAGCCAATTCTCCTGTAGGGAAGCTTCTTGTTGTGGTTATCAGAGCAACAGCATGTCTTTACGTTTGGCCGACCGGCCGGCCTCCCATTGCGAGCGGGCCGGCGGTCGTGACTGCAACAGCGGTACAGCGGGAGGGTCAGGGAACCAGGATCACCTTGATGGAGTCGGTCGAGTCCGCCAGGGCGAAGGCTTCGTCCCAGTCGTTCAATGAATAGCTGTGGGTAATCACGCCATTGGAAGTCACCAGCCCGCGCTCGAACAGATCGATGGCGATTTCGTAGCTGTAGGGCGCCAGGTGCGCGCCGCGGATGTCCAGCTCTTTGCGATCGCCGATGATGGACCAATCGACGGTGGTTTCCTTGCCGAACACGCTGAACTCCACGAAGCGGCCCAGTTTGCGGATCATCTGCAGCCCCTGGGTGACGCCGATCGGTGCGCCGGTGGCCTCGATGTACACGTCGCAGCCGTAGCCGCCGGTCAGCGATTTGACGATCTGGTCGGCGTCTTCCTTCAGCGGGTTGATCACCACGTCGGCGCCAAATTCCTTCGCCAGCGCCAGCCGCTCGTCGATAGCGTCGATCACGATCAGTTTCTTCGGCGTTTTCAGGCGCGCCACCTGCACCATGCACAGCCCGAGCGGCCCGGCGCCGGCCAGCACCACCACATCGTCCAGCTGGATGTCGCCGCGCGCCACGGTGTGAATGGCGCAGGCCATCGGCTCAATCAATACCGCGTCTTCATGGCTCAGGCTTTCCGGGATCTTGTGCACGATGGCGTTCTCGGAAAAGCGCATGTACTCCGCCATGCCGCCCTCCGCCACGTCTTTTTGAAAGCCGTAAATGTTATGCGTCTCACACATCCAGTAACTGCCGGATTTGCAGTAGCGGCACTCCCAGCACGGCACGATCTGCTCGGCGATCACCCGCTCGCCGAGCCGGTATTTGCCTTCCGCGCCCTCGCCCAGCGCGGCGATGCGGCCGTAGAACTCGTGGCCCGGCACCACCGGCGGTTTAACCCACGGGTTCTCCCCCCAAAACATCTGTGCGCCATTCTTGCACTTGCAGTCGCCGGCGCAGATGCCGCAGCCTTCCACCTTGATCACCAGCTCGCGCGCCTTCGGCAGCGGCGTGGGCACCTGTTCGAAACGATAGTCCTGCGGGCCGTGGCAAACGACCGCACGCATTTTTTCCGGCAACTGGCTCATCTCTTCCTCCAATACACTCGTTAAACGCTTGAATTTTCTTAATGTTGACGTTGTCATTTTTATCCAACAAAAAACAACAAACGTTATAAAGTGATAAATTTCAATTGATTAATCATCAAACACCCAGGAAAACTCAAAATGACAACGTGAACATAGAGCGACATATAACCAAAGCTGCAAAAATAATTATTTGAGCGAAATCACATATCGTTAACATTGCGGCTAAAAATGCTACAAATGCGGATCGCGATCCCATTTACGGGATCGGCGATCCGGGGGGATCCGCTAAATCAGCAGGCGCACGCGATCGTAGATCTGGCGATCTTCCGGCCGCGACGATCGCGCCTGCTGGCGCAGGGTGCGCACCAGCGTGTCGATAAACGCATGGGCGGCGGCGCTCAGAATGCTGTTGCGCCGGGTGACGATATTCAGCTGCGCCGGCTGGCAGCTCTCCCGCAGCGCCAGCGGCTGCACGCGGGAGGCGAACTGCGGCAGCGCGACGATCGGCCGCGGGCACCAGGTGCACATCTCGGCGGACTCCACCAGCGCCTGCAGCATGCCGAACGAATGCGCCTGGATAATGCGCTGGCGCGGCAGGCGCGCGCCGTGGCGGTGAAACACCTCGTCGAGCAGCGCATCGAAACTTTCCGGGGTATAGCTCATCACCCAATCCTGCTCCAGCAGCTGATGCAGCGAGGTACTGTGCGCCAGCGGGTGGCCGCGCCGCACCATGTACGCCGTTTCATACTCCAGCAGCGGCTCGCAGTGGAACTCCTGCGGCGCCGACGACGCCGGCAGCGGCGTAATGGCAAAGTCCATCGTGCCCTCGCGCAGCTGCGACTGGGCGTTGGCCATCAGGCTTTCCGACAGTTCCAGCCGCACCGCCGGCACCTTGCTGCGAAACGCCATCACCGCCGGCGGCAGCACCGTCAGCATCAACCAGGGGGTGATCGCCGCCTTGACCAGATCCGCCGCCCGCCCGCGCAGCGCCGCCATTTCTCCCTGAGCCTGCTCCAGCTGATTCAACACCAGCCGGGCGTGCGCCAGCAGGGTTTTGCCGTAGGGGGTAAAGCCCAGCCCGGTCGGGGTGCGGATCAGCAGCGGCAGCGCCTGTTCCTGCTCCAGTTCGCGCAGCGCGCGGGTCACCGCCGCCTGCGACAGCCCCAGATGCCGCGCCGCCGCGCGAATGCTGCCGCTGTCGGCGCTGGCCACCAGCGCCTGCAGTTGGTGCAGTTTCATGTTCACCTCCTGACAGTCATTGGTTGTCAGCATAACCGAACGGCGGCTACCCGGCAAAAACGGAGTTTGCTAGTCTCGATGCCTATCCCTCTGCCCCGTTCCGTGCCCGTTGGTCGGGACTCTTTTGCCGGAGACCGTGATGAACCCTTCACTCGTACTGCCTGAGATCGCCGCCGTTCATGATGAGATGGTCGCGCTTCGCCGCCACATTCACGCCCACCCGGAGCTGGGCTTCCAGGAGTTCGCGACGTCGGCTCTGGTGGCGCAGCGGCTGGAGGAATGGGGTTACCGCGTCACGCGCAGCGTAGGACAAACCGGCGTTGTCGCCACACTGCAGCGCGGGCCGGGAAGATCGCTCGGCATCCGCGCCGACATGGACGCCCTGCCGATTGCCGAAACGACCGGCTTGCCGCACGCCAGTACCCATTCCGGGGTGATGCACGCCTGCGGCCACGACGGGCACACCGCCATGCTGCTGGCGGCGGCGCGCTATCTGGCGCAGCAGCCGAACTTCAGCGGCACGCTGCACCTGATCTTTCAGCCAGCGGAAGAAGGCGGCGGCGGCGCCAGAGTGATGATTGAAGACGGCCTGTTTGAGCGCTTCCCCTGCGACGCGGTGTTCGCCATGCACAACGTGCCCGGCTTCCCCACCGGCCACCTGGGCTTCGCCAGCGGCCCCTTCATGTGCTCGGCCGATACGGTACACATCACCCTGCATGGCCACGGCGGCCACGGCGCGGTGCCGCAGAGCACCGTCGATCCGGTGGTGGCCTGCGCGGCCATCGTCATGAGCCTGCAAACCATCGTGGCGCGCAATATCGATCCGCAGGAAACGGCGATCGTCACCGTGGGGGCGATGCAGGCCGGCCAGGCCGCCAACGTGATCCCGGCGACCGCCACCCTGACGCTCAGCGTGCGCGCGCTGACGGCGGCGGTGCGTGAGCGGCTGGAGCAGCGCATCACCGAGCTGGTCACGGCGCAGGCCGCCAGCTTCGGCGCCCGCGCGGAGATCGACTATCAGCACGGCTACCCGGTGCTGGTGAACCACCCGGCAGAAACCGAGCTGGCGCGCGCGGTGGCGCTGGAATGGGCCGGAGAGAGCCGGGTTATCCCCACGCTGCGGCCGTTCACCGCCAGCGAAGATTTCGCCTTTATGCTGGAGAAGTGCCCGGGCAGCTACATCTCGATCGGCAACGGCCCCGCCACGCCGGGCAATTCTCTGCACAACCCCGGTTATGACTTCAACGACGACAGTCTGTCGCTGGGCGCCACCTACTGGGTCAAATTGGTCGAGCGCTTTTTAGCTCGCCCTGCGGTTTAATCGCCAACGCTGAGGAAATGACATGAAAACCATCAAAGGGCTGTTGTTGTTGCTGCCGCTGGCCGCGAGCTTTCCCGCGCTGAGCGGTGAATTCAGCGGCAAAGTGATCAAACTGGGCATCGATCCCACCTTTCCACCGCTGGAATATAAAACCCCGCAGGGCAAGCTGACCGGCTTCGGCGTCGATATCGCCCAGGCGCTGTGCGACCAGATGCAGGCCAAATGCGTGTGGGTAGAAAGCAGCTGGGACGGCATGATCCCCGGCCTGCAGGCGAAGAAATTCGACGCCATCGCCTCGTCGATGACCATCACGCCGCAGCGCCGGCAGCAGATCGCCTTCTCCAGCAAGGTCTCGAACGCCCCGGCGCGGCTGGTGGCGCATAAGGGCAGCAACCTGCAGCCTACCGTCGCCTCGCTGAAGGGCAAATCGGTCGGCGTGCAGCAAGGCTCCAGCCAGGAGGCCTACGCCAACGCGCTGTGGCGCCCGGCCGGCGTCAACGTGGTGGCCTACCAAAGCCAACAGGAAGTGAACGAAGATTTGGCCAACGGCCGGCTGGATGCGTCGCTGCTGGCCAGCGTCAGCGCCAGCGAGTTCTTCAAAACGCCCGGCGGCAAAGATTTCGCCTTTATCGGCGCCGAGCTGACCGACAGCAAATACTTCGGCGTCGGCGACGGCATCGGGGTGCGCAAAGACGATACCGCGCTGCTGAACGCCTTCAACGCCGCGCTGCAGGCGATCCGCGCCAACGGCACTTACAAGAAAATCAACGACAGGTATTTCGACTTCGACATGTACGGCGCGGAGCAGTAACAAGCGTTCCCCGGCGGTCACCTGCAGATCCTGCAGGATGGGGAGGCGCCTTCGGCCGCCGGGGAACGCCCCAACGGAAACGGCAGTGTCGGCAAGAACGGAAAATCAGGCGGGATAAGGATGCGGGCCAGGCAGGACGCCCGGCCCGCTAACGCGGGTTACTTCACTTCGCCCATCGCTTTCAGCTTTTTGGACAGCTCGCGGCGTTCTTTGGACAGATCGGCATTTTTGATGATGTAGTCATCAACGCGATCTTCGTAGTCGCTGCGCATGTTGGCGATGATGCCCTGAATGTCTTCAATGCTCATGCCGGGCTTGATGTACTCACTCAGGTTGTCGAGCAGCAGCACGCGCTTCTGGTTATCACGAATTTTCTTTTCGTTGTCGACGATCTCGCGTTGCAGTTTGTTTTTGCGGCGGAACATACGCACAAACTCCAGCACGTCCTGAAAACTCGGCTTATTTGCATTATCCATCTTTATACCCTTGCTTTAGTAATACACAGATTCATTTGCTTACGGCCACATGGCACCAAGATACAGGTTTGTGGCGGTCCGGCACAACAGTGATTGCCTTATCTTACCCACTTTGCCCCGGCGGCCAAAACCCAAAGCGCCGCCTTCATGATCTGACCCCTTATTCGCGCCCGGCGGCGGTGCAGACCTGGAGCAGATCCCCCAGCTCTTCCAGCTGCTGCGCCAGCTCCATGCTGAGCCAGACATAGCCGTAAATCGGCGCTTCGCCGTGCTGGCCGAGGCTGACCTCTTGCATCAGCGTTTTCAGCTCGCCGGCGATCTCCGCCAGCTGCCCCGCCGCCGCCTGCCGCTGCGCCTGGGGCCCTTCACGCATCAGCACCGCCAGCGATTCCAGCGAGCTCAGCGTCAGCAGCTGGGTGCTGCGCAGCGTGTGGGCGTTCAACATGATGAAGTGCGTTTCACGCGAGGCCCAGTAGGCGTCGGCCATCAGCTCCAGCGTGCACACCAGATTGCGGCTGAGGGTTTGCACCGCCTCGAACACCGCTTTGGGGATGCGGGTTTCCTTGCTGGCGGGCACGATCAGGCTGCGCAGCTTCACCACCTGATTCAGCAGGTCCTTGAGCTGCGGCTCCAGCCGCGGCCGCTCAATGACGTTCGGCGAAAAATACGCGCCGTAGAGGCGGGCGGCGGTTTGCAGACAGTCCGCCATCTGCATGCGCCACAGAATATAGGCGCGCTGTGGGTAGATGCTGGTGAACAGCAGCGCCAGCAGCGAGCCGAAGATCACGTCGCCGCTGCGCCACAGCGCGGTATGCATGTCGCCGGCGCCCGCGCCGCACACCACCGCCAGCGTGATCCCTACCAGCAGCGCCATATACGGCCGTTTGCCGAGCGTCAGGTAACCGCAGACGAACATCACCACGCCGCACCAAACCAGCATCAGCGGCAGCGAATAGAGTTCCAGATACAGGGCGATCAGGCCGGACGCGGCGCCGAACACCGTGCCGGCAATGCGTTGCAGCGCCCGCTGCAGCACGTTGCCCCAAAACGAGATCGGCCCCATCACCACCACCAGGGTGATCAGCGGCCAGGTGCCTTCGGGCACCGCCAGCAAGCGGATCAGCAGAAAGGTCAGGATAAACGCCAGCCCGATGCGCACGCCGTGGACGATGCGATAGTGGCGGTAGGTCAGCAATTCAAGGGAAGAGATTTTTCGATCGAGGCGCACGATGCCTCCGATAAAGACCAGCCAGGCCGCTATTTTAGCGGAGGAAGCCCGGCAAGGAAAAGGCGAATGAGGCGTCCCCCATTCGCGGTCAGGCTCAGGCGGCGTACTTGTCGACCAGCGCGCGCAGAACGGCGGCGGTTTCGACATCCATCACGCCGTCATACTTCTGCTGGCGGAAGTGCAGCTGGAACGCGCGCACCAGCTGGCGATAGCCTTCTGCGGTATTGGCCGCCGAGGTGTCGTAGCCGTATTGGGCGAACAGCTTCAGCAGCTCGGCCTGCGCCGGCAGCCCCTGGTGGCAGTATTCCTGCTGGCGCTGCTGCTTGGTCGCCTCGTCATACCAGGCGCCGACGCCGGCCTGATACAGCTGCTGCCACGGGAACTGCGGGCCCGGATCGCTCTTGCGGCCCGGCGCGATGTCGGAGTGCGCCACCACGTTCACCGGCGAGATGTCCGGGTAACGCTGCAGGATATTCTGCGCCAGCTGGGTGACCGCCTCGATCTGCTGCGGGTTAAACGGCGGGAAGGTGATGTTTTCACCGTCGCCGCTCGCCAGGTTGACGATCTCGATGCCGATCGAGGTGTCGTTGATATTGCTGCGGGTGCCCCACTGGCTGGTGCCGGCATGCCAGGCGCGCTCGTTCTCGTCCACCAGGTTGAAAATGCGCACGCCGCTAAAGCCGGCGGCCTGATAGGTGGCCTCGGTCGGATCCGGCACCAGATAGTGCGCGCTGACCGATTTTCCGGTCAACGACTTCACCGAGTCGGCAAAGTTTTGCGCCGTGTAGTGCAGCACCAGAAAACGCACGCGGTGGCCGAAGCTGGCGACCGATCGGTAGCTATTGTAATCAATCTTGTACATCGTAAAGTCCCTCTCTCGTTTGATTTCACTGAGCGGCCTCTCATCATGACAGGCCGCTCCGCACAGGTGAACCTTTGGCTCACCCTTTTGTTTTAGCTAATTGCTAAATTATGCGCAAGCGTTTTTTAGCAAAACCGTTATTTACCTTTTTGCTAAAGAGTGCGATCATCGAACAATGGAAACTAAAGAAATCAGGCGCAACAATCTGCGCGAATTGATGGCCCGCTACGCCCGGCAAGGCGTCAACCAGAATGAGTTCGCCACGCTGGTTGAGTCTTCCGCGCCGACGCTGAGCCAAATCATCGGGGAAAAATCCTCCCGCAATCTTGGCGACAATCTGGCCAGGCGGATCGAGGCCAGGCTGAATTTGCCCAAGGGCTGGTTCGACGTGTTTCACGAAAAGCAGCTGGTGCGCCCGTTTGACAACGTGGCGGCGGAGTCGGACTTCCAGCCCGCCCGTTTGAAACCGGTGGTATGGGAAGATACCGAACAGGACAAGGAAGAGTTTGTGGAGATCCCGCTGCTGGATATTGATTTTTCCGCCGGCGACGGCTGCTACGAAATCGTCGATCGCGAGGAGTTTTCGCTGATCTTCCGCCGTTACTACCTGCACAAGATGGGGGTGGCGGTCAACGCCGCGCGTATTATTCGCATCTCCGGCTCCAGCATGGAGCCGCGCCTGCAGGACGGCGACGTGGTCGGCATCAACACCGACGACACGCGCATCCGGGAAGGCAAGACCTACGCCATCCGCCACGGCAATTTGCTGCGGGTGAAGGTGCTGATCGAGCAGCCGGACGGCGGCGTCATCATCCGCTCCCTCAACCGGGAAGAGTACCAGGACGAGCACCTCAGCTATCAGCAGCGCAAAGAGCAACTGGTGGTGCTCGGCCGCGTCTTCTGGTCCTCTTCGTCCTGGTAGCGGAACAACCTCGGGCGCCCGGCGGTTATTTGAAGTCCACCACCATCTGCTGCTGGATAGACAGCCCGCGGGTCGACTGCACGCAGCCGGCGATGTAGTCGGTGAAGCGCGGCGGCTTCGGCATGCCCAGCTTGAGGATCTTCTCGTTGCTGAAACGCACGTTGAGCATGGCGAAAGATCCGTACAGGCGCATCGCTTTCAGCATCAGCCGCTCGTTGCACGGGCCGAAAATGTCTTTCAGCTGGCGGCGCATTTTCACCAGCGCGTCATACGTCACCTGCGCATACTCATCGCCCACCGGCGCTTTTTCCAGCGCGGCCGCCATGGCGTTGTCGATTTCGGCAAAGCTGACGCTGCTCTCCACGCCGGCGGAGATGTGATACACGTCGTTCTCCAGCGTTTCGCTGTTCATCAGCATCACCAGCGCATCCGCGCAGTAGTCCGCCGGGATCACGTCGATATTGTCCTGCAGCGAGCACATGAATTTGCGCAGCATCAGCGCCATGCCGAACACCCAGAAAATGCTGCTGGAAGGCTGGCAGCCCAGGCGGGTGTGCCCCACCACGATCGACGGACGAGCGATGGTCAGCGGCATTTGCGGGCAGCGTTGCCGCATCAGCTGTTCGATGGTGGATTTGGAACGCGTATATTCCACCAGGTGCTCGGCGTCTTCCTCAAACTCGCCGCTCTCCGCCACCAGCGAACCCGGCTCCGGCGAACAAGACATGGCGGTACCGACGTGCAGGAAACGTTTTAATCCCGGCACCTGCGCCATTCTTTCGGCAAAGGCCAGAGTGCCTTCTACGTTTACCTTCCAAATGAGCGGGTTATTACCAAATGAAGCAACGGCCGCACAGTTAATAACGTGCGTGACATTGTTAATACGTGCGTCAGTTAAAAAGTCGGCCGGCTCGGAAAGGTCGCCCAACAATATATTTTCTATCGTAATTTTAGACAGCAGGTTCGCATCGATATTAAACTTTTCCATATTCGCGCGAATACGGGCCAGCCCTTGCTGCGCATCATCGGCGCGCACCAGTAAAAGATAATTAATAGACTGATTTTCAATCAATAATTTTTCGAGAACTGCACCACCGAGAAAGCCGGTAGCGCCGGTTAACAGTAGCGTTTTCATAATTGTCACCCACATTGGCATTGAATGTGGAAGATTGTATCTGCGGATAATTAAACAAATATTAAATAGAATTACGGCGCCCCTACTCAATTTTCTTAATATTATCTTAAGGAATCTTTTGAAACATCCATCATGGATTTCGTAACAAAAGAGTCGGGCACGCATTGCGATTAATCCCTACTGTTTAAATACCATTGATGTAGCCCCTGATTTAATTTAACGGTCAATGTTATTTCTCTTCTCGTCCGTGGAGGACTTATGACCTATAACCAAAAAGCCTGGTTGGGGGTTTTGCTGCTGTGCACCCTGTTTTGGGTGGCGGTCATCGGCGGCGCCTGTTCGCTGTATAACCGGGCTGATCGCCTCAATGCACACCAGCCGCAGAGCGAGTTCGCCGCCCGCCACAGCCTGGTCCCCTGCTCGCAGCAAGGCGCTCAGGCGTCCACCGCCCCCCGGAATGGGTAGGGACAAGACCCGCTAACGATCCTATTATGCCCTAAGGTTAACAGGGAGATAACGATGGCTCGAAAGCTGGATAGCTTACCGCAGGCACAACGCGAAAAAATAGAAACCGATTTGCTGGCCATCAGCGTGATCTACAACGAGCGCTACGGCATCGCCTCGACCCAGGCGGAAACGGAACAACAGATCCCCGACCACCTGCTCCCCTACTTTCATCAACGGCTGGATTATTATCGCCGTGCGTAATTGCGCGCATTTCGCTAACCGCCGCTTGGCATCGCTCCCCACGCCGTTACAATAGGGGCATCTTGTATCCGCCACTGAAGAGACGCGATTTTGAGCAGCAAGGCAACGGCCACATTTTATATTCACGATTACGAAACCTTCGGCAAAAGCCCGTCGCTGGATCGCCCGGCGCAGTTCGCCGGCGTGCGCACCGATATGGATTTCAACATTATCGAAGAGCCGCTGGTCATCTACTGCGCCCCGGCCGACGACTACCTGCCGGAACCCGAGGCGGTGATGATCACCGGCATCACGCCGCAGGTGGCGCGCGCCAAAGGCGTTAACGAGGCCGAGTTCACCCGCCAAATCCATCAGGCCTTCAGCGTGGCCGGCACCTGCATTCTCGGTTACAACAACATCCGCTTCGATGACGAAGTGAGCCGCAATATCTTCTATCGCAATTTCTACGATCCCTATGCCTACAGCTGGCAAAACGGCAACTCGCGCTGGGATCTGCTGGATGTGATGCGCGCCTGCTATGCCCTGCGCCCCGACGGCATCGTCTGGCCGGAAAACGAAGACGGCTTCCCCAGCTTCCGCCTCGAACACCTGACGCGCGCCAACGGCGTCGAGCACACGCAGGCTCACGACGCGATGTCGGACGTTTACGCCACCATCGCGATGGCCAAACTGGTCAAGCAGGCGCAGCCCCGGCTGTTCGATTTCCTGCTGCAGCACCGCAACAAACACAAGCTGAACGCCCTGATCGACGTCGCCGAAATGACGCCGCTGGTGCATGTCTCCGGCATGTTTGGCGCAGCGCGCGGCAATACCAGTTGGGTGTCGCCGTTGGCCTGGCACCCGGACAACAAGAACGCGGTGATCATGTGCGATCTCGCCGGCGATATGACGCCGCTGCTGACGCTGAGCGCCGAGCAGCTGCGTGAACGCCTGTATACCCGCCGCGACGACCTGGCGCCGGATCAGGCGCCGGTGCCGATCAAGCTGGTACACATCAATAAATGCCCGGTGCTGGCGCCGGCCAAAACCCTGCTGCCGGAGAACGCCGAGCGGCTGGGCATCGATCGCCAGGCCTGCCTGCAGAACCTGCAGCTGCTGAAACAGCACCCGGAAGTGCGCGAGAAAGTGGTGGCGCTGTTCGCCGAAGCCGAGCCGTTCAAAGGCTCCGACGACGTCGACGCCCGGTTGTACGACGGTTTCTTCAGCGACGCCGACAAGGCGGCAATGAGGATTATTCAGCAGACCAAGCCGCAGAACCTGCCGGCGCTGGATCTGGCCTTCAGCGACGGCCGCATGAAAGAGCTGCTGTTCCGCTTCCGCGCGCGCAACTACCCGAATACGCTGGACGATGCCGAGCAGCGCCGCTGGCTGCAGCACCGCCAGGAAGCGTTGAGCGCGGAGCGCGTGCAGAGTTACCTGCTGCAGCTCGAATCGCTGTATAACCTGCACGAAGGCGACAAAGAGAAAACCGCCCTGCTGAAAGCGCTGTTCGATTACGGCAAAGAGTTGGTAGGGTAAAACCCGCTGCAAGCAGAAAAGGAAAAGGCCGCAAATGCGGCCTTTTTGGTGGCAGAGGAGACGGCTCGCGCTTAGGCGGCGTCTTCGCTCGCTTGCGGCACCGGCAAACGGAAGCTGCGGGTGACGAAGGCCAGGTAGATCAGGCCGATAGCCGCCCAGACCAGACCCAGCGTCATCGAGCTGGCTTCCAGGTTGACCCACAGCGCGCCGACGGTCAGTGCGCCCATCACCGGCAGGATCAGGTAGTTGAACGTGTCCTTCACGGTGCGGTTCATCTTGTCGCGGATATAGAACTGCGAGATCACCGACAGGTTGACGAAGGTGAAGGCCACCAGCGCACCGAAGTTGATCAGCGCGGTCGCGGTCACCAGGTCAAACGATACCGCGGACAGCGCGATGGCGCCCACCAGCAGCACGTTCAGCGCCGGGGTACGCCACTTCGGATGCACATAGCCGAAGAAGCGAGTCGGGAACACGCCGTCGCGGCCCATCACGTACATCAGACGCGAAACGCCCGCATGTGCCGCCATGCCAGACGCCAATACCGTCACGCAGGAGAACACCAGGATCACCGACTGGAAGAACTTGCCCGCCACGTACAGCATGATTTCAGGCTGCGACGCGTCAGGATCCTTGAAGCGCGAGATGTCCGGGAAGTACAGCTGCACGAAGTAAGACACCACGATAAAGATGATGCCGCCGATCAGCGCCGTCAGGAAGATGGCTTTCGGGATCACTTTCTCTGCGTCTTTGGTCTCTTCAGACAGCGAGCTGATGCCGTCGAAGCCCAGGAACGAGAAGCACAGGATGGTCGCGCCGGTAATCATCGGCACCACGTGGGCGTTATCGGACCAGAACGGACGGCTGCTGACCAGCGTACCGGCGCCTTCGCCGTGGTAAATGCCGTTGATCACCAGGCCGAGGAACACGATCATGATCGCCACCTGCACCACCACGATGATGGAGTTCAGGTTAGCCACCAGCTTGATGCCGCGCAGGTTGAAAATCGTCATCAAGCCGACCAGCACCGCCACGAAGATCCAGGACGGGACGCCCGGGAAAATCGCTTCCAGGTAAATCTTGGCCAGCAAGATGTTAATCATCGGCATGAACAGGTAGTCCAGCAGCGATGACCAGCCCACCATAAAGCCGACGTGCGGGCTGATGGCTTTCTGGGCGTAAGTGTAGGCAGAACCGGCGGAAGGGAACTTCTTCACCAGCTTGCCGTAGCTCAGGGCGGTAAACAGGATCGCCAGCAGAGCGAAGGCGTACGCAGTCGCGACGTGACCATCGGTCAGGCCGGATACGATGCCGAAGGTATCGAAGATGGTCATTGGCTGCAGATAAGCCAGGCCCATCATCACTACCGGAACCAAAGTCAGGGTTTTGCGCAGCTGGGTGCGCTGAGCCGGAGCGGCGTTGAGGGTATTATCGGACATTGTTCAGCCCCCCCTTACCTTGAGCCTTGCGGATGGCGGACACGCCAAGACTTAAGGTTGCGGGGAAACTTCGCAACGAGCGACTTAATTCTAAAAGAAGGGGATTGTAAGCTGGATAACGGGTCGAGGAAACCTCGGCTGCTCCATAGTCGCTGCGGCCACAGCGGAAACCGGCGGGCACCGGTGCTAAAGTGAAAAATTGCCCCATCTTTCTAATCCTCATGAGTCACGACCATAAAGTTTTGTTTGATCGTGCACGAAACTATTTATCTATCCGGATCGGTGTCCGGCCTCGCTTGGTGTATGAAACGCTACGTTGGTAAAACTTAATGCAAAAAAAATAACCGACGCGTTAAAACGTCGGCTATCTGCATTTGAGATATTTTGCACCAGAATGCCTCCGGATGACAAGATCCGGAAGCCCTCAAATACAAATTCTTTTTGTCGATCGAACGGAAAACCAGCCCGGCAGGCGAATTAATCCGCTACCAGCAGGCCGGTCGCCCGCACATACCTCTTACTTTATACGCCCATTCAGGCATTTTTCAACATCCAGTCGATCTCGGTTTCCGTCACCCGCCGTTCAAACTGCAGCAGTTCGTCCGTCTTGCAGGCGTGATAAACCTGGGTAAAACGCTCGCCCAGATAATGGGTCAGCGCGTGCTGGTGTTCGAACTCGTACAATGCGTCGCTCTGGCGGATCGGCAACGGCAGCCCCTCCTGCTCCAGGCCGTTGCCGGTCACCGGCTCTGGCAGCGGCAGCGCGTTGTCCAGCCCGTACAGCATGCCGGCCAGGATCGCCGCCATCACCAGATAGGGATTGGCGTCGGCACCGGCCACGCGGTACTCCACCCGGTGGTTCTCCGGTTCGCCGCAGGGAATGCGCAGCGCCACGGTGCGGTTGTTGTGGCCCCAGGCGGCCTGGATCGGCACATACATCCCCGGCTGGAAGCGCCGGTAGGCGTTGACGTTCGGCGCCAGCAGCGCCATCGATGCCGGCATCAGGGTGATCATCCCGGCCAGCGCCTGTTTCAATAGCGGTGAATCCTCGCCTTCCGCATCGGCGAACAGGTTGTTGCCCGCCCCGTCCTGCATGCTGACATGCACGTGCATGCCGCTGCCGGCGTAATCCTCATAGGGTTTGGCCATAAAGGTGGCGTGCATGTCGTGGTTCTCGGCCACCAGCCGCACCAGCCGCTTCAACGCCAGCGCGTGGTCGCAGGCCAGCAAGATATCGTCGGTATGACGCAGGTTGACCTCGAACTGCCCCGGCGACGCCTCCGCCACCGCGCCGTCCGCCGGTAGCCCCTGCAGCTTCGCCAGCGCGTCGATGTCGTTCAGCACCTCGGCGAAATGGTTCAGGTTATCGACGGAATACACCTGGCTTTGGGTGTTGCGCTCCTGGGTGCCGGGCGCGCATGGCGGCTGCAGATCGCCCTCCGCGTCGCGCTGCCGATCGATGAGATAAAACTCCAGCTCTACCGCTGCCACCGGGAACAAGCCGCGCTGTCGCAGCGCCTGCCACACGCGGTTCAGCACATTGCGGGGTTCAACGTCAAAGGGAGTGCCATCTTCATCCAGCATGGTCAGCAGCACCTGGCCGATATGCTCCGGATCGGCGGCCGACGGCGTCAGCGAGCCGGGCACCGGCAGGCATACGCGGTCCGGTTCGCCGAGCTCCTGCCCAAGACCGGTTTCCTCCACCACGTTGCCGAGAATGTCCATGGCGAACACCGACGCGGGGAAATAGCTGCCTTTTTCCAGTTTTTTCAGCCCTGAGACGGGTATGCGTTTGCCGCGGAAGGAACCATTGAGATCGGTGAGAAGGATATCGACATACTGCGTGGCGGGATGGCGTTCCAAATAATGAGCAACCTCATTTTGGAACGCGCTACTTCGCCTCTCTTCATGATGCTGTGCAAAATGTTCAACTGCTGCGCTATTGGTTTGCATACGTCACCCGCCATTATGCTCTTAAGGCGCGTTGGCGCCCGTCCGCCGTTCGATTCAACACATGATTGGATTTCTCGCCAGGCCGCGCCGCTGCTGGGCGCTCAAAATAACATCCACAATATGAAACATAGCCTTAACAGAATAGGTTTGCAAATGTTACAATCCTGTTTGATTATTCGCCACCGGCTGCTAAATTGATAAAATATTGACCGAAAAGGCCTTGCCGTTCTTTTTACGTCAATTATTTCGTCCAACGCACCGAGAGTGAACATGGGCAATATATTTTCCAAACCTGCCCTAACTACCGATATCATGCAGCATCGTTATCGCCCAGACAGGCGCCCGATAGCGATATTCATGTCTGCCTGTCGCCCCTACCAGAAGGAAGTACCGCTATGAGCGAAGCCAGCTTGGCACCGGGCAAACGCCTGTCGCAGATCCGTCAGCAATTGGGTTTGTCGCAGCGCCGGGTCGCCGAACTGTCCGGGTTAACCCACAGTGCGATCAGCACCATCGAACAGGACAAGGTCAGCCCGGCCATCAGCACGCTGCAAAAGCTGCTGAAGGTGTATGGCCTGTCGCTGTCTGAATTCTTTGCCGAACCGGAAGCCGCCGACGAACCGCGCGTGGTGATCGACGCCGAGGACCTGATTGAGATCGGCAGCCAGGGGGTGTCGATGAAGCTGGTGCACAACGGCAGCCCGACGCGCAACCTGGCGATGATGCTGGAAACCTACCAACCCGGCACCACCACCGGCGAAAAGATCAAACACCAGGGCGAAGAGATCGGCACCCTGCTGGAAGGCGAGATCGTGCTGACCATCAACGGCCAGAGCTACTGCCTGACCGCCGGTCAGAGCTACGCCATTAATACCGGCATCCCGCACAGCTTCAGCAATACCTCGGCGCGCATCTGCCGCATCGTCAGCGCACACACCCCCACCACCTTCTGACCGCTTCTCGCACCGGCGCAGCCTGACGCGGGTTGCGCCCCTGCCCGCCAACGCGTTTTTCACCGCCGTTATGCCATTTTGTTGGTTGCCAACGGCGCAATCTGTGTTACAACAGAGCAGAACAGCCATCTAAACATCTAAACGGCCTTACTACGCAATGTCAACCGCAACGCCTTCGCGCCTCGAGATGCGCAATATCTCGATCGCCTTCGCCGGCTTCAACGCGCTGCAGGACGTGGACTTCACGCTGCACGGCGGTTCAATCCACGCGCTGGTCGGCGCCAACGGCGCGGGCAAGTCGACGCTGATGGCGATCCTCTCCGGCGCCCACGATCATTATCGCGGCGAGATCCTGATCGACGGCCAGGCGGTGGCGATCCACTCCCCGCTGCAGGCGCGCCGCCACGGTATTCACGTGGTGCAGCAAGAGGTCGACGTCGCGCTGATCCCCACGCTGTCGGTGGCGGAAAACATCATGCTGGACTGGCTGAACGAGCCGGGCCACTGGCTGAACTGGGCGGAGCTGCACCGCCGCGCCGCGCAGTTGCTGCAGCAATGGGCGCTGCCGCTCAACCCGCGCAGGCGGCTGGCGGACTGCACGCTGGCGGAAAAACAGCAGGTACTGCTGGCGCGTGCGCTGTCGCACCGCTGCCGTTTTCTGGTGCTCGACGAACCGACCGCGCCGCTCGATCGCGCCGAGAGCGAGCGCCTGTTTAACGTGGTGCGCCGCCTGCAATCCGAAGGCATCGGCATCGTGTTTATTTCCCACCGCATCCACGAATTGAGCGACATTTGCGATCGGCTGACGGTGCTGCGCGACGGCCGGCGCGTCAGTGAAGATCCCATGCGCGGGCTGAGCGGCGAGCAGATCGTCGAGAAGATGCTCGGCCATCGGCTGGACGACATTTTCCCACCGCCGCGCCCGCCGCACGCCGAGCGAACGCTGCTGCAGGTGCAAGGCTTGCGCGATCACCACAAGCTGCGCGACGTTTCGCTGCGGCTGCATGAGGGCGAAATTCTCGGCATCGCCGGGCTGGCTGGAGCCGGCAAAACCGAGCTGTGCAAAGCGCTGTTCGGCGCCAGCGCCGTGCAGCTCGAGCGCGGCGAACTGCGCGGGCAACCCTGGGCACCGCGCGCGCCGCACCTCTCGGTCGAACAAGGATTGGCGCTGGTGCCGGAAGAGCGCCGCAAAGAGGGCATCTTCATCGATGAGGCGATCCCGATGAACCTGAGCGTCAGCGCCGACGACAGCTTCTCGCGCTGGAGCCTGTTCAGCCGGCGGCAAGAGCTGCGCTGGGCGCGCGAGATCATGCAGCGCCTGAACATTCGCGCCTCGGGCCCGCAACAGCGGCTGGCGCGCCTGTCCGGCGGCAATCAACAAAAAGTGGCGATCGGCAAATGGCTGCGCGGCGACGCCGAGGTGCTGATCTTCGATGAACCGACCAAGGGCGTGGACATCAAGGCCAAGCAGGAGCTGTTTGGCCTGATCGACGGCCTGGCGCGCGCCGGCAAAGGCGTGATTTACGCCTCCGGCGAGTTCGCCGAGCTGGTTGGCCTGTGCGATCGCATCTGCGTGCTGTGGGACGGCCGCATCGTGGCGGAGTTGAACGCCGCCGACATCGACGAAGAAACCTTATTGCTCTATTCCACCGGAGGAACCCCTGCGTGAGTAAAGAATTAGCCCTGCGGCCTGCGCTGCCCTGGCGCCA
Source organism: Serratia sp. 2880STDY5682894 (assembly GCF_001537385.1). Taxonomy (NCBI): domain Bacteria; kingdom Pseudomonadati; phylum Pseudomonadota; class Gammaproteobacteria; order Enterobacterales; family Yersiniaceae; genus Serratia; species Serratia sp. 2880STDY5682894. Next base: position 324,973 of record NZ_FCJA01000002.1, on the reverse strand, counting down.
ACAGCTGTACGATTTCCTCTACAAATGGGGCATGTTGCTGACCGTGGCGGCGCTGATCGCCCTGTTCGGCCTGGCGTCGGACAACTTTCTCGATGCCAACAACATCATCAATATCCTGCGCTCGATCGCCATCGTGACGGTGATCGCCATCGGCGTCTCTATCTCGCTGTCGGTCGGCGGTTTCGATCTGTCGGTCGGCTCAACCGCCTCGTTGGCCAACGCGCTGGTGATTTCGCTGTTCGTCTGGCACGGGTTCGGCACCACCGGCGCCATCGTGGTAACGCTGCTGCTGTGCACGCTGGTCGGCCTGTTCAACGCCCTGCTGATCGTGGTGTTCAGAATTCCCGATATGCTGGCGACGCTGGCCAGCCTGTTCGTGATCCAGGGCGTGGCGATGACCTACAGCTACGGCGGATCCATCACCCAAAACATGGTGCTGCCGAATGGTGACATGGCGGAAGGCCTGATCCCGGAGGTGTTTTCCGCCCTCGGCCAGGTGCCGGTGATCGTGCTGATCATGCTGGCGGTCACCGTCGCGGTGCAGCTGTTCCTGTCGTTGACCAAGCATGGCCGCCGCATGTATGCCATCGGCGGCAACCCCGAAGCCGCACGTCTGTCGGGCATCCGCACCGTGCGTTACAGGGTTGCCGCTTACGTCATTTCCTCTTGGCTGGCGGCGCTTGGCGGCATCTTGCTGGCGTCACGTATCGGCTCTTCGCAGGTCAACGCCGGCGGCGGTTATCTGATGGACGCGGTGGCGGCGGCCTATATCGGCTTCTCGCTGGCCGGGGCCGGTAAACCCAATGCGCTCGGCACCCTGATCGGCGCGGTGATCCTCGGCGTGCTGCAAAACGGCCTGGTGATGCTGTCGGTGCCCTACTACGCCATGGACATTATCAAAGGCCTGGTGCTGGCGTTGGCGCTGGCCATCACCTACATCCAGAAGCGCTGATCCTCCCCGGCGCACGCCCGCTGCGCCGCTTTTCCCTTTAATTCATCCGGTTACCCTTTCCCGTCAGCAGAACAAGCATACAAATGATATGAATTATCATTAGCGTTTACATTCAGTAAAAAATCCTTACAATATCCTCACGCAACGCTGACGAAGCGAAGTATTTCTCAGCGAACGATGAATAATTTCATTAGAAATTCAATTGGTTAATTACTTTCACTTCAATCCAGGAAAGGTTTACCTCATGGAAACGCCACGTTACAGCAAGCTCGCCGCTCTGGTCGTCGCCTCACTCAGCGCCACCGCCGCGCTGGCCGCGCCGCAGGATGACACCCAGGACACCATGGTCGTCACCGCCTCCGGCTTCCAGCAAAAAATTCAGGACTCCGCCGCTTCCATCTCGGTGATCCCACGCCAGCAAATTGAAGACAAGGCCTATCGCGACGTGACCGACGCGCTGAAAGACGTGCCGGGCGTGGTGGTCACCGGCGGCGCCAGCAGCAGTGACATCAGCATCCGCGGCATGTCCTCCAAGTACACGCTGATCCTGGTGGACGGCAAGCGCGTTGACACCCGCGGTACCCGTCCGAACAGTGACAACGCCGGCATCGAACAGGGCTGGCTGCCGCCGATGGAAGCCATCGAGCGTATCGAAGTGGTGCGCGGGCCGATGTCTTCGCTGTACGGTTCCGACGCCATGGGCGGCGTGATCAACGTCATCACCCGCAAGACCTCCCGCACCGAGTGGAAAGGCTCGCTGCACGGCGACGCCACCCTTCAGGAAAACCGCGATTCCGGCGATCTGTTCCAGACCAACGCCTACGCCTCCGGCCCGCTGATTGAAGGCCTGCTCGGCGTGCGGGTCAACGGCTTGCTGTCGCGCCGCGCCGAAGATAAAATCGCCAACGGTTACAACGAACAGCGCATGCGCAGCGGCACCGCGGTGTTCACCCTGACGCCGGACGAGAAAAACGAATTCGACTTCGAAATCGGCCGCTCGCTGCAGGATCGCAACAGCACACCGGGCAAATCGGTGGTGGCAGAGCGTTGCAGCAAAGGCAAGTGCAAACCTACCTCTCGCAGCGAAGATCTCTACACGCGCACCAACTACTCGCTGACCCACAACGGTTATTACGACTTCGGCAACTCCACCAGCTACGTTCAGCGGGAAGAGACCAATAACCCGGGTCGCAAGATGAAGATGTATAACACCATCTTCAACACCCAGAACCAGTTCGAGCTGGGTTCCCATATGCTGAACCTCGGCGGCCAATACCGCTATGAGAAATTGGGCGACAGCGGCAACCAGCTGAGCTCGGCGAAAGACGTCAACCAGCTGACGCGCTGGAGCTGGGCGCTGTTCGCCGAAGACGAATGGGCGCTGACCAACGACTTCAGCCTGACCAGCGGCATCCGTATGGACCGCGATCAGAACTTCGGCAGCCACTGGTCGCCGCGCATGTACGGCGTCTGGCACCTGACCGAGCAGTGGACGATGAAAGGCGGCGTCTCCGCCGGCTACCGTTCGCCGGATCTGCGCCAATCCTCCGCCAGCTGGGGCCAGGTCACCGGCGGCGGCGTGCGTAACGGCATCATCGTCGGCAACCCGGATCTGCAGCCGGAGAAGAGCCTGAGCGAAGAGATCGGCCTGATGTGGGATAGCCTGAAAGGCGTCAACGCCGGCGTGACGGTCTTCAACACCGACTTCAAGAACAAGATCACCGAAGTACGCCGCTGCGAAGACACGCCGGACTGCAAGATCGGCAACGATGTCTATGACTTTATCAGCGATCGCGTCAACGTCGACAAAGCCAATATGCGCGGCGTAGAGGCCACCTTCGGCTGGCAGATCAACAAAGACTGGAAGTGGAACACCAACTACACCTACACCGCTTCCGAACAGAAGAGCGGCGACTTCCAGGGTAAGGCGCTCAACCAGATGCCGAAGCACATGCTCAACACCGTGCTGGACTGGCAGGCCACGCAGGACCTCAGCCTGTGGTCGCGCGTCAACTTCCGCAGCCGCACCTCTGACTACCTGAGCCGCACGTCGATGGAGACCAGCACCCCATCCTACACCTTTGTCGATGCGGGCCTGAGTTATCAGGCGGCGAAGAACCTGCAGCTGACCGGCGGGGTTTACAACATCCTCGACAAAACCGTGGATTACGACCACTACCGCACCACGCTGGACGGCCGCCGTTACACCGTCGGCATGACCTACAACTTCTGATGCCCCTGGGCGCGCGCTGCGCGCCCTTTTCATTCCATCACCGTGAGGAAGCCCCATGAGATTACGCCGCTCCCCCCTGATGATCGCCCTGCTGGCCGCGATGGCGCTGGCGGGTTGCCACAGCAAAACCGACGCGCCGGTGGCGCCGGCCACCGTCAACGTCCAGCACCTGAACGGCAGCACCGAGGTGAAAAAGCACCCGCAGCGCATCGTGGTGCTGGATTACGCCTCGCTTGAAACGCTGCAGCTGTTGGGCGTCGAGCCGCTGGCGCTGCCCGGCAACCGCAAGAACTTGCCGGATAATCTGAAGCGTTATCAGGATGACAAATACCTCAATGCCGGCACCCTGTTCGAGCCGGATATGGCCGTGCTGCGCGCCGCCAAGCCGGATCTGATCCTGATCGCCGGCCGGGCGTCCAAAGCCTATGACGAGCTGAACGCGCTGGCGCCGACGCTGAACATGTCCGTCGATCCGCAGGATCAGCTGGGCAGCCTGAAACAGCGCACGCTGCAGCTGGGCGAGCTGTTCGATAAGCGGCAGCAGGCGCAGGCGGCGGTCGATAAGCTGGATGCGCAGATCGCGGCGGTCAAACCACAGGCCGCTCAGGCCGGGCGCGGGCTGGTGGTGCTGTTCTCCGGCGGCAAGATCAGCGCCTACGCCCCCAAGAGCCGTTTCAGCTTCGTCTATGACGCCCTCGGCTTCTCGTCTGCGCTGCAGTCCGACGAAAAAGACGTGCGCGGCAACAAGCTGACGCCTGAGCAGGTGGCCAAACTGAATCCGGACTGGCTGTTCGTTATCGACAGAGACGCCGCGACCGGACGGCCGAACGCGGTGGCACCGCAGAAAATCCTTACCGGTACCGCGCTGAAGAAAACCACGGCGGTGAAAAAAGGCCAGGTGGTTTACCTGCCGGCGGCCGAGGTGTATCTGTCCGGCGGCATCGTCACCGCCCAGCACGTCGTCGAACGCGTGAGCGAGGCGCTGAACCACACTGCGCGATAAAGAAAGCCCGGCGATGCCGGGCTTTTTCTTGGGTTAAATCGTCGGCTGGTTTACCAGGCCGTCTATCAGCACCTGCGGCGTGCCCTGCGAGCAGCGTTCGATGCGCCCGCGCACGCCGTAGACCCGCGCCAGGCTCTGCGGCGTAATCACCTGCTCCGGCGCACCGTCGGCGATCAGATCGCCATCCTGCAGCATCAGCACGTGGTCGCCGTGGCGCAGCGCGATGTTGATGTCATGCACTACCACCACCGTCACGATATTGCGCTTGCGGGTTTCGCGGCGCACCAAATCCATCACGTGGAACTGATAGTTGAGATCGAGCGCGCTCAGCGGCTCATCCAGCAGCAGCAGCGAGGGCTGACGGATCAGCGACTGCGCCAATCCCACCAGCTGTTTCTGGCCGCCGGACAGTTGATCGAGGTAGCTCAGCGCCAGGTGCGCGATGCCCAACTGCTCCAGCAGGGCCATCACTTCCGCTTCGCTGCCGGCGTTGCTGCGGCCGCCCGAGGCGCGCTGCGCCACGATGATCGACTCCAGCACGTGCAGATGCACCCCGGCGGGCAGCGACTGCGGCAGATAGACCACTTTCTCCGCCCGACGGGCGAACGGCATCTGCATCAGATCGCCGTCGTCCAGCCACAGCTTGCCCTGCGCCGGGTTCAGCCCGGCCAGCGAGCGCAGCAGCGTCGATTTGCCGCTGCCGTTCGGCCCCAGCAGCACGGTGATTTGCCCCCGTGGCAGCATCGGCACCGAGAGATCGTCGATCACCGGGCGCTTCGGGTAGCCCGCCGAGAAGTTTTCTATTCGTAAGCCCTGGATCATACGTTCCCCCGGTGGCGCAGAATAATGCTCAGGAAGAACGGCACCCCGACCAGCGACGTGACGATGCCCACCGGAATGATCACCCCGGGCACCAGATTTTTCGACGCCACCGAGGCCATCGACAGCACCAGCGCGCCAATCAGCGCGCTGGCCGGCAGATAGAAGCGGTGATCTTCGCCGAAGATCATGCGGGCGATGTGCGGCGCCACCAGGCCGATAAAGCCGATCGGCCCGACGAAGGCCACCGCCAGCGCCGAGAGAATGCTGATGCGCAGCAGCGTGGCCAGCCGCAGACGGCGCACATCGATACCGAAGCTCACCGCCCGATCTTCACCCAGACGCAGCGCGGTCAGTTTCCACGAGCTCATCATCGACAGCGGCAGCAGCACGGCGAATACGCCGAACAGGATGCCCAGCTTGTCCCACGAGGCGCGCGCCAGGCTGCCCATGGTCCAGAATACCAGCCCCTGCAGCGTGTCCTCGCTGGCGATGAACTGCATCATCGATACCAGCGCGTTGAAGGTAAACACCAGCGCGATGCCGAACAGCACCACGCCGGAGGTGGCGACCCGCGTCCAGCGCGTGATGCCGTCGAGCATCAGCGCGGCGAACAGCGCAAAGATAAAGGCGTTGGCGGAGATGAACCACTGATCGGGAATACCCGGAATGCCGATGCCGAGCACGATCGCCAGCGCGGCGCCAAAGGCCGCGGCGGAAGACACGCCGAGGGTAAAGGGGCTGGCCAGCGGGTTATTCAGGATGGTCTGCATTTCCGCCCCGGCCAGGCCGAGCGCAAAGCCCACCACCACCGCCATCAGCGCGTAAGGCAAGCGGATGTCCCAGACGATGACCCGCGTGCCGGCATCGGCCGCGGCGGGATCGAGCAACGTTTGCCATAAGGACGACAGCGACAGCCCGGACGGCCCCATGGTGAAATCCAGCAGCAGCGAGCCCAGGATTGCCAGTGCCAACGCGCCCATCATCAACAGGCGATGGCGAAGAATATGCTGATAACGCCCCATCACGCCGGCGTCGGGTTGCCCCTTGGCTTCAGTCATGGGATCGGTGGATACGCTCATTAGTTAGGATACCTGTTACAACCATCATGACAGCGGCGCGAAAGCGTCCGCCGTAAACCGGAAAGCGCGCGGCGACAGCCTGCGCGCAGCCGTTAACAATAAAGCAAACGATAATACTTATCAATCATATCAATAGGTGAAAACGGCGTTATGAAAATGTAATAAATTGTTTTCTATCGCCATTTTTCATCCCCTCGCCTTTACCCCGCCAACGGCCATTAGGTTCATTATTCTGAAAGTTATTCCTGATCCGACCAGACTCTGACAAATAACGAAAAAACCACTTAGAATCCAAAAGCACAGCACCGCGCGTGCAAAAAACCTTCAGGCCGCCGCAAGAGCGGCCTTTATTAACGAGGCTGTAATGAGAAGTCCATCTCCGGCGGTAACGCCCAAACGCCCGGCGCTGCTGAACTGGCTGTTGTACAGCCCGCTGCACGCCGACGACGAGCCGTTTCAACGCCAGCTGCGGCTCACGCTGACGCCCTCTCCCCTCACCCCCTGGCTGAATGCCGTGGGGCCGGCGGCGCTGTTGGTGGGGTACGCCTGGCTGAACCAGCGGCTGGTCGGCATCGGCTTGCTGCTGCTGCTGTTGCTGTTAACCGCCGGACGCGCCGGGTTGGCGCGGCGGCGCCAACCCGCCTGGCCGGACGCCATGCTGGTGACGGTGTTGCTGTGGATGCTGCTGGTCGGCGCCAGCGCCGCGCTGGCGATGCTGTCAGGCCGCTTCGTTTTAATCCTGTTCGCCGGGCTGACGATTACCGCCCTGGCCTGCTGGCTGATGCAGCGCCACGCCGCCGCGCCGCGCTTCGCACTGCTTGAGGTGATCGCGCTGACGCTGCCCTACCTGCTGGCGGCGCCGTTGTCGCGCGTGCAAAACCTGTTTGTCCTGGCGGACCTCGCGCCGCTGTGGCTGGTGCTGGCCCATGGCATGATCGCTCGCTACCACCGCCAACGGGTACAGCACGTCACGCTGGCTTGGGAGAAGCAGCAGGCGTCGCACCGCGATCGCCTGACCGGCTTCCTCAACCGAGCGGGCGGCGAGGTGGTGATGCGCAGCATCTGCCGCCCCGCAGCGGCGCAGACGATCTCCCACCTGTTCATTCTTGAGTTCGGTCCGCTGGCTGCGCTCTACCAAAGCCACGGCGTCCAGATTGGCGATGACGTGCTGCGCACCGTCGGCGAGCGCCTCAAGACGCTGATCCGCCCCAGCGACTACGTCTGCCGCTATACCGGCGGCCTGTTTTTGATACTGGTGCACGATCTGCCCTACGGCGCGGAAAGCGAGTTCCTCGCGCGTATCGTGCCGCCGCTGGAGGCGCCCTACGATTTTGGCGCGTTCGGCGAGGTGAACATGCAGCTCAACGCCGGCATTTTGGCGCTGACGCAGGATTATGCGACGGTGGAAGATTTGATGAGCTCGGCGCAGCAGGCGCTGGCGGAAGCCAAAGGCGGGAAAAAGTAAAACCACACGCGGCGGGAACCCCCGCCGCGTCTCACTCTCCGAAAATTACTTCACGTCCATCTTCGGGAATTCCATTTCGCTGTACTTCACGACGCGGGTGCCGCGCGACAGCTTGTAACCAAACCAGATCAGCAGGAACAGCGGAATGCCGATGTAGGTCGCGGTCACGCCGTACCAGTCGATCTTGTCTTGCAGGAAGGCCTGGTAGTTCTGGCCCAGGGTAATGATCAGGCACAGCACGAAGGCGAAGATCGGCCCCAGCGGGAAGAACCCGGAACGGTACGGCAAGTCGTTCAGATCGCGCCCCTGCAGCATGTAACCGCGACGGAAGCGATAGTGGCTGATAGCGATGCCCAACCAGGCGATGAAACCGGTCATACCCGAGGTATTCAGCAGCCACAGGTAAACCGACTGGTTGCCGAACATCGACGTCAGGAAGCACAGCCCGGCCACCACGCAGGTCGCGTACAGCGCGTTGCGCGGCACGCCGCCTTTCGACAGCTTGGCGAAGATGCGCGGCGCCTTGCCTTCCGACGCCAGGGTGAACAGCATGCGGGTAGAGGCGTACATGCCCGAGTTACCGGCCGACAGCACCGCCGTCAGGATCACCGCGTTCATCACCGCCGCCGCCGACAGCAGGCCGGCATGCTGGAACACCAGGGTGAACGGGCTGACGCTGATGTCCTTCACGTCGTTGCGCAGCAGGCTCGGATCGGTATACGGAATAATCAGGCTGATGATCAGAATGGCGAAGATATAGAACAGCAGGATACGCCAGAACACCTGACGCACCGCGCGCGGGATGTTTTTACCCGGGTTTTCCGATTCACCGGCCGCGATACCGATGAGCTCGGTGCCCTGGAACGAGAAGCCGACGATCATGGCCACGCCGATCATCGCCGAGAAGCCACCGGCGAACGGCGCGTCCCCTATCGTCCAGTTCTGCCAGCCGGCGTGCTCGCCGCCCTTCAGAATGCCGACGATCATCAGCACGCCGACGGCGATGAAGATAATCACGGTGCTGACCTTGATCAGCGCGAACCAGTATTCCGCCTCGCCGAACCCTTTCACCGAAATGTAGTTCAGCAGGAACATCAGGCCGAGGAACAGCGCGCTCCAGATCCAGCCGGGGGTGTCCGGGAACCAGTAGCTCATCACCAACTGCGAGGCCACCAGGTCAACGGCGATGGTCACCGCCCAGTTGTACCAGTAGTTCCAGCCCAGCGCGAAGCCGAAGCCTTCTTCCACGTATTTGGCGCCGTAAGTGGAGAATGAACCGGAGACCGGCATAAAGGCCGCCAGCTCGCCCAGGCTGGTCATCAGGAAGTACACCATCAAACCGATCAGCGCGTAAGACAACAGCGCCCCGCCGGGGCCTGCCTGAGAAACCGTGGCCCCCGAGGCGACGAACAGGCCGGTGCCGATGGAGCCGCCGATGGCGATCATGGTCAAATGCCGGGCTTTCAGCTCGCGGCGCAATCCGGGTGCTTGCTGCCCCGATGTTTTTATATCCTGCTGAGCCATTCGTACCCTATCTGCTCTTTGAAAAATGAGGGCGGATTGTAACAAATACCCGCCGGTGAACTAGCAACATTGCACTGATATAAGATAGCTTCATAATTCAGAGGCAATTATTAGCCGCGGCCCTTATGGCCTTACTTACTCTCATTAATGTGAGCGCGCGCAGGTTTTTATGCTTTTTCCGGCCTGCGCGGCAGCAGAGGGCGTGACGCGCTGCCGATTACAGCGCGCAATAGCTGAGAAAACGCTGTAATGCGTTGGAAATGTGCTTTTGCCGATGGCGGATCAGGTACAGGGTGCGCCGCAGCGGCGGCAGCGGTACCGGCAGTTCTACCAGCGCGCCGCTGGCCAGCTGTTCCGCCACCACCCGCCGCGACAGGCAGCTGATGCCGATGCCGTGCCGCACCGCGTGCTTGATAGCCTCCGAGTTGCCGAGCTCCATCACCAGCTGGAAGTGCGGCAGGTGCGCCAACAGCAGATGATCCAGCACCTCGCGGGTGCCCGAACCGCGCTCGCGCAAGATCCACGGCGCATTGGCCAACGCCTCCAGCGTCGGCGGTTGATGGGTCAGCGGGTTGTCCGGCGCGGCGAACACCACCAGCTCGTCCTCCAGCCACGGCTGCGTCACCAGCTCCGGCATATGGCAAGGCCCTTCGATCAGCCCCAGATCGACGCGGAAATCCGCCACCGCCACGATCACGTCCTGGCTGTTGCCGACGTTCAGCTCCAGCGGCGTGGCCGGAAAGTCCCGGCGGTAACGGGCGATCATCTCCGGCAGCATGTAGTTGCCGATGGTGCTGCTGGCGGCGATGCGCAGCGCCCCGCCGTCATGGCGAAACAGCTGCTCGATTTCCCCCGCCTGCTCCAGCAGCGCCAGCGCCTTGGGATACAGCAACCGGCCGTGCTCGTTGATCACCAGCCGTTTGCCGACGCGATCGAACAGCTGCACGCCCAGTTGCCCCTCCAGATCCGCCAGCGCCGCGCTGACCGCCGACTGCGACAGCGCCAGCACCACCGAGGCCTGAGTGGTCGAACCGCTTTTCAGCACTTCGGTGAAGACTTCCAGTTGACGCAACGTGATATGCATAGCCGTCCCGGTAGTGAAAAAGGGTTCTGCCAGAGAACCACAAAATGATGTCAACATGATGTGGGTAGCCCGGCGAGGCTACCCGGTTTACGGCCAATTCGGCGCGTTACTTGCCCAAGGCGACCAGCTGCGCCGCCGCGGCCAGCACCGCCTCGCGCGGCGTGCCGGCTTCGTCCCGCTGTATTAATTGCAGCATCGCCACCAGGCGATCGCGATCGACCACCTTGTTTTCTTCAATCAACCGCCGCACCGCGCGCCCCACTTCCTGGTCTATCTGCTCTCTGCGTTGATCGTCGGTATCCATCGCCTGCTCCTGTTCAGTTGGAAAGTTGACGGCGGCTCGCCGCTCCTCCTCACCCTAGCCGCAATGCGGCTTTATGCCAATGCCTGACGCCATACCACTTATTCAGATAGGTTATAAATATATAATCAATTTCTCTTTTATTCAGCCCAAACGTACTCTTAGCAGCAAGAAACAGACTGAAGGACTGACTTTTATGGCGACTGATACCACTCACACTTATCCCGAGCGACGCTTTCCGCTGTTCGGCCTGCCGCGCCTGGTGCCGGGGCTGGCGCTCACCGGCGCGCTCACCGCGCTGGCCGTCTGGGCCGGCGACATTCCCTGGGTGGCGGAGCTGGGCCTGGGGGCGCTGACGCTGGCGATCCTGTTCGGCATTCTGGTGGGCAACACGCTGTATCCCCGCTGGCAAACCGTTTGTCACGGCGGCGTACAGCTGGCCAAACAACGCCTGCTGCGTCTGGGCATTATCCTTTACGGCTTCCGCCTGACCTTTCAGCAAATCGCCGACGTGGGCGCCAGCGGCATCATCATCGATGCGCTGACCCTGACCACCACCTTCCTGCTGGCCTGCTGGCTCGGCAAGAAAGTGTTTGGCATCGACAGCCAGACCGCGATGCTGATCGGCGCCGGCAGCAGCATTTGCGGCGCGGCGGCGGTGATGGCCACCGAGCCGGTGCTGAAGGCCGACTCCAGCAAAGTGGCGGTGGCGGTCTCGACCGTGGTGGTGTTCGGCACCCTGGCGATCTTCGCCTACCCATGGCTGTATCAGCTGAATGAACACTTCCAGTGGCTGCCGTTCAGCCAGGAAACCTTCGGCATCTACGCCGGCTCCACCATCCACGAAGTGGCTCAGGTGGTTGCGGCCGGGCACGCCATCGGGCCGGACGCCGAAAATGCGGCGGTGATCGCCAAGATGATCCGCGTGATGATGCTGGCGCCGTTCCTGCTGCTGCTGTCGGGCTACATCAGCCGCGGCAGCGCAGGCAAGGCGGAAAAATCCGCCATCACCATTCCGTGGTTTGCCGTGCTGTTTATCGCCGTCGCCGGGCTGAACTCCTTCAACCTGCTGCCGGCCACGCTGGTGCACCATCTGATCACCGCCGACACTTGGATGCTGGCGATGGCGATGGCGGCGTTGGGGCTGACCACCCACATCAGCGCCGTGCGCCAGGCCGGGATGAAACCGATTCTGTTGGCCACGCTGCTGTTCGTCTGGCTGCTGGTCGGCGGCGGCGCGATAAACCAGCTGGTGCAACACTGGCTCTAATCATCCCCTTCAGCGGCCCGCTTCGGCGGGCCGCCGCTTTTCATCATTCAATCCGCCCGCCATCAATGCCATAATGTCACCGATAACACAGGAGAATGAAGATGAAGTTTGTCGGTGCACATGTCAGCGCGTCAGGCGGCGTGGATCAGGCGGTTATCCGCGCGCACGAATTGGAGGCGACCGCGTTCGCCCTGTTCACCAAAAATCAGCGTCAATGGAAGGCCGCGCCGCTGGCCGCCGACGTGATCGATAAGTTCAAGAGCGCCTGCGCGCAGTACGGCTTCGGGCCGGGGCAAATCCTGCCGCACGACAGCTACCTGATCAACCTGGGCCACCCGGTGGCCGAGGCGTTGGAAAAATCGCGCGAGGCGTTTATCGACGAGTTGCAGCGCTGCGAACAGCTGGGGCTGACGCTGCTGAACTTCCACCCGGGCAGCCACCTGCTGCAAATCGATGAAGACAAGTGCCTGGCGCGCATCGCCGAATCGATCAACATCGCGCTGGACAAAACCGCCGGCGTGACGGCGGTGATCGAAAACACCGCCGGCCAGGGCAGCAACCTGGGCTTCAAATTCGAACATCTGGCGGCGATCATCGACGGCGTGGAAGACAAGAGCCGCGTCGGCGTTTGCATCGACACCTGCCACGCCTTCGCCGCCGGATACGATCTGCGTACCGAAGAAGAGTGCGAGCGCACTTTTAAGCAGCTTGGCGACATCGTCGGTTTCAACTACCTGCGCGGCATGCACCTGAACGATGCCAAGAGCGAGTTCAACAGCCGCGTCGACCGCCACCACAGCCTGGGAGAGGGCAACATCGGCAAAACGGTGTTCAGCTACATCATGCGCGATCCGCGTTTCGACAATATCCCGCTGATTCTGGAAACGGTAAATCCGGATATCTGGGCGGAAGAGATCGCCTGGCTGAAGGCGCAGCAGTAACCCACCTCTGGCCGCTCGCCTAGGCGCGAGCGGTTTCCCCCACCGCGTGCTCCGCCGCCAACATGGCGCTGAACTGGCGCAGCGTCTCTTCATCCAGGCCCGCAGCCCTGAACACGGCGGCGGTAAAGCTGACCGGTGCCGATCCCGGTGCCGTAATGACACGGTCATCCACGACGGCGGCGGCGCTCGCAACGAAATGGCTCTGCCCGGTGTAGCCCTCAGCATGGCGCGTCAAAAACCCGGCATCGTTGGAAGTATGCGCCCTGCCGTTCAACAGGCCGGCCCGCGCCAACGCCAACGTTCCACCGCAAATGCCCGCCAGGGTTGCGCCGCGTTGAAACTGCTCGTTGAGCAACGCGCTGATATCCGGTGCCCGTTCGGTTTCCCATAGAGTGCCACCGACCACCACCAGCACCTCGGGGCGCCAATCCGCCAATTCGGCCACGCCTTTTTCAACCTCTACCGTCAGCCCGCCCTGTGATCGAAACTTTCCGACCTGCGGCGCAAAAAACGCTACCTCCAGCCCATAAAACGGGCCGCCAACGCCGGCAATCAGCACGTATTCCCAATCGGCGAAACCGGATGCCAGTACGATCGCCACTTTTTTAGCCACGAATGAATCTCCTTGAGTCATTCCTTGTTCGCATGAACAAAGTCGCGCTGTCAGCTTAGAAAGCGTTGTGGCTTTTGGCCAGGGATAAATCGTGCTAACTGCCTCAACCACAAACAAAAACGCGCAACCCAGGGCTGCGCGTTTTGGCGATACCGACGTCAGTTACGCCGCGGCGGCGACCGACGTTTCAGCACGCTTCAGCAGGGCATAAGCCACGCCCGCCAGCAGGGTACCGGCGGCGATCGCCACCAGATACAGCAGCACCGGCGTGATTGCACCCGGGATCAGCAGCACGAACAGCCCGCCGTGCGGCGCCATCAGTTTGGCGCCGAACGCCATCGACAGCGCACCGGTCAGCGCCCCGCCGGCGATGCAGCAAGGCAGCACGCGCATCGGATCGCGGGCGGCGAACGGGATCGCCCCTTCAGAGATAAAGCACAGGCCCAGCACCAGCGCCGCTTTGCCGCCTTCCCGTTCGGATTTCTCGAACTTGTGGCGCGCTAGCAGCGTCGCCAGCCCCATCGCCAGCGGAGGCACCATGCCGGCGGCCATGATCGCCGCCATTGGCGCATACACCGAGGAGCTGAGCAGCGCCACGCCAAAGGCGTAGGCCGCTTTGTTCACCGGACCGCCCATGTCGGTACACATCATCGCGCCGAGAATCGCCCCCAGCAGCACCGCGTTGGCGGTGCCCAGCGACTGCAGCCAATGGGTCAGGCCTTCCATGATTTTCGCCACCGGCGTGCCGACCACGTAAATCATGATAAGACCGGTGATCAGGCTGGCCACCAGCGGAATGATCAAGATTGGCTTTAGCGCTTCCATGCTCTGCGGCAGACGCAGCTTGCTGCTGATCGCCTTGGCGACGTAACCCGCCAGGAAACCGGCGATGATGCCGCCGAGGAACCCGGCGCCGGTGCTCACGGCCAGCATGCCTCCGATCAGGCCCGGCGTCAGGCCCGGGCGATCCGCGATGGAGAAGGCGATGAAACCGGCCAATACCGGCACCATCAGCGCAAAGGCGGAGCCGCCGCCGATCTGCATCAGCGCCGCCGCCAACGTGCCTTTGACTTCAAACGCCTTGATGCCGAACACGAACGACAGCGCGATACACAGACCGCCGGCCACCACCATCGGCAGCATGTAGGACACGCCGGTCAGCAGGTGGCGATACGGGCCGTTGCCCTCTTTCTTTTTACCCGCCGGCGCCGCACTGCCGCGCTGCTGCGGCTGGAACACCTCGGCCTCGGCCAGCGCCTTGTCCAGTTCCTGGGCGGTTTTCTTCAGCGCCAGGCCGGTGGAAGTGCGGTACATCGGCTTACCGGCAAACTTATCCAGATCCACCTCGATATCCGCCGCGACGATCACCAGATCCGCCGCCGCCACTTCTTCCGGGGTGATGGCGTTGCCGGCACCGACGGAGCCGCGCGTTTCCACCTTCACCCACCAGCCGCGTTTCTTCGCTTCACTTTCAATGGCTTCGGCCGCCATAAAGGTGTGCGCCACGCCGGTTGGGCAAGCGGTGATCGCCACGATGCGTTTTTGCCCATCGGCTTTCACCGGCGCCGCCTGCGGTGCCTGATAGGTTTCAGCTTCGGCCTTGGCGCGCGCCAGAAAAGCCTCCGGCTCACGCACCGCCTGCTCTACGTCGCCCACATACACCAATTTGCCGTTCAGCCCGGCGTCAGCAGGGGCAGACTGCCCCGCCACCGCCACCAGTTCGGCGTCCTGCAGCGACTCGACCAGCGTCAGGCCGGTTTTGGCCGCGGCAGCCTCCAGCATGCGTTTCGCCAGGTGGCCACGGGCCTGCCCCAGCGAACTGTCTACCATCAGCAGCGTTTTCATTCTGCCTCCTGCTATTGATTGAAAGGTTTCAGATCGACGCGCGCCATCATCGCGGCCAACTGGGGACGATCGGTCACGCCGACGTTGCTCTGGCTGACCGCCAGCGCCGCTACCGCCGTGGCCAGACGCAGGGTATGTTCACTGGATTCGCGCATCAGCAGGCCGTAAATCAGGCCCCCGACCATCGAATCGCCGGCACCCACGGTGCTGACCACCTCACAGGACGGCGGTTTGGCGATCCAGGCGCCGGACGCATTAACCCACAGCGCGCCTTCCGCGCCGAGGGAGATCACCACGTGGGCGATGCCCTGTTCGCGCAGCGCATGCGCGGCCTCGACCACGTCCGCCAGCGTCGGCAGCGGGCGGCCGGCCCAGATTTCCAGCTCGCGGCGGTTCGGCTTCACCAGCCACGGCGAGGCCTTCAGCCCGGCGACCAGCGCTTCGCGGCTGCTGTCGAAAATGATGCACGGGCACTTGGCGCGCAGCTGGGTCATCCAGTCGGTAAAGGCATCGGGATCGACACCGGCCGGCAGGCTGCCGCTCACCGCCACCATGTCGAACTGGCCCAGCCAGCTCAGCGAGTCGCTGACGAAGCGATCCCAGTCCTGCGGCGTCACTTCAAAACCGGAGAAGTTGAAGTCGGTCACTTCACCGTCTTTTTCCGTCAGCTTGACGTTGATGCGGGTACGGCCCGGCACCACCTGGAAGCGGTTGGCGATCCCCAGATCGCTGAACAGCAGCTGGAAACCGTCCTGATTGTCTTTGCCCAGGAAACCGCCGACGGTGACGTCGATGCCCAAATCCTTCAACACTTTGGCGACGTTGATGCCCTTACCGGCGGCGTGCAGGCCGGCGGTTTTTACCCGGTTGACTTCCCCGCGCTCGATCTGCGGGCAGAAGCCCACCAGATCGTACGCCGGGTTCAGGGTGATCGTTGCTACTCTTCTGCTCATGCTGCGCCCTCGCCCAGTCCTTCATTAATCGCTTCGCCAATCGCCTTCAGCGCGGCTTCAGCATCTTCTCCATTGGCGGTAAAGCGCAGGTGATGCCCTTTCTTCACGCCCAGCGCTACCACCTTCATCAGGCTGCGCCCGTTGGCCGGCTTACCGCTGCCGTCCAGGTTGGTGACGGTGATGTCACTGTTGAAACTTTTGATCACGTTGACCAGCGCCGTGCCCGGCCGTGCGTGCAGGCCGTGCTCGTTGCGGATCACAAACTCGGCGCTCAGCACGCTGCTCTCCTCGGCCACTTCGCTGGTCAGCAGCGCCAGCACCCCGGCGGCATCCGCCTTCAGCAGGCGTTCAGCTTTGTTGGCCAGCAGCAGGTCGCTGAGGTAGTTGAGCACCGCCAGCGGCTGCGCATCGGCAACCGACACCGTCAGCAGCAGCGCCACCGGCTCGCCGTCTTCCACGAAAGCGTGCGCCGGACGGCTGATGGTGGCCGCGCTGGCCAGGTTGCCTTCGACGCTGTCGCTCAGCCAGATGCCCTGCCCCAGGTTCAGCGGCTTGCGAGTGATGGCATCGCTGACGAACTGCGCGTTGACCGCGCCGGCCTTTTGCAGCCGGCCGGCATTCAGCGCCTGCAGCGTCATCAGGCTGTCGGCCGCGACGTCGAGCGCAATCAGCGAAACGTCGAACTGAAATTCGGCGCTCTGCTGTTCGCCCATCAGCAGGCTGCGCAGCTCTTCCGCGGAGGTGGTTTTCGCCAGCCGCTCCGCCACGCCGTCATCGCTCAATACGTGAGTGAGCTGGCGCAGCAGCGCCAAATGCTCGTCGGAGCGGGCGGCGATGCCGATCGCCACATAGGCGGTCTGGCCTTCGCCCCAGGCGATGCCCTGCGGGAACTGGAATACCTGCACGCCGGTTTTCAGCACCAGATCGCGGGTATCGGTGGTGCCGTGCGGAATGGCGATGCCGTTGCCCAGATAGGTGGACGTCTGCAGTTCGCGCTGCAGCATGCCGTCCACGTAACCGGCGCTGACGCAGCCCGCTTCGGTCAGGGCGGCGGCCACCTGGCGGATGGCCTCCTGCTTACCGTCGGCAGCGGCGCCCAGATGAATGTCTTGCGGTGACAACTGGAACATGATTCTCCTCTCCTGCTGAATTGAATCGTTTCAGCTTCATTGAGAAAAAGGAGCGTTACCCGCTCGCCACAAGCGGTCGGATAACGCTGAAACGTTTCAAGGAGTGTGTAAGCAGCGCAAGGTGAAAGCAAGCTTTCTCCCTTTCGCCATTGCAGATTTTTGAGCTTACGCACACTTTCGCCGGCGCATTGGTCAGCGCCGGGGCAAAATGACATACTGTGCTGAAACTTTGCTGACGGAGAAAAGCATGAACGTAGTGACGGGCGTCGGGGTGATCATCGTCAACCCGCAGGGCGAGATTTTGTTGGGCAAACGCTGCGGCCCGCACGCGCCCTTTTGGTCGATCCCCGGCGGGCATCTGGAGGCCGGTGAAACCTTCGAGCAGTGTGCCCAGCGCGAAATCGCCGAAGAGACCGGGTTGCTCATCGACCCGCCGCGCTTCGTGGGCGTCAGCAACAATCTGCAAACCTGGCGCGCCGAAGGCAAACACACGGTGTCTGTTTGCCTGCAGGTGGATCATCCCGGCGGCAGCGCCGAGTTGAAAGAACCTGAAAAGTGCGCCGAATGGCGCTGGTGCGCGCCAGACGCCCTGCCGGAGCCGCATTTCGAAGCCAGCCGCACCGCCATCCGCCTGTGGCTGAGCGGCCAGGCCTATGTGCCCACGGCCTGACCCATCGCGAGCGCGTGTTGCGTTCGCCTCCCCTGCCGCACTGCCCCACCGCTATATAAATTAGAATATAACGCTATTTTTTGCGATATATGCCCTTTTTTTGACTACGGATAACCCTATGGGGTTAACCCTCTTCTATTATTACCCCTGCAATCGACGTGGCATTCTGACCTCCGGTCGGCGGCCTTTTGGCAAGATTTTATTTTAAATTCATAATTATAAGCGGGTTTACCATGAGCAAAAAACTGACTGGCTTTGAAAAAAAGCGCCGGTGGGGATGGCTATGGCTTTTGCTGCTGGGGATTATCCTCGGCGCGGCGCTGTTGGCCGGGACCGCCACCGTCTTCCATAAAACCAGCGATACCGCCTTCTGCGTTTCCTGCCACACCATGCAACAACCGCTGGCCGAATATCAGGGCAGCGTCCACTTCCAAAACACCAAGGGCATCCGCGCCGAGTGCGCCGACTGCCACGTGCCGCACCAGCCGATCGATTACCTGTGGACCAAAATCCGCGCGGTGAAAGACATTTACGGCGAGATGGTCGGCACCATCGATACGCCGGAAAAATACGAAGCGCACAAGCTGGCGATGGCGCAGTCAGTCTGGAAAACGCTGAAAGAGAACGACTCGGCCACCTGCCGCTCCTGCCACAGCTACGACGCCATGGACATCACCGCCCAGCGCCCTGAGGCGCGCCTGCAGCACCCGGTGGCGATCAAACAGGGCGAGACCTGCATCGACTGCCATAAGGGCGTGGCCCACATCCTGCCGGACATGAGCGGCGAAACCCAGGCCGGCGCCGCCGAGCTGGCGAAGGCCGCGGCGCTGACCGCACCGGACGCCACCACCCTTTACACCATCGCCACCGAGCCGTTCTTCCTCAGCGCGGATGACAGCCATAACGCCGGCAACCTGATGCCGTCCACCGAAGTGCAGGTGGTGAAGCAGGAGGGCGACAAGGTGCTGGCCACCGTCAGCGGCTGGCAGCAGGACGGGGTTAGCGAAGTGTTCTACGCTGCGCAGGGCAAACGC
Source organism: Serratia sp. 2880STDY5682894 (assembly GCF_001537385.1). Lineage (NCBI taxonomy): Bacteria > Pseudomonadati > Pseudomonadota > Gammaproteobacteria > Enterobacterales > Yersiniaceae > Serratia > Serratia sp. 2880STDY5682894. Next base: position 306,054 of record NZ_FCJA01000002.1, on the reverse strand, counting down.
ATCCTCAGCGTGCTGCTGGGTGAAGACGCGCGCCAACAGCTGAAGACCGCCTCCACCCAGACCGATGCGGAAACCGGCCTGGTCTGGCATCAGGTTTCTCTGCAGGTGTGGCTGCCGCGTAAACAGTTGATTGACGATCAGCAAAAAATCTGGCGCTACGCCGCGGACATGATGTCGGCCAACTGCACCGGTTGCCACGGGCTGACCGCGCTCGATCGCTTCAACGCCAACCAATGGATCGGCGTCATCAAAGGCATGGCGCCGCGCACCTCGCTGACGCAGGAACAGCTGCGCGTGCTGACGCAATACGTACAAAAACACGCCAGCGACATGCCATCTGCCGCACCGGCCAAGCTTTAAGGGAGAAGCGCAATGAGCAACCAACAACCGTTAACAATGAGCCGCCGCCGCTTCCTGACCGGGGCCGCCGCGCTGGCCGCCGCCCCGCTGCTGGCAGGCTTATGGCCCAAAGCGGCGCTGGCGCAGGCCATCAGCGAAGCGCTGCCGCAATTCATCGTCTTGCGTCAGGCGCAAAAAGGCATTCTGACCGGCGCCCACTGGGGCGCATTCGAGGCCATCGTGCAAGACGGCAAGATGGTCGGCGTGCAGCCGGTGCAGGACGATCCGTATCCGAATGAGCTGATCACCATGGCGCCTTATCAGGTGCACGCCGAGAACCGCATCAAATACCCGATGGTGCGTAAAAGCTGGCTGGAAGGCGGCCCCGGCAGCCATACCGAGCTGCGCGGCCGCGACGAGTGGGTGCGCGTCAGCTGGGACAAAGCGACCGAGCTGGTGTGCAATGAGATCGTTCGCCTGCAAAAAGATCACGGGCCGCAGTCGATCTACGCCGGTTCCTACGGCTGGAAAAGCGTCGGCATGCTGCACAACAGCCGCACGCTGCTGCAGCGCCTGATGAACCTGACCGGCGGTTTCCTCGGCTACGCCGGCGACTACTCCACCGGCGCGGCGCAGGTGATCATGTCGCACGTGGTCGGTTCGATGGAGGTCTACGAACAGCAGACCGCCTGGCCGAACGTGATCGAGAACAGCGAGCTGGTGATCCTGTGGGGCTGCAACCCGATGGTCACGCTGAAAAACAGCTGGAACGTGCCGGATCACGTCGGCCAGACCGGCTTCGAGGCGCTGAAGAAGAAAGGCACCCGGGTGATCAGCATCGATCCGGTGCACAGCGACAGCGCCAAGTTCGTCAATGCGCAGTGGATCGCCCCGCGTCCTTATACCGACGGCGCCATGCTGATCGGCATCGCCCACACGCTGCTGACCGAGAAGCTGCATAACCCGGATTTCCTGAAAACCTACACCGTCGGCTTCGACAAGTTCCAGGCCTACCTGCTGGGCGAGAGCGACGGCGTGGCGAAAACCGCCGAATGGGCGGCCGACATCAGCGGCGTCGATGCCGACACGCTGCGCGGTCTGGCGCGCGAGATGGCGAAGCATCGCACCATGATCATGGGCGGCTGGGGCATTCAGCGCCAGCACCACGGCGAACAGCAGCACTGGCTGCTGGTGACGGTGGCGGCGATGCTCGGCCAGATCGGCCTGCCGGGCGGCGGCTTCGGCTTCAGCTACCACTATTCCTCCGGCGGCAGCCCGACCGCCAAGGGCGGCATCATCGCCGGCATCTCCGCCGGCAACGCGCCGAAGAACTCCCCGGCGCCGATCCCGGTGGCGCGCATCGCCGAATGCCTGAGCAATCCGGGCAAAACCATCGACTTCAACGGTGCCAAGGTCACTTACCCTGAGGTGAAAATGGTGTATGTGGCGGGCGGCAACACCTTCCACCAGCATCAGGACACCAATAACCTGGTCAAAGCCTGGCAGCGGCCGGACACCATCGTGGTCAACGAGCCTTACTGGACCGCCACCGCCAAGCATGCCGACATCGTGCTGCCGGCCACCACCAGCTACGAGCGCAACGATCTGGAAATGGGCGGCGACTATTCGCAGCTCTATGTGTTCCCGATGCATCAATGCGTGCCGCCGCAGCACGAGTCGCGCAGCGACTTCGACATCTTCTCGGCGATGGCGGCCAGGCTGGGCGTGCAGGAGGCCTTTACCGAGGGCAAGGACGAAACCCAGTGGCTGAAAGGCATGTACGACGACATGAAGAACCAGGCGCGCGCGGCCCGGGTGGCGCTGCCGCCGTTCGACATGTTCTGGCAATCCAACAACTACGTGCGCTTCCCGGTGCCGGAGGCCAACACGCAGTGGGTGCGCTTCGCCGACTATCGCGACAACCCGCTGTTGAACCCGCTGGGCACGCCGTCGGGCAAGATCGAGATCTACTCCGACGCCATCGCCAAAATGCATTACGAGGATTGCCCCGGCATCCCGACCTGGATGCCGCCGCACGAGTGGTATCGCGGGCCGGAAGCGGCCAAATATCCGCTGTCGCTCAATACCGCGCACCCGACCAACCGGCTGCACTCTCAGCTCGACAACACGCCGCTGCGCGAGAAATACGCGGTAGCGGATCGTGAAGCTATCCTGATCCATCCGCAGGACGCACAGCAGCGCGGCATCAGCGGCGGCGATCTGGTGCGGGCGTTCAACGATCGTGGCCAGATCCTGGTGGGCGCGGTGGTCAGCGAAGACGTGCGACCGGGCGTGGTGCGCATCAGCGAAGGCGCCTGGTTCGATCCGGCCGATCCGGCGCAGCCCGGCTCGCTGTGCAAGAACGGCAACGTCAACTGCCTGACCTTCGACATCGGCTCTTCCAGCCTGGCGCAGGGCAACTGCGGGCAGATGGCGCAGCTGCAGATCGAGAAGTATCGGGGGCCGGTATTGAAAAATACCGCGCACGCGGTACCGCAAGGCGCCTGATTTACCGGCAAGCAAAGGGGCGCGACGCGCCCCTGAGGTTGATGACAAACCTCATGTCATTGCCCGGTTTGCAGAAAGCAGCGGATAACAAACAGGGAAAATCAATAAATTGATTTTCGGCTGATGACCACAAAGGAGGAAAAACCACGTTTTTTCCTCCTTTGTCAACGGTCTGGGGGGCGCGACGCGCCCCTTTTTTCTCGTCGCCGCGCGACATATCCGTTTACCCTTCACCGCAAGGGAGCGGTTTGCGTTTCATTTCAACGGGCGTATGATGCGCGCGACCTTCCTTTTTCGACGAATTCTCAACCACCATGCCGACTTCATCCGCAGTAACGCGACGCGCGCCCGATCTCACTTCGCTGGCCTTTTTGGCGGTGGCGTTCCTGACCGGCATCGCCGGCGCCCTGCAAACCCCGACGCTGAGCCTGTTTCTGGAAACCGAGGTCAAGGTACGGCCGGCGCTGGTCGGGCTGTTCTTTACCGGCAGCGCGGTGATCGGCATTCTGGTCAGCCAGTTTCTCGCCGGCCGTTCGGATAAACAAGGCGACCGCAAATCGCTGATCTTCCTCTGCTGCATGCTGGGTGCGCTGGGGTTCACGCTGTTCGCCTGGAGCCGCAACTACTATCTGCTGCTGATCGTCGGCGTGGTGCTTACCAGCTTCGGCTCCACCGCCAACCCGCAGATGTTTGCGCTGGCGCGTGAGCATGCCGACCGTACCGGCCGCGAGGCGGTGATGTTCACCTCCATCATGCGCGCCCAGGTCTCCCTGGCCTGGGTCATTGGCCCGCCGATCGCCTTCGCGCTGGCGTTGGGCTTCGGCTTTAAGGCCATGTATCTGGCGGGCGCGGCGGCCTTTGTGCTGTGCGGCCTGCTGGTGTGGAAACGGCTGCCCTCGATGCCGAAAACCGCGGCGACGAACGCGCCCCTGGCCGCACCGCGGCAGCACCGCCGCGATTCGCTGCTGCTGTTCGTCGCCTGCACCCTGATGTGGACCGCCAACAGCATGTACCTGATCAACATGCCGCTGTACGTGGTGCACGAGCTGCGGCTGCCGGAGCGGCTGGCCGGGATATTGATGGGCGCCGCCGCCGGGCTGGAGATCCCGGTCATGCTGCTCGCCGGCCTGGCGGCGAAGCGCTGCGGCAAACGCCGCCTGATGCGCGGGGCAGTGGTCGCCGGCGTGCTGTTCTACTGCGGCCTGCTGTTTATCACCGGCAGCTGGCAGCTCATCGCCCTGCAGCTGCTGAATGCGGCGTTTATCGGCGTGCTGGCGGGGATCGGCATGCTCTATTTTCAGGATTTGATGCCCGGCCAGGCCGGCGCGGCCACCACGCTGTTCACCAACACCACCCGGGTGGGCTGGATCATCGCCGGCTCGATCGCCGGCGCGGTGGCGGAAATCTGGAACTACCATGCGGTGTTTTACGCCGCGCTGGCGATGACGGTGGGGGCCACGCTGTGCCTGTGGCGGTTGAAAGACGCTTAGGGCGCGGTGTCCGCTTCCAGCCTGGCGAGATAAATCAGCGCCTGATCGCGGTGATCGTGGCACATGTCGCGGCTCGGCTGCAGGTTGCCGCACACTTTCGGCCGCAGCGGCGAATGAAACAGGCCGCAGCGCAGCTGCTCATCCAGGTGAATGCAGCGGGTATTGGCGGGCTTGCCGTTCGGCATGCCGGGGATCGGGCTGGATATTGACGGCGCGATACAGCAGGCGCCGCAGTCGCTGCGACAGTCCATCAGCGCTACTCCTGGTGGGCTGGGGAAAAGAAGCGCGACAATAGCAGCCGTGCGCGGCGGCCGCCAGCAGAATCCCTGCGCCCCGGCGATCTTTACACTCATCGCCCTGCGCCGGCCGGCGTCATCCTATGGCGAATAAACGCCCAACACACCTTGATTTAAAGACAAAAACGCGTGAAACGTGCAATTACCCCGCTTTACATGCGCCATACACCCATGTACCATTGAGCTAGTACAAAAGAACCTCTTCCATCAGGAGCACGCATGTCTACGGACACCATCCAGAAGCTGGCCCGCCCTTCCGTCCTCGGCGGCGCGATGATCATTGCCGGAACCGCCGTTGGCGCCGGCATGTTTTCCATTCCGATCGTCACTTCCGGTGTCTGGTTCAGCGGCTCCGTCGCGCTGCTGGTGTATACCTGGGCCTGCATGTTGCTTTCCGGCCTGATGATCCTCGAAGCCACGCTGCACTATCCGAGCGGCGCCAGCTTCAACACCATGGTCAAGGATCTGCTGGGTAAAGGCTGGAACGCCGTGAACGGCCTGTCGGTGGCGTTCGTGCTGTACATCCTGACCTACGCCTATATCTCCGCCGGCGGCTCGATTATCGCGCATACGCTGGAGGGCATCGTCGGCGTCGGCCAGACCACCGCCGGCCTGGTATTCGCGCTGGTCGTGGCGTTTATCGTCTGGCTCTCCACCCGCGCGGTCGATCGCCTGAGCACCATTCTGATCGGCGGTATGGTGATCACCTTCGTGATGTCGGTGGGCGACATGTTCACCCATGTGCAGCCTGCGGTGCTGTTCAACACCGGCGATGATCAGGCCAGCTATCTGCCTTACGCCCTGGCGGCGCTGCCTTACCTGCTGACCTCGTTCGGTTACCACGGCAACATTCCCGGGCTGGTGAAGTACTACCACAAGGACAGCGGCTCCGTGGTGCGCAGCCTGGTGTACGGCACCCTGCTGGCGCTGGCGATCTACATCCTGTGGCAGTATGTGATTCAGGGCAATATCGCGCGCGACGCCTTCAAGCAGGTGATCGCCGAGGGCGGCAATATCGGCAGCCTGCTCAAGCAAATGGGCAACGTCTCCAGCAGCCAGACCGTCAGCCAACTGCTGAACGCCTTCTCCTATATGGCGCTGGCCAGCTCGTTCCTCGGCGTGTCGCTGGGCCTGTTCGATTACCTGGCGGACTTCTGCAAGTTCAAGGACGACGCCGTCGGACGCAGCAAGACCGCGCTGGTGACCTTTGTGCCGCCGACCCTGGCCGCGCTGCTGTTCCCGAACGGTTTCCTGTACGCCATCGGCTTCGCCGGGCTGGCGGCCACCATTTGGGCAGTGATCGTGCCGGCGCTGATGGCGCGCGCCAGCCGCCGCCGCTATCCGCAGGCGGGATACCGCGCACCGGGCGGCAACGGCGTGATCCTGTTCGTCATCCTGTTCGGGCTGATCAACGCCACCGCGCATATTCTGTCGCTGTTCGGTCTGCTGCCGGTCTTTCACTAATCCCCGAAGGGAGAGCATCTGCTCTCCCTTTCCCGCACTGTTTTTACGCCGGGCTATTGCCTGAAATCAGCGGCGCGAGTACCTTGTCGCAACTTCTCTAATACTCTTCATTGCGGATGAATTGAAATGGCAAGAGCTAACGAAATTAAGCGCGGCATGGCGATCAGCTACAACGGCAAACTGCTGCTGGTAAAAGATATCGACGTGCAGAGCCCGAGCGCCCGCGGCGCCAGCACCCTGTACAAAATGCGCTTCTCCGACGTGCGCACCGGCCTGAAAGTGGAAGAACGCTTCAAGGGCGACGATATCCTGGACACCATTTCCCTGTCGCGCCGCAAGGTGAACTTCTCCTATATCGACGGCGAAGAATACGTGTTCATGGATGACGAAGACTACACGCCGTACATCTTCAAGAAAGACCAGATCGAAGACGAGCTGCTGTTCATTCCGGAAGGCGGTCTGCCGGGCATGCAGGTGCTGACGCTGGACGGCCAGGTGCTGGCGCTGGAGCTGCCGCAGACCGTGGATATGGAAATCGTCGAGACCGCGCCGGGCATCAAAGGCGCTTCCGCCAGCGCCCGCAACAAACCGGCCACCATGGCGACCGGCCTGGTGATCCACGTGCCGGAATACCTCAGCGCCGGCGACAAGATTCGCATTCATATCGCCGAACGCCGCTACATGAGCCGCGCCGACTAGTCGACGCCAGCGGGGCCGAGTCTCGGCCCCGTTCCCTTTTCCGCTACGGCAATTCCGGGAAAAAGCGCCGCTTGAGCGCCAGCTCGACGCCGCGCAGCTCCGCCAGCCCTTTCAACCGCCCGATGGCCGAATAGCCCGGATTGGTTTTCTTTTTCAAATCGTCCAGCATCTGATGCCCATGATCGGGGCGCATCGGGATCGGCCGCCGATCGCCTGCCCGTTGCCGACGCAGCTCTTCGGTCAGGATCGCTTCGATCACCGCCACCATGTCCACATCGCCCTGCAGGTGTGCCCCTTCGTGGAAGCTTTTCGGGTTCTCCTCGCGGCAGGTGGCGCGCAGGTGGGTAAAGTGAATGCGATCGCCGAAGGTCTCAATCATCCGCACCAGATCGTTATCGGCGCGCACGCCGTATGAACCGGTGCATAGGGTGAAGCCGTTATAAATGCTGTCGACGGTCTGCTTCAGCCACTGCATGTCTTCAATCGTGGAGACGATGCGCGGCAGGCCGAGGATCGGCCGCGGCGGATCGTCGGGGTGCACCGCCAGCCGGATGCCGGCCTCTTCCGCCACCGGCACGATGGCGCGCAGAAAGACCGCCATGTTTTCGCGCAGTTGCGCCTTGTCGATGCCGTCGTATTCCGCCAACCGGCGGCGAAACTGTTCCAGCGTGTAGCCCTCTTCCGCCCCCGGCAGCCCGGCGATGATGTTGCCGGTCAGCGTGGCTTTCTCCTCCTCGCTCATGGCGGCGAAACGGGCCGCCGCCTGGCTGCGTTCTTGCGGCGTATAGTCCGCCTCGGCGCCGGCGCGCTGCAGGATATGCAGCTCGAACGCGGCGAAGGCTATCTGATCGAAACGCAGCGCTTTGGAACCGTCCGGCAGCGGATAGGCCAGATCGGTGCGCGTCCAGTCGAGGATCGGCATGAAGTTGTAGCAGACGGTGTCGATGCCGCAGGCCGCCAGGTTGCGCAGCGACTGCTGGTAATTGGCGATGTACCGCCGCCAGTCGCCGCTGTGGGTTTTGATCTCCTCATGTACCGGCACGCTCTCCACCACCGACCACACCAGCCCCTTTTCCGCCAACAGCGCCTGCCGCGCGCGGATTTCGTCGATCGGCCAGACTTCACCGTTCGCGATATGATGCAGCGCCGTCACCACCCCGGTCGCCCCGGCCTGACGCACATCGTCCAAAGAAACCGGATCGTTCGGGCCATACCAACGCCATGTTTGTTCCATGTTTTGTCCTTATGCCTGTCTCGCACCGCAATGCTGTTATACCAGTTTAATTTAGATGTCAGTTATCTTTAACTTACTCTTTCGCCCTGCGCTGTCAAAACCGAACCCCTCATTGGTTGATCCACTTCACGATTCTGGCTTATTTTGGACTGACCAATTCCTTTAACTGGCCGACATCCTTACACTGGTCGCAGTTTTTTATCACCGGTGCCACCCTGCCTGCGCGGCGGAAAACTGGTCTGCTAACTTGGCGCAAGTGGCCCGCCAGCTGTCTTACCCGTTTTGGAGATGAGATGAAAACGATTGCCAACACCCCGCTGCCGAGCGCCGTCCGGCAGCCGGACTATGACCGCCGGGCCCTGCGCAGCCGCATCGTGCACCTTGGCTTCGGCGCGTTCCACCGCGCGCATCAGGCGCTGCTGACCGATCGGGTGCTGAACGCCCAAGGCGGCGATTGGGGCATTTGCGAAATCAGTCTTTCCGGCGGCGTGCCGCTGTTTGAGGCGCTGCGGCAACAGGATCATCTGTACAGCGTGCTGGAGAAAGGCGCGGACGGCCATCAGGCCATCGTGGTCGGTGCGGTGCATGAGAGCCTGCATCGCAAGCTGGAAGGCATCGCCGCGGTGCTGGAGAAGCTGGCCGAGCCGCAGGTGGCGATCGTTTCGATGACCATCACCGAAAAAGGCTATTGCATCGAGCCCGGCAGCGGGCGGCTGGATCGACAGCATTCGGGGATCGTCGCCGATCTGGCGTGGCCGCATCAGCCGCAGACCGTGCCGGGCATTTTGGTGGAAGCGCTGCGGCTGCGGCGCGAACGCGGCCTGCCCGCCTTCTCCCTGCTCTCCTGCGACAATATTCCGGAGAACGGCCACGTGCTGCGCCGGGCGGTGCTCGATTTGGCGCAGGCGCGGGATCCGGCACTCGCCGACTGGATCGCCACCGCCGCCACCTTCCCCTGCACCATGGTGGATCGCATCGTGCCGGCCGCCACGCCGGCCATGCTGGATGAGATCGCCGCCGCGCTGGGCGGCGTGCGCGACGAATGCGCCATCGCCTGCGAGCCCTTCATCCAATGGGTGGTGGAAGACAACTTTATCGCCGGACGCCCGGCGTGGGAGCAGGCCGGCGTCCAACTGGTCAGCGATGTACTGCCGTTTGAACACATGAAGCTGCGCATGCTGAACGGCAGCCACTCATTCCTGGCTTACCTCGGTTACCTGGGCGGCTACCGCTATATCAACGAGTGCATGGCGGATGAGCACTACCGCCGCGCCGCCCTGCGGTTGATGCTGGACGAACAGGCCCCGACGCTGAGCGTCACCGGCATCAGTCTGGCCGACTACGCCGCACAGCTTATCGCGCGCTTCAACAATCCGGCGCTGCAACACCTCACCTGGCAGATCGCCATGGACGGCTCGCAGAAGCTGCCGCAGCGCCTGCTGGACGCGGTGCGCTGGCATCTGCGGCACGGCGGTGACTATAGCGGGCTGGCGCTGGGCGTGGCGGGCTGGATGCGTTACGTCGGCGGCGTCGATGACGCCGGTCAGCCGATCGACATTCGCGATCCGCTGGCAGACGTGTTGCAACAGACGATCGCCGCCACAACGGACGATCGGCGACGCGTAACGGCGTTGCTGGCGCTGAAATCAGTGTTCGGCGAAACGCTGGCGGCGCATGCGGCGTTTACCGAAGCGGTAACGCAAGCCTATTTGTCCCTGCGCGATCGCGGGGCGCGTGAAACGGTGAAGGAGTGGGTGATGCGGTGAGGAGCCTGCAGGGCCGAGAATAACCATGCCGGCGTAACGTTACGCCGGCATGGCGGAACGACTTAACGATAAACGACCGTCATAACAGCAAGTTTTTTCTGTTGGTCTACCCACTTCATTTCGGTTGTGCCTAGATTTAGCGGAAGTTCTTTGCGTGTAGCATCAAAACCTGACAACGCTTGCTGGGCCTGATAACGCTGGCCGTTGCGGTAACATTGCGTATTCGCCTTAGAATCTGCAATATTGACCGTGCAAGGACTTTCAACGATAGAACCGACGAAGCGAATTACCCCGCCGGCCACTCCTGCATGACTCACTGCCGTCCATGAAAACAACATTCCTACGATCAAAAATAACCGAAAGGTATTCATGGCAACCTCATTTTTAGTTAAGCCAATTTAACCATAGAGGATCTTGTTAGGAATAATCGCAAGGAAAGGGACAGGATTTGATCGTTAATCGCGTCATTAACAATGTAAAAACAAGCTACTAACAAAAGTTAACCGCATCTAATACAGGGTTTTATCTAAGAATTTTCTTGCTTTTAAAGGTGGCTTTTGCCGGTTGAAAAGCGCAGGGTGACGTGCAAAATTTGCGAGATAGAGCACAAATTAAATTGCGGCCGCTTCACCGACAAGGCAGGGTAACTCATTTATTAAGCAAGTTAATTTTTACGCCAGGAATTATTAATGACCAAAACCAATTTGATTACCGGCTTTCTCGGCAGCGGTAAAACCACCACCATCCGCCATTTGCTGGCTCATAAGCCCGAACAGGAACGCTGGGCGGTATTGGTCAATGAATTCGGCGAAATAGGCATCGACGGCGCGCTGCTGGCGGACAGCGGCGCGGTGCTCAAAGAGATCCCCGGCGGCTGCATGTGCTGCGTCAACGGCCTGCCGATGCAGGTGGGCTTGAATATGCTACTGCAGCAGGCCAAACCGGATCGGTTGCTGATTGAGCCGACCGGGCTCGGACACCCGAAGCAAATCCTGTCGCTGCTGACCCAGGAGAGCTATGCCGGCTGGATCGATCTGCAGGCCACGCTGTGCCTGCTGGATGCCCGCCAGCTCAGCCAACCCCGCTACCGCGACAACGAAAACTTCCGCGATCAGCTGGCCGCGGCCGATGTTATTCTGGCCAGCAAAAGCGATACCTATCAGCCGGAAGACAGGCGGGCGCTGGAAGCCTGGAGGGCGCAAGATCCGCTGCAGCGGCCCTGCTACGCCATCGCGCAAGGCCAAGCGGATGTCGCGCTGTTGTCCCTCCCGCGCACGAATCGTGCAGAATTACCGGACGCGCAGCATCATCATGGTCAGGCGAAAACGCAGGGGCTGGCAGCGCTGCGATTGCCGGAGCACGCCCGCTGGCGGCGAGCGCTGAACGAGGGGCAAGGCTTCACCAGCTGCGGCTGGATTTTTGACGCCGACACCCAGTTCGACACCGTCGGCTTTATGGAGTGGGTACGACTCGCGCCGGTCGAACGCGCCAAAGGCGTGGTGCGCATTCCCGAAGGCACATTGCTGATCAATCGTCAGGGGCAGGATCTCAACATCGAAACCCGCCCGCTCGCGCCGCTCGACAGCCGGATTGAACTGATCCACAGCGAAAATACCGACTGGAACGCCCTGCAATCCGCCTTGTTTAAGATTCGTTTAAGTTAAACCCCGTACCGTTGCCCCCTCGGTTGTCGCAGGGCGGCCGGGTTTTGTTTCGTTTTCATTTTTTCAACAGGTTATGTCATGACACGCCGCAATTTACCCTTCATTCTCTTCTTTAACTTACTGGGCGTTGCGCTGTTTCTGTCCTGGTTCCTGCCGGCCAATCACGGCGGCTGGTTTACCCTGGATTCGGCGATTTTTTTCTTCTTTAACCGCCATCTGGCTACCGACCCGGCATTTTTGCATCTGGTCGCCATCACCAATAACCGCGCGTTTGATGTCATTTCGCTGCTCGCCATGGGTCTGCTGTATCTGTACTTCTACCTGAAGCAGGACGCCGCCGGCCGCCGCCGCCTGGTGATCACCGGCGTGGTGATGCTGCTGACCGCCGTGGTGCTGAATCAGCTTGGCCATCTGCTGCCGGTGAAACATCCGAGCCCTACCCTGACCTTCGACAATATCCATCGCGTCAGCGAGCTGACCGGCATCCCGACCAAGGACGCTTCCGGCGACAGCTTCCCCGGCGACCACGGCATGATGCTGATTATTTTTTCCTGCTTTATGCTGCGCTATTTCGGCCGCGGTGCCTTCGCCGTCGCCCTGCTGATTACGCTGGTCTTTTCATTGCCACGCGTGATGATTGGCGCCCACTGGTTTACCGATATCGCCGTCGGTTCGCTGTCCGTGGTGCTGGTTGGCGCCAGCTGGGTGCTGATGACGCCTTGCAGCGACTGGATTGTCGATCGGTTGAATCGCCTGTTGCCCGGCAAGCACCGCCCCGGCCAACCATAACTTGCGTCTATGACTCATGCCGGGAGGCCCACGCCTCCCGTGCTCTCCCCCCGCGCCGCGCGCAAAATTTCACCGCCGCCCGTTAACGCTTTTGCAACCTGATTTCACGCCAGATTCATACATCGGACAATTGGCGTTTTTTATATGAAGATTTACATTATGTTACATCACAAATTCATATAAAAAAGACGGGAAAAAGGCTCGCAATCCCCTATTTGTTCCGGTAATCTCAGATGCGTTTGTGCCTGGTTTAAGTCGAATCAGTATGGAATCCGATAAAAATGTGCGTTCTCGCACGTTTTCAACGGTAACTGGTTGTCGATGCAACAGGTGCGGACTAGGCTCGTTCCGTTTGGCATTTTTCAGGTAGCGACTTTCGTCGTTAAGGACTTCAAGGGAAAACAACAACAATGGTCAAATCTCAACCGTTTCTGAGATATTTTTTGCGGGTAGTCCCTGCAATTGCCGCGGCGGTTATGCTGTCAGCGTGCAGCTCGACTCACACTTCGAACTTGAATAACGCACAAACTGAGATGCGTGCAGTTAATGACAAAGACGGTCTTTTACTGCAAGCCTCTCAGGATGAATTCGAAGCGATGGTCCGCAACGTTGACGTCAAGTCAAAGATTATGGATCAGTACGCGGACTGGAAAGGCGTTCGCTACCGCTTAGGCGGTGACACCAAGCGCGGCATCGATTGCTCGGCGTTTGTGCAGCGTACCTTCCGCGAACAGTTCGGCATGGATTTACCGCGCTCTACCTATGAACAGGAAGATCTCGGCAAGAAAATCCAGCGCACCAAGCTGCGCGCCGGCGATTTGGTGCTGTTCCGCGCCGGCTCTACCGGTCGCCATGTCGGCATCTATTTAGGCAACGATCAATTCGTTCACGCCTCCACCAGCAGTGGTGTCATGATTTCCAAGCTGACCGATAACTATTGGGACAAACGTTATCGAGAAGCGCGCCGGGTGCTGACCAGCGGCTGACGGCGCATCGCCTTGAAGATTCCGAATACCAAACGAGCGATAAGCGCCGCCTACGGGCGGCGTTTTTTTTGGCGGTTGAACAGGTGCCCTCGCGCTTGGTCCCTGGCTTATCGTCACCTCTCCCCGCTTAACGCCGCCGCACGCCATTATTTTGATAAACTGTTGGCAGGAAATCGCGCCGTCGAGGAAAAACTCGCCTATTATCGTCAGATGACGGCAACGGCGCCCCGGCGTTATTTAAAACGTTTCCGCTTAGAATAGGCGCATTATATTTCTGTCGGCGACGCCGCGTATTTAAACGGCGCCGCCGGTTGGTACGGGATAAAAAGGCAAAAATGAAAAAAAAGCCGTTGGTACAATCCATTAACTGGCTGTGCGACACCCCTGACGCCCTGTTGCAGAGGACTCGGTTATGGGCTTGAAAAGGGCTTTCGCCCGCAGCGTCTCTCACCGACAGCGCAGCCTGGCTAAAAGCGGCGTCGCCGCTCTGGTATTTTTTACGCTATTCACCGCGGTCACGCTTTCTTTGATCAACCACCAGCGCACGCAATATCAACATAAAGTCGAAGCGCGTACGCAAAAGTTCACGCTGGGTTATATCTCGCATCTGACGGCCGTGATGCAGCAAATGATGCCGCTGTTGGACAAGCCTTGCCTCTCCAGCCAGTCGGACATTACCTACCAGGCGGCCTTTACCAGCGGCGTGCGCACCTTTCTGTTGGTGAAAGACGGCTACGCCTATTGCTCCTCCGCCACCGGCGACATGATGCTGCCGATGAAAAACCTCTATCAGGACATCGACTGGGATCTGCCTTTGGATCTCAAGCTGCAGCAGGGCACGCCGATCGTGCCAAATAAGCCTGCGGTTGCGGTTTGGCTGCGGCATCCCGGCGAGCAGGCCACCGGCATCCTCGCTACGCTGGACATCGATCTGATGCCCTATCTGCTGTTCACCTCGCACGACGAACAGGCGCCGGGCATCGCCATCGTGATGGGCAATCGCGCGCTGACCACTTTCAGCCCGAACCTGATGCCGGTCGATCAACTGCCGAAAGGCAAGGCGGATAACCTGACGCTGCCCAATCTGCCGTTGACCATCATGTTCTACAACGAGAAGCTGACGCCCAACGACATTCGCCTGACGCTGTTGGGCAGCCTGGTGCTGTCATTGATGATCGGCGTACTCTGCTACTACATGCTGCTGCTGCGGCAAAGCCCGGAGCGCGCGCTGCTGCGCGGCATCAAGCGCAACGAGTTCTTTATCGAATACCAGCCGGTGTTCCACACCGACAGCAACAGCATCGGCGGGCTGGAAGCGCTGATTCGCTGGCAGCATCCGATCGAGGGCCGCATCCCGCCCGATGTCTTTATCCCCTACGCCGAAAGCAACGGGCTGATCGTGCCGCTTACCCGCCAGCTGTTCAGGCTGATCGCCGAAGATGCGCCGCAGCTTGCCAAAGCGCTGCCACGGGGAGGTAAAGTCGGCCTCAACATCTCCCCCGCCCACCTTAGCGCACCGTCCTTCCACCAGGACGTGTATGAACTGTTGGCGCAGCTGCCGGGTGATTACTTTACGCTGGTGTTTGAAATCACCGAGCGCGGCATGGTGGAAGAAGAGAGCGCGCTGGCGGAGTTTGACTGGCTGCACAAACAGGGCATCGAGATCGCGGTAGACGATTTTGGCACCGGGCACAGCGCGTTGATCTATCTTGAGCGCTTCACCATGGATTACCTGAAGATCGACCGTGGCTTCGTCAACACCATTGGCCAGGACACGGTCACCGCGCCGGTGCTGGATGCGGTGATCTCGCTGGCGAAAAAGCTGAAAATGCTGACGGTGGCCGAAGGCGTCGAAACCGCCGAGCAGATGCAGTTCCTGCAAGAACACGGCGTCAACTTCATGCAGGGATACTACTTCAGCAAGCCGCTGAGCATCGACAACTTCGTCGCCTACTGCAATGCTCATCAGGTCTTTGATTATCAGGCAAAAAAATAGTTAATCTTTAAGCATCTTTACCCTGCGCCCACCCGAAGAATGTTATGCTGGGCGCAGGTTGTACTTTATTCCACAGCAGGAGCTTACCGTCCGATGTCCGTGCGCATTTTCGCTGCTCTGGTGCTCTCGGCACTGAGCTTCGGTCTGCAGGCCGAAGCCCTCAACGAAAGCTACGCTTTCGCCCTTCTCGGTGAACCGAAATACGCCACCGACTTCAGCCATTTCGACTACGTCAACCCGGCGGCGCCCAAGGGCGGCGACGTACGGCTGGCGGCCATCGGCACCTACGACAACTTCAACCGCTTCGCCACCCGTGGCGTACCCGGTGAACGCACGATGGAGCTGTACGATACGCTGTTCACCAACTCCGACGACGAACCCGGCAGCTATTATCCGCTGATTGCCGAATCGGCCCGTTTCCCGGCCGACATGCGCTGGATGGAGTTGGATATCAACGCGCGCGCCCGCTTCCAAGACGGCAGCCCGATCACCGCCGCCGACGTGGCCTTCACCTTCAATAAATTCATGACCGAAGGCGTGCCGCAGTTTCGCTCCTATTACAAAGGCGTCACGGTCAAGGCCATTTCCCGGCTGACGGTGCGCATCGAGCTGCCTAAAGCCAACCGTGAGCAAATCCTCAGCCTGCTCAGCCTGCGCGTATTGCCGGAAAGCTTCTGGAAAAACCATAAGCTCAACGAACCGCTCAGCACCCCGCCGCTCGCCAGCGGCCCGTATAAAATCGGCGATTACCGCCTCGGCCAGTACATCACCTACCAGCGAGTGCGCGACTACTGGGCCGCCAACCTGCCGGTGAATCGCGGCCGCTATAACTTCGACAGCATTCGCTACGATTATTACCTGGACGATAAAGTGGCGCTGGAAGCCTTCAAGGCCGGGGCTTACGATTTCCGCATCGAGCCGTCGCCCAAAAGCTGGGCCACCCAGTACCAGGGCGGCAACTTCGCGCGCAACTACATCATCAAGCAGGACGAGACCAACCAGGCGGCGCAGAATACCCGCTGGCTGGCGTTCAACCTGCAAAAACCGCTGTTTGCCGATCGCCGGGTACGGGAAGCGATTGGCCTGGCTTTCGACTTCAACTGGATGAACAAGGCGCTGTATTACAACGCTTATCAGCGCGCCGACAGCTATTTCCAAAACACCGCCTACGCCGCCCGTAGCTACCCGGACGCCGCCGAACTGGCCTTGCTGGCACCGCTCAAAGGCCAGATACCGCCGGAGGTGTTTACCAGCATCTACCAGCCGCCCTCCTCCGACGGCAGCGGCAACGATCGGCAAAATCTGCTGAAAGCGACTCAACTACTGAAAGAAGCCGGTTGGGTGGTCAAAAATCAAAAGCTGGTCAACGCCAAAACCGGTCAGCCGTTCACCTTCGAATTGATGCTGCTGAGCGGCAGCAACTTCCAGTACGTATTACCCTTCCGCCACAACCTGCAGCGGCTGGGCATCGAGATGCAAATTCGCGAGGTTGATGCCTCGCAGTACACCCGTCGCATGCGCGAGCGCGATTTCGACATGATGTCGACGGTGTACATGGCGATGCCGTTCCCCAGCGCCGATCTGCAAATCCTGTGGGATTCGCAGTACATCGATTCCAGCTACAACACGGCCGGCGTCAAAGATCCGGCGGTCGACAGCCTGGTCAGGCAAATCGCCGCCCATCAGGGCGACGAAAAAGCCCTGCTGCCGCTCGGCCGCGCGCTGGACCGGGTGCTGACCTGGAACAACTACATGCTGCCGATGTGGTACTCCAACCACGATCGCTACGCCTATTGGGACAAGTTCTCCACGCCGCCGATCCGCCCGGCCTATGCGATCGGCTTCGACAACTGGTGGTACGACGTCAACAAGGCGGCGCGTTTACCGGCTCAACGGCAATAAGGAGTCGGAATGGCGGCCTATCTGATACGCAGACTGTTATTGGTGATCCCCACGCTGTGGGCGATCATCACCATCAACTTTTTTATCGTGCAAATTGCGCCCGGCGGTCCGGTCGATCAGGCCATCGCCGCCATTGAGCTGGGGCACGGCAGCGGTTTTGGCAGCGGCGGCGCAGGTGAAGGCCTGGGCCATGCCCGGGCGGGCATCGCGGCTGGCGACGGCCAATACCGCGGTTCGCGCGGCCTGGATCCGGAGGTGATCGCCGAGATCACCCAACGTTACGGCTTCGACAAACCGCTGCACGAACGCTACTTCACCATGCTGTGGAACTATATGCGCTTCGACTTCGGCGACAGCCTGTTTCGCGGCGCTTCGGTGATGCAGCTGATCGGCCAGAGCCTGCCGGTCTCCATCACGCTGGGCCTTTGGAGCACGCTGATCATTTACCTGGTGTCGATCCCGCTCGGCATCCGCAAGGCCGTCCACAACGGCAGCGCGTTCGATACCTGGAGCAGCACGCTGATCATCATCGGCTACGCCATTCCGGCTTTCCTGTTCGCCATCCTGATGATCGTGCTGTTCGCCGGCGGCAGCTACCTGGACTGGTTCCCGCTGCGCGGCCTGGTGTCCAGCAACTTCGACACCCTCTCGTGGCCGGCAAAGATCGCCGACTACCTGTGGCACATCACCCTGCCGGTGCTGGCGACGGTGATCGGCGGCTTCGCCACCCTGACCATGCTGACCAAGAACTCGTTCCTCGACGAGATCCGCAAGCAGTACGTCACCACCGCCCGCGCCAAAGGGCTGGATGAGAAAAAAATCCTCTACCGCCACGTGTTCCGCAACGCCATGCTGCTGGTGATCGCCGGTTTTCCGGCCACCTTTATCAGCATGTTCTTCACCGGCTCGCTGCTGATTGAGGTGATGTTCTCGCTCAACGGCCTGGGGCTGCTGGGCTACGACGCCACGCTGCAGCGCGACTACCCGGTGATGTTCGGCACGCTGTATATCTTCACCCTGATCGGCCTGCTGTTGAATATCCTCAGCGATATCACCTACACCCTGGTCGATCCGCGCATTGACTTCGAGGCCCGCCAATGAGCCGCCTTAGCCCGATCAACCAGGCGCGCTGGGCGCGTTTTCGCCGCAACCGCCGCGGCTACTGGTCGCTGTGGATCTTCTTGGTGCTATTCACCCTGAGCCTGGCCGCCGATCTGATCGCCAATGACAAACCGCTGTTGGTGCGTTATGAAGGCCGGTTGTACCTACCGTTTATGATTAACTACAGCGAAACCGCCTTCGGCGGCGAGCTGAACACCGAAGCCGACTATCAGGATCCGTTCGTACAGCGGCAGATCGAACGGCACGGCTGGGCGGTTTGGGCGCCGATCCGCTTCAGCTACGACACCATCAACTTCGCCACCGAGGTGCCCTTCCCCTCGCCGCCTTCGCGCCACAACCTGCTGGGCACCGACAGCAACGGCGGCGACGTGCTCGCTCGTGTTCTGTACGGTTTTCGCATCTCGATGCTGTTCGGCCTGGCGTTGACGCTGTTTTCCAGCCTGATCGGCGTGTGCGTCGGCGCGACCCAGGGGTATTACGGCGGGCGTTTCGATCTGTGGGGGCAGCGCTTTATCGAAGTGTGGTCGGGCATGCCGACGCTGTTTCTGATCATTCTGCTGTCGAGCATCGTCCAGCCCAATTTCTGGTGGCTGCTCGGCATCACCATCCTGTTCGGCTGGATGAGCCTGGTGGGGGTAGTGCGCGCCGAATTCCTGCGCACGCGCAATTTTGACTACATCCGCGCCGCGCGCGCCATGGGCGTACCGGATCGGGTGATCATGTCCCGCCATATGCTGCCCAACGCCATGGTGGCGACGCTGACCTTCCTGCCGTTTATCCTGTGCGGCTCGATCACCACCCTGACGTCGCTCGATTTCCTCGGTTTCGGTCTGCCGATAGGCTCGCCGTCGCTCGGCGAATTGCTGCTGCAGGGCAAAAACAATCTGCAGGCGCCGTGGCTCGGCATCACCGCCTTCCTGGTCTTGGCGGTGCTGCTGTCGTTATTAATCTTTATCGGCGAAGCGGTACGCGACGCCTTTGACCCCAGCAAGGCGCATTGATATGGCCACTCCTTTGCTCGCTATTCAGGATCTCAGCATCGCCTTTCGCCAGGGCGACACCGTCACGCCGGTGGTCAACGCACTCTCGCTGCAAATCGCGCCGGCGGAAACGCTGGCGCTGGTGGGGGAATCCGGCTCCGGCAAAAGCGTCACCGCCCTGTCGATACTGCGCCTGCTGCCCGCGCCGCCGGTGGTTTACCCTGCCGGTGATATCCTGTTCAACGGCGACTCGTTGCTGCATGCGCCGGAAGCGGCGCTGCGCAAGGTGCGAGGCAATCAGATCGCGATGATCTTTCAGGAACCGATGGTGTCGCTTAACCCGCTGCACACCATCGAAAAACAGCTCGCGGAAGTGCTGATGCTGCACCGCGGCCTGCGGCGCGAAGCCGCGCGCGCAGAGATCGTCGAATGCCTGGAGCGCGTCGGTATCCGTCAGGCCAAAAGCCGGCTGCAGGATTACCCGCATCAGCTGTCCGGCGGTGAACGCCAGCGGGTGATGATCGCCATGGCGGTGCTGACTCGCCCGAAACTGCTGATCGCCGACGAGCCCACCACCGCGCTCGACGTCACTATCCAGGCGCAGATCCTGACGCTGCTGCAAGAGCTGAAGCAGGAGATGGGCATGGGGCTCTTGTTCATCACCCATAACCTGAATATCGTGCGCCGCCTGGCGGACAACGTAGCGGTGATGCGCCAGGGCCGCAGCGTGGAGCAAAACGGCCGTGCGCAGCTGTTCAGCCGGCCGCAGCATCCTTACACGCAGCAGCTGCTGGCCGCCGAGGACGTCGGTGAACCGCTGCCGCTGCCTGCCGCGGCCAACGGGCGCCCCGACGACGAGCGGCCGCTGCTCAAGGTGGAAAATCTACAGGTACGCTTCCCCATTCGCCGCGGCCTGCTGCGCCGCACGGTGGATTATCACTATGCATTGAAATCATTGAGTTTCGAGCTGCGCGCCGGGGAAAGCGTGGGGCTGGTGGGGGAATCCGGCTCGGGTAAAAGCACCACCGGGCTGGCGCTGCTGCGCCTGTTGGCCTCGCAGGGCGCCATCTGGTTCGACGGCGAACCGCTGCACCCGCTCACGATGAAGCAGATGCTGCCCTACCGCAGCCGGATGCAAATCGTCTTCCAGGATCCCTACTCCGCCCTGAACCCGCGCCTGAACGTGCAGCAAATCATCGCCGAAGGGCTGGAAGTGCACCAGCGGCTTAGCACAGAGCAGCGGGAACAGCGCGTGATCGAGGTGTTGCAGGAAGTCGGCCTGGATCCGCAGCTGCGCCATCGCTATCCTACCGAGTTTTCCGGCGGGCAACGCCAGCGTATCGCCATCGCGCGCGCGCTGATCCTGCAGCCGCAGCTGCTGATCCTCGACGAGCCGACCTCTTCGCTGGATAAATCGGTGCAGGCGCAGATCCTGACGCTGCTGAAATCGCTGCAGCAACGCCACCGGCTGGCTTATCTGTTCATCAGCCATGACCTGCAGGTGGTGCGTTCGCTATGCCACCAGGTCATCGTGTTGCGACAGGGAGAAGTGGTTGAACAGGGAGACTGCCGGGCGATTTTCGCGGCGCCCGCCGCCGACTATACCCGTCAACTGCTGCAGTTGGCGGATTAGCGGCGAATTCTAGAAAGGGTATTGCGCGCTGAGCGGTTCGGCGATCGCGGCGCCGACGTTTTTCAGGCGGCACATGGTGGCGCTCTCGTCGCTGCGCTGCACGAACAGGCAAGGCTCCCCTTCCCATTCGACGATCGCGCAGTCGACCTGAATCTCCTGCAGCGACAGATTAAGCTGTTGCATTACCTGCCAGGCCTCGGCCCCTTCATGGCTGAGTAACTTCAGCCCTATCAGGTTGTTATCTTCGTCTATTCCGTTAAACGGAATCGGTTCTACCTTCACGCCGGTGAAACCGGATAGCCAACGATAACTTTGCGGCAAGCGATGCACTACCGAAAGTTGGATATTCTCCACATGAAATCCCTAGATTGAAAAGGTGAAACACTTTTACCTGACAGGGTTACTAAGTTATAGCCGCTGACTCCCGACTCTGCCGCGCACAAATGTTATTTAAATGTAAATTTTGCCGCTAGCCATTAACCAGACCCCGTGCTTGCCGATGCCGTGCCATTTTTTGGCGCGCCGTGCGGTGTTATTTCACGGCATTTTGCGACTCAGCTCGCATTTTTGCGTTATATGTAACCCTTTCCCGCAGCGATCTCAACTCTTTTTTCTTGCAATGCGACTACTTTTCCGTCGCCATATTTTTACAATGAAGAAACATTTTCCCCACCACGTTAGCGCAGCCTTCCCTGCTAATACCTTGATTTACATCAAACCTAATACAAACCCCCCGCCGCGCTCAGCCGGCAGAACGCCGCGCCTCCCGGGGAATATGGGGTGGTGCGGCGGCGGAATTTTTTAACAAAAAACACACAGAGGGGAAAATGGCCAATTGATTAGCTTGCGTATATTTAGCAACAAAATTTCAATTGCCAGTTGCACCCTGAAATGGCAGGGCGCAACCCTATGACGATGCGGGGCGACACGCCCCGCATTGGGAGAACGTCAGGCCGCGCGATCGCGTGGCCGGCTGGCGTAAAGATAAAACAGCACCGCCACGATGCTGCACAGCGCCATTGAGGTAACCATGGGCCACGCGCTTTTACCCGGCGCCATCGACAGGACCGCCCCCACCAGCGCGCCGATGCTGAAGCGCAACGTGCCGGCCAGCGAAGACGCAGTGCCCGCCATATGCGGGAAGTCATCCAGGATCACCGCCATGGCGTTGGAGGAGATCATCGCGATGCACCCCAGATAGACCGCAACGCCGATCACCAGCGCCCAGAAGCCCAGGCCGACGGCGCTCACCGCCACCAGCCACAGCCCCATCGCCAACTGTACCAACAGCCCCAGCTTGAACATCTTGACCGCGCCGAACCGCCGCACGTTGCGGCTGTTGATCAGCGTCGTCAGGAACAGGAAGACGATGTTCAGCGCAAAATAGTAGCCGAAATGCTGCGGCGAAACGTGGTTCAGTTCGATGTAGACGAACGGCCCGGCGCTGAGGAACGAGAACATGCCCGCAAACGAGAAGGCGCTGGCGAGCATGTAGCTGAGCACCCGCTTATGGCGGAACAGCGAACCGAAGTTGCCCAGCGTGGTGCGCAGGTGGAACCGTTGTCGGCGCTCTTTCGGCAGCGTCTCCTTGATGAACAGGGCCACCAGCAGTGAACCGATCAACGCCGCGGCGCCCATGGTCCAAAAGATGGCGTGCCAGCTGAACCACAGCAACAGCGCACCGCCGATCATCGGCGCCAGCAGCGGCGCGATGGTCATCACCAGAATGACGAACGACATCATGCGCGAGAACTCATCCTTGGTGAACATATCGCGCATCAGGGCATTGATCACCACGCTGGCGGCCGCCGCCGCCAGGCCGTGCAGGAAACGCAGCCCGATCAGCTGATCGATCGATTGCGCCATGGCGCAGGCGCAGCCGGCGATGGCGAAGATCAGCGTTCCCCACAGGATCACCGGCTTGCGGCCGAGGCTGTCCGACATCGGCCCATAGAACAGCTGCCCGAAGGCAAAGCCGAGCATATAGGCGCTGAGGGTCATCTGCACGCTGCCGGACTCGACGCCAAACTGGGCGGCGATCACCGGCATACTGGGCAGGTACATGTCGATGGCCAACGGCATCAACATGGACAACAGGCCCAAAATGAAAATCAAACCGAGATGAGAGGTTCGGTTCTGTTGCACGTTCCACGACTCCTTAATCGGCCGCAATCGATGATCGGTTTTCAGTCCTGCAGGTGCGGCGCGCCCACGCTGGCGATCTCTTCTTCGGTCAGTGGGCGGTATTCGCCCGGCGCCAGATCGTCATCCAGCACGATGGCGCCGATGCGCTCACGGTGCAACTCGATCACCCGGTTGCCGACGGCAGCGAACATCCGCTTCACCTGGTGGTAGCGCCCTTCGCTGAGGGTCAGGCGCACTACGCGCTCGTCGACCTGCTCCAGCGTCGCCGGGCGCGTCAGGTCTTTCTCGTTGTGCAGTTGCACCCCTTCGGCGAAACGCTGCGCGGTGTCTTCCGCCAACGGGTGCTCCAGCGTCACCAGATAGGTTTTCTCGCAGTGGTGGCGCGGCGACGTGACGCGGTGCGACCACTGCCCGTCGTCGGTCATCAACACCAGCCCGGTGGTGTCGATATCCAGCCGTCCGGCGGCGTGCAGCTTGTACGCGACCGGTTCATCGAGAAAATACAGCACCGTCGGATGATCGGGATCGTCGGTGGAGCAGACGTAGCCCTGCGGTTTATTGAGCATGAAATAGCGCGGGCCGTTCTGCTGCTGCAGCGGATTACCGTCGAACGCCACTTCTTGCTCCGGGGTCAGTTTGATCGCCCCGCTCTTCACTACCTCACCGTCCACGGTGACGCGTTTAGCCCGAAGTTCGCGCGCCACCAGCGCACGGCTGATGCCTAACTGCTGAGATAAAAACTTGTCCAATCGCATGGGATCTGCTTTGCCTGTCGTTGTTATGATCGCATTGATCGTATTGCCAAAATATGACGCCCGCCGTTGCACCGGGTGCAAATGGCAGGTTCAGGGGGGGAATCGCGTGGGGGAACAGCGATTGCTGTCACACGAGTATAGCGGCACAGCGCGTTGCCCGACAGAGGTAATTTTCACGCTCCTCGCAGCGCGCGCGCGTAGAAGGCATAATAATAGAAATTTTTCGGCTGTCCGGGGAGTAGAATGTCACGGTTTCTGTGGGAGCAGCGGTGACAAAGCCGCTTCCCGACGGCCCATCCCAACCCACGGCGTTCATTTATGGCCTTTACCCTACGCCCCTACCAACTGGAAGCGGTCGAAGCCACCATCAATCATTTCCGGCGGCATC
The DNA here is from genome assembly GCF_001537385.1 of Serratia sp. 2880STDY5682894. Lineage (NCBI taxonomy): Bacteria > Pseudomonadati > Pseudomonadota > Gammaproteobacteria > Enterobacterales > Yersiniaceae > Serratia > Serratia sp. 2880STDY5682894. The sequence goes on along the minus strand of NZ_FCJA01000002.1, from coordinate 281,898 downwards.
CCGAACCGGCGCTGATCGTGCTGCCGACCGGCGCCGGCAAAAGCCTGGTGATCGCCGAGCTGGCGAAGCGCGCCCGCGGGCGGGTGCTGGTGTTGGCGCACGTCAAGGAACTGGTGGCGCAAAACCACGCCAAATACTGCGCCTACGGCCTGGAAGCGGACATCTTCGCCGCCGGCCTGCAGCAGAAAGAGAGCGCCGGCAAGGTGGTGTTCGGCAGCGTGCAGTCGGTGGCGCGCAACCTGCCGCTGTTCGACGGCGCCTTTTCGCTGCTGATCGTCGATGAATGCCACCGCATCAGCGATGACGACGACAGCCAGTACCAGCAAATCATCCAGCATTTGCAGAAAACCAACCCGCAGCTGCGGCTGCTGGGGTTGACCGCCACGCCCTATCGTCTGGGCAAGGGCTGGATTTACCAGTATCACTACCACGGCTTCACCCGCGGCGACGGCGCCAGCCTGTTTCGCGACTGCATCTACGAGCTGCCGCTGCGCTATATGATTAAGAACGGCTTCCTGGTACCGCCTGAGCGGCTGGACATGCCGATCGTGCAGTACGATTTCAGCCGGCTGGAAGCCAGAAGCAACGGCCTGTTCAGCGAAGCGGATCTGAACCGCGAGCTGAAGCGGCAAAACCGCGTCACGCCGCACATCATCAGCCAGATCGTGGAGTACGCCGAAGATCGCAAAGGGGTGATGATCTTCGCCGCCACCGTCGAGCACGCCCGCGAGATCCACGGCCTGCTGCCGACCGGCGAGGCCGCGCTGGTCAGCGCCGAAACACCGCCCGCCGAGCGCGATGCGCTGATCGAGGCGTTCAAACAGCAGCGGCTGCGCTATCTGGTCAACGTCGCGGTATTGACCACCGGCTTCGACGCGCCGCACGTCGATCTGATCGCGATCCTGCGCCCGACCGAGTCCGTCAGCCTGTATCAGCAGATCGTCGGCCGCGGGCTGCGGCTGGCGCCCGGCAAGGAGGATTGCCTGATCCTCGACTACGCCGGCAACCCGCACGACCTGTTCACGCCGGAGGTCGGCGTCAGCAAGCCGCACGGTGACAGCCAACCGGTGCAGGTGTTCTGCCCGGCCTGCGGCTTCGCCAACCTGTTCTGGGGCAAGTGCACCGAAAACGGCGACATCATCGAGCACTACGGCCGCCGCTGTCAGGGCTGGCTGGAGGACGACGACGGCCACCGCGAGCAGTGCGATTACCGCTTCCGATTCAAGAGCTGCCCGCACTGCGGCGCGGAGAACGACATCGCCGCGCGCCGCTGCCATCAGTGCCAGGAAGTGCTGGTCGATCCCGACGACATGCTGAAAGCGGCGCTGAAGCTGAAAGATGCGCTGGTGCTGCGCTGCGGCGGCATGGAACTGCAAAGCGGCCGCGACGACAAGGGCGAATGGCTGAAGGCCACCTATTACGACGAGGACGGCACCAGCACCAGCGAGCGCTTCCGCCTGCAGACGCCGGCGCAGCGCAAAGCGTTCGAGATGCTGTTCCTGCGCCCGCATCAGCGCGCGCCGGGCGTGCCGTTCGCCTGGCACACCGCCGCCGACGTGCTGGCGCAACAGCAGGCGCTGCGCCATCCGGATTTCGTGGTGGCGCGCAAACGCGGGCAGTTTTGGCAGGTGCGCGAGAAAGTGTTCGATTATCAAGGCCGTTTCCGCCGCGCCAATCAATTGGCCTGAGCGAACTGTCCCCAACCTGGGCAGGTTTTCGTTGCCCTGCGGGCGGCTTTCCGTTAAAATGCCGCGCGCTTTACCTGGGCCTGCCCAGCGTTAAAGCGGGTTTCCGAACTTGCTACTTGGGTCGCCTGTAGCAGGGTAAATTTTCTTTTAAGAGAAAAAACAATGTTCACTATCAATGTAGAAGTACGTAAAGACCAGGGTAAAGGTGCGAGCCGCCGCCTGCGTGCAGCAAACAAATTCCCAGCTATCGTTTACGGTGGCAAAGAAGCTGCAGTTTCCATCGAATTGGACCATGATTCTGTTAAGAACATGGAAGCTAAACCAGAATTCTACAGCGAAGCAGTAACTCTGGTTATCGACGGTAAAGAAACCAAAGTTAAGGTTCAGGCTGTACAGCGTCACCCGTTCAAGCCAAAACTGGCTCACATCGACTTCGTTCGCGTTTAATCGCTACGTTTTCGAACCTTTCGGGACGCCGAAATAAAGAACGCCGCAATTGCGGCGTTTTTTATTGTCTGCGATTCGGCAAGCTTACTTGCCGCTGCCGGTCCGGCGCTGCAGCTGATCGCGCAGGTTCGGCGGCGTGCCTTTGATGGTCAGCGTGTCGGTGGCCGCATCCCAGAAAATGCGCTCGCCCAGCAGCATGGCGTCGAAGTTCAGGCTGATGCCGCCGCCGCTGCCGGCAAATTTGGTCAGCTGGCGCAGCGTGCCGCGATCCGCCGGGAAGCTCTCTTCCAGCTCATACCCTTGCTCGCTGGAGAACTGCATGAAGTCTTTCTCGCCGACCGGCGACAGCTCCTGCGACAGCGCCTGCAGTTCAATCTCTTCGCCCGCCTGCAGCTGTTCGTTGCAGTAGCTGTACACCTGCTGGCGCACCGACTGGCGCTCGTTCTTGTCCAGCTGCGCATCGGCGCAATAGTCGTCTACCGCCTGCAGCAGCCCGCGGTTTTGCGCCTTGGTGTCCAACCCTTCGGACGCCGCCAGGAAGTCCATGAAGAAGTCGGCGACCTTGCGGCCCACGCGCCCGCGCAGGAAGGTCAGGTAGCGGGTCGATTCCGGGTTGGTTTCCCACTCGGTCAGATCGATGCGCGCAACGATATCGGCGTTGTTGATGTCCAGATAGTGCGTGGTGTTGATATCCAGCTCTTCGTTGACGCGCATGCTGTTACGGCTGTTCAACACCGCGATCAGCAGGTACTCCACCGCCAGATAGCGGTATTGGCCGAACAGTACCACGCCGCCTTCGGCGAACGGATACTTCGCCAGTTCGTCGCGCAGGCGGCCGGTCGCCGCGCGGCTGAAGGCCAGAAAGTCTTTATCGTCCTTGCGGCAGGTGCGCAGCGCTTCCGCCAGTTCGCTGCCTTCGTTGAACAGGCCTAAGGCCTTGCTCTTGGCGCTGTAGACGCGATGCAATTCCGCCATCATTTCTTCTACCGCCGCGTTGGCGGGAAGCAAGGAATCGCGCAGCACCACGTCCAGCGTTTGCTCGTCGCGTTTCACCAACTGATGCAGAGCGATCTGGTCGATATCCAGACTCATGGTAAATCCTCCTGTTCTTTAGGCGCGTATTCAAACACTGAAGGCCCCGCCCTGCAATACTAAAAAACTGCGGCAAACCGGAAAGGCGCAGCGAGGGGCCGCCCCGGCGCGGGCGAACGATTTCCCGAATGACAGGAAGTGATAAAAGAGCGGAAAATCACTGTCCTATACGGTAAGATAGAGCACTTTGCAGATTACTAAGCGCAATTTTATGCCACAATCATCCCGTTACAGTGACGAACACGTTGAACAACTGCTCTCAGAGCTGGTCAATGTTCTGGAAAAACACCATACCCCCACCGATCTTTCCCTGATGGTGCTGGGCAACATGGTCACTAATTTGATCAACACCAGCGTTGCCCCCGCGCAGCGGAAAACCCTGGCGAGATCGTTCGCGGAAGCCCTGCAGGCTTCTGTCCGTGAAGATAAAGCGCATTAATATTGACTTATGGTGACAAACCGTCAGCGTTATCGTGAAAAAGTCTCCCAGATGATCAGCTGGGGGCACTGGTTCGCCTTATTCAACATTCTGCTCGCCCTTGGGCTGGGTAGCCGCTACCTGTTTGTCACCGACTGGCCCGCTTCCCTGCTGGGCCGCGTCTATGCTCTGGTCAGCCTGCTGGGGCATTTCAGCTTTATCGTGTTCGCCGGCTATTTGCTGGTGATCTTCCCGCTCACCTTCGTGGTGATGTCGCAGCGGCTGCTGCGATTTATTTCCGCCGCGCTGGCCACCGCCGGGCTCACGCTGTTGCTGGTCGACAGCGAAGTGTTCTCCCATTTCCACCTGCACCTCAATCCGGTGGTGTGGGATCTGGTGGTCAACCCGGACCAAAGCGAGCTTTCGCGCGACTGGCAGCTGATGTTTATCTGCGTGCCGGTGATCTTCCTGGTGGAGATGCTGTTCGGCACCTGGAGCTGGCAAAAGCTGCGCAGCCTGAATCGCCGCCGTTTCGGCAAGCCGCTGGCGGCGCTGTTTATCAGCGCCTTTTTCGCGTCGCACCTGATTTATATCTGGGCCGACGCCAACTTCTATCGCCCGATCACCATGCAGCGAGCCAACCTGCCGCTCTCGTACCCGATGACCGCGCGCAAGTTCCTCGAAAAACACGGCCTGCTCGACCAGCAAGAGTATGAGCGCCGCCTGGTGCAACAAGGCAATCCGGAAGCGGTGGCGGTGGAATATCCGCTCAGCGATCTCAGCTACGGCGATAAAGGCAGCGGCTATAACCTGCTGATGATCGTGGTAGACGGCATTCGCGCCAAAGACGTGGCGCAAGACATGCCGGCGCTGACGCGCTTCGCCCAGGAAAACGTGCGTTTCAGCGATCATTACAGTTCAGGCAACCATGCCGATACCGGGCTGTTCGGCCTGTTCTACGGCATTTCCCCGACCTATCTGGACAGCGTGCTCGCCGGGCGCAAGCCGTCGGCGCTGATCAATGCGCTCAGCGATCAAGGCTACCAGCTGGGGCTGTTCTCCTCCGACGGCTTCAACGCCAGCCTGTACCGTCAGGCCCTGTTGACCGACTTCTCGCTGCCGACGCCGGCGCCGCAAAGCGACGCGCAAACCACGCAGCAATGGCAGCGCTGGCTGACGGATCAGGGCGATAAAGAGCCGTGGTTCTCCTATATCAACTTCAGCGGCGCCGAGCCGGCCGAAGGTGCCAAAACCCCGGCGCCGGCCGACTTTATCCAGCGCTATCGTACCGGCGTGCAAGACGTGGACGCCCAGATAGCCCTGGTGCTGGACACCCTGAAACAGCGCGGCCTGCTGGACAAAACCGTGGTGGTGATCACCGCCGAGCACGGCGTCGAATTCAACGACAGCGGCAAAGGCCAATGGGGGGCCGGCAACGGCTTCAACCAGGCGCAGCTGCAGGTACCGTTGGTGATCCACTGGCCGGGCACCCCGGCCCAGACCATCAGCAAGCTGACCGGCCATAACGACGTGATGCGCACCCTGATGCAACGGTTGCTGCACGTGAAGACCGCGCCGAAAGATTATTCGCAGGGCGAAGATCTGTTCACCGCCCAGCGCCGCAACAACTGGATCGCCACCGGCGATGGCAATCAGCTGGTGATCACCACGCCGACGCAGACGCTGATGCTGGACAACAGCGGCAACTATCGCGTCTACGATCAGAACGGCGATGAAATAAAAGACGAGAAACCGCAGCTTGCTCTGCTGTTGCAGGTGCTGACCGATGTAAAACGCTTTATCGCCAACTAACTGCTTAAAACTAAAGCAATCAAGTGGCGAGGCGCTTGCATTAACATCGGGAATCGGTAGTATGAATTTTCATAGCGTCGGCATGTAGCGCAGCCTGGTAGCGCACCGTCATGGGGTGTCGGGGGTCGGAGGTTCGAATCCTCTCATGCCGACCAAGCTCAAGAAAACCTGCTGTTACAGCAGGTTTTTTTTCGTCTGCACGCTGAGAGGATGAGAATCTCCGAAGGAGGTTTGAGCCGAGCGCAGTGAGACCACGTTGCTTTAGCAACGGCCCGCAGGGCAAGCATCGAAGATGCGCATAATCCTCTCATGCCGACCAAGCTCAAGAAAACCTGCTGTTACAGCAGGTTTTTTTTCGTCTGCCGTTTACGCGGAAAGTTTGACGATCGCCGCAGGAATGCCCTGGCGCACCGCCGCACCGGTTACCCAATCCAGCCAGGTGTTCGGCACTTCGCGCGTCGGATCGGCAAAGCCCAAATCGTTAAGGTTGATGCCGGCGGCGATGCGCTCATCCATCGCCAGCGGTTCGCCGTCCAGGTAGTGCTGGCTGGCGCCCATCTCCCGGTGGCCGTAACCGTGTTCCACCGCGATCACACCGGGCATCACCCCCGCCAGCAAACTGATCTGCGCCTCCCGGCTGCCGCCCGGCGTACTGATGCTCACCCAGTCACCGTGTTGAATGCCGAAACGCACCCCGTCCGCCGGGTTTAGGGCCACCAGGTTCACAGGCTTCACGTCGTGCAGGCGCCGGATCACCGCGGTGGAGCTGCTCATCACATTGGATTTGAAGGACATCAGCCGCAGCGGCCACTGTCGCTCAGGGTAGAGCTCTTCCACCGCGCGGCCGTCCGACAAACGCGCCGGGTAACAGGTGGGACAGCCGCTGAAACGCTCGCCGGTGATCGCATGGCGGTGCTTTGCCACTTCCGCATTCCAGATCTGCAGCGGCTTCTCCCAACGGTTGCCCACGCTGCCGTCGCGGCGGCCGCTGTCATGATCGGCGAAGCGGCCGCCGCGGCTGTAGATAAACGCCACGCGGTCGATTTCATCGGCGCGCAGCGTCTGCGCAAGCTGCGGCAACAAGCGATCGACGCCGCACAGCGCCAGCTCTTCCGTCCTCGCGGCCGGCACCGGCGCCTTGCCGGCAAACGCCACGTTGGCGGCGGCGCGCAGATAATAATCCTCGGCGCGGTTGAGCGGCAGCAGCCCGCCCTGGCCGTCGCCGATCGCGCGATCGCCAAACCCCGGCAGCGCCAGGCGTTTGGCGACGGCGATGCAAAACGCCTCCATGGAAATCGGCTGCCCTTGCGCCGTTTTCGCGGTCGCCGGCGTCACTATTGGCCAGCGCGCGGTAGTAGCCTTGCTGGCGACGCCGCCCCAGGGGGCGCTGAATCCCCAGCTCTCAAAGTTATGGGTATCCGGGATAATATAGTCGGCCAGCGCCGTCGTTTCGTTGATAAACGCATCGATGGCGATAAACAGCGGCAAACGCGCCGGATCTTTCAATCGTTCCTCCGCCACGCCGCGCAACCCGGCGATACCGTACAAGGGGTTGGTCATGTTCGAGATCCAGACTTTCAGCCCGTACGGATACCCCGCCAGCGCCGACGTCAGCAGCTCGGTCAACTGCCCGGCGACGAACGGATACCAGGGCGCCCTGGCCGGCCAGGGTGAAATGCCCGCCGCCACTTTTTCGCGGTATTCGTCGGAGGTTTCATAAGCGGCCTTGCTGCGCGCGATATTCAGCCCCTTCGGTTTTACCAGGCCGGGAAACTCGACCAGGTTATAGCGCGGCCCCTCGGCGAAGCCGTTGAATTTACCGCCGCCGACGAACACTCCACCCTCCAGGCTAAGGTTACCGATCAACACATTGAGCATCATCACCGACCAGGTATTGTAAAACCCGTTTGCCGCCATCATCCCGCCATGGGCGATCACCGCCGCCTTGCGCCCATGGGCGGTAAAAGCCTCGGCCAGCGCCGCGATGCGCGCCACCGGCACGCCGCATTCCCGGCTGTACGCCTCCGGCGACAGTTTATCGGCGGCCTCTTTCAGACACTGGAAACCACTTTTCACCGCCACCTGCGCGCCGTCGTGCAGCGTCACCGTGCGGGTTACCCACAGCTCGGCACGGTCGCACGCCTCGGCCGGCACCAGCTCCCCCGCGCCGTTGACGACCAGCGGCGACGCCGACTCGGCGCCGTTCAGATGAGCGAGCGTCAGATGCTGCCCCGCCAGCGGGTGCTCGCTCTCGGCGATCACCAGATGCGTGGCGTTGGTCCAGCTCTTCTCGCCGGCACGCTGCATGGCGGCCTCCGACGGGATGGCGAGATAGCCGGCCTGATAACGCCGGTTGTCTAGGATCCACTGGATCATCGCCATCGCCAGCGCCGAGTCCGTGCCCGGTAATATCGGGATCCAATGGCCATGATCGTCCGCCAGCGTGGTGGTCAGCGGCAGCGCCGGCGCCACCACCGCATAGTGAAACTCGCTGCGCAATCTGGCGCTGGCCAGCTGCCGGGCCTGACGCTTGAACGGGTTGCCGGACTGCGCCGGCGAGGTGCCCATAAACAGCGCGAATTCGACCTGTTCCCAGTCCGGTTTCACATGCGGGTTCTTGTCCAGATCGTTCAACAATGCACCGGAGCCGGCACGGTAGGCCAGCCCACAATAAGCGCCGTGCGCGCCGAAGTTTTTGCTGCCGAAGCTGTTCTGGGCGAAGCGCCGCAGGAAGCTGTCGCGCCCATCGTCACCGGCGTTGGTCACCAGCAGCTGGTTGGCTTTCGGCCCCAGCCCCGGCCGCCGGGCGTCGATCGGCGTTTCCAGATCGCGGATCGCCCGCAGGCCGTCCACATGCCCCTCGCCGAACAGATCGCCGCCCTCCACCACTTCAGCGATCAACTGCTCGAAGCTGATACGTTGCCACTTGCCCTCGCCGCGCTTGCCGACGCGTTTCATCGGCTCCAGCACGCGCAGCAGGCTGTAAAGCCCCTCCAGCAGCGTGGCGCCGCGCGCGCAGGCGGTGGAACGGGCGTCGAGGCCGCTTTCGCCGCCCAGCTGCGCCAACGCCTCCTGCAACGGCAACGCCGAGTCGACGTGCCGTTCCTGAGACAGCGGATGATAAGGGTTGCCGGCAATGCGCAATACCCGATCGGTCTGTCTGTCCACCCGAACCCGCACGCCGCATTGCGTCCAGCAGCCGAAACACTGGGTCATCGAGATGGCCTGCTGCGGATTGCCTTGCCATTCCGGCACTGCCCGCCCTTCGGGCAGCAGAGAGTTGCCGTTGATGCGATCCAACGTCACCCGCCCTGAGGTGCCGTGAATCAAGCCGTCGATCGCCCGTTTGGCGACCTCACGATAGCTCAGGCCAAAAGCGGACAACCCGCCGAAGGCCAGGCCCACTTTCAACCACTGACGCCGGGTGAGTTTAGCCATGTTGTTTTCTCCGCAATAAAAACGCCTGTGCTTCACGCACCATGATCATTAACGCCAGCCACAGCCCGAAAGTGCCGACGATCGCCAGCAAGCCGTCGGTACCCAGCGGCAGGCTATAGAGGGAATAAGACGCGTTGTATTTCGGGAGGGTTTGTACCTCGATCAACAGCGTCCAGCGCATCAGCCAGCTCAGCCCCAGCGCGCCGGCCACCAGCAGCGGTGCGCCGCCGCGCGGCAAACGTCGATAGGCGGCCCAGGCGGCACACGCCAGCGCCAGTGCCCACAGCGCGATCCACCCGGCGGCATACTGGCGCGCCGTCGCCTGCGTCTGCAGCCAGTGGCGTATCGCCGTGCCGGATAGCGTATCGCCGCATACCCACAGCAGGATCGCCCCGCCGAGCAGCAGTAACGTCAGCAGCATCCCGCGCGCCAGTGGCGCCTGCAGGCCGGGCGGTTCGCGCAGTGTCAGCAGCAGCAAGGCCAAAAGCGCCTGCAGCGCGCTGAGGAACATCACGATCGGAAATCCGTAGCTGAACCAGATGGGGCGAGCGCGCACAACGGAAACCTCACGCCCGGTGTACAACAGCAGGCCGATAGCTACCAGCGCACAAGCGGGCGCTATCCCACGCAGCAGCGCCACCCGCCTGCCCGTCAGCCGCGTAAATTCGACCGCGATAAACCACAGGCCGATCAACAAGGTAAACAGCGGCAAGAACAGCGCCCCCCACGGCATCCACGACCAGGGCGTCGGATAAGCGTAGAAATGCCAGAAACGGGCGGTTTGATGCAGATCGGCGGTCAACGCCAGCGGCGCGGTGATGGCGCACGTCAGCCCGATAAACAGCGCCATGCGCTCCAGATGCGCGGCGTTATCTCCACCGCGCCAGCGCCACACGCAGGCCAGCAGCGCGGCGCAGGCGGCGATGCCGATAAAGAAGAAATATTGCACGGCCCACGGCAGCCAGCTCACCGCCTGCGGCTGGCTCAGCACTTCTGCGATCATCAGTTGGCGGCTCATCGTCCCTCCCCCCATAAGGCGACCTGCGCCCGGCCCGGCAGCGGCGTGACGAAGGCGTCATCCAGCCCCAGATAAAAGACGTGGGGCGCGGTTTGATTCTCCGGCTTGAGGACTTTGATCTCGGCCTCATGGCGCCGCAGCAGCTTGCTCAGCGTGCTGTGCGGATCGCGCATGTCGCCGATGATCCGCGCCCCGCCCACGCACGACTCCACGCACGCCGGCAGCAATCCCGCTTCCAGCCGGTGCACGCAGAAGGTGCATTTGTCCGCCGTTTGGGTGGCGTGATTGATAAAGCGGGCATCGTACGGGCAGGCCTGCACGCAATAGGCGCACCCCACGCAGCGTTTGTTGTCGACCACCACGATCCCATCCTCGCGCTGGAAGGTGGCCTGCACCGGGCATACCGGCACGCAGGGCGGGTTGTCACAGTGGTTGCACAGCCTGGGCAGCAGCACGTTGGTCGCCACCGCTTCGCCTTCGAGGCTGACCTGGTACTGGTTTACCGTGGTGCGAAACTCCCCGTGCGGCGTCTGGTTTTCAATGGCGCAGCTCACGGTACAGGCCTGGCACCCGACGCAGCGCCGCAGGTCGATCAGCATCGCATAGCGTCGGCGAACATCCCCCTCGCGCCGCGTCGGCGCCCACGTCAGCCCGGCTTCCGCCATGGGGATCAGCGAGGCCCCCGCCGTCAACACGCCCAGCCGCTGCAAAAACTGCCGTTTACCGAAATCCATGCGCCTCTCCCACACCCTGGGCATCACCCCGATCACGCTATTGATGCCCGTTAGATGAATAAACAATGTCGATGATTTACAGTGTAAAAATGGCATTGGGCTCAGCTCTATTGTGGTTAACCACATACCGAACCTAACGTTGATCTAAAACAAGTGACGGCAGGCAGATTGCCCATCAGGAGGGGCCGTGAGGGTCGTGTTATTACTGCTGCTCAGTCTCGGCTGGGGGATGGCGGCACAGGCGGGCGAGTGGTCGGTCGGCGTGCTGGCGATGCGCGGCGATGCGGCGACCGCGCGTGACTGGCAGCCGCTGATCGACAGGCTCAACGGCAGCGTCGGCGGTGAACGCTTCCGCCTGCGGCCGCTCGATCTGGCGCAGATGCGCGAGGCGGTCAATCGGGGCAGCGTGCAGTTCGTGGTCACCAATCCGGCGCAGTTTGTGCAGCTGAACAGCCACTATCATCTGCGCTGGCTGGCGTCGTTACGCGCCGCCAACGGCGACCGGGCAACGGGCAACATCATCGGCAGCGTGATTCTGGTGCGGCGCGACAGCGGCATTACGACGCCGCAGGCGCTGATGGGCAAAACGGTGGGCGCCATCGATCCGCAGGCCTTCGGCGGCTATCTGACCGGTTATAAGGCGCTCAGCGACGCCGGCATACGGCCCGAGCGCGATTTTCACCTGCGCTTTACCGGTTTCCCTGCCGACGCCCTGCTCTATCTGTTGCGCGAACGCGCCATTCAGGCCGCCATCGTCCCCGTTTGCCTGCTGGAGAAAATGGATCAGGAAGGCCTGATCAATCCGGCGGATTTTCGCCCGCTGTTGCAACAGGCCACGTCGGTTCCCTGCGTTACCAGCACGCCGCTTTACCCCAACTGGTCGTTCGCCGCCCTGCCCGGCCTGGATAACTCACTGGTGGATGCGGTGGCAAGAGCCTTGCTGACCGCACCGCCGCAGTCACCCTTCCTGTGGGGCGCACCGGCCTCGACCAGCGAGGTGGAAGCGCTGCTGCGCGCCGTCAATCAGCACCCGGAACAGCGGCGGCTGTGGCTGGATATCAAAAGCTGGCTGATCCAGCATCAGACGGCCGTCGGCCTGTCTCTGGCGGTGCTGGCGCTGTTGATCGTCAACCACATCTGGATCGCGCTGCTGGTACGCCGGCGCGGGCGGCAGTTGCTCCATGCCGGAGAGCAACTGCGGCGGCAGGAGCAGGCGCTGGAGAACGCCAGGCAGCTGAACGTCCTGGGGGAGATGGCCTCCGGCTTCGCACACGAGCTCAATCAACCGCTGGCGGCTATTCGCCACTATGCGCAAGGATGCCTGATCCAACTGCGCAACACGGACGCCGGGCATCCGTTGCTGGGGCCGCTGGAAAATATCGACCGACAGGCGCAGCGCGGCGGCGAGACGATTCATAACCTGCGCCAGTGGGCACAGCCCACCGCAGAGGCGATAGACCAAACGCGCTGGCAGCCCGCTGCGGTAAGCGAAACCGCCGAGCGGGTGTGGGCGCTGCTGCGCCTGACGCAGCGCTATCCCGGCCTGACGTTGTTCAACAACGTGGCGCCTTCGCTGACGCTAACCCTGCCGCCGGCGCTGCTGGAACAGCTGCTGGCGAACCTGCTGCTGAATGCGGCGCAGGCCGGGGCCAATGCCGTCTGGCTTTCCGCCACCCAGAGCGAACGGGCGATCGAGTTGCATCTGCAGGACAACGCGGGCGGCATGACAACGGCCGGGCTGGAACAGGCTTTTCGTCCCTTCAACACCACCAAAGCCGGCGGCATGGGGCTGGGGTTAGCCATTTGCCGGCGCCTGGCCCGCTATGGCGGCGGCGAAATCCGCCTGGCTAACCGCCCCGCCCCCGACAGCCGCAATGGGCTGTGCGTAACGCTGCATTTCATATTGAACGATGAGGAAAACCATGTCGCTAATTCATCTGGTGGACGATGACGTCGCCGTCACCGACGCCTGCCATTTTTTGCTGACCAGCCTCGGCCACGACGTGCAGTGCTGGAATGACAGCACCGACTTTTTGGCGCAGGCCGACCTGTTTCAGACCGGGATCGTCTTGCTGGACATGAGGATGCCGAAACTCGATGGGCACCAGGCCTACGCTGAGCTGCGCCGCCTCGGCAGCACGCTGGCGGTGGTGTTCCTGTCCGGCCATGGCGACGTGCCGATGGCGGTGGAGCAGATGAAGTACGGCGCGGTGGACTTCCTGCAAAAACCGATCGCCGCTGAACCGCTGATCGCCGCCCTCGAACGCGCGCACCGGGTTTCGGCCGCAGCCTGGCAACGCCATGAAACTTACGGCCGCTACCGCACGCTCACGCCGAAAGAACGCGACATCGCGCAGCTGGTAGTGCGGGGCATGATGAATCGGGAAATGGCGGAGCGGCTGAATATCGCGCTGCGCACCGTGGAGGTTCACCGGGCGAAAGTGATGGAGAAAATGCAGGCCGCCAGCCTGGCGGAATTGGTGATTCAGCTGCAGGCTCTGCCGCCCACGCCCCGGGAGTGAACGTATAAAGCCCTCATCAAGCTAACGTCCCGTATTCCTCTTCCCATGATTGACACAGCGCAATCCAGGTAATATATTCATTAGAAATATTAATGAATTACGGTAAAGTCATCTGTTCTCAACCAACAGGCCATCAGCATTCTTCGCAAAACCCAGCGTAGCGCTTTCGCCTTCAGGAACCCCGTGAGGGAAAGGAGAGGCGTTGCCTTGAATAAAGAGAAACGAAGGCCATGCGACATGGCTCAAGCATCATTGCGCCACTATCTGGCCGCTTGGTTGACGTTTTAAATAAGTATGGATTATGAATAACAGAAGAACACGGACTAAATAAGGAATAAAAATGCAAGGAAATCTCAAGCTCTATGGCCTTTTTGTTGGCCTGACGGTGACCATTATGATCACCTGCGACACGTTGGTTTATAAGGTCTTTGATATCTATGGTTTTAAAATAACGGCCAGCGGTATTGTATTCTCCCTGTGTTTCTTGATCTCCACATTGCTTACTGAGGTTTACGGCTATAAATTGTCGGTCAGAGCAATATGGATCATGGTCTTCTGTCAAAGCTTATATGTCATCATACTTAATCTCTCAGCCGTTATTCAGCCAGAAAACAACGATATCGCCACGCACTATTATTCTTTGTACCACGAATTCTGGCGAGTCATGATCGGTACCTGGGTGTCCGTTCCGGTCGCTTATTTCGTCAATGGTTTTATTATTTCAAAGATGAAGATTATCTTCTCCGGCAAATACTTCTTTATCCGATATATTGTGGGCTCCATGTCTACACAGGCCGCCCTGTTGCTGACAGCCTATCCGATCAGTCTTTCAGGAAAATATACCTTCATGGAGTTGGTTAACATCATAAGTACAACCTGGTCTTATAAAGTTGTCGTCTCCATTGTCTTGCTGCCGCTCGCCATCGCCTTAGTCGAGTGGGTGAAGAAGATAGAAAACACCGATCACTATGATTGGGGCACCTCATACAATCCATTTAAGTAATATCAACAGGGTCTAGCATGAAAGTAATTCAGATTAGCGACATACATATTATGCCTAATGAAAGCGCGCTGGCTTCGAAGCATCTTGCTAATTTCGACAGGGCCATTGACTTCATTAATGCCAATGCCGATAAAATCAATGCCGACTTGATCATTGTGACGGGTGACATCTCTCATGATGGCGATATCCCCTCTTATGAGCGCTTCTTTAAGATAATGAACCGCACTTCCTTACCTTTCTATTTTTTCCCAGGCAACCACGACAACAAAAAGAACCTGGACGATGCAGCCCATAAACAGGGCGGCAACTATGATATAAACTCGTTTGAAGATGACGAATGGCGCATGCTCAGCATCGACTCGGTGGTTGATAACGAAGATTTCGGCAGGGTCTCGACGCATGCGCTCGACACGCTTGAAAAAGCCATCGTCGCAAGTGGCAATAAAAAGGTCGCCGTCTTCTTGCATCATCACCCTATTCCTGTAGGCACCCCGATTGTTGATAGCTGTATGTTAAACAATGCTGAGGAGCTATTGAGCCTCTGCCAACGATTAAACGTTAAGTTTATCGGCTCAGGCCATGCGCATACGTTATTCCAAAGAAAGCTGGGGGAAACCTTAATCTCTGTTTCCCCGGCAATTTGTTCGCAATGGAAAAACGGCACAAGCGATGTCAGCAGCATAGACAACTCGGCTTTCAGCGTAATTACGTTCGATGAGCATATTCACGTCGAACCCTGGTTTATTTAATCAACGTCAGTATTGTTTTTTTAGACTTGTCGCTTTTCTTTGCATTTTTCAAAGAGGCAGAGAGTGCTCTGCCTTCTTTTACCCCGGCATAAAAGGCTATTTTCGTCGCATCCAAGGACTCGGTTTTGTCGACAAGATCGCGATCCTTTAGGAAATCCGCCCCTGATATTGATATCGAGTCAACGTCGTTTTTCAACGTCCACATACAGTTTCTTTTTTCTTCATGAATCGACAGTTTGGCCGAGGCGATTTTTATTTTAGACTCGGTCTCGGCGATAAAAGCGATGTCTTTCGGGTTAACGTGCCTGAGAAAATCGCCCTCGATGAGTTGCCCCCAGTTTTTTTTCACGAAAGTATGGGTGCCAAACTCTTTGAAAAGCCAATATCCATCCGCCGTTCGGATCACACTGCGATCTAACGTATAGAGGTAACTGGGGGAGTATATTTTTCTTAGCCTTCTCATTATGTTAAATAAATCCATTTATTTCAGCCTCTTTATCGTTTTCAATAGAACACCGACGATCGCATAATCGCTATAGGACTTCACGCTGCTATCTGAATCTAATGAGATATTTGTAAACAACAAGTCGTCGTCAGAAACAAAAACTCGCCTTAAACATATTGGGTAATTTTTCAGCTTAACCAGGACGATGTCCCCATCACAAAATGGCTCCTTGAGGGAGATCACACAATACGTTCCGCGGTCTAATTCAGGCGACAGTGAATTATTCGTTATCTCTGCCACAAACAGCGAATCGTCCGTCATGTCATCGACTTCTGTCGTATAGGTATCTTCCGCTCTGATCGTGTTGGCCAGAAAACGCTCTACATCGCTGTAGCTAATGAGCGGCAGCGATCTCACATTGTGTTTGGCCTCCCCTGTGACGCTTAAATCCTTGTCAGTCAGCTCCCCTACTTTTACGCTGAAAAATTCACCAATGGACGCAAGCGTGGCGATCGTGGGATTCCCCACCCCTTTCCTCAGATTATTGATGGTGGCAATACCTATCCCTGTTTCGCTGCTCAACCGACTGGCGTCAATCCCGTGCATGCGCATGAGGTAAGTGAGGTTTTCACCTATCATTTTCAATGACATACCATTTTCTTCTGATATTTTAATGTTGTTTGGTTGCATTATAATGTTTTAAACCTATACTTTAGCGTCATTAAAGTGAATTAAAAACATTAAACCACTTCCAAGGTGGAAATGACAATGATCCTGGGCGAACGACGGACGAAAAACACAAAAAACCTATTGTAATAAAATGATTTTATTGCAAATCATCGTTCTTGATGAACGTGACTGGTTTTTTATTGAAATGATTCAGTTTACTTATAAAAAGCTATCTAAGCAGGCTAACTCATATCCCGTTCATCAAGCTTCAGAGGCGCTTGACAACGCCCGGGATATCTTCATCGCATTCACGCCATAGCTGCCGCGGGAGAAACCTAAGATACTGATCATTAACCTCGCAGCAATTTAGTGCAAGAAAGCCCACCTGGAGAGCAAACCGCATCCCGGTTTAATTTTAAACGAAATGAGATGAATGCCTTATTCAGCGCTCATAGAGCGACTATTGCCCAACACTCGGGATTTTTTCTCCATCAGAACGCGAAGACGCGGCATCAGCGCCCGTAGCACTGAGTTCCGGCGCATACCTGCGTTGAGCAACATTATGCCAAGAACGGCGACCAGAAAGGTGGCGCCGGGCCTCCAACACCAGGGAGCCCCGGCCCGACGCCACCGCCTGCCTTACGTATTGATTTTTAAGGGTGAAAAATGCAGGCTGCGGGAATGATCACGCCCTTTGAAGATTCACGCGCGAAGTGAGCGGGGAAAATGCAGGCCACTGGCCAAACGTAAGAAAATGATTCTGCGGCAGGCTTAGCCCCCCGTAGCGCAAGCAAGAATGAACGCCTCATGCAAAATTGCTTTCCCACTCTTGCCAACCCGCCTTCCTCAGGCCAGAATACTGTACATTAAATCAGTATTTACAGGTGAGTCATGTTTGTAGAATTAGTGTACGACAAGCGCAACGTCGCTGGGCTACCCAACGCCGCCGAGATTATTCGCAACGAGCTGGAAAAACGCGTGCATGCGCTGTTTCCTGAAGCCGAAGTGCGCGTAAAACCGATGCAGGCCAACGGCCTGAACTCCGACGCCAGCAAAAGCGATCGTGAGAAGCTGAACCGAATGTTGGAAGATATGTTCGAAGAAGCGGATCAGTGGCTGGTCACGGATATTTGACGGGGAAAAACGGGATTCGCAGGGAGAAGACTCCCACCCAGCGGGAACCCTGCATCGCAGAACGGGCAGTCGTTCTGCCCGAGCCTATCGGTGATAATGCCGGCGCCGATGCAATAGGCGGCCAGAAACCTACTGCACCGGCATTATTTACCTGGCATCCACTTTATTTATGAAGCCGCGTTGGTTTCCGATGGCGTTTCATCGTTTGATACCAGCGCCTCTGGCGGCAACACTTCCACCGCTTCATGCACCGGCATGGTGAGGCGCAGATCGATCCAGCGCCCTTCAGGGATATCCATCGCCTCGCCGGCCACGATCGTTGCGCTACCGATGTCAAAACGACGTTTGCTGATTTTCACCGTAATCACGCCGTCGCTGTCGGTGGCGGTTTCCACAAAGCACAGGCGGTTACCGTTCGCGTCCTGCGGTACTTCGATCGTCCAGCCCTCTTCCGCAAAACCTAACGCGCCGGTGACTTTGTAAACGCCAACTGAAACACGTTCAGCAGATACCCCCGCAGCCTCACTGTTAACAGCCGCATAGCCTGACAGTGCAAAGTCGTCCAGGTAGTCATCAGCCATCTTTTCCGGCGCGCCAGACAACCTGGCGATCGGAGACGCTTTTTTGATGAAGCCATTGGCGTCAACGGTTGTATTTCTGGTGTCCCAAACCCTGGCCCACGGTGCTACAGTGCCGTTTTCATTCGTTCTGTAATGCAGACCAAAATTCCCGCGAGATGCAATCTGAAACGCATAGTTAGCAAGCGATGTATGCGCTATATTGATCCCCATAAACGCCGAGGTAGTGGGGGCTGGGCCATCGTTTGCCGCGGTATTTCCCGCAGTTAAAAACTGCCCCTTCGCTGAAGAAAGCGCTATATCCCACCCAGTATTTACCCCCTTCCCACCTATCCCATAATCCCCAGGCTTTAACGCACTTGCTAGCGTAGCCGCCGCATTGTTTTCACTAACTTTTGCAGCCTTTGCCGAGGCCGCTGATTTATCAGCGGACAACGCGGCTTCGGCGCGCAGGCGATCGACGGTTTGCACAATCTCAGGTGTGATGTCGCTTTCACCTGGACGCCGCAGGAAATCATTGAGCGTACCGGGGAGGGAGTCGGTATAAACCTCTATTGTGCCTACACGCTCTGGTTGAGCACCGTAGACAGATACAATTACCTCGTAGGCACCAGGCTCTACATTAAGCGAATACCGGCCCGTATCATCGGTGACAGATTGCGACTTTGCCAAATTTAACACCGTGGATGATGTTTTCACTGAGCGCATCGTAATAGTTACGCCAGAACGAGAATCACCGTAAGGCCCCTTTAACACCCCGCTGACTAACACCATTATTTATTTCCCCATTAGCAAGTTAATTAATTCATCTTGGCGATCTATTCTTTCCAGCATTTCCTTATTCGCTGTCAATAAAAGGCCAAAAAGCTCAAGTGGATTAAGAGATTTTTTTCCATCGGATAATGTCGTAACACCATTAGGTAATATTTTCTCGACTTCCTGCGCAATCACACCGAAATCATGCGTAGCACCTATAGTTACCCCGCCGTCATAAGTAGTATCTTTAAATTTGTATGACACTGGACGAATTTGACGTATCACCGCCGATGCAGCACCCGGTTCTACGGGATTAATTTTTTCTTTGATTGTTTCGTCTGAATCAAAGAAATTTATTCCCTTCTGAGAACCATCAATTGATACTTCAAGATAACCATTACCAATTGCGGAAAATGCCCGTACTCGTCCAGCAACGGAGTATGATCCAAGAGGTGCGGCGAAAGAACCATCTTGGCGCATTTCAAACTGAGTAACCAACCCGCCAGCCTGATTGGCTATCCGGTATCTAAACCCGCCAGTACCTACGCCTCGGTTATTGACAAGTTCACTTATACCGGTAGAACCATCCCAACCAATGGCAGTGCACGCATCAACGACAATTCCATTAACCCCTTGAGTTTTTACTATCCCGTTTATCAATCCACCAGTTTTCCCATTGATAGTACCCAGGCGATTATCGTTTCCAGCGGCCACAGTGTTTGCGGTAGTACCAACATCACGGGACGCCGAGTTACCGAGGTCGCTTTTATTGGCCTTTTTATCGACTTCTGTTTTATCCGCCTTCAAATTCAATGCAGCGGTAAAACTATTCCAGGCAGGGCCGGTGTAAGTGCTGCCGTCAGGTAACGTCACCGTAATGTTTCCGCTACTGCTGAAGACCTGTTGCCAGTTCTCTTTATCGAAATTCAACCCACGCAAGGCTTTCGCCGTTTCGGTGGCCAGTTGGGCGGTGATGGCGTTCATCGTGTCACGCGGCACGGCACTCCAGGCAACACTTTGCTGAGCCGGGCCGTCATAGGCTTTAACCAGCGTTACCTGAGTGGCGTTATCAATCGTTTTTACCGGCAGCGTATAGGTGACGCCACCGACAACGCTCACGATGAAATCACCGGCTTTCAGCTCGGTATTGAATGCCGTCCCCGTACCTTTCACTACGGCGGAGTTGTTTGTTAGGGTTAGAGTGCCTGCTGGCATGATGTTCTCCTGAATTTAGGCAACAAAAAACCCAGCGGCAGGCTGGGTTGTTAAAGGTCTTTAGGTGTTAGAAATATTTGTCCGAGTCCAAAATTATCATGCGGTGATTCAGTGTCATTGTTCTTCCGATTAGGTTTTTACCTTCGCCAAACTTTGCGCCTTTTCTTCCATAAACTCTGCCGCCTTGCATGCCTACGCCGAGATAGAAAAGATAAGTCCAGTTAGCTGTCCCCTCGCCCAGAAAACCATAATTCAGCACCGGAACCATCGGGCGGGATAACCCCGTCTCAATAGAACCCGCTCCATTCATTATTTGATAAGAGCTATATGAAACTGGCGTGTAACCCGTAGTGAAAACCAAGTCCCCAGCGTTATTCCAGATGGCAATACCATAATCAGGCATCTGCAAATCGGGTACAGTCGCCACAACACATATTCGCATCGTGGCACTAATACCATCGCTGGTAGCGCCGTGACCGTCGTTGATAATCCTCCAGCCACGTATTGCGTCAGTATATAAACCATCCCCATCCGGCATAATTGTTAATTCATAGTTCGCATTGAACCAGCTAACATAGATTACAGCATTTTCACGCCCCTGAACTCCATCAGGTATGCGCCAATATCCCGTAAAGTTAATTTCTTCCATATGTGTAATATATGAAATATGAGATTTACCCAGTGTTGCAAACTGAACTGAATCTGTCATGAGTATGCCGTATTCCGGCGGGTCACTCGCAGGCAACGTTTCGAATACCTTTCCCCGAAATGAAAGATTAGTTGCACCGCCTCTGTAACTGTCAGACCATGTCTTGATACCGTCATTCTCCCTGACATATCCGGTGAGGTTGCTGATGTTAGGTATTTCGTAATAATAACGTTCCATCGGAACTAAAAAAATTTCGCTACCGGGTGAAATCCCAGGCAATGGCGTCCACGCGTTACCATCACGAAGGTTTACATTAATCGGACCATCATAAACCTGCCTGACCATGCGAAGCCCGGAGTTAAACTCAATCATTTTCCCGTTTTGCGCTCGGGTCAGAATGCCGTACTCTTCCGCCATAACTGTTACCTCAGTTTACCGATCCGCAATACCAGCTGATTAGAGCTGTTGTAATAATCGTCACGGATGTTCGTCATCACTCGCCGTCCCTGGCCTGGGCTATTGCCGTTCATCTCAAACTCCCCATTTCTGAAGTTAATGCTCAGCCCCTGCTGGCCCGGCTGATAGTTATCAGATGACAGACGGTCTGATAATTTAGCTGTCCCAATTGAGGCATCCGCAATTTTCGCCGACGTGATAGAGGCGTTCTGAATGAACGCGTCGCTGATAAACACCTGGCCGTTGATTACAGCGAACGGTGAATATTGCGTGTCGCCGCTGCCGCTCATCAGCACAAACTGATTCGCGTTAAAGCCCACGCGGGTGGTGACCGGCCTGCCGTTTTCCGCCAATACCGCGATCGACATGCCGGCGTTGTAGAAGGTGCCGTTCACCCGCACGCCCGCTTTCAGCGTATGGATGGCCGTGGCACCGTCGGCGTCGACCGTCGCCGTCAGTTTGTCTTCCAGCACCGCCGTGACGTCGTCAATCTGCGCCTGCACCTGGGTTTTCATCTCGGCCAGCCCGCGATCGACCTCCGCGATGGTGGTTTTCACCACCATGATATCGGCGCGCACCGTACCGTACTGCGCCCACTGGTGATCCACCGTCGCGTTGTTGGCCAGCGCATTCTGCAAGATGGCGTCGATATTGGTGTCGATATCGCCCACCAGCCGCTCACCGTCTTTCGCGGTCAGGAGATCGTCGCCGATGTTCTCGAGATAATCGCCGGCGTCCGCGTTCGCCTGCCCGGCGGCCCAACCCGTCCAGTCCCCCTGATTGCCGGTGCGGTCTTGCAGCCGCGCGCGGAACCAGAAGGCCTGGCCGGCCTTCAACCCGGTCATGGCGTGGGTGTGCAGCGGGTACGGGATATCGGCCAGCAGCATCGCATTATTTCCGGCGGCGTTGTCCGCATACTGAATTTCGGTTTTCAGCGTATCTTCAGCGCCGGACGGGAACGCCCAGTCGAGCTGAATGCCCCACAGCAAAGGCGATGCCTTGAAGCCGACCGGCATCGGCGGCTTACCCTCTTTGCCCTTGAGGTAGGTTTCCATCGAGGTCGCCCAGACAGACGACACATTGCTGGCGTTGATGGCCCGCACGCGAACCCGATAACGACCGGCGTAAATCCCCGGCACCTCGAAACCGAGCGCGGAAGTGCGCGGCACCGACACCCAGTTGCCGTTATCTTTGCGCCATTCCGCCTCATAGGCGATGGCATTTTCAACCGCGCCCCAGGCGGCGCGCAGGGTGGTAATGGCGATCCCCTGGCTCACCGAGGAGTAGCTGTCGATGGCGATGTTTTTCGGCGGCGCCTGCACGCCGGGCGGAATGATGGAAATCGGGCGATCGTCGATACGCGCGCCGGTATCGATGCGGGCGTATTTATTCGGATCGTGTTCCGCGGCGTTGACGGTATAAGTATTGTCGCCGTTATCGGCGATGCCCACCACGCGGTAAAGCTGCACCGCCAGGTCGTCCGCGTCGATGGACCAGGCCGCCTCCGGCGCCGGCGCTTCGCTGTAGGCGGTGGTGACGGTCACCACGCGTTCATTCACCGCCTGCACGGTGCGCGCCTGCGCCCGGCCGGATGGCAGGTTGACGATCAGGCGATCGCCGGCTTTGGCGCCCGGCTTCCTGTCCAACGTCAGTTTACGGCCGTCCACGCCGCTGAGGCGCCCGCCAATCACCCGCCCGGCCAGCATCTGGTCCGCCACGCCGACGATATGCCCCGGCATAGGGATCATGCCGTCCAGCCCCACGGAGAAACTGACCGTACGATCCTTGCTGTTGGTCAACAGCGCCCAGCGACCGCGGCGATTCGCTTCGCTCGGCGTGGTGCAGCCGATGGCCGTCAGTTCGGTCTGGTTCACGTCGTAGCGGCGCACCAGATCGCTGTCGAATACCGCCTCTATCGCATCGGCGTAATGGTTGCCCGGATCGGACCAGCTGACCATCGCGGTGCTGTAACGGGTACGTTCGCTGGCGGAGGAATAGGTAAACTTGCCGTCGATGACGTTGGCGCGGGTGTAGGTGAAGTCCATATCGCGCGGCATGTCCGCCAGGGCGACCATTTGGTTTTGCCCCCAATAGGTCATGCCGCGGAAGATGCCGGCCAAATCGCTCAGTACCGTCCAGGCCTCTTCCCGCGACTGCAGATAAACGTTGCAGGTAAAGCGCGGCTCCATGCCCTCGCCGCCGCGCCCGTCCGGCACCGGCTGATCGCAATACTGCGCGATGCGATACAGCTCGGACTCGGAAACCTGGGAAGCGTCGATGCGATCGCCCAGGCCAAAACGCTCGGCCAAAATAATGTCGTAAAACACCCAAGCCGGGTTATCGCTGTAGGCCCATTTAAAGCCGCCGCTCCAGATGCCGGTATAGCTGCGCGTTTGCGGATCGTAGTTGTCCGGCACGCGGATCAGGCGGCCGCGCGGTTTGCAGCTGATCTTCGGGATGTTGGGGAACTGCTTCGAGTCGAACTCAACGTAAAGCAGCGCGGTGTTCGGGTAGCGCAGCTTGGCGTCGATGATTTCGGTCAGCGCCTCGATGTTCATGCGGTCGGCGATCCGGGCGCTGTTGGCGTTAGGCGTCAACCGGCGCACGCGCAGCTGCCATCCCGTGGTGGCCTTCGGCAAGTTGATGCGGTGCGAGCGTTCATACAGCGAGGTGGTTTTATCGTCGATCGCCGCCGTTAGCACCTCCTGGTAGCTGCCGCCGTCGGTCGCCACGTCGATGGCATACTCGATGCGATAGCCGTTGACGTCGCCGTTGTCCGCTTGCTTTTGCAGCATGGGCCACCCCAGGCGCAGGCGAACGGCGGAAAGTTGCAGGTTCGAGACGGAACGCACCCACGGCGCGCCGCTTTTCAGTTCGCTGCCAACCGAGATCTCATTCTCAACGGCGGGTATGCCCTGGATATATTCCTGCGCCTGCGAACCAGGGCGGAATTCCCAGCGGAAACCGGGAAAGTTTTCCGTTCCGTCGCTGCTCAGCACCGGCGTACCGTCAACAAAAATGTTTGTGCCATCCAGCCCGCCGGCAAACTCCCCTTCGCCCAATGCGAACAACATCTTCGCTCTGGCGATCGACTGAATGCTGTCCGGCGATTCTACCGGCGTGTGGCCGCCGCCGCCGCCGCCTTTTCGCCCACGGATCATGTTCTGTGCCATATTTCGCCCATAAAAAAAGCCGCTATTGCGGCTGTCTGTTCAAACGGATGTCGTTATTGCTGGTCTTCGGTATAAATGCCTGCGGAGATAATCGCCCCGCCAATTTCACGCGTGCCGTACAGCACGCCGACGGGGTTGCCCTGCGCCGTGGTATTGACCGGCCCGCCAAAAGCATAGCTCGGTTTATTTTCCGGGCCTTGCCGCATGCGCAGCCCGCCCATTTGCGGGGAAAGCATTTGGAGAATGCCACCGAGGGCCATGGAAGCACCGGCCATCGCCGCCATGCCAGTTCCCCCACCCGCCGTAAATGCCCCCAGAGCCCCCGTCCCTGCACCCGCAGAAACATACATGGCCACGGCAACCAGCGCCACGCCCAGCACGGTCTGGAATAATCCTGCGCGCTTGCTCCCAATCACGACGGGAACAAGGTGAATATCTTCCGTCCCTTTGGTGAGCTCCAGCTCATCCTGCCCGACATTGCGTTTACCAACGAAAATAGAAAATGTCAGGCCGCGTTTGTGCGCTTCAAGCATGTAGCGTTCAAAGCCTGGAAGCAGATTTTTCATCGCATCGATCGCTTTTGGCACCGTTGGCGCCCGATATTTAAATTCGCGGCCGAAAACCTTAATCATGGGACCATGAAAACGAATGGTTCTGAGAGGAATATCAATAAAATCCATACAACCTCCAATAAAAAGCCCCACTAGAATGGGGCTGTATATTTACTTGCGGGCGCTATTTATTATTATTTTACATTCGCGCTTATTAAGTTCAATACCACCTAGCGCTGTGGTTCCATTTTTACAGTCTGTTGAAAGTTTTCTAATACTCAACGCACCATATCTATCACCTTTTGCATCAAGTAGTTCGTTAATTTTTTTTGAGTCTGCCGTATTATATTTTTGCTGAGCATCCATTAATGCCATAAACCAAGCCCACTTCCTTACATACTCACCAAGAATTGGATCTTCGTCTATTTCTTTATGATGACTAAGATATGCATCCAGTGTAGTTGCATTAGCAAAAAAAGAAGTCATAAAACACAAAGCCAGCGCAGAGATTATTTTCTTCATTACCCTTTTCCTTAAGCTGAAAAGTGGAATGATAGCATCACATCAGCGCTTTGTGCCGCAACACCTTCACCGTTCGCTCCTTCCAATACCCACCATAAGGCACCCGCTGGCTGAGCATGCCGTACATATGGTGCAGCAACAGGCCATCTGCCAGCAGAATGCCGGCGTGGTTGGCCACCGGCGCCGAAACCTGCATGATCGCCATATCCCCCGGCTGCGGCGGGCCATCGAACTCGCGAAAGCCGCAGGCATGCCAGTTATCCAGATAGCGGTTTTCACCCCGCTCCCACCACGGATAATCAACGCGGTAATCCTGAAGCGTTATGCCGTGCTCCTGCCGGTAGTAGCTCATGACCAGCCCCCAACAATCGGTATGCCCCAGCACGAACTGGCGGCCCACCAGCGGCAGTTCGCCGCGCGGCAAGAGGGTGCGTAAATCCCCCTCCGGCCAGCTGGCTATCGCCCAAGGCAACGCCATCGCGTCGCACTGCGCCTTGTCCAATTCACTCGGCTGCGTGGTGGCGTCCGGGTGACTGTGCACAATAAGGGTGATGGTGCCCCATTCGGCGGCGGCCACGTAGTCTTCCGGCGCCAGATAAAACTGCTCGGTGGGGTTGTCCGCCAGGTTGCGACACGGGAAATAGCGCTCCACGCGGGACTTTTGCGCCACCACACCGCAGCATTCGCGCGGATACTCGGCCCTGGCGTGGGCCATAATGGCCGCCGCGGTTTTTTCTTTCATGCTCGCCCCCTACTGCCGGATCAACGCCGCGCCGGGGAAGCCGCCGAACGGCAGCGGCTCGTGCTCGCCAAAGCGTTTTTGGCAGTCGCTCAACAGCCCGCCGCAGCGATCCTGGCTCGGGTCATCCACCGGGTTGCCCTTGTCGTCAAAGTAACGGCTACCGGCGTAATCGCAGCCCTTGCCGGTGCGATAGCCGCCGCGCGAGCACCAGGTGCACAGGCTGTGGATTTGCCGGGTCGGGATGCGCAGTCCCCGCAGGTCAGCCGGACTCGAGAGTTCGAACTCCACCGCTTCGTCGCTTTCCGTCGCCTTGCGATCGATGTAGAACACCTGCAGCTTTTCCTGCAGCGGATCGGCCGAAGAGTTCCCTTGCGGGAAGTTGCGGGCATCAAGGTAGTGTACCAGCGTGTCGTGGATCCGCACCTTGGCCTGCGCCATGTCCTCAAACTGCAGGCAGAGCGCGCTGATCAGGCCATTGATATTGGCGACCGACAGCTTAGGCGCATTGCCCTGGCTGTCGGCGGAGATCTCCAGTCCTTCGACGCTAAACGGCCACGGGCCGTACTCCTGCCCCTGCCACCAGACCGATTTCGCCGGCAGTTTGGTTTCATCACCGCCGGCGGCGGCCAGCTCTTGCGGCGTAAAAGGCAGGGTATCGCAGTGAAAGCGCAGAATATCGGCGCCAAACCGGGTGCCGTCTACCTCAATCAGGCGGATGCGGTTGCCCGGCTCCAGCTTTTGCAAATCTGAATTCAGCATCGTCTCCCCCGGTTAAACGTGGAAGGCCTCGGTAAACGTGGCCGTCAGTGAATAGTTGTCCCCGCCCATGGCGACCGGCTTATAGCCCTCGCAGCGGTACAGGCCGGGAACCTGAGTTGGTGGCGTCCATTGGAAGGACTTCACCCCGTGATGGTTTTCCAGAAAGACGATGATCGGCGTGATGTAGTCATACTTGCCGACAAAGGTCAGATCCCAGGAGCGCACGATCGGGTTAATGCCATCGCCGGAAACCTGCGCATAGCCGTCGCCGAACTGCGCCTTTCTGACGCGAAAACGCGTATCGCCGGCGGCATTGACGCGCGCCGGAAATTCAAATGTCTGAATGCCCATTACATCCCCTTGATTGCTTTCCAAATCGGCTGGCCAGGCATCAGGTTGCGGTTGATCACCTTCTGGCTTTCCTGCGCGGCGATATTCCCCATCTGTTTACCGAACTCGCCCCATCCCGGATCGGCCTGCGAACTGACGTTGCCGCCGTTCTCGATGGTGATGTAGACATTCGGCGCCGCCGCAGGCTGCTGGCCGCCGCCGATCGCCCGCACGCCGAGCGAACCGTCCGCGCCGCGTTTGAGCGGCATGATGGCCTCCGGCCCGGCTTCGCCCATCAAGCCGGCGCCTCTGGCGAACGCGAACAATGTGGGATTGCTGACGATCTGGCCGCTGAATGCGCTAAGCGAAGGCGAGGCGTACACGCCGCCCTTGGCGTTAGGGAACATCGGCACAGGCCCCGGATCGTTACCGGTAGGCAAAAAGAAACTCATACCGGTTTTAAGGGCGTTAAACATCGCCATCTTAATCATCATACCGGTTAGGTCGTTCAGGATGGATTTGGCAAAATCACCGAAACTGGCTTTGCCGACGGTGACAAAGTTAGTCAGGGCGTTGGCCATGCCATCAAACGTTTGGGTCGTTATGTTTTTGACTTGCTCAAAAACGTTACCGCTATCACCCGTCCAAGCCAACAGGCCCTTTTTCAACCCGGCGACATAATCCCCTTTAATCGCCGCTTTTTTCTGTTCGGCATCGCGAACAATATCCAGTTGGCGTTGCTGTTCACTCGCGAGAATGTCTGCCTGTTGCACATATTGCTCGGAATTTTTATCTGCCACCTCCTTGTCCAACTGCAGGCGACGTTGATGGAACGACTCTCTGATCTGCTGCTCTGCGACCATTTGCTCATAGGCTTCAGGCGACAAAGTCATTTGTGCGTTCCGGTTGGAGTACTCCAGCTGTTTCGCGTCGGTTTCAGCTTTCAATCGCTGGCGCATATTTTCTTGCTGCTGCGCCAGACTGGCGATCTGATATTCGCGTTCGTTCGACAGTCGCTTACCATAAAGCGTTTTCAGTTCTTCGCTGGCTTCCTGCTCTTTGCGTACCGTCGTCTGCCCAGGCGCGTATTGTTCCGCGAGCTGTTGAAGCAGCTTCATGTACTGCTCCTGCTGCTTTTCTTGTCCACTCTTATCTGCCCCTGACCTACCAGCAGCTGACTGATCATCTTTAGGCTGCTCAGGAGTTACTATTGCATTAATATCAGATTGAAACTGGCTAATACGTTGGCCAAGCTCTGTATAAGCCAAAAAGCGAGCATCATTTACATTGTCAAGATTACGTTTAGCAGTTTCGATGGCCTTATCCATCGACTCCATATCCGCCGCCGTTCTGATCAACTCCTCCTTCCTGTCCTCCGGCTTACCAAACAAGAGACTGCCAATCCACCCCGCTTTATTAGCCTGCTCTATCCGTGTTTTCAGATATGTTTCATTACGTTGCAGCTGCTTTTTTTCATCAAAAAGCATCTGAAGCTGATCTCTATAATCCAGTTGCTTTACAGCTAACTGTTTATTAGACATCTTAGCCAATGTCGGGACGGTCTCTATTACTGCATCTTTCAATGCCAAAGCCGACTCACGGGCCAATTGGTTTTGCTCATGGAAGTACAGCATCGCCAACCCCGCCTGGATGGCGACACCGATCGGGCCGCCAAGAACCCCCAGCGCGACGTTGGCGACGCGAGAGGCAGAACCGACGCCGGTCGTCGCCTGAGCCGCCCCGCGCGCCGCCGCCGCCTGATCGCGCCAGGCCGCCGCGCTGTCATTCAGGCCGCCGGCCAGTTTCAGCATCTCCTCCGCGCGGCTGCCGCCTTCGCCGGAGGCGCTGCTCGCCTGGCGAGCCGCGTCGTCCAACTGCTTCATCTGCGCCGTCGCAGCGACGGTGATGGACGCAAGTTCGGTGAGCGCCTGCCCATACTGGCGCGACGTGGCGGCGAGCCCCTGCAGCGACAGCTCGACGCCGGCCAGCCCCGCCAGTTTTCCCGCCAGGCCACCAAGCGTGCCGCCGATGCGTTGATACGACTCGTCGGTCTTCTTCGCGTCCTGCTGAGCCTGGCGGTTAAATTTGGCGGATTGTTCCCCGGCGGTACGGTAAGCCGCCGTCAGTTTGTTTTTAAAGTTGGTGTCATTCAGTTGCAACCCGACGACCAACTGTGCGGTATCAGCCATTTCCCAGCACTCGCATAACGTCAGCACACTGCATATCAATACTGCTTTGCGCGGGCTGACCGGATTGATGAACGGGGGCACTCTCCGCCGCATCGGCCGTCATGCCTTGCAGTTTGAAGTATGCCCGCCAGTGATTCAGGATGTGCGCCGGCAGCGCGGCGATCTTGCGAGGATCCGACTCACCCCAGCGATCGGCCAGTTGGAACACCAACATCAGCCAGGGCGAGTCAGTCAGTTTTTTTCCGCTTCCTCCAGGCTGCCGACCGCATGGCGCTTAACGGCGCCGATGGCTTCGACCAGCGTCGGGTTGTCGTGCGCCGCCAGCAGATCTTCAACGCTCGGCAAGGCGCCGGCCGGGATGCGTTTGCCGTCCGGCGTCATCAGGCAAGACAGCAGCAGCTGCACGTTGAGCTGTGCGGCTTTGTTCATATCACCGCTGTCGATGGCGGCCTTCATGCCGTCTTCGTTTTCCTGCAGTTCCGCCGCTTTCAGGCGGCGGATAAAGGCTTTGGCGCCAAAGATCTGCGTTTCGATCACGTGGTCGTCGGATTTCAGCAGCGCCGCTTTCAGCGCTTTCAGATCGTATTTCTCAGTCATCGGTTTTTCCTTGTTCATATAATGTGCTCTGCATGAAGAAAATTGCCGCAGGCCACATGGCCCGCGGCGGAAGCGATCGCGTCGAGCGCCCTCAGGCGTTAAGCCAGCGCGCTCGTCGGTTCGTCACACCTTCGGGGTAACCGAGCCCCAGGTGTTGCTGTTTTGCTTGCCCTGAACGGTAATCTGAATGACTTCACTCGCCGGGGCGGTGATCTCATTCATTTTCCAGCCGGACAGCGACAGGATGGAGGTGGAAGTGCGGCCGTTCGGCAGCTCGACGTAAAACTGTACCGTTTCGCGCTTGTCCGCCGCATTCAGCAGCGCCGCGAAATCGGCGTTGGACGGATCGTCGATGAAACCGATGGATTTCTCCGCGCCTTCCGGCAGGTCGGAAATAAACTGCTTGGCGGTATCCAGCAGCGTGGTGCAATCGACAAAACCGCCGGTTTGCCCCATTTCACCCACCGCTTTACAGTTGGTCAGCGCCTTCATGGCCGTGGGCGCAGCCCCAACGGTGCCCCATTTGACGATAGTGCCGGCAGGCAGCATGGCGTATTCTGGCGAAGTTTTATCAGCCATAGTTTTTCTCTCTCTTTTTTGATGAAGGATGGTAGCGGTCGCTACCGGTTTTCGATGCCATAGCGGACGTTAGCCGCCAGGATGCGTAACACTTGGTGCTTATGGTGATCCAACGCAGGGCGAATAAACGGGGCGGCGGCTTGCGTTGCCGTGCCGTACTCCTGCGCCAGGGCTCGGTGGTAATGCTGTTTACTGGGGCCGACGCGCAACGTCACCGCGTTCCATCCGGTAACGATCGGGCGTATCGCGATGCCGGCGCTCAGCGATGGCTCGCTGTTTGGCGCCCCCCGATCGGCACACTGTCGCATCGTGCCAAGGACCGGGGCTAACGCGGCGTGGCCGGCTTCCGGCAGAATGTGGCTGGTGACCTCGCGCCGAATCGTTTCCAACCGGCGAGTCAATTCCGCCATGCCGGAAACCTTCATGGCGATCACACCGCCACCTCGGAATGCGTGATGAGGTAATCGCGCGCCATCCGATACTGAACGCGGTCATCTGCCAGGGGCGTGGCGCTCTGCAAAAGGGTGCTGCGCGCGACAGCCTGTACCGGCCATTGGCCGATATGGCCATGCCGAACCCCTTCCCAGGCATTCAAAACCGCCTTATCCAGAGCGATCAGCCGGGAGTAATCGTCGATCACGTACAGCACGATCTGAAAACGGCTTTGCACCAGCGAGCTGTCAACCAGACCGGTGTTCACTTTCAGATCGCTGATCTTCTGATAGGTCACGCCTTCTTGCTGCGGATCCGGCAAGATCAGCGGGTAAGCCGCCAGATGGGTTAGCGTGGCCAGCGAGCGTTGGATTTCATCTTCAATCATTTGGGCAAGATCTCCGTCGTTTTGAGGGGGGAATCGTTGTGCAGACGCATTCGGGCATCAGGACAGGAACAGCGCGCGTTCCGCCGCGCGCCGGGCAACCAACCCATCGAGCCGCACGCCGCCCGCATTGACCCATCGACCGAACTGGTCGGCCGCTCCCTGCCGATCGCCGGCGTTCAACCGGCGCAGCAGCGTCGAGTTCTCCAGCGCGCGCAGGCCCAGGTTATAGGCAAAGCTCACCAGCGCATCGAACTGCCCCTGCGTGATCGTCACCGCCACCCGCCGTTCGACGCCCTGTTCGAATTGGGCGATACCGCACAGCAGCAAACGCTCGGCCGTTGCGGCATCGATCGCCATGCCGGCACCCACTTTTCGTCCTGCGACCGGCTGGGTCCAACCGTAACCGATGGTCCAAACGCCGACCGAGTCCTGATAAGCCTGCAATCGCAAACCTTCGAAACGCTTGATCAGCGCTATGCCATCGTCACTTATCTTCATGGTTTCCTCCTGACGCTTTATTGAGAAATCGGCGTTCCAATGCCTTGATCAGCGATGCTCCCGACCACCCCGCCATGCCGCATACGCCGCCCATCACCTCCGAAGGCCAGTCGTAATGCAGCGCAATCATCACCATGGTCAAACCGGCGAAAATAGAAACGAACAGCTGCAAGAACAGCGTCCTCCAGCTAAAGGTTTCGCCGTTCAAGACCTTGAAGGAATAGCTGGCGATCGCCCCCAGCAGCGTCATGCCGAAAGCAAGCAGCATTGAAAGAATGTTTGGTTCATTTTTCCAAGGCATAATCATCACCCTCCCCTTGCCGGGGCATAGCCCGATCTTCGGGAGTCATGGAAAAGAGCCGCTAAATGCGGCGCTTCTCCCCGTCATTCCTGTTCCATTTAAAAAGCGGCCATTTACGCTGTTGAAAATGGCTTATTCGCTCTGCTGAGCCTGGGCAGATAAATAAGATTGCGCTGTTTTATAAAGAAGAAGGATTAGCCTCCCGTCGTGGTCATTCAACGACAGTCATTATTCAGTGAGTGATTGACCGTTTTGACAAGGAGGCTAAAAATGAAAAACCCCGCCGGAGCGAGGTTTATCTATCGTGCGGCGGCGCCGGCAACAATTCAATTTTATCAGATTACCGACTTATTTGCGTACGCGTGAGTCTTTTATGATAAAAAATAAAACCCCGCCAGAGCGAGGTTTATCTATCGTGCAGCGGCGCCGGCAACGACTCAGTTTTATCAGATTACCGGCTTATTTGCGTACGCGTGAGTCTTTTATGATAAAAAATAAAACCCCGCCGGAGCGAGGTTTATCTATCGTGCGGCGGCGCCGGCAACGACTCAGTTTTAGCAGATTACCGGCTTATTTGCGTACGCGTGAGTCTTTTATGATAAAAAAATAAAACCCCGCCGGAGCGAGGTTTATCTATCGTGCGGCGGCGCCGGCAACGACTCAGTTTTATCATATTACCGGCTTATTTGCGTACGCGTGAGCTTTTTTTAATTATGGCGACGCGCAAGATATTTTACTCGCCCTTATTATTCCTTATATCATTAGGAGGCGAAAAATAAGCCCTCTTCAATTTCAACGGCAGCCTTTTCAGCGATCCATACTCAACGTTATATCCAGCATCGCCAGGCATCCACCGATAAATCCCTCCGCCGTTTGCATCTCTTTACGTATCGTACCGTCTGAACATTTCCTTTTCAGGGCAATCTTGCGCAGAGATATGCCATAAACATGGTGGGCAATGATGAGATCGAACTCTTCGGGTTTGTATTTCTTCAATCTGCCCACGCAACCGTCGATCACCAGGCCGTCATCATCGCAGCAGGAGAGCTCGCCATTCGATTTATAGGACAACAGCCCTTTGAATCCGGCGGCAATGGGGGAATAATCAATGCCGCTGTTATCCCTGGCCCATACGCCCCATCGCTCCAACACTTCATTCATATCTCTCATGCTTCCACCTCCTTTGGGCGTTTCCCACATCGCCAAGGCTCCATGTCGCTTACCGACGTCGGTCGAGCCGTTGTGCTGCTCGGCGTGCTCGCCGAGGAATGCCGCACCAAATACTGTATAAATAAACAGTATCAAGTATACCCAGAGGTATCTTTTTTTCAATAGCGAAAAGCCATTTACCTGCAGCTAAATTTAGGTACGATGGCCTCATGAAAAACGAGCAAAAATTGCACCTGCAGGAGATGCGGCGAGAGCGCCTGATCATCCTGATCGACAACCTCGGCGTCGGAGGCCAAAAGCGCCTTGCCGAGGCGCTCGGCATTGCAGCTGACTATGTCTCTCGCCTGCTCTACCCGTCGGGCAAGAAAGGAAAAAAAGGCATCAGTGGCGATATGGCGCGAAGGATTGAACAGTACTTCGCCGTGCAAATCGGCTGGCTGGACGGCCTGGAGCAAACCGGGCTACGCCCCGCCAGGAAGAAGGCCGCGCAGGCCCCGGGTAAAACGCTGCCGCTGTTGGCGTGGACACTGCCGTTGTCTCACGAACAGCTGAACAAAGGGACGGCCGTCCACTACCCGGCGATGGTGCAGTGCAGCGTTCAGGCCTACTGGCTGCCCGTGCGGGATGACACGATGAGTGGCTCTACCGGCGCCAATTACCCGAAGGGCGCCTTGATACTTGTCGAACCCACTGCGGCCGGCATAACCGAGCTCGTCTCCGGCGACAAGGTGATAGCGAAACGCTGCGACAATGCTGAGCTCACCTTTAGAAAGTATGTTGAGGAAGCAGGACATCGATGGCTTAAGGGGAGCATGCCGGATTGCCCGGCGCTGAATGCCGATGAGTACGCGATTATCGGAGTGGTGCTTGGCGCCTGGCTGCCCTAGCCCCGTACACGCCGCGTTGGGAACGGCATAAAGCAAAAAACCGCCAACCTTGCGGCTGGCGGTTTTTTTGGCACTCAGGGTGCCGGTACTGCTTTATCATGGTGCCGGCTACCGGAATCGAACTGGTGACCTACTGATTACAAGTCAGTTGCTCTACCTACTGAGCTAAGCCGGCTGAATTTGGCGGAAGGACAGAGATTCGAACTCTGGGAGCTGTTACACTCGACGGTTTTCAAGACCGTTGCCTTAAACCACTCGGCCATCCTTCCAATGGGCGCTGATATTAGCGATACCGTTATGAAATGTCTATCGTTTTCATGCAAAAAAATGGCACAACCGGTGCAGTTGCCTAAACTTCAGGCCTTAAACGCTTAAAAAATGAAAAGCCCCGCGCAAGCGAGGCTTTTTGTGTCGGCCGAAACGCGATTACTTCGGCTGAGAATCGTAGTCTGAACAGGTTTGATAGCCCTTGTTCATGACATGGCCCGTGTCATTGTAGCTGACAAAGTACGTTTGCACTTTGCCGTCGCGCGGCGCCACCGCATAGGTGTCGCAAGTGCCCTGCGCATGAACCAGCGTGGCGGTGGTCGACGGCGGACCGGCGATAGCCCGCACCTGCTGCTTGGTCATCCCCACTTTGACATCGCTGACCACCGGCTCATTGACATAACTGGTTGCGCGGTCATAGGCGGTGCAGCCGGCAAGAATGGAAAATACCGCCGCAGTGCCGACGGCCAAAACCAACTTCTTCGTCATAGCTTGTCCTCTTGGAGTGCGTTTGTTGTCCCCTAAGTCTAGAAGTGGAAAGGCTTTTCTACAAATTCCCCTTTGTCGATCGGTGCGCTTTTCCTCACGAGCGGCCATCGCGGGCGCGACGTCAGATTCAAAAACCGAAATCGCTCAGGGCCGGGACATCATCCGGCCGCCGGCCGAGCGGCCAGTGAAAACGCCGATCCTGTTCGCGGATCGGCATGTCGTTGATGCACGCATGGCGGTTGATCATCAGCCCCTCCTGATTGAACTCCCAGTTTTCGTTGCCGAAGCTGCGATACCAGTTGCCGGAATCGTCGCACCATTCATAGGCGAAACGCACCGCGATGCGCGCGCCATCAAACGCCCACAGTTCCTTAATTAGCCGATACTCCAACTCTTTCGCCCATTTGCGTTGTAAAAAACCGACTACCGCTGCGCGGCCGTCGACAAACTCCGCGCGGTTACGCCAATGGGTATCAAGGGAATATACCTGCGATACGCGTTCGGGATCGCGACTGTTCCAGGCATCCTCCGCCAGCCGCACCTTCTCGATGGCGGATTCGCGGGTAAAAGGCGGCAATGGGGGTTTAATGCTCATGTTCATCTCCTGAGTGAAGGCATGTAGACAACTCTGTCTACAACATTACGCTAGCGCATGTAGACAGAGTTGTCTACAATCAGTCGGAAATAGCCCAGGAGAAAATGATGACCGCCGATCTCAACGCCTTGCCCACCCGCCAGCGCATCCTGCTGACGGCGCACGATCTGTTTTATCAGGAGGGGATCCGCGCCACCGGCATCGATCGCATCATCAAGGAATCTGGCGTAACCAAGGTGACGTTTTACCGCCATTTTCCCAGCAAGAACGACTTGATTACGGCGTTTTTGGCCTATCGCCACCAGCAGTGGCTAGCCTGGTTCAGCACAGCGTTGGCCAGGCATGTGGCGCAAACCGGCGGGTTGCTGGCGGCGCTGGCGCCCTGCCTGGCGGAATGGTTCGACGATCCGCGCTTTCGCGGCTGCGCGTTTATCAATACGGCGGTGGAACTTGCCGACCTGCTGCCGGAAAGCCTGCACATCGCCAGCCAGCATAAGCGACAGATGGCGGACGAGCTGGCACGTCACCTGCCCGCCGGCCCACAGCGGGAACAGCACGCAGCGATGTTGGCGATGCTGATCGACGGCGCCATCGTCAGAGTGCAGATAGAGCGGCAACCGCAGGCCGCGCTGCAGGTGCTGAATGCTACGTTGGACATGTTGGCGCAAGGCGGGTTCGATCAGTAATTGGCCCAAATGCCCGGCGTCACCAACTCCAGCAGATGAGCGTCGGGATCGCGAAAATAAATGCTCTCCCCGCCGTGTTCCCAGCGCATCCGCCCCTCTATCTCCACGCCGTTGGCCATCAGATGCCGTTCCCAATGCGGCAGTTGGTCTTTCGCTACCGCCAGCCCGATATGCGCCGGCCCCACGCCATCGTGCGCGGGAATAAACCCGGTCGGATAGTGCGCCCCACGCAGCGAGTCGCCCTCGATAAACAGCAACAATACGCTTCGATCGCCGACGTTATAGGCGCGAAACCGTTCGTTGGCAACCATCGCCGGCAGTTGCAGCACCTCTCGATAAAAGGCGTCCGCGCGTTCAATATCGCTGACGTACAGCACCGTTTCGATCACCTTGTCGATCTTGAGTTCCATATCACCTCCGCTCTGTTTGCTGTACTGACAGCGTAGGCCGAGCGAGGGCTAGCCGAAGCGCTTCCCGTGCCGACAACGGATCAATCCGTGCTTTACAGGCAAAAAAAAACGCGGCCCGAAGGCCGCGTGATGACGTTCACACTGAGGTGCTTAGAACTGGTAAACCAGGCCCACGGCAACCACGTTGTCGGTGTTGATACCGGCAGCTTGGGTGAAGTCGTTGTTGTCCAGCAGGTTGATTTTGTAGTCAACATAGGTGGACATGTTTTTGTTGAAGAAGTAGGTCGCGCCCAGGTCGACGAATTTGACCAGATCTTCATCACCGTAGTCCTTGCCGTTACCGGCGCGGCCCAGATCCTTACCTTTGGTCTGGTTATAGCCCACGAACGGACGCAGACCGAAGTCGAACTGGTAGTGCGCGTAGGCTTCGAAGCTCTGCGCCTTGTTGGCGTAACCGAAAGCATCGCTGGTAGAGCTACCGAAGCGCGCCGCGTTGTAGGACTGGGTGAACATCACGGCCAGGTAGGTGTCGTTGGCGTCATATTTCAGACCACCGGAATACCCTTCTGCTTTATCGCCGCGGCCCATAATGTTCTGGTAGCCGCCACCGCCGTTCTGCTCGCTGGTACGACGAGAGTTGAAGAAGGCACCGGCGGCACTGATGCCGTAACCCATGTCATAGCTCATCGACATGCCGTAGCCTTCGCCGTTCTGACCCAGAACGTCACGGCCGTTGTTGGTTTCTTCTGGGCTGCCGTTCTTACCCTGGTACTGCAGGGCGAAGTTCAGGCCGTCAACCAAACCGAAGAAGCCGTTGTTACGATAGGTCGCCAGGCCGCTGGAGCGCTGGAACATGAACTGGTCAGCGCCGTAGGTCGAGCCGTCGAACTCAGGCTGCAAGTCGGTGTAAGCCGCGACGTCGTACAGCACGCCGGTGTTACGACCATAGTCGAAGGAACCGTAGTCGCCGAATTTCAGACCGGCGAAGCCGTAACGGGTGAAGTTCTTGTTGTCCTGGTTTTCAGCGTGGTTCAGGTTAGCCTGATATTCCCACTGGCCGTAACCGGTCAGCTGATCGCTGATTTGCGTTTCGCCACGCAGGCCAAAACGCATATAAGACTGATCGCCGTCCGCGCCATCATTGCTGGAGAAATAGTGAAGACCGTCGACTTTACCGTACAAATCCAGTTTATTACCGTCTTTGTTGTAGATTTCCGCCGCGCCTGCTGTGCCTGCAACCAGCAGTGCGGGTACCATCAGAGAGAGTACTCGAAGTTTCATCGTTATTATCCTCGTTAATTATGTCGAGCTACGGCCACTGCCCTTTTCGAGCATTATTAGCACGACTGTGCATTACCATTCTGGTAACAAGGGTTATATTAATCCAGAAAGAAAATGATACCAAGTATCCGATAGTGTTTCATTGTAATTAATAAAGGTTTCAAAATGTAAATACGCGCGAACTTTCACAAAACATTACAGACAAACAAAATAAAGCACTTAAAGACAAAGAATAGATTAATTGATAAAAAATCATGTAGTTATACATATCTTTAAGAAAAAAAAGGCAACCATACAATTGAATCGGGCAATAAGCACATTGTGCCAAAACGCTGTCCGCACGCAGCCGCTATAATCACCTCGCTATCATCATTATTTTCATTATTACCTTCATTACCCGAAGATAATTTCAGCATTCCTTTAACCGGCTTCTGGCCGGTTTTTTATTTTCCTCCACACTCTCCTCACAATTTCAGCTCGTACAAATAGCAGGCAAATAAATAACCTCATGATATAGTTTCACTAATTAACTTCCGCACTAATTGCTAATCTTTTCTGTTATTTTAGTCTACAAATTGAGCTTACTTTTCATTTCGTGCTTTATCCCATCCTTTATTTCTCGCCGCAGGCATAATTAGCCGCGGAGTTTCACTTCTGATAGCCTGAAAAAAAGCTCACCCTCAGCGAGTAAAGTCATGATGCCCTTTCAACCCGACGTGCTGTGGCAGCGGCTGCAAAGCTCCCCCTTCCGCGCCCGTTTCCGTTTAAATGCCAAGGACCAAACCTACCTCGACGACAAGGGATTGCCGCTGATCCTCAGCCATGCCCGCGATTTCATCGACAGTCGCCTGGCCGCCGCCCATCCTAAAAATGACGGTAAGCAAACGCCGATGCGCGGCCACCCGGTGTTTGTCGCCCAACACGCCACCGCCACCTGCTGCCGCGGCTGCCTGGAAAAGTGGCACGGCATACCGCAGGGTATCGCGCTCGACCAACGGCAAAAGGCGTATATAGTCCAGGCGATCGCCCTGTGGCTGGTGCGCAGAGGCGGTGCCAGAGAGGAACCAAACGCGAATCTTTTCGACCCGGATCGCGGATTGTGATAAAAACTGTCAGTAACTTTCGCCACTCTTTTGACCCAAGATCCTGACGCTTACATGACAGCCACCTTGTGCAATGAACAGCAAACGCCCGGCGTTCCTCAACAGATCGCCACCCGCCTGGCCTTTTTCGTCGCCGGTCTCGGCATGGCCGCCTGGGCGCCGCTGGTGCCCTTCGCCAAAACGCGCATCGGTATCGATGACGGCTCGCTCGGCCTGTTGCTGCTCTGTATCGGTGCCGGTTCCATGCTGGCGATGCCGCTGACCGGTTTCCTGACCGGCAAACTGGGCTGCCGCGCGGTGATCCTGATGGCGGGGCTCGGGTTATGCATCGATCTGCCGCTACTGGCGCTGATGGATTCCCTCGGCGGCATGGCCGTGGCGCTGCTGCTGTTCGGGGCAGCGATCGGCATGATCGACGTGGCGATGAACGTTCAGGCGGTGATCGTCGAACGCGCCAGCGGCAAGGCGATGATGTCCGGTTTTCACGGTTTCTTCAGCATCGGCGGCATTGCCGGCGCCGGTGGCGTCAGCGCGCTGCTGTGGCTGGGCCTGACGCCGCTGCAATCCACCCTGCTTACCGTACTGGCGGTGATAGTGCTGCTGGCGCTCGCCAGCCGCCATCTGCTGCGTGAGAGCGGCGCCGACGACGGCGGGCCGATGTTCGTTTTGCCGCGCGGCTGGGTGATGTTCATCGGCATCCTGTGCTTTATCATGTTTCTGGCGGAAGGATCGATGCTCGACTGGAGCGCGCTGTTCCTCACCACGCTGCGCGGCGTCGAACATAGCCAGGCCGGCCTGGGCTATGCGCTGTTTTCCATCACCATGACGCTCGGCCGGCTCAATGGCGATCGGGTGGTGAATTCGCTGGGCCGCTACCGGGTGCTGCTGCTGGGCAGCCTGTGCGCCGCACTCGGTCTGAGCCTGGCCATCGCCTTCAATCACGCTACCGTGTCGCTGGTCGGTTTCATGCTGGTCGGCCTGGGCGCCTCGAACGTCGTGCCGATCCTGT
Source organism: Serratia sp. 2880STDY5682894 (assembly GCF_001537385.1). Classification (NCBI taxonomy): domain Bacteria; kingdom Pseudomonadati; phylum Pseudomonadota; class Gammaproteobacteria; order Enterobacterales; family Yersiniaceae; genus Serratia; species Serratia sp. 2880STDY5682894. The sequence continues at coordinate 242,117 of NZ_FCJA01000002.1, read as the reverse complement.
TCAGCGCGGCGGGCAACCAGCGCGACATGCCGGCCAATTTGGCGATCGCCTCCGTCACCACCGTCGGCTATGCCGGTATTCTGGCCGGCCCGGCGCTGATCGGCTTTATCGCTCAGTTTTCCAGCCTGACGGTGGCTTTCGCCTGCGTAGCCGCCCTGCTGTTGGCGGTCACCGCCAGCGCCAAGGCCGTCACTCGCTGATTCAGGAATGCGCAGCCACTATGCAAAATAAACAACTGACCATCAGCTCCAGCAACATTACCCGCTGCTTCCTGCTGTTTATCGTGCTGCTGACGATCGGCATTGGCCTGTATGGTTACAACTACACCAACGCCTGGCTGGCGGAAAAGAAGTACACGCTGAACAGCATTGCCGGTTCGCTGCAAAAGCGTATCGATACCTACCGCTATATGACCTACCAGGTCTATGACAAATTCGGCAATGCGCCGGCACAGAACAGCGATCCCGGTTTGCAGGAAACCCGCCTGCGGCCCGACGTCTATTATGTCGAGAAGCCGCACAAGAAAACCGACGCGGTGATCTTCGGCAGCCATGACGAGAACACGCTGGCTATGATCGCCAACATCTCGGACTACCTGGACACCCGCTGGGGTGCCAAGACCGAGAACTATGCCATGTATTACCTCAATGGCCAGGACAACAGCCTCAGTCTGATCACCACCCAGCCGCTCAAAGAGCTGGCTTCGCGCTTTCGAGAGAGCTACCTGACCACCTCGGCGGACGAACGCCGTGCCGAGATGCTGCAACAGGCCAACATGCTCGACGAGCGCGAGAGCTTTTCCGATCTGCGCAAGCAGCGTTTCCAGAACGCCTATTCGTTCTCGATTCGCACCACCTTTAATCAACCGGGGCATCTGGCGACGGTGATCGCCTTCGACTTGCCGATCAACGACATCATTCCGGCCAATCTGGCCCGCGCCAATTTCCTGCTGCTGCCGGACGATGTCGATCTCGACGACAGCGCCATTCCGGCGGAAACGGCTCTCGGTACCCATGCGACGATGAGCGGCGGTTGGGTCGAGTTCAGCGCCGCCCTGCCCAATGCGCCGCTGAAGGTGGTGTATCGCGTTTCGGCCATCAATCTGGCCATCGATCTGCTGCGCAACAACATCTGGCTGATCGCGATCAACCTGCTGCTGCTGGCGCTGTCGATGCTGAGCATCTACTTTATCCGCCGCCAGTACATTCGCCCGAGCGAAAACATGGCGGTGGAGCTGGAAGCCGAGCGCGCACTGAATCAGGAGATCGTCTCCAGCCTGCCTTCCGGCCTGCTGGTCTACAGCTTCGCCAACAATACGGTGATCGCCAGCAACAAAATCGCCGAACACCTGCTGCCGCACCTCAGCCTGCAAAAAATCGCCCATATGGCCGAACAGCATCACGGGGTGATCCAGGCGACGGTCAACAATGAAGTGTATGAAATCCGTATCTTCCGCAGCCAGCTGTCGCCGGACACCTACCTGTTCCTGATGCACGATCAGGATAAAGAGGTGATGGTGAACAAGCGGCTGCAGCAGGCGCGGCGCGAATACGACAAGAACGTTCAGGCACGCAAGCTGATGCTGCACAACCTGGGCATCGAGCTCAATCAGCCGGTACGCCATATGCACGATCTGGTCGATCGTCTGCGTAACCGGCCGGATGAGGAGCAGCAGCAGGCACTGTTGGGCCAGTTGACCGCGGAGTCGGCTTCGGTGCTAGGTTTGATCGATAACATTACCCTGCTGACCCGGTTGGAAACCCAGGACTGGCAGCCTACGCGCGAACCGTTCAACCCGGCGGCGATGGTCGACGAGTTGCTGCTGGAGGCCCTGCCCGCCCTTAACCAGAAGGGGCTGGCGCTGTTCAAGCATTTCCAGCTGGACGTCGAGCAGAACTATATCGGCGACGCCAACGCGCTGCGCAAAGTGATTGCGCTGCTGGTGCATTACGCCATTATCACCACCGCCTGCGGCAAGATTTCGCTGGTTGTCGACCATGAGCCCGAGCACCCGGATCGCCTGATTTTCCAAATCAATGACACCGGCTCCGGCATCTCCAACGAAGAGATCAGCAACCTCAACTATCCCTTCCTCAGCCAGACGCTGGTGGACCGCTTCAACCACGGTTCCGGGCTCACCTTCTTCCTGTGCAACCAGCTGTGCAAAAAACTTAATGGCCAGTTGGACATTCGCAGCAAGGTGGATATCGGCACTCGCTATACCATTCGCGTCGCCATGGAGATGGAGAAAAAAGAGCCGCAGGAGCAGGAAAAGCTGCTCGACGGCGTCACCGCCCTGCTGGACGTCACCTCGGATGAGGTGCGCGGCATCGTGACCCGCCTGCTGCAGGCCTACGGCGCCGACTGTCTCGTCGCCGAAGATCGCGCGGTCAACCGCGATTATGACGTGCTGCTGACCGATAACCCACAACGCGCCGATGACTACACCCTGTTGTTGGCGACCGATGAGCCGGGCTGGCAAGCGCTGGATAAACGCTACATTCGGGTGAACTATAATCTGAACGGCGCATTAATCGACGCCGTGCTGATGCTGATCGAACAGCAAATGGCCGCGCTGGAACAGGAAGAAAGCCCGCTTTCATTGAGCTCAGAAGATATCCAACTCTATGAAAAACAATTGAAATCAAGTGATTACTATGGGCTGTTTGTCGATACAGTACCCGACGATGTCAAAAAACTGTATACTGAGGCGGGCAGCAGTGATTTCAATGCGCTGTCACAAACCGCACACCGCCTGAAAGGCGTGTTTGCCATGTTAAATCTGCTTCCCGGCAAGCAGCTGTGCGAATCGTTAGAACAGCGCATCGCAGAAGGTGATGCGCCCGAGATCGAGAATAACATCAGTCAGATTGATTTTTTCGTCAGCAGACTGCTGAAGCAAGGTAGCCAACAACATGAATAACCTGAACGTAATTATTGCTGATGACCATCCTATCGTACTGTTTGGCATCCGGAAGTCACTTGAGCAAATTGAATGGGTGAATGTCGTTGGGGAGTTCGAAGACTCAACCGCACTGATCAACAATCTGTCCAAGCTGGACGCCAACGTGCTGATCACCGATCTGTCGATGCCGGGTGACAAGTATGGCGACGGCATCACGCTGATTAAATACATCAAGCGCCACTATCCGCAGTTGTCGATCATCGTGCTGACCATGAACAACAACCCGGCGATCCTGAGCGCGGTATTGGATCTGGATATCGAAGGCATCGTGCTGAAACAAGGCGCGCCGACCGATCTGCCGAAGGCGCTGGCCGCCCTGCAGAAAGGCAAGAAATTCACGCCGGAAAGCGTCTCTAAACTGCTGGAGAAGATCAGCGCCAGCGGCTATGGCGACAAACGCCTGTCGCCGAAAGAGAGCGAAGTGCTGCGCCTGTTCGCCGAAGGTTTCCTGGTGACCGAAATTGCCAAGAAACTCAACCGCAGCATCAAAACCATCAGCAGCCAGAAGAAATCGGCGATGATGAAGCTGGGCGTCGAGAACGACATCGCCCTGCTCAACTACCTCTCCTCCGTCAGCATGACGCCGTTGGACAAAGACTAAATCCCGCCTCACGGCAGGTTAGCGCCAAACAGGCACGGCATTCGCCGTGCCTGTTTGCTTTTCAAGCCTCGCTGCGGCTGTAGCGTACCCGTTGGCTGTAGTAAGCCAGCGTCTGTTCCAGCGTCTCCAGCGTGACCGGTTTCGACAGGCAGTTATCCATACCCGCCTCGAGGCAGCGCTGCTTCTCTTCCGCCAGCGCATTGGCCGTCACGCCGATCACCGGCGCGCTGAACTGCATCTGTCGCAGTTCCTGCGTCAGGCGATAGCCGTCCATGTTCGGCATATTGACGTCGGTCAGCACAATATCGACGTGGTGCTGTTTCAGCACGCCGAGCGCGTCGACGCCGTCGTTGGCGGTCACCACCTGATACCCCAGCGATCCCAGCTGATCGGACAGCAGGCGACGGTTGATCGGATGATCGTCAACCACCAGCAGATGAATATCGCCGTTGTCCGCCGCGCTGGCCTTGGCGGGCACCGGCAGCTGCACCAGCGCCTCTGCCGCGCCGCTGCCAACGCCGAACAACCGGTTGAGCAAGCTCAGCGTTTCTCGCGGCGTGGAGGTACTGTGCATCCAATAACCCGGCCGAGTTTCCAGCGATGGGCCGATATGTTCGGTAGAGAATTGGATCTGAGCCAGCAGCGGCGTGTCCAGCATCAGCGGATGATCGCTGAGCATCACCTCTCCGGCGGCGGTCTCTTGGCCGTCATAGCGCTGGATATCGGCGCCGTAGCCCCCCAGAATCGCCATCAGGTAACTTTCCAGCCGCTGATTGCGGATATCCAGCCACAGCCGACGGCCCTGCCAGGTATCGCTGGCCTGCGGGATGGGGAACTGAGCGTTGAACAGCGGAATGCGGATGCTGAACAAGCTGCCCAGACCCGGTTCAGACTCGACGGCGATATCGCCGTCCATCAAGTTGATCAGTTTCTCACAGATAGCCAACCCCAGGCCGGTTCCCTGGAAATGGCGCTGCACGCCGGTGCCCACCTGGAAGAACGGATCGAACAGGCGCGAAATTTCCTTTTCCGGAATACCGACGCCGGTATCGCGCACGCTGAACTCCAGATAGCTGCCGCGGGTGCAGACCTGCAGCACGATACAGCCGGTATCGGTGAACTTGATGGCGTTGTTCACCAGGTTGGAGAGCACCTGCTGCAGCCGCACCGGATCGCCGAAAATGCGCTCCGGCACGTTCTGTTCGATAAAGCAGTACAGCCCCAGACGTTTCTTCACCACCAGCGGCAAATAGTTACCGGCGATATGGGTGATCACCTCCAGGCAGGAGAACTCGCGCGGTTCTATCTTCAGCTGCTCGGACTCGATTTTGGAGAAATCGAGAATATCGCTGATGATTTTCAGCAGCAGGCCGGAAGAGTTGTTCATCGCATTGACCAGCCGATCGACCCCCTGCGGCAACGCCTTGGTTTGCAGCAAATCGAGGTTGCCGATAATGCCGTACAGCGGCGTGCGCAGCTCATGGCTGACGGTGGCCAGGAACATCGATTTGGACTGGCTGGCCTGTTCCGCCGCCGCCGCCATCTCCTGCAACGACTCTTCCATCTTCACGCGGGCGCTGACGTCCACCAGCACGCAAATCGCTACCTCTTCGTTACGGTAGCGCGAGTGGACAAAGCTGATCTGCAGGTTGTTGTTGTTGCTGGTCATCACATCGACGAAATTCGCCTGCTGTTCACAAATGATGCGCGTAATGCGATCGCGATCTTCGTGGGTCAACAGGTTGATGTAGTTGTGCGCCAGTTCGTTACTCAGGATATTGGTGCCGTCGCTGATGCGCAGGATACAGATACCCACCGGCGCCGAAGCGACGATCTTGCGGTTGAACTGCTCGTGCTCTTCCAGGCGGAAGGCGTTGTCCTCCGCCGGCAGGAACATTTTACGTTCAAACAGCCACGCCAGCGTGAACAGCACGATGGCCGACAGCAGGTTCAGCAACAGCGCGTTGAGGATCAGCATTTTGAAGCGTTCTACTACGCTTTTCACCGGCAGCGCATAGACGATGCTCAGCGAAGAAGGCGGCAGCGCTTTCTTCAGGATCAGATCGCGATAATTGTCGACATAGCCGAAGTAGGCGTGCTCTGCGGGATAGCTGTTGAGCGAAGCGGCATAGCGATCGCCGTCCGCCAGGCGCAGCACCGGCTCGTTGTTCTCATCCAGCAGCGTGACGCCGATCGGCAGGTTGCCGGCGGTAACGAAATCCTCCAGCCGAACGGTCTGTTCGATGCCCAGCAGCGCCTCCAGCTTGTTGCCGATATAAATCGGCGTCAGCACATACAGATAGCCGACGTCCGGCCGCTGCGCGCTAGGGCTGATCCAATACAGGTTGTTGTCTTTGTCCAGATTCTTGGCGTTGCGGTATTTCAGAATGCGCTCGTGCAGCGACTTCAGCACGTTTTCCCGATTGGCGCTCGCGTTGCCGCCGCCGAACTCCGCCATACACAGGCTGTCGCCGCCGATGAAGAACACCCGGTTGAGATCGTAGGCCGCCACGAAGTTCTCTTTCCAATACTGGATCAGGCCGCTCAGCGAATCGAGCGAACTGCGGTAGGTGGTGCTCAGCGTGCAGTTGGACTCCGGGTACAGCGGAAAGAATTGCGGCGGGCTGCCCTTGCCGGGAAACACGCCGCTGAACATGTCCAGGCTGCTGACCGACCCGTTGAGACGGTTCTCCGCCATATACTTGATGTCGCGGATGATGTCGGCGGAATGGCGGATGTAGCCCTGCGCCTGATCGAAGTTAAGGTTGTAATCCTGCCGGATATCCGACTCTTTCTGATGCAGGATATTCAGAATATAAAAGGTGGTGAGCAGCGCTCCCAACGACCACAGCAAAATCGCCAGCACCCGGAACAGATAGCGGGATATCTTCAGCGTAGTTCGAAAAGAGGCTAAGTATTTCAATCGGATACCATACGAAAGTCAGTGGCGGTGCACGCATTCGCCGGCGCGGCAGCCGGCGGCTCGGTGCGCCAATTAAACCATATAACTGAAAAAGGGCCTAGCATCGCTGCCAGGCCCTTCTGTCTCAGTGCATTAGGGTGTCGGCATGCCGACGCCCTCACCTTGCTTTAAACGTTGTCGTCGTCCATCGGCTCAGCCGCGTCGTCGCCATCGTCCAGCGGCGTGGTGTCTTCTTCCACCGCTTCCGCGCCCGGTTCCAGGCTGTCCAGCTCTTCGTCTTCCACCGGCTCGGCCACACGCTGCAGGCCGACGACGTTTTCGTCTTCCGCCGTGCGGATCAGCGTCACGCCCTGGGTGTTACGGCCCACCACGCTGACTTCCGAAACGCGGGTACGCACCAGCGTGCCGGCATCGGTGATCATCATGATCTGGTCGCTGGTTTCCACCTGTACGGCGCCGACCACCTGGCCATTACGCTCGCTCACCTTGATGGAGATAACCCCCTGGGTGGCGCGTGACTTGGTCGGATATTCGGTCACGGCGGTGCGTTTACCGAAGCCGTTTTGCGTCACGGTCAGGATGTCGCCTTCGCCGCGCGGCACGATCAGGGAGATCACGCTGTCGCCTTCGCCGAGGTTGATGCCGCGCACGCCGGTTGCGGTACGGCCCATCGAACGCACCTGCGTTTCCGGGAAGCGTACCACTTTACCGTTGGCGGAGAACAACATCACTTCGTTGCTGCCGTCGGTCAGATCGACACCGATCAGTTCGTCGCCCTCGTTGAGGTTGACGGCGATGATGCCGGCGCTGCGTGGGCGGCTGAACTCGGTCAGCGCAGTTTTCTTCACGGTACCGCTGGCGGTGGCCATGAACACGTGGCGCCCTTCTTCATACTCGCGCACCGGCAGGATGGCGGTGATACGCTCATCGGCTTCCAGCGGCAGCAGGTTGACGATTGGGCGACCGCGCGCGCCACGGCTGGCTTCAGGCAGTTGGTACACCTTCATCCAGTACAGGCGGCCACGGCTGGAGAAGCACAGGATCGTATCGTGGGTGTTGGCCACCAGCAGGCGATCGATAAAGTCTTCTTCTTTAATACGCGCCGCAGATTTGCCTTTGCCGCCGCGGCGTTGAGCTTCATAGTCGGACAGCGGCTGATACTTCACGTAGCCCTGATGAGACAGGGTCACCACCACGTCTTCCTGGTTGATCAGGTCTTCGATGTTGATGTCGGAAGTATTGGCGGTGATCTCGGTGCGGCGGCCGTCGTTGTACAGCTCTTTGACTGCCACCAGCTCTTCGCGGATCACTTCCATCAGGCGCTCTGGGCTTTCCAGAATAAAGATCAGCTCGGCGATAAAGTTGAGCAGTTCTTTATATTCGTCCAGCAGCTTCTCGTGCTCCAGGCCGGTCAGTTTCTGCAGGCGCAGATCCAGAATCGCCTGAGCCTGCTGCTCGGTCAGGTAGTATTTTCCGTCGCGGATGCCGAACTCCGGCTCCAGCCACTCAGGGCGGGCGGCGTCGTCACCGGCGCGCTCCAGCATGGCGCTGACGTTGCCCAGATCCCACGGTTGCGCCACCAGCGCAACTTTCGCTTCGGCCGGGGTCGGCGCACGGCGAATCAGCTCGATGATCGGATCGATGTTGGCCAGCGCGATGGCCAGCGCTTCCAGGATATGGGCGCGGTCGCGGGCCTTGCGCAGTTCGAAGATGGTGCGGCGGGTAACCACTTCGCGGCGGTGACGCACGAAGGCTTCGAGGATGTCTTTCAGGTTCAGCAACTTAGGCTGGCCCTGATGCAGCGCAACCATGTTGATGCCGAAGGTGACCTGCAGTTGCGTCAGCGCATACAGGTTGTTCAGTACCACTTCGCCGACCGCGTCGCGTTTGACTTCGATCACGATGCGCATGCCGTCTTTATCGGACTCGTCGCGCAGCGCGCTGATGCCTTCCACGCGTTTTTCTTTTACCAGCTCGGCGATCTTCTCGATCAGACGCGCCTTGTTCACCTGATACGGGATCTCGTGAACGATGATGGTTTCGCGCCCAGTCTTGGCGTCGGCTTCCACTTCCGCGCGCGCGCGCAGGTAGACTTTGCCGCGCCCGGTGCGGTAGGCCTCTTCAATGCCGCGGCGGCCATTGATGATCGCCGCCGTCGGGAAGTCCGGCCCCGGGATGTGTTCCATCAGCCCTTCGATGCTGATGTTTTCATCGTCGATATAGGCCAGGCAGCCGTTGACGACTTCCGCCAGGTTGTGCGGTGGAATATTGGTGGCCATGCCCACGGCGATACCCGACGAGCCGTTGACCAGCAGGTTCGGGATCTTGGTCGGCATGACGGCCGGGATCTGCTCGGTGCCATCATAGTTAGGCACGAAGTCGACGGTTTCTTTTTCCAGGTCCGCCAACAGTTCGTGAGCAATCTTGGACATGCGCACTTCGGTATAACGCATCGCCGCGGCGGAGTCGCCGTCGACGGAACCGAAGTTACCCTGGCCGTCCACCAGCATGTAGCGCAGTGAAAACGGCTGGGCCATACGCACGATAGTGTCGTAAACCGCGATGTCACCGTGTGGGTGATATTTACCGATCACGTCCCCGACGACACGGGCCGATTTCTTGTATGGTTTATTCCAGTCGTTACCCAGTACGCTCATCGCGTACAGAACGCGGCGGTGAACCGGCTTCAGTCCATCACGAACATCTGGCAGCGCACGTCCGACAATAACGGACATCGCATAGTCCAGATACGAGTTTTTCAACTCGTCTTCGATGTTTACCGGTGTGATTTCTCTGGCAAGGTCGCTCATGGAGCTGCTATCCCTCTACTAATGATTCATCTGCCCGCTGCCATAGTGGCAAAGGTGTAAAACTATATCACAAAGCACGCTTTACGGGAAAATAACCGCCGCTGTTTCACGGAAATTGTGCAGATAAGTGCGCTAAAAACGCATCGGCGCAGACGATGCCGCGCCGGAACATGTATAATCCGCGCAACGAGAACAAGGAGCCAGACAAGCCCATGAACGCAGAATCATCCAGCCGAGTGCAAAACGTTGACCACCAGGAAATCGCCAAGTTCGAGGCCGTCGCCTCCCGCTGGTGGGATCTGGAAGGCGAGTTCAAACCGCTGCACCGCATCAACCCGCTGCGCCTGAACTACATCATGCAGCGCGCCGACGGCATTTTTGACAAGCAGGTGCTCGACGTGGGCTGCGGCGGCGGCATTCTGGCGGAAAGCATGGCGCGCGAAGGCGCCAAGGTCACCGGCTTGGACATGGGCGCGGAGCCGCTGCAGGTCGCGCGGCTGCACGCGCTGGAAAGCGGCATGAACGTCACTTACGTGCAGGAGACGGTGGAAAGCCACGCTCAGGCCAACCCGCAACGCTATGACGTCGTCACCTGCATGGAGATGCTGGAGCACGTGCCGGATCCGGCCTCGGTGGTGCGCGCCTGCGCCCAGTTGGTGAAACCGGGCGGCCATGTGTTCTTCTCCACCATCAACCGCAACACCAAAGCCTGGCTGATGGCGGTGATCGGCGCGGAGTACGTGCTGAAGATGGTGCCGCAGGGCACCCACGATCATAAGAAGTTCATTCGCCCTTCCGAACTGATCGGCTGGGTCGACGGCACGCCGCTGCGCGAAAAGCACATGATCGGCCTGCATTACAACCCGATCACCGATCATTTCAAGCTTGGACGCAACGTTGACGTGAACTACATGGTGCACACCCAGCACGAAGGCTAAGCGTTGTAAACCGCGCCGGCCCTGAATTACCGGGGGCGGCGCCGGCGGAGCATTCGGAAAAATACCTAATTTCCGCGACTTCGATCAAAATAGCCGTTGTAAACAGTTTTTTAGAATATTAAATCAGATCAATATGCCGTTTTTTTCTAACGTTTAATAAAACGCCAAACGATCGGTTTTTTCAGTTTTTCAGTAAAATCTGATCGCGCTTATTGACAAGCTTGTCGCGCCAGTCACGGCGCGCGCTTCGCGCCGCAAGTTAAATTTCACCCCCAAGTTATCCACAAATTAGGCCGGTTTTGTTCACTTGCAAACGCCGTTTTTTCTCACTATCTTGTTACCTCATCGACATACAACCCCTATATATAGTGTTTACATACTGAGCAGAGCGACTACACTTCTGCTTAGGGGCACCATACGGACAGGTAAAACACCACATGAACCAAAGTCTGCTTGTAACTAAACGCGATGGCCGTAAAGAGCGCATCAATCTCGACAAAATCCACCGGGTCATCGATTGGGCCGCAGAAGGATTACACAACGTCTCGGTTTCTCAAGTAGAGTTGCGTTCACACATTCAGTTTTATGACGGCATCAAAACCGCCGACATTCATGAAACCATCATCAAAGCCGCAGCCGATCTGATCTCCCGCGATGCGCCGGACTATCAGTACCTGGCCGCTCGCCTGGCGATCTTCCACCTGCGCAAAAAAGCTTATGGCCAGTTCGAGCCGCCGAAGCTGCACGCCCACGTCACTCGCATGGTCGAGATGGGCAAATACGATAAGCATCTGCTGGAAGACTACAGCGCTGAAGAGTTCGAGCAGATGGATTCCTTTATCGATCACTGGCGCGACATGAACTTCTCCTATGCCGCCGTCAAGCAGCTGGAAGGCAAGTATCTGGTGCAGAACCGCGTCAGCGGCGAGATTTACGAAAGCGCCCAGTTCCTGTATATGCTGGTGTCCGCTTGCCTGTTCTCCAACTACCCGCGTGAAACTCGTCTGGATTACGTCAAACGTTTCTACGACGCGATTTCCACCTTCAAGATTTCGCTGCCTACGCCGATCATGTCCGGCGTGCGCACCCCAACCCGCCAGTTCAGCTCCTGCGTACTGATCGAGTGCGGCGACAGCCTGGACTCCATCAACGCCACCTCCAGCGCCATTGTGAAATACGTTTCGCAGCGCGCCGGCATCGGCATCAACGCCGGCCGCATCCGCGCGCTGGGCAGCCCAATCCGTGGCGGTGAAGCCTTCCATACCGGCTGTATTCCGTTCTACAAACACTTCCAGACCGCCGTTAAATCCTGCTCGCAGGGTGGCGTGCGCGGTGGCGCGGCAACGCTGTTCTACCCGATGTGGCACCTGGAAGTGGAAAGCCTGCTGGTGTTGAAAAACAACCGCGGCGTTGAAGGCAACCGCGTGCGTCACATGGACTACGGCGTGCAGCTGAACCGCCTGATGTACCAGCGTCTGATCAAGGGCGAAGACATCACCCTGTTCAGCCCGTCCGACGTGCCGGGGCTGTATGACGCGTTCTTCGCCGATCAGGACGAATTCGAACGCCTGTATACCCAGTACGAGAAAGACGACAGCATTCGCCAGAAGCGCGTGAAAGCGGTTGAGCTGTTCTCGCTGATGATGCAAGAGCGCGCCTCTACCGGCCGCATCTACATCCAGAACGTCGACCACTGTAACACCCACAGCCCGTTCGATCCGCAGATCGCGCCGGTGCGTCAGTCCAACCTGTGCCTGGAAATCGCCCTGCCGACCAAGCCGCTGGAAGACGTCAACGACGAAAACGGCGAGATTGCGCTGTGCACCCTGTCCGCCTTCAACCTGGGCGCGATCGACAGCCTGGACGACCTGGAAGAATTGGCAACCCTGGCGGTGCGCTCGCTCGACGCCCTGCTGGATTATCAGGATTATCCGATCAAGGCCGCACACCGTGGCGCGATGGGCCGCCGCACCTTGGGCATCGGCGTCATCAACTTCGCCTATTACCTGGCGAAGAACGGCGTGCGCTACTCCGACGGCAGCGCCAACAACCTGACGCACAAAACGTTCGAAGCCATTCAGTACTACCTGCTGAAAGCCTCCAACCGTCTGGCTCAGGAACAAGGCGCTTGCCCGTGGTTCAAAGAGACCACTTATTCGCAGGGTATCCTGCCGATCGACACTTACAAGAAAGACCTGGATGCTGTCTGCAACGAGCCGCTGCACTACGACTGGGAAACCCTGCGTAAAGAGATCCAGGAAACCGGCCTGCGCAACTCGACCCTGTCTGCGCTGATGCCGTCGGAAACCTCTTCGCAGATTTCCAACGCCACCAACGGCATCGAGCCGCCGCGCGGCCACATCAGCATCAAGGCGTCGAAAGACGGCATCCTGCGCCAGGTGGTGCCGGAGTATGAGCGTCTGAAAGACAACTACGAGCTGCTGTGGGAAATGCCAAGCAACGACGGCTATCTGCAGCTGGTGGGGCTGATGCAGAAATTCATCGACCAGTCGATTTCGGCCAACACCAACTACGATCCGACCCGCTTCCCGGGCGGCAAGGTGCCGATGAAGCAGCTGTTGAAAGACCTGCTCACCACCTACAAGTTCGGCGTGAAAACGCTGTACTACCAAAACACCCGCGACGGTGCGGAAGACGCCCAGGAAGATTTGCAGCCTGCCAAGGCCGGCGATGACGACTGCGAAAGCGGCGCCTGCAAGATCTAAAGTTTGACCTAGCGGGCCGGAATTTTCCGGCCCCTTCATTTAGCCACGTTACGATGGATTCAGGCTTATGGCTTACACCACTTTTTCTCAGACCAAAAACGACCAGCTGCAAGAGCCGATGTTCTTCGGCCAGTCGGTAAACGTTGCGCGTTTCGACCAGCAAAAGCATGAAATCTTCGAAAAACTGATCGAAAAACAGCTCTCCTTCTTCTGGCGCCCGGAAGAAGTTGACGTCTCCCGCGATCGCATCGATTACCAGGCGCTGCCGGAGCACGAGAAGCACATCTTCATCAGCAACCTGAAGTATCAGACGCTGCTGGATTCCATCCAGGGCCGCAGCCCGAACGTCGCGCTGCTGCCGCTGATCTCGATCCCTGAGCTGGAAACCTGGGTGGAAACCTGGTCGTTCTCCGAGACTATCCACTCCCGTTCCTACACTCACATCATCCGCAACATCGTCAACGATCCGGCGCTGGTGTTCGACGACATCGTCACCAACGAAGAGATCAAGAAGCGCGCGAAAGACATCTCCGGCTACTACGACGATCTGATCGAGATGACCAGCTACTATCACCTGCTGGGTGAAGGCACCCACCAGGTGAACGGTAAAACCGTCACCGTCAATCTGCGTGCGCTGAAGAAGCAGCTGTACCTGTGCCTGATGAGCGTGAACGCGCTGGAAGCGATCCGCTTCTACGTCAGCTTTGCCTGCTCCTTCGCGTTCGCCGAGCGCGAACTGATGGAAGGCAACGCCAAAATCATCAAGCTGATCGCCCGCGACGAAGCGCTGCACCTGACCGGCACCCAGCACATGCTGAACCTGATGCGTTCCGGCGCCGACGATCCGGAAATGGCAGAGATTGCCGAAGAATGCCAGCAGCAGTGCTACGATCTGTTCGTGCTGGCCGCCCAGCAGGAAAAAGAGTGGGCGGAATACCTGTTCCGCGACGGTTCGATGATCGGCCTGAACAAAGACATCCTGTGCCAATATGTGGAGTACATCACCAATATCCGCATGCAGGCGGTCGGCCTCGGTCTGCCGTTCGAAACCCGCTCCAACCCGATCCCGTGGATCAACGCCTGGTTGGTATCCGACAACGTACAGGTAGCGCCGCAGGAAGTTGAAGTGAGCTCCTACCTGGTTGGCCAGATCGACTCGGAGATCAACGCCGACGACCTGAGCGACTTCGAACTGTAAGCGATGGCGACGCCAATCGTAACGCTGCGCGCCGCCGGCACGCAGCTCTCCTGCCCCAACAGTGAAAACTGCCTGCTCGACGTGCTGGAACTGCACGACGTGCAGGTGGAGTACCAATGCCGCTCCGGCTATTGCGGCGCCTGCCGCCTGAAGCTGGTGAAAGGCGAAGTGGCCTACCGCCAACAGCCGTTGGCGTTTATCAATGCCGGCGAGATCCTGCCCTGCTGCTGTATGCCGCTGACGGACATCGAGCTGGAAATGTAAAGTCGGGTGCCGGAAACCGCGCCTGGAGACCAGAAGGCGGGGTTGCCCCCGCCCTATGATTACCGCTTCACCTCACACGCCAACCTGATCAGGATAGTGATATTTTCCTGGTAGATTTTCAGCTCGCACAGCGAGTCTCTTATCATCCAGATAAATAACAAAACCGTAATACATACAACGGTTAGCGAATGAAACACATGCCTTAAGCGCATGCTTGCCTCCTTGCTGTGAAGGGGCTACCATACCGGTGTCTAGGCGGTATGTGCAGCCCCATTCTGATTGAGAGTCAGTTTGGGGCTTTCATCTATCCGCCTTGTCACACAATGCCCAAGACGAACAGTCTCAAGCACCCGCCAAAAGAGTAACAGCATTCCCTCGCCGCGAATATCCCCTATAAGATTATGATTAATCAGGGATATATAACCATCCTCAAAGTATTTCGCTTAGCGCCCCTTTCCTGCCGATGCGGAAAAATAACGCGCCGGAGAATCGCCAAAGGCTTTGCGAAACATGGCAATAAAATTGCTCGGCGAGGCATACCCCAGCGTTTCCGCGATCTGCAATACCGTTTCACCTTCGGCCAGCTTCGCCAATGCATATGACAACCGAGCCTGCTGGCGCCACTGGGTAAAACTCAGCCCCGTTTCGCCGATCATCAGCCGCCGCAGGGTACGCGGCGACATCGCCCCCCATTCGGCCCAGGCTTCCAGCGAACGCTCGCTCCCCGGCTGCGCCAGCAAGGCCTGCAGAACGCCGGCCAGGCGCGGATGGGACGACATCGGCAAATGCAGCGGCTCCGTTGGCGCCAGACGTATCTCGTCCCGCATCACCTGCGCCATGCGATCCTGCTCCAGGGTGAGCGCGCTGCGTTTATCCCAGCCTTCTGCTCGCAGAGCCAGCGCCTGCAACACGGGGCTAATACCGATGACGCAGGGTGCATTCGACAGATCGTTGCAGGCCTCCGGCGCCAGCAGCAAACTCCAGCCGCTCAGCGCGCCGCAGACCTGCACCCGGTGCTGCGTCGCCGGCGGGATCCACCCCGCCCGCTGCGGCGGCAGCACCCAATCGCCGTGCGCCGTGCGTATATGCAGCAAACCGCTTTCGACGCACAACAGCTGCCCGCGTACATGCTGATGCCAGCCGTATTCGCGCGTGCCCAACCGATACTCCCGGCCTGCCGCGTCGCGGCCGCCAAGGGCGATCAGCCAGGGGCCCGCCCGCCATTCGCTGCAGTCAGCGTCGGCGAAGTGAGGATTATCGTTCATATTGGCCACTTATCACTATTTTTAGTCCAGATACCGTTATATCAACCTTTTCCTGCGCCGACATAATGAAATGCTTCCGGCCGCTCCCGTTTGTGGCCACTGACTCACGAGGGAACATGATGACAACACTCAGCATTGGCATTATCGGCGCCGGGCCCGGCGGCCTGTGTCTGGCTCAGGGACTGCATCGCTTCGGCATCCACGCCACGGTGTTTGAACGTGACACCACGCCGCAAGCGCGCGATCAGGGCTACCGGCTGCGCATCGATCCGACGGGCCAGCAGGCACTGGCCGCCTGTCTGCCGCCGGCGCATTACCGGTTGCTCTGTGCCGGCAGCGCGCAAAACAGCGGCGAGAGCAATCTATGGGATCCGCAGCTTGCCCCGCTCAACGCCCGACGCCCCGAGCACTGGCTGCCCTCCAGCCCGCGGCAGGCGCAGGAACCGAGCGGCGATCTCGGCATTCATCGGCAAACGCTGCGCGAAATCCTGCTCACCGGTCTGCAAGACCGGGTGCGCTTCGGCTATACCCTGCGTGAGTTTGCACAAACGCCGCAGGGCCTGGAGCTTCAGTTCGCCAACGGCGAGCATGTGCGGGTCGATGTGCTGATCGCCGCCGACGGCGTCAACTCGCTGGTGCGGCGGCGCTGCCTGCCCGAGGCGGGGCCCGAAGACAGCGGCGCGGTCACCCTCTACGGCAAAACGCCGCTCGATGCGGCGACCTGTGCCCAATTGGCCCCCGAATTGCTGCGCGGCGTGTCGATCGTCTTCGCCGACGGCTTGTCGCTGGTGATTGAACCGATGCGCTTTCAGGCGCCCATGGCGCAGCTGGCAGCCGACTATGCGCCGGACTGCCCCCTCACGCCGGTAGACGACTATCTCTATTGGGCCTGTATCGGAACGGCTGAACGGCTCGGCGGGCCGGCGCGGGCGGAGGGAAGCGCTGCGCTGCAGGCGCGCGTAAGGCATATCTCGCAGGGATGGGCCCCCGCTCTGCAAGCGGCGTTAGCGCTGGCGGATCCCCTGTCGCTCAGCGTGCGGGCGGTGCAGGTCACGCAGACGATGCCGGTGTGGCACAGCGAACGCATCGCCTTTCTCGGCGACGCCGTGCACGCCATGAGCCCGGCGGGCGGGCTCGGCGCCAACACCGCGTTGGCGGACGCCGCCAGCCTGGCGATGCATCTGGCGCAGGCCGGCAGCGCCGCGCAGGCGCTCAAGGACTATGGTGCAGATCTGCAAACGCGGGGCGCGGCGGCGATACGCCTTTCACGCCTGGCGTCCGAACGGTTGCAGCAAAACCGTGACGCCGGCGACTCAGCATCATGACCGTCACTCGATAATTTCCACCACCTCCAGCCAGGCGTTTTTACCGCACGCCTGGCCCCCATTCAGCCAGCGGCGCAGCATATCCAGCGCCAGCATCGCCACCGACTCCTGCCGCAGCCGCAGGCCGTGGCGCAACGCCCGATAACGCACCGTCTGGCCAATGCCGCCGCGCGGCGTATGCAGCGCAATGCTCACCTGCTCGTCGCGCATGGCGCTGACCGCCAACGCCAACGGCGCACCGGTCAATTCCGCCAGCGAGCGGGCGCGCGCCAGCGTCGTTTCCAGCGTTTCGATGCAGTGCGCCGGCAGCAGCTCGCCCCCCGCCAGCGGCGCCCCTTCGCTCTGCAGCTGCAGATTGATCAACCCGGCGCTGAACTGCTCGCTCAACGCCAGCTTCAGCCCTTGCTGATTCAGACACTGCGCCAGCGTCGCCGGCAACCCGGCGGTGCCTTCAAAGATGCAGTTGTCCCCCGCCACCTCGCGCACGCGCCGCCAGGCCTGCTCCATCTCCGCACGCCGGCTTTCAGGCCCGGTCAGCTTCAGCTCGATAATCGGGCTGGATGAGCGGTAGCCCAGCACCACTTCCGGCGGCAGCGGCATGCCATCCAGCTCGGCGGCCAGATCGCTCTCGGAGGTGCCGAAGGTGGTCAGGCGCAGGCACAGCGGCGGCGCTGGCAAGGTGAAGCGCTGGCGCAGGCGCGGCACGATCTGCTGTTCGACCATCACTTTGAATTCCGACGGCACGCCGGGGGTGAAGAACATCTGACATTTGTTCAGCTGCAGCGCAAACCCACAGGCGGTGCCTACCGGGTTATCCAGCATTTCCGCGTTGGCCGGGATCTGCGCCTGCTTGCGGTTGGAAGGGGCCATCGGCCGCCCGCGCTCGGCGAAATAGGCTTCCATGCGTGCCAGCCAGTCGGCCCGTTCGACCAGCTCGACGCCACAGGCTTTCGCGGCGGCCAGCGCGCTGAGATCGTCGCTGGTCGGCCCCAGGCCGCCGTTGACGATCAGCACATCGGCGATATGGCTTCGTTCCTGCAGGATCTCGATCAACGCAGAGAGGCTGTCCCCGACCGTTTCACGCCCGCTCATCGGCACCCCCTGCTGGAACAGGTAGTCCGCCAGCCAGGCGGCGTTGGTATCAATAATTTGCCCGTGCAGCACCTCATCGCCGGTGCTGAGCATCTCCACCCTTAACATTGATCTCTCCCACATTTTTTGGTCATTCCACTATAGAAGCCCGTAAATAACTTTTCACTAGCCGCCTGCGGATAATTTCAGCCATGGGCCCGTTCCTCATGCGCCATGCAGCCCGCCGCAATGTAAACATTTTTGTACATCATGCGTAACGCCGGTTTGACACAAATTAGGGCTTCCACTATCCTGCCATCCTCATAAATCGTTACCTATAATTTTCAAAATCTTTCGGCTGGTAGAGAAAAAACGTGAAGAATCGCACTCTTGGCAGTGTTTTTATCGTGGCGGGCACCACCATTGGCGCCGGGATGCTGGCGATGCCGCTGGCGGCAGCCGGCGTCGGCTTCGGCGTCACGCTGGCCTTACTGATCGGGCTGTGGCTGTTGATGTGTTACACCGCGCTGCTGCTGGTGGAGGTTTACCAGCATGAGCAAGCGGATACCGGTCTGGGCACGCTCGCCAAACGTTATCTCGGCGGCGGCGGCCAGTGGCTGACCAGTTTTAGCATGATGTTCCTGATGTACGCCCTCACCGCCGCCTATATCAGCGGCGCCGGCGAACTGCTCGCCACCAGCATCAGCCAATGGACGTCGCAGGACTTCCCGGTGTCACTCGGCGTGCTGCTGTTCACCCTGGTGGCCGGCGGCGTGGTGTGCATCGGCACCCACTCGGTCGACTTGTTCAACCGCATCCTGTTCAGCGCCAAAGTGGTGTTTCTGGTGGTGATGCTCGGCCTGATGTTGCCGAATATCCACCAGACCAATCTGATGACGTTGCCGCTGGAGCAAGGCCTGGCGCTGTCGGCCATTCCGGTTATTTTCACCTCCTTCGGCTTCCACGGCAGCGTGCCGAGCATCGTCAACTACATGGGCGGCAACATTCGCAAACTGCGTTGGGTGTTTATCATCGGCAGCGCGATCCCGCTGATCGCCTATATTTTCTGGCAGCTGGCGACGCTGGGCAGCATCAGCTCCGACACCTTCGTCGGCATTCTGGCGCAGCAGGCCGGGCTGAACGGCCTGTTGCAGGCGGTGCGCGATGCGGTGGCTTCACCGCACGTTGAACTGGCGGTGCATCTGTTCGCCGATCTGGCGCTGGCGACCTCATTCCTCGGCGTGGCGCTCGGGCTGTTCGATTTCCTGGCCGACCTGTTCAAGCGGCAAGACAACGTGCGTGGCCGCCTGCAAACCGGTGCCATCACCTTCCTGCCACCGCTGGCCTTTGCGCTGTTCTACCCGCGCGGCTTCGTGCTGGCGTTGGGATTCGCCGCCATCGCCCTGTCGGTGCTGGCGCTGCTGTTGCCTTCACTGCTGGTGTGGAAAACGCGCCAAAAACATCAGGCGCAGTATCGCGTCTGGGGCGGTACGCCGGCGCTGGCGTTGGTGTTTGTCTGCGGGGTGACGGTCATCGCGATTCAACTGGGCATCGCCAGCGGCATGCTGCCGGCGGTGGGGTAAGCCAGGCAGAAAAGATAAAGGGGCCTGAAGGCCCCTTTTTCGCAGCGTCAGAAGCTCAGACCCACGCCGACGTAAGGGCCATCGGCCAGCGTATTGTCACGCCGTCCGTCTTTGCCTTCCATTTGCATGTAACGGTAGCCCACGTCCACGCTCAGCGGACGGAACTTCCAGCGCAGGCCGCCGCTGGCTTCGTTATAGGCTTTCACGCCGCTGGTGAAGGATTCAGGCGCAAAGTACCCTTCGCCGTGCAGGCTGAAGTAACGGTTAATCTCCCACTCCAGGCCGCCGCCCAGCGCCACCGCCCCGCCGCTCTTCCCGTCTTTCGGGCTGAGGTACAGCGCTTTGGCACCCACGGTCGCCGTCAACGGCCCCAGCGGCACGCCGAAGTTCAGCCCCAGGCTGCCGACGTTGCCGTCGTGGTCGCTGCGCGCCCAGTTGCCGGTCAGGCCCAGGCCTGAAGAGCCGGTGCTCATGCCGACGCCCAGGTTGGTGTAGTGCTGCCCGGCTTCGCCCGACACGCTGATGGCGTTCGCCGCACCGGTCACAAACAGCAATCCTGCCGCGCACGCGACCCAAGTCTTTTTCATCATCTTTCCCTCTGGTTTGTCATCCGTACCGAATGATCGAATCAACGCATAATAATAACGTCACGAGTCTATACCAAAGCGCAATGAGTATTTAAGGGATAAAAGCGAAAAAATTCTTCAATAATCAAATAAATGTAAATATTTGCAAACAAGATTCTATATTCGTCAAGGCGATGCCAACGATAACCGAGACCTATTTGCCGCCGCGCGCCAATAGGGCTACAACTAGTAGTGGCTTTGACCAAGGTCAGGGGAAGAAGCCCCGCCAAAGGACTATGCTGATGAACGCTTAAACCGCCCGAGTCTTTACTTAACTGCACTACGATAAGGAGCAAGTGATGAGCAAGAAAGGACTGACCACCGCAGCCGGCGCCCCGGTTGTCGATAACAATAACGTGATCACCGCAGGCAAACGCGGCCCAATGCTGTTGC
This sequence comes from Serratia sp. 2880STDY5682894, assembly GCF_001537385.1. Classification (NCBI taxonomy): domain Bacteria; kingdom Pseudomonadati; phylum Pseudomonadota; class Gammaproteobacteria; order Enterobacterales; family Yersiniaceae; genus Serratia; species Serratia sp. 2880STDY5682894. The sequence continues at coordinate 221,429 of NZ_FCJA01000002.1, read as the reverse complement.
AGGACGTGTGGTTCCTGGAAAAACTGGCCCACTTCGACCGTGAGGTTATCCCCGAGCGCCGCATGCACGCCAAAGGATCCGGCGCCTACGGCACCTTTACCGTTACCCACGACATCACCCGCTATACGCGCGCCAAGATCTTCTCCGAGGTCGGCAAACAGACCGACATGTTTATCCGCTTCTCCACCGTCGCCGGTGAGCGTGGCGCCGCCGACGCCGAGCGTGACATTCGCGGCTTCGCCATGAAGTTCTATACCGAAGAAGGCAACTGGGATCTGGTGGGCAACGATACGCCGGTGTTCTATCTGCGCGATCCGCTGAAGTTCCCCGATCTCAACCACGTGGTGAAACGCGATCCGCATACCAACCTGCGCAACCCCGTCTACAAGTGGGACTTCTTCTCCCACCTGCCGGAATCGCTGCACCAGCTGACCATCGACTTCAGCGATCGCGGCATTCCGAAATCCTACCGTCACATGCACGGTTTCGGCAGCCACACCTTCAGCTTTATCAATGCCGCCAACGAACGTTTCTGGGTGAAATTCCACTTCCGCTGCGAGCAAGGCATTGAAAACCTGATGGATGAAGAAGCGGAAGCGATCATCGCCAAGGATCGCGAAAGCTCACAGCGCGATCTGTTCGACGCGATCAAACGCGGCGACTTCCCGCGCTGGAAGCTGCAAATTCAGATCATGCCGGAACACGAAGCCTCGCAGACGCCATATAACCCGTTCGATCTGACCAAGGTGTGGCCGCACGGCGACTATCCGCTGATCGACGTCGGCTATTTCGAGCTGAACCGCAACCCCGACAACTACTTCTCAGAGGTTGAGCAGGTAGCGATGAACCCCGCCAACGTGGTGCCGGGCATCAGTTTCTCGCCGGATAAAATGCTGCAGGGCCGTCTGTTCTCCTATGGCGATGCGCACCGTTATCGCCTGGGCGTCAACCACCACCAGATCCCGGTGAACGGCGCCAAATGCCCGTTCCACAACTACCATCGCGACGGCGCGATGCGCGTGGACGGCAACAGCGGCAACGGCGCCACCTACGAACCGAACAGCTTCGGCCTGTTCCAGGAGCAGCCGGACTTCAGCGAGCCGCCGCTGAGCATTGAGGGCGCGGCCGACCACTGGAATCATCGTGAAGACGACGATTACTACAGCCAGCCGCGCGCGCTGTTCAACCTGCTGAGCGCCGAAGAGCACCAGCGCATGTTCACCCGCATCGCCGGCGAACTGTCGCAGGTGCCGGAACACATCCAGCGCCGTCAGGTCGAGCTATTCACCAAGGTGCACCCGGACTACGGCGCCGGCGTCGCCAAGGCGCTGGGGCTGAAATAACCCCCTGCTGCCATCCGCTCAGCCGCCCTGTCGGGCGGCTTTTTTATGCCTGAGAGAGACGCTGTGCCACCCACTGCTGCAACTGGCGGCGCGAAATCTTGATGCCCCCGTTTTTCAGCTCCTCAGGCAACGGGAGCAACGCCGCCGGGCGTTGGAAATTGGCCAGCTTATCCTGCGACCAGGCGAGCAACGCCGCCAGCGACAGCGACGGTTCGCCGTCGATCACCGCCACCGGCCGCTGGCCGAACTCGGCGTCCGCCACCGGCACCACAAACGCCTGCGTGATCTGCGGATGCGCCGCCAGCACGCGTTCGATATCCTCCGGCTGCACCCCTTCACCGCCGCTGAAAAACAGGTTGTCCAACCGGCCGAGAATACGCAGTTCCCCCTCGGCCATCGCGCCGCGATCGCGGGTCGCAAACCAGCCCTGTTCATCGGCCAGCGGCTGCAGATGCCCATGACGCCAGTAGCCGAGCGCCAGGCTGTCGGCCCGGATCCAGACTTCTTCGTCCACCAGTTTGATCTCGCGGCCGCCGAGCGGCAGGCCAACGCCCGGCCGCGCATCGGCGCGCTTGGCGCACACCGTGGAAGCCAGTTCGGTCAAGCCGTAGCCGCACCAGCAGCGGATCCCCGCCGCCTCCGCCCGTTCGGTCAGCGCCACCGGGATCATTGCGCCGCCGAGCAGCACCTCTTTCAGCGTCGTGCCCGTCAGCGGTTGCGCCAGCAGCCGCCAGAGCTGTGTCGGCACCAGCGAGGCATGCGTGCAGCCCACTAATGCCTCGGCCAGCGGATGCATTTCGCGCACTGCCAGCCGCGCACCCGCCGCCAGCCAGCGCCAGACGATGCCCTGGCCGGAGACGTGAAACAGCGGCAGTGACAGCAGCCAGCAATCCTCGCGCTGAAAATCCATCAACCGCAACACCCCGTCGGCGCTGGCCAGATGGTTGGCGTAGCTGTGTGCGGCCGCTTTCGGCATGCCGCTAGAGCCCGAGGTCAGCGTCAGCGTCGCCAGACGCCGCACATCCCACCTCGGCAGGTTCGGCCAGCGCGGCTCGGTCGAGGGCGGCGTCAATCGAATCACCTCTGCCGGCAGCGTCGGCAACGGATCCGGGCCGAAGGCAAAGGTGATGTCTAATTCGGGTAACAGCTGCGTCAGCAGCGGCGTCGGCAAGGCGGGATTGAGCGGCAACAGGCGCGCGCCGCATTGCAGCAGCGCCAGGTAGGCCAACAGCAGTGGATAGCTGTTTTTGCCGCACAGCGCCACGCCGCAGCCGGGCTCCACGCCCTGGTGCTGAAAATCCGCCGCCAGCTCATCCACCTGGCCTTGCAACGCCAGCCAGCTCAGCGGCTGTTCGCCGAGCAGCAGGGCCGTCGCCTGCGGCTGAAGGCGCGCCCAGTGTCGCCACGGCCAATCGCTTAACGGCGCCATAGGCACTCCAGCGCCGAAATATCCAGCAGCGGCAATGCGCTGCCCGGCCAAGGCCGCAGCACCTGCGCCTGCATCAGCCCCAGCGTATCCAGCCCCGGCACGGTGTCCGGCGTCAGCCAGCGGGCGATGCGCGCCAGCTGGATTAACCCCAGGCTGGACTCGATGCTGGAACTGATCACCGCCGTCAGCCCCGCCGCATGCGCCTGCGCCACCAGCGCCTGGCAGCGCGCCAGGCTGCCGACCAGCGTCGGCTTGATCACGATGGCTGCCACGCCCGGCTCGGCCTGCACCACAAAGTCCGCCTCACGCACGCTCTCATCCCAGGCGATGGCAATGCCGGTCGCCCGGGCGAAATCGCGCGATTCATCACGGGTCTTGCAGGGCTCTTCCAAAAAGGCGATGCGATCGCGCCACGCCGGGTTGACGTATTTGGCGAAACCGTCGGCTTTGGCGCGGGTCCAGCTGCGGTTGGCATCCAGCCGCAGCCGCAGATCCGGCAGCGCCTCCAGCAGCACGTTGACGATCATGCCGTCGCGCACCGCTTCATACAGCCCCACCTTCACTTTCGCGACTTTCTCGCCCGGCAAGGCGCTCAATATCTCGAACAGCTCGTCCGGATCGCCGGTGCACAGCGGCGCCTTGCGAAAATCCGCCTGCGTCGGCAAGCGCTGCTCCAGCTCGGCCTGCGCGCAGCTAATCCCAAAGGCCACCGAGGGCAGCGTGCTGTCATCCGGTTCATTGCCCGCCAACCAGGCCTGCAGCCAGTCCAACGCGGCCTGTTCGGCCTGCGCCAACGTTTCCTGGCTGAATTCCGGCAGCGGCGCGATCTCGCCCCAGCCTTCACGCTCGCCCTGACGCAGCTGCACCACCCATCCGTCACGCGTTTTCAACCGCTGATTGCGCAGCACCACGCCCGCCTCCATCGGCAGGCTGTAACGGTAAAGCGCCGCGCTGCGGTTTACCCCGCTCATTACGGGTTACGCTTGAATTTGCTGAAGTCCGGCTGACGCTTCTCGTTGAACGCGTTGCGCCCTTCTTGCCCTTCGTCGGTCATGTAGAACAGCATGGTGGCGTTGCCCGCCAGCTCCTGCAAACCGGCCTGGCCGTCGCAGTCGGCGTTCAGCGCCGCCTTCAGGCAGCGCAGCGCCATCGGGCTGTTCTGCAGCATTTCTCGGCACCAGCGCACCGTCTCTTTTTCCAGATCGGCCAGCGGCACCACGGTATTGACCAAGCCCATGTCCAACGCGGCAGCGGCATCGTACTGGCGGCACAGGAACCAGATTTCGCGCGCCTTCTTCTGGCCGACGATGCGCGCCATGTAAGACGCACCCCAGCCGCCGTCGAACGAGCCCACTTTCGGGCCGGTCTGGCCGAAGATGGCGTTATCCGCCGCGATGGTCAGATCGCACATCATGTGCAGCACGTGGCCGCCGCCGATCGAATAACCGGCCACCATCGCCACCACCGGTTTTGGGCAGGTGCGGATCTGGCGCTGGAAGTCCAGCACGTTGAGGTGATGCACGCCGCTGTCGTCGCGATAGCCACCGTAGTCGCCGCGCACTTTCTGATCGCCGCCGGAGCAGAAGGCCTTATCGCCGGCGCCGGTCAGAATAATGACGCCGATGCCGTCGTCGTAACGGGCGTTGGCCAGCGCGTCGATCATCTCTTTAACCGTTTGCGGGCGAAACGCATTGCGCACCTGCGGCCGGTTAATGGTGATTTTGGCGATGCCGTCGGCGGACTTGTGATACAGAATGTCTTCGAAATCGCCGGTGCAATCCTGCCAGGCGATGGCGGCATACAGCTGTTCTTCATTCGGATAAAGCATGTTCGGTTCCTTTAACCAGGGTTAACGAGAAAGGTCTGCAGCTCGGCGACGAAATCCTGCGGATTGGCCAGATGCGCGTTGTGCCCGGCCTGCGGCACGATGCGCAACGGCAACCCGGCGTCGCGCGCCAGCCGTTGAAATTTGGGGTCGTTCTCACCGCACAGCACCTGCAGCGGCACGCTCAGTTGGCGCAGCTGCGGCGCCAGATAGGGCTGCCGCCCGAGCGACGTGGCTTCGAGCATGTCGGCGATCGCCGGGCCGCTGTTGACCGAGCGTGCGGCGATCAGCGCCTGGCGGTGCACGTGGCTAAGCTCTTTGAACACCGGCTGCTGATACCAGTCCGCCAGGACCTCGGCGATCGGCTCACTGCGAAAACGCGCCGCCCACAGCGCATCCTGTTCGCAGCGCCGACGGCGCTGCTCTTCGTCCTCCAGCCCCGGGTTGCCGCCCTCGACGATCACCCCCTGCAGGCCGGCATGGCGGCCGTGGCAGGCGTGATACATGGCGATGCGCCCGCCGAGCGAGTAGCCCACCAGCCAATAGCGTTCGATATTGCGCAGCTGCAGCGTGGCGGCAATCTGCGCGCTGATGTCGTCGAAGCCGTGGCAGCTCACCGCCACGGAATCGCCGTGGCCGGGCAGATCGATGGCCAGCGACGGCCATTCCGGGCAGCGTGCGGCGATCACCCGCCATTCATTGTTGTTGCCGAGCAAGCCATGCAGCCACACCAGCCACGGGCGGCCCGCTTCGCCCTGTTGCAAAATTCGCGTCGCCAGCATCATTGCACCGCCATCTGTTGCACCAGGTATTGCAGGCTTTCGGCCCCCGCGCTCGGCGGCACCTGCAGTTCGATAAGCGTAGCGCCGCTGCGCCGCCAGCCTTGTTCAACCGCCTGTTGCAGCTGGCTCCAGTTCTCCGGCCGCGCGTAACCCAGCTGGAACATCGCCGCCGCGTGGCTAAACTCGACGTTCTGCGGCATGCAGTAAAAGCGCTGACGATCCTCTTCCGGCGTCGGCAGCAGCGAGAAAATTTGGCCGCCGTTGTTGTTGACGACGATCAACACCGTTGGCGCCGAGCTCTGGCGCAGCAGCGCCAGCGCATTGAGGTCATACAGAGCGGAAAGATCGCCCACCACCGCCAACGTCGGCCTGGCGGTTGCGCGCTGCACGCCGGCGGCGGTGGAGACCAGGCCGTCGATGCCGCTGGCGCCGCGGTTGCTGAATACCGGGTAGGCGACGGGCAATGGCGTTAACGCGTCAATCAGTCGCACCACCAGGCTGTTGCCGAGAAACAGCTGGCCGTTCTCCGGCAGCAGTTCCGGCAGGCGATGCGCCAGCTGCGCTTCGCCAAAGTTATCGTGCAGATGCGTGGATGCCGCCGTCAGCGCCTTATCCGCCAGAGCGGCCAGCCCGGCGGCCCACGGCGCGCGCGGCTGTGCCGGGTGCTGCGCCAACCACTGCGCCACGCCGGCGCGCAGTCGCCGCCCCCGGTGCTGGGCCGGATCGAGCCGCCCCGGCAGCTCGTCGATGACCCAATACTCTTCCGGCCGGCACTGCGCCTGCCACTGCAGCAGGCGTTTGCCGGTCAGGCTGCCGCCGAACTGCACCACCAGTTGCGCATCTTGCAGTACGCGCTGCGCCTGCGGGTGAGCGAGCCACAAATCGGCGCAGGGCAGCGGTTGCCCGGTCTGCGACAGCACGTCGCCGATCAGCGGCCAGCCCAGCGTTGCGGCCCATTCGGCCACCTGAGCGCCCTCTTGCGCGCTCATGCGCCCGGCCAGCACCACGCCGCGTTTCTGCCGCCAGAAGAACCAGTCCGGCTGCGGCAATGGCGCCGCATGCGTCTCGCTTTCCTGCAGCCACGGACGATCGCTCTGCCACCAGTCGCCCAGCGCGGCGGACCAATCGGCATAGTGACGTTCGTCGCCGCCGTACAGCGGCTCGGCGAACGGGCAGTTGATATGCAAAGCGCCGTGTTGCAAGCGCGCCATCGCGCTGTCGACGCTGGAGGCCAGCCACGCGGCCGGAATATCCGGCGTAGGACGCGGCAGATCGATCGCCAGCGTCGGGTGGCTGCTGTAGAGGCCGCTTTGACGGATCGCCTGATTGGCGCCGCAGTCGATCAACTCCGGCGGCCGATCGGCGGTGAGAAACACCAGCCGCTCACCGGTCAGGCCGGCTTCGATCAACGCGGGATAAAGGTTCGCCGCCGCGGTGCCGGACGTGACGATCACCGCCACCGGCTCACGCGCCGCCTTCGCCAGCCCAAGCGCCAGATGGCCGAGCCCGCGCTCATCAAAATGGGTATGACAGATAAACGATCGGTTGGCCGCAGCGGCCAGCGTCAGCGGCGTGGAGCGCGATCCCGGAGCGATACAAACATGCCGTACCCCATGGCGGGCCAGCGCCTCGAGCAGCACAGCCGCCCACCGGCGATTAAAAACACTTGTCGACATAGTTCGCTCACAAGTCAGTTAGCAGAGATCGTCTCCGGCGCAGCCGACGGACGCCGCGCCTGTAGTTACGCTCTGTATTATATGAGGTGTTATTTTCACGGCTTTTGCGCCAGCGCAAGAACGCCGTATATCCCTGGGTGTTTACACCAGATAATTATTTGATTTATAACAAAAAATAAACAATAAAGACACAAATACTTTACACTTGCGGCGGCGCCGGCTCAATCCGTCCATACAAAAACAAGGGAAATAGAGGCGCTCCGACGACGGCTAGCGGGAAGTATAGGCGGGATAAGGGAAAGCCAGCGGGGAAACAGCGAGATGAACAACACAGTCTGCAGAAAAGCACGAGGCGGCCTGCGCCGCCCCGATGCCGTCATTATTTACGGGCCAGCAGCAGCCCCAGCACCAGCCCAACGGTGGCGCCGATACCTACGCTGTGCCAGGGTTTATCCCGCACGTAGTCGTCGGTGCGATGTACCGCTTCTTTGGCGCGCGCGTAGTAGGATTCACCGGTGTTCGCCCAGCGCGCCTTGACCTCACTCAGCGCCTGCTCGGCGTGCGACTTGATGTCGACGTAAGCCTGATCCGCGCGATCGCCGGTGTATTGCAGCACTTCTTCCAGCGTCTCGGTCAGCATTCTCAGATCGTCATCCAGCGTAGTTTGCTCAGCATCCGTATGTCTTGCCATCGTGAGATCTCCGTGGTTGAAAAATTAAGCGTTCCTACACTATAGACAAGAATCGCCGCCTGCGGCCATCGGACTTTTACCCTAAAACACCAATTGCACCTTGGCGGCCTGGCGCTTATCGCCGGCAAACTCCAGCGCCTGCGCCAGCTGCCCGCTGGCGAACTCCGCCGACAGCAACGGCAGCGGATCGACCACGCCGTCGGCCAGCCACGCCACCGCCAGCGCAAACTCCGCCACGAAGCGGAAGGATCCGAGCAGGTTCAACTCCTTGGCGATCAACAACATCAGCGGGAAATCGGGAAAGCTGCCACCCATGCCCACCTGCACCACGGTGCCTTTGGCGCGGGTGATCTCCAGACAGCGCTGCAGCGACTGCGGATGCCCCGCCACTTCGAAGGCGACGTCGAAATACCCCTTGCCCTGCTGATAATCGCTAACATCGTCGTCCGCGGCATGCAGGCACCGATCGGCCCCCATTTGCCTGGCGATCGCCAGGCAGCGCGGGCTGAGATCGGCACAGACAATCTCGGCGGCGCCCAGCGCTTTCAGCGCCGCCACCAACAGGCAGCCGATCGGGCCGACACCGGACACGAAGACCTTTTTTCCCGTCACGTCGCCGGGCTGTTTCGCTGCGTGGATCGCCACCGCCAGCGGTTCGGCGAACACCATCACCCTGTCGTCGCGATCGGCGCCGTAAGGGACACACTGCGCGCTATCCACCACTTTGTATTGGGTAAAAGCGCCGTCAACGTGCGGAAAATACATCGCGCTGCCGAAAAAACGCATCTCGACGCATTGATTGCTTTGCTGCGCCAGACAGTATTTGCACTGCCCGCAGGGTTTGCTGGGATTGAGCGCCACCTTCTGCCCGACCGGCAGCCGCGGTGAATCGCTGGCGACCACCTCGCCGATCACCTCATGGCCCAGCACCATCGGCTGACGCACCTGAAAATTGCCGACCTTGCCTTCCTGAAAGTAATGCAGATCCGAGCCGCAGATACCGCCGCGGCTGATTTTCACCAGCGTTCCCTGCCCCCGGTAATCCACTTCTTGCGCGATCACCGCCACGTCTCGTTTGCCATTGACCACGCAGGACTGAGTTTGAATTTTCATCTCAAGACTCCACGAAAAAAGGTTACACCGCCGCCGACATGCCGCCATCGACAAACAGCAGCTGCCCGTTGACGAAGGCGGAGGCGTCGGCGGCCAGGAACACCGCCGCGCCGATCAGCTCCTGCGGATCGCCCCAGCGCGCGGCGGGTGTGCGTTGGGTCAGCCAGGCGGTGAAGGCCGGATCGTCGGCCAGCGCCTGCGTCATCTCGGTTTTGAAATAGCCGGGGGCAATGCCGTTGACCTGAATGTTGTAGCGTGCCAGCTCCACGCACATGCCGCGCGTCAGCATTTTCACCGCCCCCTTGGACGCCGCATAAGGGGTGATGGTGTCCCGCCCCAGCTCGCTTTGCATCGAGCCGATGTTGACTATCTTGCCGCGCCGGCGCGGCACCATGTAACGCGCCACGGTTTGCGACACAATGAAGACCGCCTTCTGGTTGACGGCGATGATGTCGTCCCAGTCTTGCTCCGGAAACTCGGTGAACGGGTGGCGGCGCTGGATGCCGGCGTTGTTGATCAAAACGTCAATCGCGCCGATATCCGCTTCGATACGGTCGATGGCGGCCTGCACCGCCTGGGAATCGGTGACGTCGAACGCCACCGCATCAGCACGCAGGCCCTCTTCGCGCAGGCGCTCGGCAGCGTGCCGGGCATGTTCTTCGGTGGTGGCGTTGACCAGAATATGTGCGCCTTGCTGCGCCAGGCCGCGCGCCAGCAGAAAACCGATGCCGCGCGAGGCGCCGGTGATCAAGACGATTTTGTTATCCAGTGAAAACAGATTGTTCATGGTGATTCCCGGCCATCAGGCCTCCAATCGGACAGGCCTCTATCTCAGCCGATTGTTACCGGTAAAAACGTGATGGAAATCACTGAAAATCATGTTACGAAACCCTGATACCCTTAACGTGATCTCACGCAGGCAGCACGCGGGTAAAAATCAGCTATCCGATTGAAAAATGGCTATTTTCAATAGAGGTGCATTCATTGTTATCGCCAAATCGATTTGTTAACATACCGCTATCCGCCCTTGCCGCGCCGCCCGTGAAGGCCACCGAATGAAACACCCCCGCGTTACGCTACAGGACATCGCACAATTGGCCGGCGTGACCAAAATGACCGTCAGCCGCTTCCTGCGCACGCCGGAAAAAGTGGCGGCCGGCACCGCCGAACGCATTGCGCAGGTCATGCGGGAGCTGAACGTCACCGGCGCCGATGCCGCACAGGCCGGCAGAAAACCGCGCCTCGGCGTGCTGATCCCCTCTTTCAACAACCAGATCTTCGCCGATCTGCTGGCCGGCATCGAATCCGTTACCCAAGCACGGGGTTACCAAACGCTGGTGATGAACTACGATTACAGCCCGCAACGGGAAGAAGAGCAGATCGCGCAGCTGTTGAGCTACCCGATCGCCGGGCTGATCCTCACCGATTCTGCGCATACCTTGCGCGCAGAGACCTACCTCGGCGCCGCCAAAATCCCCCTCGCGCAGGTGATGGATCTCGACGCGCCGCCGGGGCGGATTGCGGTGGGGTTCGATAATGAACAGGCGGGGTATGACATGACCGAAGCGCTGCTCGCCAGCGGCAAACGGCATATCGTTTACTTTGGCGCCATGTCGGACGCCCGCGACAATAAACGCTATCGGGGGTACTGCCGCGCCATGGCGGCTCAGGGGCAAACGCCGCGTCAGATCGCGCCGCATCGGGTCTCTTCGGTTTCGATCGGCGCCGACATGCTGGCGATGGCGCGCGAACGCTACCCGCAGCTCGACGGTATCCTGTGCACCAACGACGATCTGGCAGTGGGCGTGTTGCAGGCCTGTCTGCGTCTCGGCGTGCGCGTGCCGCAAGAGGTTGCGTTATCGGGATTTCACGGCCTGGATATTGGCCAGGCGACCACGCCGAGCATCGCCAGCGTGATCACGCCGCGCTTTGACATGGGGAAAACCGCCGCCGAAATGCTGCTGTTGCGGATCGCGGGCGAACCTTGCGCCGAGCGCCACGATCTGTATTACCGCCTCTCACTCGGCGGCACCGTTTGAGCCGGCATTCGAGCCCATCGGCGGCGTAGCGCGGGCTTTTTCGCTGCGCGCCGCCCACCACAAACCGCTGTTTTTCATCGCATAGCCGAACAGCAGGCCCACCAGCAGGGAAAGCGTCACCAGCGGCCAATCACCGCCGCCGGCGAAGGTCGCGCAGGCGCCGATAAAGGTGCCGGGCACGAACCCCAGCCACTGCTGTTTAGCCTGAATGCACATCAGGAATGCCACGACGCCGGTCAGCAGATACCCCAAGAGATTCCACTGCGGCGCCAGTTCGCTGCCGTGGATGATCGCCATTGCCCAGAAGACGCCGCTGCAGCAGGTCAACGCGCCGATCACCAGCCCTTTCAACCCACCCTGCGGGCAGGCGAAATACGCCGTGCAGCCGAGAAAACCGGCCCAACCGATCAGCCCCAGACTGACGGCAACCCAGCCCCACACGCCGGAGAGGATCCCGGTAGTAACGGCAATGGCGAAAAGAACGTTCATAAAGCGACCCGCGGCAAAAAGAAAGCGCGCAGTTTACCCGAAAGCCGGTCATTTCATGTGATTAAAATCACAATATAAATGCAATTAAAGAATAATTAATTAAATAAAAGAGACTTCAATCACAAAACTATTAACGTGGGAACCCAGCACGTACCGTCATCCATGCCAACAACAGGCATACCGTGGTGCTGCTCAGGAACAGCAGATGGGTTGCCTGCTGTAGATCGACACGGTCGACCACGATCCCCAGCAAGATAGGCACCCAGTTGGCGATATAAGCGATAACGTAAAACAGCGAAAGCAAACGTGCATGGCTGGCCGGCGGCGAAATCAGGTTTACCAGGGTCGCGCTGCCAACGAAAATGGCGCCGTAAGCATAGCCGGCCACCACCAGCCCCGCAGCCGCCAGCCACAGTGAATGCCACTGGATCGCCACGGCGAATACCACCGCCGCCAGCACCTGCGCCAGGCAACCGAACAACAGCGAATGGCGGGCGTTAAGGCGGCGGCTCAGGATCTGGCTGATACCGGCGATCAACAGATAAACCGCAATCGCATAGCCAAAGACGCCTCGAGCGTGCAGGCCTAACAGCGTTTCCGCCACGCTGGGGCCGATAGCCAAAATGCTGGCGGCCAGGGCCCAACAGATAAACAGCGCCCCGGCACAGACATAGAATTTACCGCTGGTGGCGCGCAGGCCATCGAGCAGCGAGCTTTTTTCTGTCGCAGCCGGCGTAGCATGGGTCGGCGCCGTAACCACGCCACGCGGCCACGAGAACATCACGCCCAACGCAGCCACGGCGGCAATGACCATGATGAAAACGAACGGCAGCGTCGTGGGATGAAAACCGGTCTGCAAAGCGATGCCGCTGAAGATCGGGCCCAGCGCCAATCCTGTGGTAAAGGACAACGTGGCGATCAGCGCGGCGTTTTTACCGCCGTCTCGTGGCCCAAAACGCACCAACGCGATGTTTGCCGCACCGGTCAATGCCCCGGTGCCCACCCCGGCTAACAGTCGCGCCATGAGCATCATGGCAAAGGTATCAGCCCGCGCGAACAGCAGCGCACCGCTCAACACCACCAGCAATGCCGGCACGATCATGCTGCGCAAATCCTTCACTTTGCCGGACAGATTGCCGACGCCGAACAAAGCGATCAGCACGCCGGCGGCGTAAGCGCCGTAAACGACGGTCAGGCTGACGGAGCTCAGCGCAAGCTGCTGCTGATACAGCGGATACAGCGGCGTCGGCGCACTGCTGTTCAGCAATGCCGACATCAGTGCCAATGCCAGGAACAATAGAATACCCATGCGCGATGCCTGCGCGTTTTTCGGCACCGTGTCCTGGATGGCGGTATTTTCTGACATGCTTTAACTCCCAAAGTCGGCAGGTGGCGGCCTGCCATCGACGTTTTTCCTCACCCGACGAGCCGGGAACGGCGCTTATCATAGCGTTACGGCGACGGGCGAAGTATCGTCAAGAATGAATCACCCTGATGCATTCTTGCATCACCGGAGAAATAACCGCCGATGTGCAGGCCGTTAACCGTCTTTGTCTCCCCCCGGACGGAACAACGCTTTATGATAGAAACCGTTATTGTTCGCCTGGCTTGGCCCGTGCCCCACGGTGCCGACAAATCTGCAGAGAGGAAATGGCATGATGAATTGGGACGACGCGCGCTTCTTTTTGGCCGTCGCACGCTGTGGCACGCTACGCAAAGCCGCCAGCCAGCTGCATGTCGATCAGGCGACCGTCGGTCGACGGCTGTCCGCTTTCGAAGATGCGCTCGGCTCCAAGCTGTTTATCCGCACGCCGAAATCCTTCGCCCTCAGCCCGCTGGGGGAGGAAATGCTGGCGGACGTGATGAAAATGGAAAATGCGGTGCAGGCGATCAACCGTAAAGCCGCCAGCGGTGACGAAAGCCTGAACGGCAACGTGCGCATCGCCACCACCGACACCCTGGCCGAAGCCTTCGTGATGCCGGCGCTGCAAGATCTGCGGGAACGCTACCCCGCCATCACCGTCACGCTGTTAACGGCGCTGAACATCGCCGATATCTCTTACCACGGCGCAGATCTGGCGATCCGCGGCGCCCGCCCCGATGACGATGAGCTGATCATCAAACGCTTAGCCACCATCGAAATGGGTCTGTACGCCTCTCAGCACTACCTGGCGCGGCGCGGCATGCCGGTCAGGGGCGAGCAGCTGCGCGGCCACGATCTGCTGATGTTCCCGCGCGAGCTGGTGCCGCGCCACTGGAACAATTTCTGCGGCGAGGCTCTGCACGAGCCCAACGTCGTGCTGCAATGCAATTCGCAGCTGCTGCTGCGCTCCGCCACCCGCAGCGGGCTGGGCATCGGCCTGCTCTCCGCGTTTTTGGCGGACAAAGACCCGGAGCTGGTGCGCCTGCTCCCGGAGAACAAAGACTGGGTGGATATCTGGCTGGTGCTGCATCCCGATTTGCAACGCGCCGCCCGCGTGCGCGCGGTGGTGCAGGCGCTGGAAACGTCGTTTAGCGTCCATTACGGCTGAGTGCCGACACGTGGAGAAACATCGCTGATGTCTCACGTATCCTTCTTCGTCCAAGATTGAAATAATAAGATATAAAGCTTATTATCTAATCACTGCACAGGACGTGCATTCGGCCCGAGGGAACAATGGCAAAGATCAGCTGGTCACGTAAAGCACTGAAACAATTGATGACACTGCCTTCTCAGAACCGGTTGGCCATTGCGCACAAGGTTGAACTCTTGGGCACTTTCCCGACCGTCAGACTGGACATTAAAAAGCTGCACGGTACCGATAACCAGTACCGTCTACGCGCAGGGAACTACCGCATTATTTTTGAGATCGTCGATGATGAACCTGTCGTGTGCCTGATTCAGCAGGTAAAACGCAGAACATCGACAACTTATTGAAAGTCAGAGGTATGCCGAATGGCGAAGTTACAGTATATCCATGATGACTCCGGCCAGCCGCTCTATGTGGTATTGCCGCTCGATGAGTATAAAAGGCTTGTGAGACAGCAAGAGGACTACGAGCCTCTTCCCTACCATGCCGATAAGCATGATGATGAAACCGTCCCCCATGAAGTCGTTTCCATCATGCTGGATCAAGACGTCAGCTTGATTGCCGCTTGGCGAATTTTCCGTGGCCTCTCGCAATACGATGTAGCGGAAAAATTGGGCACGACACAATCCGCCGTTTCCCAATGGGAAGCCCCTCACTCGAAACCACAAAAGAAAACCCGGGAAAAGCTGGCTGTCCTCTATCGCTGCCAACCGGCACAAATGACGTTGTAATAGCTTCTTTCCCCCGCCCATAAAAAAAGGTCGCCGAAGCGACCTTTTTACCGTCTGAAGCGTTATCAGAACGTCGGCTGAGCCATCTGCACCAGCGAAATCAGCGGCTGCGGATAGACGCCCAACAGCAGCACCAGCGCGGCTGAGATCAGCACCACGACGCCACCGGCGGTCAACGCCCAGTTGTTCGGGGTATCGCGCTGCAGCGATTCCGGCGCGCTGAGGAACAGGCTGACGGTCACGCGCAGGTAGTAGTACAGGCCGATGGCGCTGCCTACCACGACTGCGCCGGTCAGCCACCACAGGTGTGCGCTGACACCCATCGCGATCACGAAGAACTTACCGATAAAGCCCAGCGTCATCGGGATACCGGCCAGCGACAGCATCATCACCGTCATCACCGCGGACAAGATTGGCTTGTGCCAGAACAGACCACGGTAAGAGAACAGCGAATCCGCATCCGGGCCGCGGTACGGGCTGGACATCAGGCTGACCACGCCAAAGGCGCCCAGGCTGCTGAACAGGTAACCGGCCAGGTAAACGCCGGCGGTTTCCAGCGACAGCTGATGGGTTTGCACCGCAATCAGCGCCACCAGCAGGTAGCCCAGGTGAGCGATCGACGAGTAGCCCAGCAGACGCTTGATGTTGGTCTGGCTGATGGCCATCAGGTTACCGAACAAGATAGAGCAGAACGCGATGATCGACAGCACCATGCGCAGCGCCTCGTTGTCGGCGGCCGGGGCATACAGGAACAGACGCATCACGACCGCGAAGATCGCGATCTTGCTGGCGGTCGCCAGGAAGGTCGAGACCGGCGCAGGCGCGCCCTGATACACGTCCGGCGTCCACAGTTGGAACGGCACCAGCGACAGCTTGAAGCCCAGACCGACGATCATCATGCCCATACCGGCCAGGATCAGCGGCTGGTGCATCATGTTTTCCTGCAGGCTCTTGCCGAGGCCGGCCAGCGACAGATCGCCGGACTCGGCATACAGCAGCGCCATGCCGAACAGCAGGAACGACGACGCGGCGGCGGACAGCAGCATGTACTTGATGGCGGCTTCCAGCGGGCGCTTCTGGCGGTAGGCGTAGCCCACCAGGCCGAACAGCGGCAGCGAGATCAGCTCGATACCGATGAACAGCGAAGCCAGATGGTTGGCGCTCGCCAGCAGGATGCCCCCCATGGCGGCGATCAGCACCAGCAGGTAGAACTCTTCGCGGTTATCCGGATAGCCGACCAGCCACGGATACGCGAAGGTGCAGGTCGCCAGACTCGCCAGCAGCACCAGCCCGGTGTAGAACATCGAGTAACCGTCAACCCGCAGCAGCGGGGTGACGTCCATTGGGCCTGCCTGGCCGACAAAGTACAGCGAAAGCAGCGCCAGGTTGAGACCGATCACGGTCAGGGTGGCGTTGATAAAGTGGTCGCGTCGCCACGCAATGCCTAGCATCACAACCACCACCGTCAATCCGACGATCAACAGCGGCAGCAGTGCGATCAGTTGTTGAGGAGTTATTGTCATGGCGAATTACGGCCTTGTTGTTGAAATTGCTGAAACTGACGAACCAAACCAGTGTTGCACGTTGCTCATCGCCGCGTTGGAAGTATCCAGAATCGGCTGCGGGTAAACCCCCAGTAGAACCAGCAACACCACCAGCAGCAGAATGATGAACAGCTCGCGCGCGGTCATGCCCTGCAGCGGCTGGTCGGATTTAGGCGCACCGTAATAAGCGCGCTGCATCATGATCAGCGAGTAAACCGAAGCGAACACCAGACCGAAGGTAGAAATCACGGTGATCACCGGCACCACCTGGTAGCTGCCGAACAGAATCATGAATTCGCCGACGAAGTTACCGGTACCCGGCATCCCCAGCGTAGCCACGGCGAAGAACAGCGACAGCGCAGGGATGAACTTGATCCGCCCCCACAGGCCGCCCATCTGACGCATGTCGCGGGTATGCAGACGCTCATACAGCTGGCCGCAGATGATAAACATACCGGCGGCGGACAGACCGTGCGCGATCATCTGGATCACCGCGCCCTGGTAAGCCAGCTGGCTGCCGGTGTAGATGGCGATCAGCACGAAGCCCATGTGCGAAACCGAGGTGTAGGCGATAAGACGTTTGATGTCGGTCTGCGCGAACGCCATCCAGGCGCCGTAGAAGATACCGATCACGCCCAGCCACATGGCGATTGGCGCAAACTCGTGCGAAGCCTCAGGGAAAAGCGGCAGGCTGAAACGCAGCAGGCCATAGGCCGCCGTTTTAAGCAAGATGCCCGCCAGGTCGACGGAACCTGCGGTCGGTGCCTGGCTGTGCGCGTCCGGCAACCAGCCGTGCAGCGGCACCACCGGCATTTTCACCGCGAAGGCGATGAAGAAGCCCAGCATCAACAGATATTGCACGTTGTGGGACATCGGCGTTTGCAGCAGGTCTTCGTAATCGAAGGTCCACACGCCGGTCGCGTTGTAGTGCACGAACACCAGGCCCAGGATCGCAATCAGCATCACCAGACCGCTGGCCTGGGTGTAGATGAAGAACTTGGTCGCCGCGGTGATACGGGTTTTACCGTCCGACGCCTTGTGGCCCCACAGCGCGATCAGGAAGTACATCGGCACCAACATCATTTCCCAGAAGAAGAAGAACAGGAACATGTCGATGGCGAGGAACACGCCGATAACGCCGCCCAGGATCCACAGCAGGTTGAGGTGGAAGAAGCCCTGATACTTCTGGATTTCACGCCAGGAACAGAGGATCGCCAGCACGCCCAGCAGACCGGTCAACACCACCATCAGCAGCGACAAGCCGTCCAGCGCCAGGTGGATGGAGATGCCGAAGCGCGGGATCCACGGCAGCAGGAATTCGCTCTGCCACTGCGGAATGCCTTTCGGCGTGGTCAAGGTATAGCCGCCCTGCATCCACAGCTGCAGAGAGAGCGCCAACGTCAGCCCCATTGCGATCAGCGCTATCCAGCGCGGCACCTTAGTACCGAAGCGCTCAAGCTGCCAGCACAGCAGACCGCCGATAAAGGGGATAAGAATTAGCCAAGGTAATAGCATGGCGTTTTGTGTCCCTTATACGAATAATTTCAAACTTTGTACGTAGCGCCTGCCCGGCGCTACGCCCGAAAAATGCGTCTGTTTAAATTATTCAATTAAACCAAAATCAACAGAGCCAATACGACCACTGCACCCACACCCATAGACGCTATATACCAACGCACCTGACCGTTCTCGCTCACCGTCAGACCGCGGTTCCCCCAGCGGGAGAAGACGGCCGGCAGGTTCATCAGCGAGTTCAGCGGATCGCGCTGCAGCAGCTTCGCAATGCCCAGGTACGGCTTGACGAACACTTTGTCATACAGCCAGTCGAAGCCCCAGGCATGGAACCACCAGGTCGAGAAGAAACGCCCCGGCGCGCTGTTGGCGATGCTGTTGACCAGGCTACGTTTGCCCAGCCACAGCGCGGCCGCCAGCAGAATGCCGACGATAGCCACCACGCCGGAGGTGATTTCAAGCGTCAGCACGCTGCCGTGCGCCAGCTCGGTCGTATCCGGCAGCACGCCCTGCAACGGCGGCACGATCATCGCGCCGACGAAGGTGGACAGCACCAGCAGAACCAGCAGCGGCAGGTGGTGAGTGATGCCTTTACCGGCATGCGCTTTGATTTTCTCTTCGCCATGGAACACGATGAAAATCATACGGAAGGTGTACAGCGAGGTCATGAACGCGCCGACCAGGCCGGCCACCATCAGGTTGATGTGGCCGTTGGCCATCGCGCCCGCCAGGATCTCGTCCTTACTGAAGAAGCCGGCCGTGACCAGCGGCAACGCAGACAGCGCCGCGCCACCCACCAGGAAGCAGACGTACACCAGCGGGATGCTCTTGCGCAGGCCGCCCATCTTGAAGATGTTTTGCTCGTGGTGGCAAGCCAGGATCACCGAACCGGACGACAGGAACAACAGCGCCTTGAAGAACGCGTGGGTCATCAGATGGAAGATCGCCGCGTCCCATGCCTGCACGCCCAGCGCCAGGAACATGTAACCGATCTGGCTCATGGTGGAGTAAGCGAGCACGCGCTTGATGTCGGTCTGCACCAGCGCGGCGAAGCCGGCCAGCAGCAGAGTGACCGCACCGACGATGCCCACCAGGTGCAGCACTTCCGGCGCCATCAGGAACAGGCCGTGCGTACGGGCGATCAGATAGACGCCCGCGGTCACCATGGTCGCCGCGTGGATCAGTGCGGAAACCGGGGTTGGGCCCGCCATCGCGTCCGCCAACCAGGTTTGCAACGGCAGCTGCGCCGATTTACCGACCGCGCCGCCCAGCAGCATCAGGGTCGCCCAGGTGATGGCCGTATCGCCCACCGCCAGTTTCTGCGGTGCCAGGATCATCAGCTCGCGGATATTCAGCGTGCCCAGCTCGTTGTAGAGGATGAACAGCGCGAACGCCAGGAACACGTCGCCCACGCGGGTCACGATGAAGGCTTTCATCGCCGCCGCGCCGTTGGCCGGATCTTTGTAGTAGAAACCGATCAACAGGTAGCTGCACAGGCCCACGCCTTCCCAACCCAGATACATCAGCAGCAGGTTGTCCGCCAGCACCAAGACCACCATGCTGGCGATAAACAGGTTGGTGTAAGCGAAGAAGCGCGAGTAGCCCTCTTCACCGCGCATGTACCAGGAGGCGAACATGTGGATGAAGAAGCCGACGCCGGTGACCACCGACAGCATGGTCAGCGACAGGCCGTCCAGCACCAGGGTCACGCCGATATTGAAGTTGCCGACGGCCATCCAGGTCCACAGGCTTTGCTCGAACAGCTGCACGCCGGCGGCTTTCTGGGCGAAGAAATCCATCGCCACATACACCGTGACCAGCGCAGCCAGGCCGATAGAGCCCACGCCGACGGTGGCCGCCGTGTTCTCAGACCAACGACCGCGGGAAAATGCCAACAGCAGGAACCCGATCAGCGGTAGCAGAATTGTTAAATATAATAGGTTCATCCGCGCATCTCACTGACAGTATCAATATTCAGGGTATGACGACGACGGTAGAGCTGCAGCAGCAGCGCCAGGCCGATACTGGCCTCGGCTGCCGCCAGGCTGATCGCCAGGATGTACATCACCTGACCGTCCGCCTGGCCCCAGTAGCTTCCCGCCACGATAAACGCCAACGCCGCAGCGTTGATCATCACTTCCAGGCTGATCAGCATAAACAGCAGGTTGCGGCGCACCAGCAGCCCGGTCAGCCCGAGCACAAACAGGATAGCCGCCAGGATCAGGCCGTGTTGAAGAGGGATCATGCTTGCTCCTCCGATTTTCTTCTCGCCATTTCGCCACTCGCCGGCGCGTTGCTCAGCACCTCGCCAGGCTTGTGCTCGCGGCCGATATGGAAGGCGACAACCAGACCCGCCAACAGCAGCATTGAGGCCAGCTCAACCGCCAATACGTAAGGCCCGAACAGGCTGATGCCCACCGCCTTCGCGTCGACCATCTCGCCGCTGATACCCTGGTCGGATACGCTGCGGATCGCGACGATCAATACCACCAGCAGCGCCAGCGACAACAGGCCAGGCCCGATCCACACCGTCGGCTTCATCCAGTCGCGCTCTTGCTGCTGCACGTTGCCGAGGTTCAGCATCATCACCACGAACACGAACAGCACCATGATGGCGCCCGCATAGACGATGATTTCCAACGCGGCGGCAAAGTAGGCGCCGAGCGAGAAGAAGACTGCCGAGATCGCCAATAACGAGACGATCAGATACAGCAGCGCATGCACAGGGTTGGTATGGGTGATCACGCGAATCGTCGCGGCCACCGCAATCAAACCTGCCAGGTAAAATGCAATTTCCATGCTTGCTGGCTCCTTAGGGCAACAGACCTTTGACGTCGATCGGTTTGGCTTCGTTTTCGGCTTCGCCTTTGGCTTTGCCGTCAATCGCCATACCGGCCATCCGGTAGAAGTTATATTCCGGATATTTACCCGGCCCCGAGATCAACAGATCTTCTTTTTCGTACACCAGATCCTGACGCTTGTACTCACCCAGTTCGAAATCCGGCGTCAGCTGGATAGCGGTAGTCGGGCAAGCCTCTTCGCACAGGCCACAGAAAATGCAGCGCGAGAAGTTGATGCGGAAGAACTCCGGATACCAACGGCCGTCTTTCTGCTCCGCTTTTTGCAGCGAGATACAGCCGACCGGGCAGGCCACCGCACACAGGTTACAGGCGACGCAGCGCTCTTCGCCGTCCGGATCGCGCGTCAGCACGATGCGGCCACGGTAGCGCGGCGGCAGGTAAACCGGTTCTTCCGGATACATCTGGGTTTCGCGCTTGGCGAAGGCATGCATGCCAATCATCCAAATGCTGCGCACCTGGGTGCCGAAACCAACCACTAACTCTTTCAATGTCATGGTTTATTCACCCCTTATTGAGCGTTGTACAAAATGACCGCGGCGGTTGCCAGCAGGTTCAGCAGCGTCAGCGGCAGGCACACTTTCCAGCCGAAGGACATCACCTGGTCATAACGCGGACGCGGCAGCGCGGCACGGATCAGGATGAACATCATCATGAAGAAGGCCGTTTTCAACGCGAACCAGATGAATGGCGGCAGGAACGGACCCTGCCAGCCGCCGAAGAACAACGTCACAATCAGGGCGGACACGGTGACGATACCGATGTATTCCCCCACGAAGAACAGACCGAACTTCATGCCGGAATATTCGATGTGGTAACCGTCGGCCAGTTCCTGCTCGGCTTCCGGCTGGTCAAACGGGTGACGGTGGCACACCGCCACGCCGGCGATCGCGAAGGTCACGAAGCCGAAGAACTGCGGAATGACGTTCCAGACGTGCGCCTGGGATTCAACGATGGCCTGCATGTTGAACGAATCCGCCTGCATCACCACGCCCATCAGCGACAGGCCGATGAACACTTCGTAGCTCAGGGTTTGCGCGGAGGCGCGCATCGCGCCCAACAGCGAGTATTTGTTGTTGCTCGACCATCCGGCGAACAGCACGGCGTACACCGCCAGGCCGGCCATCATCAGGAAGAACAGAATACCGATGTTGAGATCGGACACCGCCCAGGTCGGGCTGACCGGAACGATGGCAAATGCCAGCAACAGGGAAGTAAAGGCGATCATCGGCGCCAGGGTGAAGATCACCCGGTCGGAGAATCTCGGTACCCAGTCTTCCTTGAAGAACATTTTGATCATGTCGGCGACCAGCTGCAGCGAGCCGCCCCAGCCTACGCGGTTCGGTCCGTAGCGGTTCTGGAACAGGCCGAGCAGACGGCGTTCGCCGAAGCTCATGAATGCCCCGCACGCCACGACCACCAACAGGATCACGACCGCTTTAAGAATGGCGATCAGAATGTCGATCACCTCAGGGGTAAACCAGCTCATCGTGCTGCCTCCCGCAGATTGTCTACCTTAGCACCCACCAAGATCGGCGGGATCCCTGGCAAGCCGAGCGGCAAACCAACCTGGCCCTGGGTCAGGGTTTCACTCAGACGCACCGGCAGACGCAGGGTCTGACCCGCACAGCTGAACTCCACCAGGCTGCCCGCGTTGACGCCAAGCGTCGCCGCGTCGGCCGGGTTGACCATCACGTAGGCTTCCGGCATGCGCTGCTGGATCACGTGAGAGCGCTGCGACATTTCGTCGCTGCCGAACAGGTGGTAGTAAGGCGCGACACGCCAACCGTCGACCGGATTGAACGCGGCAGGCACGCGATCGAAGTAACCGAGGCTGCCCTCCCCCGCTTCGATCAGGCGCACGCCCGGATCGCCGTGGCGCAGTTTGCCGCCCACTTCGGCCTGGAACTTGTTCCATGCCTGCGGTGAGTTCCAGCCTGGCGCCCAGGCGAACGGGATCTGCTGACGATCGGCCAGCGGGCTGTTGTTCCCTTCCATCGAGAAGGCGAACATGGTGTCTTTATCCTGTGGCTGACGCGGCTCGTGCACGCTGATGTTGGCGCGCATGGCGGTACGGCCGCTGGAGCGGTGCGGCGAACGCGCCAGCTTCTGACCGCGAATGCGGAAAGTCGCGTCCGGCGCAGCGTCGACGATGCCCTGCAGCTGCGGCAACGCGGCGACGCAAGCGGCGATCACGTCATCGAGCTGGGTCCAGTCCACGTGGCGGCTGGTGTAGGTGGAGTGCAGCGAGTGCATCCAGCGCCAGCTTTCCAGCATCACGGTGAACTGATTCTTCTTGGCGTCGTCGTAGTAAGCCGGATCGTATACCTGGAAGAAGCGCTGCGCGCGGCCTTCCTGGTTGATCAGCGTACCGTCGCTCTCGGCGAAGCTGGCCGAGGAGAGGATCAGGTTGGCTTTGTCCATGATCGCAGTGCGCTGGTGGTCGGCGACGATCAGGTTGTTGACCTTGGCCAACGCCGCATCCACCTGCGCCGCCGGCGCATGACGATAGAGATCGTTTTCCATCACGATGGCGGTGTCTGCTGCGCCGCTCGCCAGCTGTTCCAGCGCCTGATCGAGCGAACCGCCGCCGATCATCGCCAGGCCCATGCTGTTGGCTGCGCCCGCCACGAAGGTGATGCCGACATCGGAACCGCGGCCCTTCAACGCTTTGGCGATGTTGGCCGCCGCTTCGATGATGGCTTCGCTGCCAGCGTTGCTGCCGGTCACGATCAGCGGTTTGCGTGCGCCGGTCAGCGCCTGCACGATGATATCGACTTTCTTGTTCAGGCCTTCAGCCAGATCGTTCACCGCCGGCGCCGCGCTGTCCAGCGCGTGAGCGATGGCGAAGCCGAAGCGCGCCTGCTCGTCCACCGGCGCGCGGTAGTTCCAGGCGGCGATGTCGTCCAGACGGGTGTTGTCGACGTTGGTGGTGAACAGCGGGTACTTGGCGTGCTGACCTATGTTCTGCACCGCCGCGATCTGCCAGTCGGCCACGCGTTGCGCCGCCGCCATCGCGCGGGCTTTCCCCTTGACGGCCTGGCGCACGGACAGCGCGATACGCGCACCGGTTTGCGTCAGGTCTTCGCCCAGCACCAGCACCGCGTCGTAATCTTCGATCTCACGCAGCGCCGGCGTATGGACGCCGCCGTTTTTCAGCACGTTCAGCATCAGCGCCAGGCGTGATTGCTCCGCCTGAGCGATACCGGTGTAGTAGTTCTCGGCGCCGACCAGCTCGCGCAGCGCGAAGTTGCTTTCCAGGCTGGCGCGCGGGGAGCCGATGCCGATGGTTTTCTTCGCCTGACGCAGGATGTCCGCCGCGCCCTGCATCGCCTGCTCGGCATTCAGGGTGATCCAGTCATCGCCGCGCAGCTGCTGCGGTTGACGCGGACGATCTTTCTGGTTGACGTAGCCGTAACCGAAACGGCCGCGGTCGCACAGGAAGTAGTGGTTCACGCTGCCGTTGTAACGGTTTTCGATACGGCGCAGCTCGCCATAGCGTTCGCCCGGGCTGGTGTTACAGCCGATGCTGCACTGCTGGCAAATGCTCGGCGCGAACTGCATGTCCCATTTACGGTTGTAGCGTTCGGAGTGCGTTTTGTCGGTGAATACGCCGGTCGGGCACACTTCCACCAGGTTGCCGGAGAACTCGCTTTCCAGCGTGCCGCTTTCCGGGCGACCGAAGTAGACGTTGTCGTGCGCGCCGTACACGCCGAAGTCGGTGCCGTCCGCATAGTCTTTGTAGTAACGCACGCAGCGGTAGCAGGCGATACAGCGGTTCATCTCATGCGAGATAAACGGCCCCAGCTCCTGGTTGTTGTGGGTGCGCTTGGTGAAGCGGTAGCGGCGGAAGCTGTGGCCGGTCATTACCGTCATATCCTGCAGGTGACAGTTACCGCCTTCTTCACAGACCGGGCAATCGTGCGGGTGGTTGGTCATCAACCACTCGACCACGCTTTCACGGAACTGCTTCGCTTCACCGTCATCGATGGAGATGAAGGTGCCGTCGGATGCCGGGGTCATACAGGACATCACCAAACGGCCGCGCGTATCTTCCGCGTTTTGGTATTGCTTTACCGCACATTGGCGGCAAGCGCCGACGCTTCCCAGCGCCGGATGCCAGCAAAAGTAAGGAATATCAAGGCCGAGGGAAAGACAAGCCTGCAGCAGGTTGTCCGCTCCGTCTACCTCATACTCTTTGCCGTCTACATGAATCGTAGCCATAGTCAGCATGCTTCCAAGTGGCCTGCCTTGCGGCAGGCGTTAATCAAAAATTCTGGCCGTGTTCGGGCGAGTCGGCTTACCAGCGCTGCTTCAGCAGATTGTTCGGCTGAATGCCGCCAATCGCATGGGCGTTGCCGAAGTGCTGCACGGCGATGCCCGCCTCGAACTCTTCACGGAAATATTTAATCGCGCTTTGCAGTGGCTCTACGGCACCTGGCGCGTGGGCGCAGAAGGTTTTGCCCGGGCCGAGGGAACGGCACAGCTGTTCGAGGGTTTCGATATCCCCCGGCTGCCCTTCGCCGTTTTCCAACGCACGCAGGATCTTCACGCTCCACGGCAGGCCGTCGCGGCATGGCGTACACCAGCCGCAGGACTCGCGGGCGAAGAACTCTTCCAGGTTACGCACCAGCGGCACCATGCCGATCTCGTGGTCTACCGCCATCGCCAGCGCGGTGCCGAGACGGCTGCCGGCTTTGCCGATCGCGCCGTATTCCATCGGCAGATCGAGGTGATCGGCGGTCAGGAAGTCGGTCCCCGCACCGCCCGGCTGCCAGGCTTTGAAGCGCAGACCGTCGCGCATGCCGCCGGCGTAGTCTTCCAGGATCTCGCGCGCGGTGGTGCCGAACGGCAACTCCCAGACGCCCGGATTTTTCACCCGGCCGGAGAAGCCCATCAGCTTGGTGCCTTTGTCTTCACTGCCGGAGATGCCGGTGTACCACTCCACGCCGTTCGCCAAAATGGCCGGCACGTTGCACAGCGTTTCGACGTTGTTGACGCAGGTCGGCTTGCCCCATACGCCGGCGCTGGCCGGGAATGGCGGCTTGGAACGCGGGTTGGCGCGGCGGCCTTCCAGCGAGTTGATCAGCGCGGTTTCTTCGCCGCAGATGTAACGGCCGGCGCCGGTGTGCACGATCAGCTCGAAATCGAACCCGGTGCCGAGAATGTTCTTGCCCAGATAGCCGGCTTCGGTGGCTTCCGCGATGGCGCGACGCAGGTGCGCCGCCGCTTCGATGTACTCACCGCGCAGGAAGATGTACCCACGGTAGGCTTTCAGCGCGAACGCGGAGATCAGCATGCCTTCCACCAGCAGGTGCGGCAGCTGCTCCATCAGCAGGCGGTCTTTATAGGTGCCCGGCTCCATCTCATCGGCGTTACACAGCAGGTAACGGATGTTCATGGATTCGTCCTTCGGCATCAGGCTCCACTTCAAACCGGTGGAGAAGCCCGCGCCGCCGCGGCCCTTCAGCCCGGAGTCTTTCACCAGGCTGACAATCTCGTCCGGGGCCAGGCCTTTGAGGGCCTTTTCTGCACCGGCATAGCCGTTTTTGCTGCGGTACTCGTCCAGCCACAGCGGCTGCTTGTCATCGCGCAGACGCCAGGTCAGCGGATGCGTTTCGGGAGTGCGTACAATGTGCTTGGTCATTGATACTGCTCCAGTAGCGTCTCGATATCTTCAGGCTTCAGCTGACTGTGAGTGTCGTCATCAATCATCATGGTCGGCCCTTTATCGCAGTTGCCCAGACAGCAGGTCGGCAACAGCGTGAAGCGGCCATCAAAGGTGGTTTGACCCGGCTTGATGTTCAGCTTCTTCTCGATAGCGGCCTGAATGCCCTGGTAACCGGTGATGTGACAAACAACGCTGTCACAATAACGGATCACGTGACGTCCTACTGGCTGACGGAAAATCTGGCTGTAGAACGTGGCCACGCCTTCTACGTCGCTGGCGGGGATGCCCAGCACTTCCGCGATGGCGTAAATCGCACCGTCCGGAACCCAGCCGCGCTGCTTCTGCACAATTTTCAGTGCTTCGATGGAAGCGGCGCGCGGATCCTCGTAATGGTGCTTTTCGTGCTCGATCGCATCACGTTCTTCCGCGCTCAGTACAAATGCATCAACGCCGCTCTGAGGAGCGGCTGCGTTGATGGGCTCGAGCGCATCATTGACTGCGTGATTGTCTTTTTGATCATGCATAGTTAGCGGTCCACATCTGACATTACAAAATCGATACTACCCAGATAGACGATCAGGTCGGAAACCAGGCTGCCACGGATGACCGATGGGATCTGCTGCAGGTGCGCAAAGCTCGGCGTACGTACCCGGGTGCGGTAGCTCATGGTGCTGCCGTCGCTGGTCAGGTAGTAGCTGTTGATCCCTTTGGTGGCTTCAATCATCTGGAATGATTCGTTGGCTGGCATCACCGGGCCCCAGGAAACCTGCAGGAAGTGGGTGATCAGCGTTTCAATATGCTGCAGCGTGCGCTCTTTCGGCGGCGGCGTGGTCAGCGGGTGATCGGCCTTGAACGGGCCTTCCGGCATGTTGTTCAGGCACTGTTCGAGAATGCGCAGGCTCTGGCGCAGCTCTTCCACCTTTAGCATCACGCGGGTGTAGCAGTCGCTGGTGCCGTCGCCGACCGGCACTTCGAAGTCGAAGTTCTCGTAGCCGGAGTACGGACGCCATTTACGCACGTCGAACTCGACGCCGGTGGCACGCAGGCCGGCGCCGGTCACGCCCCACTCCAGCGCTTCTTTGGCGTTGTAAGACGCTACGCCGATGGAACGGCCTTTCAGGATGCTGTTCTTCAGCGCCGCTTTCACGTAGGAGTCCAGACGCTTCGGCATCCAGTCGAGGAATTCACGCAGCAGGCGATCCCAGCCGCGCGGCAGATCGTGCGCGACGCCGCCGATGCGGAACCAGGCCGGGTGCATACGGAAACCGGTGATCGCTTCCACCAGATCGTAGATTTTCTGACGGTCGGTAAAGGCGAAGAACACCGGGGTCATCGCGCCGACGTCCTGAATGAAGGTGGAGATGTACAGCAGGTGGCTGTTGATGCGGAACAGCTCGGACAGCATCACGCGGATGGTGTCGACGCGCTCAGGCACCTTGATGCCGGCCAGCTTCTCGACCGCCAGCACATAAGGCATTTCGTTCACGCAGCCGCCGAGGTACTCGATACGGTCGGTGTACGGAATGTAGCTGTGCCAGGATTGACGCTCGCCCATCTTCTCGGCGCCGCGGTGGTGATAGCCGATATCCGGTACGCAGTCGACGATCTCTTCGCCGTCCAGCTGCAGAATGATGCGGAACGCACCGTGCGCGGACGGGTGGTTCGGGCCGAGGTTGAGGAACATGAAGTCTTCGTTCTCGGTACCGCGCTTCATGCCCCAGTCTTCCGGCTTGAAGGTCAGCGCTTCCATCTCCAGATCTTCTTTCTGCTTGGTCAGCACGAAAGGATCGAATTCGGTGGCGCGTGCCGGGTAGTCCTTGCGCAGCGGGTGCCCTTCCCAGGTCTGCGGCATCATGATGCGCGACAGGTGCGGGTGGCCGTCGAAGGTGATGCCGAACATTTCCCAGGTTTCGCGCTCGTACCAGTTGGCGTTCGGGAACACCTTGGTCGCCGTCGGCACGTGCAGGTCTTTTTCAGACAGCGCCACCTTCAGCATGATGTCGCGGTTGCGTTCGATGGAAATCAGATGGTAGAAAACGGAGAAATCCGCAGCGGGCAGGCCGTCGCGGTGGGTGCGAAGACGTTCGTCCACGCCATGCAGATCGAACAGCATGACATACGGCTTCGGCTGTTTTCTCAGGAACGTCATTACTTCCAGCAACTGGTCAGGTTTAACCCATACCACGGGCATGCCGGTACGGGTGGCCTGAACAGTAAAGGCTTCCGGCCCAAAACGGTTGCGCAGTTCGCCGATCACCGGGTCGTCAAGGTGATCTCGGGTCTGCCAGGCAGGCAAGGCGTCGTGCGTCGTCAAATCTGTCATAATTTTTTTCACCACACTAAAGGGTTATTCGCCGCAAGTTTCACTTTTCGCTGTGTTAACCAATAGCGCACTAAGATGGACGTTAAATGAACGTCTTAAATCTCGTCAGGCGTCCGGAGGTTGGTCACCGCGATGCGCTCGCCGTGTTTACGCTCTCTTTCAGACTGCATATTGGCGCGGTAAACGCCCTGATCGCCGACAACCCACGACAGCGGGCGACGTTCTTTGCCGATGGATTCCTGCAGCAGCATCAGCGCTTGCATGTAGGCTTCCGGACGCGGCGGGCAGCCGGGAATGTACACGTCGACCGGCAGGAACTTGTCCACGCCCTGCACCACGGAATAGATGTCGTACATGCCGCCGGAGTTGGCGCAGGCGCCCATCGAGATCACCCACTTAGGCTCCAGCATCTGCTCGTACAGGCGTTGGATGACCGGGGCCATCTTGGTGAAACAGGTACCGGCCACCACCATCAGGTCAGCCTGACGCGGGGAGGCGCGCAGTACTTCCGCACCGAAACGCGCCACGTCGTGAACGGCGGTAAACGACGTCACCATCTCCACGTAACAGCACGAAAGGCCGAAGTTATACGGCCAAATAGAGTTTTTACGCCCCCAGTTCACCATGTCATGCAGCGCATGTTCGAGTTTACCCATGTAAACCGTGCGGTGGACCTGTTGTTCCAGGGGATCGGCGACGATCTCCTGTTTTTGCAGGGGATAACGGTCGTTCTCACCGTTCGGGTCTATGCGGGTGAGCGTATAGTCCATCTTAATGCCTCGCTGTTACTGCGGATGACTGTTGGTGTTAGTGATCGTGCTCGGTTTGCTGCGGCGTTGGGAACGCGCCGGAGTCCAATCCAACGCGCCGATGCGCACCAGATAAACCAGACCGGCCAATAGCACCAAAATGAAAATGGCGGCTTCGATAAAGCCTACCCAACCGCTCTCGCGAACCGAGACCGACCAGGCATACAGGTATAAGGCTTCAACGTCGAAAATAACGAAGAACATGGCCACCAGGTAGAACTTGGCGGACAAGCGCATGCGCGCCGTACCGACCGAGTCGATGCCTGATTCAAACGGGGTGTGTTTGGCGCGCGCCCGGGCTCTCCCGCCCAAGAAGAACGCACCCAGCAGCATTAAGCCGCAAAGCCCGATAGCCACGACGAGAAATACGGCGAGCGCCCAGTGATGAGCGATAACTTCAGTGGTTGTTGACATACTCTATGCTTACTCATCAAAAGTGGCGTCGATCGCGCTGCTCTTGTCACCGGCAGTTAGTGCGCCACATCGATTTAAGGGAAGGATAAATAACCACACAAACAAACTGCTTTTACAGCGAGTTAGGCAGCGTTTTTCTGTGGGCTTTTTACTCCTTTCTATAACCTTTTGTCAACTTTGACAAAAGTATCTACACACTAGTTTACATACGTATCATTTGATTAACATTTGATGCGCCAGGGGCTGGCTAAATCGTGTCAGTTAATTTTTGTGTAGAAACAGATAGATATAAACCAACGTGCACATTTCAGTTTTACTATACCATTGTCTCAGGAATTCCCTGTTCTTCCACTCACTACCTAGGGGTATTTTTTTGATCCAGGACACGTTTTCAGCATAAATCCTCAAAAAAAGTGTGGCCCTTTAACAATTTTCCTCAAATTAAGCCGCAAAAACGGCCGCTATAAGCTAACAAAATAACCCTGCTATTACCATGCCTTTAACCCATTCAATCTTATTGCTCAAAAAACGAACTCAGCGTCTTAAACCCGGCCAAACTCTCTTTTCAGTAACGCTTAAAAGTTAATAAAACAGCCAACTCATAACAAAATCGTCATTAAATCCCTATAACAGTAAAAATCGCCAAAAAAAGGGCAAAAAAAACCTCCGCCGAAGCAGAGGTTTTCATCAGATCTAACGCCGCGGCGTTATTCTTCTTCGTCCACCAGGCTGGCGTCATCCTGATCGCCCTGGAGACCGGCTTCCGCGCCGTTGAAGCCATAACCGTCATTGCCGCCCTGCATTGCGCTGAAGATGGCCATCGCCAGCTCATTGCTGCACTGCGCGTTTTTGCACAGCGCATACTGGGTATCCGGCAGCGGCGGCAAACCTTCCACCGCCCCCAGCACCCGCAGATCGGGGCTCATCATCTCGATCGGCCGCGCGGTCACGCCCAGGCCGGCCTTACAGGCCGCCCGCACTGCGGACAGCGTGGAAGCGACATAGGCGATTCGCCAAGGGATACCGGCTTCGTCCAGCTGCTTGATCGCCAGCGCGCGGAACGGGCTTGGCTCATCCATCACCACCAACGGGATCGGTTCGCCCGCCTGATAGTGGTAATCGGCGGCGCAGTACCACAGCGTCGGCGATGTGCGCAGCACGATATGCGGATGTCCGGCCGGATCGGCCGTGGTCACCGCCAGATCGATCTCGCCCTCTTCCAGCAGATCGACCATCGTCGTGCTGCGCTTTACGCGCACGTCAATGGCCAGCTTCGGATAGATGGCGGTCACGCGGTTCAACAGGAAAGGCAGAATGGTATCGGCGGTGTCGTCGGAAGCGCCGATGGTCAGAACACCTTTAATATTGTTGTACATCAGCGAGGTACAGGCTTCGTCGTTAAAGCGCAGGATCTTCCTGGCATAACCGAGAAGCTGAATACCATGCTCAGTCAGGAGTTTGTTACGCCCATGGCGGGCAAACAGTTCTTTGCCGACCAGTTGCTCTAATCGCTGCATTTGTTGACTGACGGCTGATTGAGTACGGCATACGGCAACCGCCGCCGCCGCAAAGGTATTCAAATCAGCAACCGCAACAAAGGTTCTTAGCAGATCGAGGTCGAGATTAAGTATCGGACGATTTGCAGTTGTCATAGTGTATTCTTCACTTTTTTAAATTCTAATTTACGAACTACTACCCTTGTGTGTTTCTCAGACGCCGTTGAAAAGGACGGAGCCTGTTATGACAGTACCCCACTCATAAGTGGAGGGCAAAAAAATTACTTATGATTCGTTACCTCTATCGCTTTTTAAAATGCGATCTATCGATGGTGCTTATAGAACGCGGGGGACTGAATACCGGTGAAAAGGGAAAACCCCCACCGAACCTGAGATTTTACTCATTCATACTGCCTAATTTCCACTCCATTCGTGCTACTGAGAACCCTTATCAACCGGCGTTCAGACTGCATTACAGAGCAAAAAAGATAAATAATTAACGCTACCGACTTCGTGTTACCACTCAATGAATTTAATAAATTCAATCAGTAAGATTTTTGCTTTAAATAATAATCCTATAACCACATAAACAATGCTTAAGGTAAAATATAAAGTAAAGCTAATGTAAATATGTCATTTTTCTTAGTGTGGTGCGCTAACTGACCCCCCGCTATCAGACAACTCCGGTATTATCGTTCCTTTACAGTTTATTGAAGCCTATTCTCCCTTTCGGCTTATCAGTTCACTGCTGCCAGCCACGATCGCCGGCACGTCGCGTTTATCGAGGCGGGATTTTACAGAACAAAACCCTAGTAAAATTATAGTTCATGAAATTATGAACCACAAAATAACTTTACCTTTGCTTATCATAACTAAAATCCCCCGTTACGACATGCATTTGCACCAAAGGCGTGCAAAACCCTTCAAAAGCAACTACGCCAGGAGTACATTGGGCGGGTTGCGGCGTCCCACGGTAGGAGCGCCCCTATCCCAGCAAAAGGCTCAACTTTTTATGTCCCCCATTGAGAAATCCAGCAAACTGGACAACGTCTGCTATGACATTCGCGGCCCGGTGCTTAAAGAAGCTAAACGTCTTGAAGAAGAAGGCAATAAAGTCCTGAAACTGAACATCGGCAACCCTGCCCCGTTCGGTTTCGACGCCCCGGACGAAATCCTGGTCGACGTGATCCGCAATCTGCCCACGGCGCAAGGCTACTCCGATTCCAAAGGCCTCTTCTCGGCGCGTAAAGCGATCATGCAGCACTACCAGGCGCGCAACATGCGTGACGTGACCGTTGAGGATATCTACATTGGCAACGGCGTCTCGGAGCTGATCGTCCAATCCATGCAGGCGCTGCTCAACAGCGGCGACGAAATGCTGGTGCCGGCGCCGGACTACCCGCTGTGGACCGCTGCGGTATCGCTTTCCGGCGGTAAGGCCGTGCACTACCTGTGCGATGAGCAGGCCGGCTGGTTCCCGGATCTGGACGACATCATCAGCAAGATCACCCCGCGCACCCGCGGCATCGTGATCATCAACCCGAACAACCCGACCGGCGCGGTTTACAGCAAAGCGCTGCTGGAACAGATCGTCGAGATCGCCCGTCAACACAACCTGATCATCTTCGCCGACGAGATCTACGACAAGATCCTGTATGACGAAGCCGAGCACCATTCGATCGCCGCGCTGGCGCCGGATCTGCTGACCGTGACCTTCAACGGCCTGTCGAAAACCTACCGCGTGGCGGGCTTCCGCCAGGGCTGGATGGTGCTGAACGGGCCGAAGAAACACGCCAAAGGCTATATCGAAGGGCTGGAGATGCTGGCTTCGATGCGCCTGTGCGCCAACGTGCCGATGCAACACGCCATTCAAACCGCGCTGGGCGGTTATCAGAGCATCAGCGAATTCATTCAGCCTGGCGGCCGCCTGTACGAACAACGCAATCGCACCTGGGAACTGCTCAACGACATCCCGGGCGTCTCTTGCGTGAAGCCACAGGGCGCGCTGTATATGTTCCCGCGCATCGACGCCAAGCGCTTCAACATCCACGACGACCAGAAGCTGGTGCTTGACCTGCTGCTGCAGGAAAAAGTGCTGCTGGTGCAGGGCACCGCGTTCAACTGGCCTTACCCGGATCACGTGCGTATCGTCACCCTGCCGCGCGTAGATGAACTGGAAATGGCGGTCGGCAAGCTGGGCCGCTTCCTGGAAGGTTACCACCAGTAATCGCCTGGGGCGCAGCGCCTTGCTGCGCCCTTCTCTCATTGCCCGGTTGCAAAATTCGCCGTCACTGCTTCACAATGGGGCCCTCACTTGCCGTTAAAGAGAGCACCATGAGCCAGAGCCATTTCTTCGCCCATCTGTCCCGCCTGAAACTGATCAACCGCTGGCCGCTGATGCGCAACGTGCGTACCGAGAACGTCTCCGAACACAGTCTGCAGGTGGCCTTTGTCGCCCACGCGTTGGCGGTGATCAAGAACCGCAAATTCAACGGCAACCTCAACGCCGACCGCGTTGCGCTGCTGGCGATGTACCACGACGCCAGCGAAGTGATCACCGGCGACATGCCGACGCCGATCAAGTACTACAATCCGCAGATCGCCCATGAATACAAGAAGATCGAAAAGATCGCCCAGCAAAAGCTGCTGGACATGATCCCCGCGGAGCTGCGCAACGATTTCCGCACCATTCTCGATGAGCACTACTACAGCGAAGATGAAAAGCAGGTAGTGAAGCAGGCAGACGCGCTGTGCGCCTACCTGAAATGCCTGGAGGAACTCTCTGCCGGCAACAACGAATTCACCCTGGCCAAGGCGCGGCTGGATAAAACCCTGGAACAGCGCCGCAGCCCGGAAATGGACTACTTCATGGACGTGTTCATTCCCAGCTTCAGCCTGTCATTGGACGAAATCAGCCTCGACAGTTCGCTGTAACCCCGCCGGCGCAGCCTCGCTGCGCCGTTAAAAGCCGTAGAGCCACGGCACCACAATCACGCTGACCACCATCACCAGCAGAGTGAACGGCACGCCGAGACGCACGAAATCGCCGAACTTGTAATTGCCCGGCCCCAGCACCAACGTGTTGACCGGTGAAGAGACCGGCGTCATAAAGGCGGCGGACGCGGCGATGGCGATAATCATCGCAAATGGGTATGGCGAGACGCCCATTTCGCGCGCGGCGGCGATGGCGATCGGCGCCATCAGCACCGCCGTCGCGGTGTTGGAAATAAACAGGCCGATGGTGGCGCACAAGACGAACAGGCACAGCAGCATCACGCGCGGCCCCGCGCCGCCGGCGACGTCCATCAGCCCGCTGACGATCAGATCCACCCCGCCGGTCTTTTGCAGCGCCTGCGCAAACGGCATCATCCCGACGATCAAAATAATGCTCGGCCAGTGGATCGATTTATAGGCGCTTTCCATATCGATACAGCGGAACTTACCCATCAGCAGGCAAGCGATCAGCGCCGCGATCGGATTGGGGATTTCGTCGGTCAACATCATTGCCACCATCAACGCCAGGCAAAACAGCGCGTGCGGCGCCTGCGTGATCGCCGGCGCCACTTCGTCCACCTCAGCCGGCAGGTTGAGCACGATAAAGTCGTGGGTTTTGGCCTGCAGCTGACGGATCGCCTTCCAGTCACCGATCACCAGCAAAATGTCGCCCAGCTCCAGCGGCTCGTCCACCAGCTTGCCGCCCAGCGTCTCGCCGTGGCGGCGGATGCCCACCACGTTGAGATCGTAGCGGCTGCGGAACGCCGCTTCGCGCAGGCTTTTGCCCAGCAGCGCCGAGTCCGGGATCAGCGACACTTCCGCCATGCCGACGTTGCGCGACTGTTCAGAGAAGTAATCGCCGCGCAGCACCATCGGCTCCAGCCGCTGCTCGCCGCAGAATTCGCGCAGATCGACCTGGCTGTCCGACATGTCGATCAAAAGAACGTCGCCCTCGCGCAGCTCGGTGCTGCCAGAGGCGCTGACCATCACCCGCCGGAAGCGTTTCCAGCGCTCGATACCCACCACGTTGGCGCCATAACGCGCACGCAGGTGCAGTTCATCCAGCGAACGCCCGATCAGCGGCGAAGCGCTGCGGACAGCCAGCCGCCGCGCGCGACCGGTCAGCTTGTAGTCGCGGATCAAATCGCGGAAGGTACGGCGCTGCCAGTCATCGCCGGCTTTGCCCGTTTCACCGCTGCCCAGCCAACGCCGGGCGATCAGCATGTAACCGACGCCCAGCGCCAGCACCACCAGGCCAATGGGCGTCACGCTGAAGAAACCGAAACCATGGATGCCTTCTCGCACCAGCTCGCTGTTGACCACCATGTTGGGCGGCGTGGCCACCAGCGTCATCATGCCGCTGATAAGCCCGGCGAAGCTGAGCGGCATCATCAGCCGCCCCGGCGCGATCTTCATTCTGGCCGTCACGCTGAGCACCACCGGGATAAAGATCGCCACCACGCCGGTCGAGCTCATGAACGCCCCCAGCCCGGCGACCGTCACCATCAGCAGCATCAACATTTTGGTTTCGCTGCTGCCGGCCACTTTCACCAGCCAGTCCCCCACCTGATAGGCCACGCCGGTGCGCACCAGCCCTTCGCCGATCACGAACAGCGCCGCGATCAAAATCACGTTGGGATCGCTGAAACCGACCGTCGCCTCCTGCAGGCTGAGCGTGCCGCTCAGCACGAAGGCGATGATCACCAACAGGGCCACCACGTCCATGCGCAGCTTGTTGGTGGTAAACAGCACGATGGCAATCAGCAGTAAACTCAGCACCCACAGTAATTCGCTGTTCAAAACGGCCTCATCCGGCAAATGTCCAAGGGTCTAAAAAATAGCATAAAAAAACCCCGCCGAAGCGGGGTCTAATCAATTAGGGTGAAGATAATGCCGCTCAGGCCAGCCGACGAACGATCGCGCCCTGCGCCGTTTTATCGACGGCGATCTGCGCCAGCGAATCCAGCCGCAGGTCGACCTGCTCCAGCTTCGGCGCATCCGCCGGCGCGTTGACCGCAATCACCTGGCAGCCCGCCGCCAGGCCGGAGAGAATGCCGGCCGGCGCGTCTTCAACCACCACGCACTCGTGCGGCGCAAGCCCCAGGCGCTCGGCGCCCAGCAGATAGGCGTCGGGCTGTGGCTTACCGTGTTTAACCTGCTCGGCGGTGATGAACACCTCCGGCTGCGGCAAACCGCCGGCCTGGCGGCGAGCGCCGGCCACCGGCACCGAACCGGAGGTGACGATCGCCCAAGGGATACCGAGCGCGTTCAGGCGCT
Organism: Serratia sp. 2880STDY5682894; assembly: GCF_001537385.1. Taxonomy (NCBI): domain Bacteria; kingdom Pseudomonadati; phylum Pseudomonadota; class Gammaproteobacteria; order Enterobacterales; family Yersiniaceae; genus Serratia; species Serratia sp. 2880STDY5682894. The sequence goes on along the minus strand of NZ_FCJA01000002.1, from coordinate 184,843 downwards.
CCAGCAGCGCAATCGCGCCCGGCAGCGCGCGAACGCCGTCGGTATCCTGCGCTTCGGCCTGCTCCAGCAACTCGAACTCGCGCTGAATTTCCGCTTCGCTTTCGCCCGGCATAAAGTGGCGCAGAGAAGTAATGGCCTGTTTACCGTGAATGAAATCCAGCACCGCTTGCGGGTTGACACCGCGGCGCTCGGCCCAGTGCGTCCAGGCGCGCTCTACCGCCGGCAATGAATCCACCAGGGTGCCATCAAGATCGAACAGAAAACCCTTACACTCCACAGAAAACCTCTTCTTAATCAAGCATTGATGATTTGCGCTATCTCAACGGCGCTCAGGTGATACTGGCGCGGACAGGCCAGCCAGATCGCCAGCATACGCTGGTATTTTTCCCACATTTTGGTCTGGGCGTTGAAACCGTGGCTGCCGGAATCGAAGTGAGTATAACGCCCCTCGGTGCTGACCAGGAAACGCACGTAGCTCAGGTAGCGCGCTTCGGTGGCGGCGTCGAAGCCGAGAAACGCCAGGCGGCGCTCGTCCAGATCCTGCTTCTCTTTCAGGTTGCCCCAGGAAACCTGCAGCGCATGGTGCATCTCCATCACGTTGATGATGGTGCGGCACACCTCTTCGCTCAGTTCGCCGAAGTCGCGATCCAGTTCGCGCATTTGCAACCCGAAGCCGCGTTCGACGATGGTTTGCAGCCGGCGATAACGGTCGCCGTTGTCCGGGTCGAGCAGGGTCATCATCTTGTACTGGTTCGACAGGATCAGCCGCTGGGCGTTGGTCATTTCCATCAGGATTTCCTCATTTCTGTGTGATGGCGGGAGCATCGCACAGCGCAAGAACGCAGGAAATCACAACTCGACCGTTCTTTGATTTAAACCGGGGTTATTGGCGCTTTGACGAAAAAGGCCGCATCAACGCTGCCTTTTCTCAGTTACAGATCGTCGAGGAAGGTTTTGTCCAGCTGCTTAAAAGCACGTTTGAGCAGATCGGCCAACGTCTGATAGGTCGGCGTGCCTTCGAGCGGCGCGACCGCCTGCCCGGCTTCCGTCAGCTTGTTGCGCACCTCATGGAACCATTGCAGCAGCGTCGGCGGCAGCGGCGTGACCGAACGGCGCCCCAGCCACCACAGTCCCTGCATCGGCAGGCTGCAGGCGAACAGCGCGGTAGCGATCGCCGGGCCGAGCTGACCGCCAAGCGCGATCTGCCAGGTCAGCGTGAAAATCGCCAACGGCGGCATGAAACGGATAGCGAAACGGGTGGCACGCGCAACGCGGTTCTCCGGAAAGACCGGTGCCAGACGTTTGTCCGACGGCCAGGTTTTCATATAATGCTGCCCGCGCTGGAAGACCTGAAACCAGCTTACGGAACCGGACGGTTTGCTCGTCATTGCGTACCTCAACGTCACGTAAAGAAACTAAAAGCGTGCTGCCAGAGACCATACTAAAAAATTTGAAGCTTTAAATTTATTTTGTGTTTGCACCGGGCTATCGGTATCCTAAGCCGGCCTTGTGGCCGGTAGAAGATGACGCAAATTTTGTCAACTTTTAGCCCTATAAAAATCAAGATTATTTAAACCGCAGAGAAATCATCGGTTTTTCCATCATCCTGTGATTTGTGCACTTCACATGATGTTAATCATAAATGTCATCGGCACTATGCGCTACGCTTGTTGTCTGATTGACGATTAATTCACCACGTGTTTTCGATTTTCTTTTAACAACACGACTATTTAAGTAGGTACTTCCATGTCGAGTAAGCTAGTACTGGTTCTTAACTGCGGCAGTTCTTCTCTGAAATTCGCCATCATCGATGCCGTTAACGGCGACGAATTCCTCTCCGGTTTGGCCGAGTGTTTCCACCTGCCTGAAGCTCGCATCAAGTGGAAAATGGACGGCGCCAAACACGAAGCTGCCCTGGGGGCCGGCGCTGCACACAGCGAAGCGCTGAACTTCATTGTTAATACTATTCTGGCACAAAAACCAGAGCTTTCTGCGCAGCTGACCGCTATCGGCCACCGCATCGTGCACGGCGGCGAGAAGTTTACCGCTTCCGCCGTGATCAACGACGAAGTTCTGCAGGGTATCAAAGATTCCGTGCCGTTTGCACCACTGCACAACCCGGCTCACCTGATCGGCATCGCGGAAGCGCTGAAATCCTTCCCTAACCTGGCCGACAAGAACGTTGCCGTGTTCGACACCGCGTTCCACCAGACCATGCCGGAAGAATCTTACCTGTACGCCCTGCCGTACAGCCTGTACCGCGACCACGGCGTTCGCCGCTACGGCGCACACGGCACCAGCCACTTCTACGTGACTCAGGAAGCCGCGAAGATGCTGAACAAGCCGGTAGAAGAAGTGAACGTGATCACTTGCCACCTGGGCAACGGCGGTTCCGTTACCGCAGTGCGCAACGGCCAGTGCGTTGACACCTCCATGGGTCTGACCCCGCTGGAAGGCCTGGTGATGGGCACCCGCAGCGGTGACATCGATCCGGCTATCATCTTCCACCTGCACGATTCTCTGGGCATGAGCGTTGACCAGATCAACAAGATGCTGACCAAAGAATCCGGCCTGCTGGGCCTGACCGAAGTCACCAGCGACTGCCGTTACGTTGAAGACAACTACGACAGCAAAGCCGACGCCAAACGCGCCATGGACGTGTTCTGCCACCGTCTGGCCAAATACATCGGCGCATACAGCGCCCTGATGGAAGGCCGTCTGGACGCGGTGATCTTCACCGGCGGCATCGGCGAGAACGCCGGCATGGTGCGTGAGCTGACCCTGAACAAACTGGGCCTGCTGGGCTTCGAAATCGACCACGACCGCAACATGGCCGCTCGCTTCGGCAAATCCGGCGCCATCACCAAAGACGGCAGCCGCCTGGCGCTGGTGATCCCGACCAACGAAGAGTTGGTCATCGCGCAGGACGCATCCCGCCTGACCGCGTAATGCTCTCAAAACACCGTCAGCCCAGGCTGACGGTGTTGTTTTAGCCTCATGTTAATCGTGAAGAGGACTATTCTGTGTCACGTACTATTATGTTGATCCCCACCGGCACCAGCGTCGGCCTGACCAGCGTCAGCCTGGGTGTCATCCGCTCCATGGAGCAAAAAGGCGTTCGTCTGAGCGTGTTCAAGCCTATCGCTCAACCGCGCACCGGCGACAACGCGCTCGACCAGACCACCACCATCATCCGCAGCAGCAACTCCACCATTACGGCGGCCGAACCGCTGCGCATGGACTACGTTGAGGGCCTGCTGAGCTCCAACCAGCAAGACGTGCTGATGGAAGAGATCGTGGCGCGCTACCACGAGAACACCAAAGACGCGGAAGTGGTGCTGATCGAAGGCCTGGTGCCGACCCGCAAGCATCAGTTCGCCAACGCGCTGAACTACGAGATCGCCAAAACCCTGAACGCCGAGATCGTCTTCGTGCTGGCGCTGGGCAACGACTCGCCGGCGCAGCTGAAAGAGCGCATCGAACTGGCGCGCACCAGCTTCGGCGGCAGCAAGAACAAAAACATCACCGGCGTAATCATCAACAAGCTGAACGCACCGGTCGACGATCAGGGCCGCACCCGTCCTGACCTGTCCGAAATCTTCGACGACTCCACCAAAGCCAGCATCGCCCACGTCGATCCTGCGCAGCTGTTCGCCAACAGCCCGCTGCCGGTTCTGGGCTGCGTGCCGTGGAGCTTCGATCTGATCGCCACCCGTGCCATCGACATGGCTCGCCACCTGAAGGCCCGCGTGGTCAACGAAGGCGACATCATGACTCGCCGCGTGAAGTCCGTGACCTTCTGTGCGCGCAGCATCCCGCACATGCTGGAACACTTCCGCCCGGGCTCTCTGCTGGTGACCTCCGCAGACCGTCCTGACGTGCTGGTCTCCGCCTGCCTGGCGGCGATGAACGGCGTGGAAATCGGCGCCATCCTGCTGACCGGCGGCTACGCCATCGACGAGCCGATCAAGAAGCTGTGCGAACGCGCCTTCCAGACCGGCCTGCCGGTGTTCATGGTCGACACCAACACCTGGCAGACCTCGCTGAGCCTGCAGAGCTTCAACCTCGAAGTGCCGGCGGACGACCACCAGCGCATCGAGAAAGTGCAGAACTACGTGGCCAGCCACATCAACACCGAGTGGATCGACTCGCTGACCGCCACCTCCGAACGTTCACGCCGTCTGTCTCCACCGGCGTTCCGTTACGAGCTGACCGAGCTGGCGCGTAAAGCCGGCAAACGCATCGTGCTGCCGGAAGGCGACGAGCCGCGCACCGTGAAAGCGGCAGCCATCTGCGCCGAACGCGGCATCGCGGAATGCGTGTTGCTCGGCAACCCGGACGAGATCCAGCGCGTCGCGGCAGCGCAAGGCGTTGAGCTGGGCAAAGGCATCGAAATCGTCGATCCGGTCGCCGTACGTGAAAACTACGTGCCGCGTCTGGTTGAGCTGCGCAAGAGCAAAGGCATGACCGAAGTGGTCGCGCGCGAGCAGCTGGAAGACAACGTGGTGCTCGGCACCCTGATGCTGGAACAAGGCGAAGTCGACGGTCTGGTCTCCGGCGCGGTTCACACCACCGCCAACACCATCCGTCCGCCGTTGCAGCTGATCAAAACCGCGCCGGGCAGCTCGCTGGTGTCCTCCGTGTTCTTCATGCTGCTGCCTGACCAGGTACTGGTCTACGGCGACTGCGCGATCAACCCGGATCCGACCGCCGAGCAGCTGTCTGAGATCGCCATCCAGTCTGCGGATTCCGCCGCGGCCTTCGGCATCGAGCCTCGCGTAGCGATGATCTCCTACTCCACCGGCAACTCCGGTGCGGGCAGCGACGTCGAGAAAGTGCGCGAAGCGACCCGTCTGGCGCAGGAAAAACGCCCGGACCTGATCATCGACGGCCCGCTGCAGTACGACGCCGCCATCATGGCCGACGTTGCCAAGTCCAAGGCGCCGAACTCACCGGTAGCCGGCCAGGCGACCGTGTTCATCTTCCCGGATCTGAACACCGGCAACACCACCTACAAAGCGGTACAGCGTTCCGCTGACCTGGTCTCCATCGGGCCGATGCTGCAAGGCATGCGCAAGCCGGTGAACGACCTGTCGCGCGGTGCACTGGTTGACGATATCGTCTACACCGTTGCGCTGACGGCGATCCAGTCTTCCCAGGCTGACGCTGCCGCCAAGGCGTAATAAACCGTTAAAAAAAGCCAGTCAGGTAATCCTGACTGGCTTTTTTATGCCTGATATTCTTGGTGATTATGCTGTTTTAGACAATACCCGCCAAATCCGCTGCACCCACCATCATCGCCAGGCGTTGACGCCCCGTGCAGAAAAATCAATGGTAGGCATGATGGGTGTTTGGCTGTTCGTGGCATAGAAAAATGCCGAATTCGTAAAGGAATACACCTTGCCGGAAAAATTGATGGTGATGCGGTTACCCTCACCACGGATAGTTGCATCAGCCCGATCCGCCGTCAAGATTGGCGCACTTTGCCCCAGCACTTTGATAGGGTCCCCATCCAGGCTTCTGTTCAAATAGTAACGATACACATCCGTGTCGGTAGCCCCCGCATTCTGGTACTCGGTGATGTAGAGCCAAATATCGTCGGTCAACTGCTTTTTGCTATAGAGCTTATCGTCATAAGTATCGCGGGTGGCATACCAGTACCCCGCCAATCCGACGACAATAACCAACAAAATTGCCGTCAGCAGCCGATGAGCCCATTTAGTAACCATGCCGATTTGCATAATCAATTCCTTGCTTGATCCAATATTGATCCTGAGGGTCATCACCATACGGCGGGCGTTGATACCAATGACTCCATTCTGGCCGCGATGTTCCTGCCCGTGACTGAGCAAATCCAGCGCCCATCAACAAAATATCTGCGGGAATTCCAGCCGCAGTACCGGTTGCACCATAATTGAAATTACCAAAGTTAGCCAATGCGCGATTTTGCTGCTTGTAATCCCAAGGGCCCCGATTTTTTACCTGATGGTAGAACCAATAGTAAGTACCAGGCAACGCCATGTTGCGTGGTTGCCCCTGCCTGCGCGCCTCACGCAAGTTTCTGGCAAGAACAGTAAAACCGCCTGGCGGCAGTAATGGAATCACGGCCATAATCTCCTCCTTGAGAGCCGAATGTAATTTATGGTGCAGAAACCCAACGGCACTCTCTCAAGCGTTATGCCTATCACTTCGCTTCACACACATTGCCGTCCTTGTCATTTCATTCATCCCTCTTTGGCTTTATTACTCCGCGCTGGCAATAACCTGCAAAATCTGGCCGTCGCTGATTTTCAGCGAGAAACTACGCTGCCAGAAACGTTTGGAATCTGCATCCTGAGGATCCACGGTACTGATTGCCACGGTGTATGGCACATTGCTCTCAAATGCCTTGAACGAGTATGGGATACATTGGCCGGGCGTAATCGTCTCAACGGGATTCAGTGGTAGAGTGCTCCTGCGCCAGAGTTCATGCGTTTGGCTATCCAACCGTTGTTCAATAGCGATACTGACCAGACTGACCCTGCCACTCTGTGTTGGGTAGGTTTGTGGTAAAGAGAAACAGAGATCATTTCCCCGCAGCGTAATATCCGCAGCGTAAAAACGTTGCTTTTCAAGGATACAGCCACTGAGCAACATCATCATGATGAGGGTATAGAAAGAGCGGGATAGCGTGATCTCGCCTAGCGTCAGCCTTCTGAACGAGCCTCTTGTTGTTATCATCATTCACTCCATGAATATAACTTATTGTATTTATTGGACTATTTTTATTATCTCTTTTTACCCTAGCATTGGCCATCTATTATCCATTAAAAACAAAAAGCCCCTTAAGGGGCTTCTCAGTTGATAACGTGTGAGTCATAACTCAGATACTGGTCAGGAAGGTATGTGCTTTATCCAGAGCACCAGACCTCATTCGTTACAGCAGTTGTTATTGACTCGAGAACTGTTTTTGCAGCAGCTGCCCGGCAGCCTCCAGAATATGCTCGGCGGTCAGACCGTACTCCTGCTGTAGAAATGCCTGGGTGCCCACCTGGCCGTAACGCTCCTTCACCCCCACGCGCCGCATTGGCGTCGGGCACTCTTCCGCCAGCACCTCCGCCACCGCCGATCCCAGCCCATTATGAATGCTGTGATTTTCACAGGTGACGATGCGCCCGGTTTTGGCCGCATAGGTTTTGATCAGTTCACGGTCGATAGGCTTGAGGGTGAACATATCGATCACCGCCGCGCTGACGCCCTGCTGCGCCAGCATCTGCGCCGCCTTCAGCGCCTCCGCCACCATGATGCCATTGGCAATCAGCGTAATGTCGTCTCCGTCGCGCAGCAGGTTGCCCTTGCCGATGGTAAAGCGCGAGCCCTCCTGGTAGATGCGCGTCGCCTGCTTGCGAATGGTGCGCACCCAGTAGAAGCCGCGCAGATCCATCAGCTGGCGCAGAATATCGGCGAACATGGTGGCGTCGGTTACCTCCAGCACCACCGAATGCGCCAGCCCGCGCACGATGCCCATATCCTCGAACGACATGTGGGTGCCGCCGTTGTGGCAGGCGCTCACCCCGGCGTCGGAGGCGATTACCTTGACGTTGTTGCGCTGATAATCCAGCGACATGAACAGCTGATCGAAACAGCGGCGGCTGGCGAAGGCGGTAAAGGTATGCACGAACGGCACCCGGCCGGTGAGCGACAGCCCGGCGGCGACGCCGATCACGTTGGCCTCCATGATGCCGCAGTTGATCACGTGCTGCGGGTGATCCTTGTGCACGCCATCCATCGCCATCGAGCTCATCAGATCCGCCTCCAGCGCGATGATCGGCGCGCCCGCCTCAATCTGCCGACGCACCGCGCCGGCGTAGACTTTGCGCATTTCGACGGCGTCGTTTTCCAACTGCGTCACTACGTTAAACATGGGCGGCCTCCAGTTCGGCGATGGCTTTTTCGATTTCCTGCTGCACGTCCGGCGTCAGGCGCAGGTGGTGAGAGTTCGACAGGTTTTCCAGATAGGCCACGCCCTGCCCTTTGATGCTGTCGAGCACGATCGCCAGCGGCCGCTGTTCGCCGCCGCGCGCCGGCGCCACCGCCGCCAGCAGCGCCGCGATGTCATCGCCCTTGATGGTCTGCACCTTAAAACCGAAGGCGCGGAACTTGGCGGCCAGATCGAACGGTTGGATCACCTCGTCCAGCGCGCCGTCCAGCTGTTGCTTGTTGTAATCGATGAACAGCGTCAGGTTGTTCAGATTGTGGTGGGCGATAAACTGGAACGCCTCCCAGCACTGCCCTTCGTTCAGTTCCCCGTCACCGAGGATGCTGAACACCCGATTGCGGCGCCCCGCCAGCCGATGGGACAACGCCATGCCGGCGGCGATCGATACGCCCTGCCCCAGCGAGCCGGTGGTGGCGTCCACGCCGCGCGTGCGCAGCCGGTCCGGGTGGCTCGGCAGACGCGTGCCGTTCTGGTTGAGGGTCTTCAGCTCCGCCAGCGGGAAGTAGCCCTTGATCGCCAGCGTGCTGTACAGCGCCGGGCCGGCGTGCCCTTTCGACAGCACGAAGTCATCGCGCTCCGGCCAGTCCGGATCCGCCGGATCGATGCGCATCACGCTGCCATACAGCACCGCCAGCGTCTCCACCACCGACATGCAGCCGCCGTAGTGGCCGAAGCCCAGCCCGGTCAGCGCTTTCAGCGTTTCCAGGCGGATCGCCCGCGCCAGGGTATGCAGCTCTTCAATTTCCGTTTCGCTCGTTGTGTAGTTCATCAGTCTGCCCTCGTTATTTCTCGACGCGGTCAGCGGCCGGCGCGCCTTTGCGTTTTCCCAGGAAGTTATGCGCCACCAGCAGCGCGAACACGGCGACGATCGCCAGCATGATCATCTCCTTCGACATAAAGCGCGCCATATTGCCCAGCAGGATGCCGATCGCGCCGAAGTCGGCGTCGGAGAAGGTGGTGTTGGCAAAGCCCAGCGCCCCCAGCACCGGTAGCAGCAATACCGGCAGGAAGGTGATCAGCAGCCCGTTGGCGAAGGCGCCCAGCATCGCGCCGCGCCGCCCGCCGGTGGCGTTGCCGAACACCCCGGCGGTAGCGCCAGTGAAGAAGTGCGGCACCACGCCGGGCAGGATCAATACCATCTTCAGCTGCCCCAGCAGGAACAGCCCGGCCAATCCGCCAAGGAAGCTGAACAGGAAGCCGATCAGCACCGCGTTGGGGGCATAGGGATAGACCACCGGGCAATCCAGCGCCGGCCGCGCATTCGGCACCAGCTTTTCCGAGAAGCCGGTGAACGCCGGCACGATTTCCGCCAGAATCAAACGCACGCCCTGCAGGATGATGAACACCCCGGCGGCGAAGGTGATGGCCTGAATGATCGAATACACCAGGTAGTTCTGGCCGCCGCTGAGCTCGCTTTCCACATAGGCCCGCCCGGCGCAGATCGCCAGGATCAGGTAGATGACGATCATGGTCATCGAGATCGAAATGGAGCTGTCGCGCAGGAAGCTGAGGTTTTTCGGCAGGTTCATCTCCTCGGTCGAGCGCGAGTTTTTGCCCACCTTCGAACCGATCCAGCCGGACAGCACGTAGCCCAGGGTGCCGAAGTGGCCGAAGGCGATATCGTCATTGCCGGTGATGCGGCGCATATAGCGCTGGGCGATCGCCGGGAAGAACGCCATCACCAGCCCCAGGGTCAGCGCGCCGGTAAACACCAGCTGCACGCCCTCGAAGCCCGCCACCGTTAGGATGATGCCGATCATGCAGGCCATGTAGAAGGTGTGGTGGCCGGTCAGGAAGATGTATTTCAGCCGGGTGAAGCGCGCCACCACGATATTCGCCACCATGCCGAACGCCATGATCAGCGCGGTGGAGGCGCCGTATTTCTCCAGCGCGATGGAGACAATGGCTTCGTTATTCGGAATGATGCCCTGAATATTGAACGCGTGTTCGAACATGCCGCCCAGCGGATTGAGCGATCCGACCAATACCGTGGCGCCGCCGCCCAAAACGATAAAGCCGAGAATGGTTTTTACCGTGCCTTTTACCACGTCGGAAAACGATTTCTTTTGCGCCAGCAAACCGATCAGCGCAATAAGCCCGACCAATACCGAAGGCACCTTTAATATATCCACCACAAACTTAAGCGTTTCCTGGATAAACATATCCACCTCGCCAATCGTTTTATTCAGATGATTGAGTGGGCTTCGAAGTAAGCGCGCAGCTTGGCTTCCAGCTCATTAATGTCGATGATGTTGCTGATCACCACCAGCTGCTCGGCCGGTACGCTGGCGCTGTCGGCGATGTCTTTCGCCATCACGAACACGTCGGCGGCGCCGGGGGTGGCGGACGACAGATCGGAGTGTTCGACCTCGGCCTCCACGCCCATCTTTTTCAGCACCTTTTTAATGTTCATTTCCACCATAAAACTGCTGCCGAGACCGGAACCGCAAATCGCCATGATTTTCATAATATCCACCTGTTGAATTTAGCGTGTAGGGTAGCGCCGCCGGTCATATTCCCGGCGTTGTTAGCATTAATAGTGTTCCTGGTGATTAAGCGTTAATAGCGGGCGATAATATCCTCGATTTGCCGTTTATCTTTGGCGTAAAATAACGCCTCCATGGCCTGATTGTCTGAAAATAATTCCGCCAGTTGCGAAATCAATTCGATGTGGCTGTCGCCGTCGGGCGCCGAAAGCATCACCACCACCTGAACCGGATCGTTATCCGCGGAATGAAAGTTCACCCCCTGATGGATCTTCAACAGCGATAATCCCAACGCGTTGGCGCCCTCTTCGGGCCGGGCGTGCGGCATGGCGATGCCCGGCGCCAGGACAAAGTAAGGCCCGAGCTTCTCCTGCTGATGAAAGATGGCCGTCAGGTAATTCGGCGTGATCACGCCGTCTTGCAGCAGCGGCTGCGCGCTCAGCGTTACCGCCTGGCGCCAGTCCTCCACCCGTTCGCACAGCTGTATATGATCGGCGGTCAGCCACTCTTTCAGCACGTTACCCTCCTAAAGGTTGATGGTTTCGGCCGGTGATTAATTCACCGACGACGGTAAAACTTTAATCAACCCCACCCGGCCACACAGTGATGGATATCACAAAGATAGCGCTACCAAAGCGCTATCATGCAGATCTGTGATAGCGCTATCAAAACGCCGCGCCGCGGCATGGCGTTAACCACAATTTTTTCTCGCTCTTTCGGGTAACGGGGTAGAATGTGCCGCATACGGGGGATCGTCGAAGCCGCGCCGTCGGCTTCCCATCCTCACCATTTTTATGCGCCGCGCGCGCATTTCAGTCGGGATTAGGCATGTCGATCGGTAAAAAACGACGCAGCACGGGCAGGGTGACGTTGGCTGACGTAGCGCAGCTGGCGGGCGTCGGCACCATGACGGTGTCGCGCGCGCTGCGCACGCCGGAGCAGGTTTCAGACAAACTGCGCGAGAAGATTGAAGCCGCGGTGAGCGAACTGGGGTATCTGCCCAACCTGGCCGCCAGTTCGCTGGCGTCGGCCTCGTCCTACACCATTGCCATGGTGGTGCCCAGCCTGTCCGAATCCGGCTGCGCCGAGATGTTCGCCGGCCTGCAGAAAGTGCTGCAGCCGGCCGGTTATCACATCATGCTGGCGGAGTCGCAGCATCACCTCGAACGCGAAGAGAAATTGCTGGAGACCCTGCTCTCTTACAACCTGGCGGCGGCGGTGCTGCTCAGCGTCGAGCATTCGCAAAACGCCCGCAACGCGCTGATCGCCGCCAACATTCCGGTGGTGGAGATCGGCGCCGTGCGCGCCGATCCGATCGACATGAGCATCGGCATCGACTACGTGGCGGCCATGTATCAGCTGACGCAAACGGTGATCGCCAGCGGCTATCAGAACATCGGGCTGCTGTGCGCCAATCAGGAACAGTGGATCTTCCAGCAGCACCTGCAGGGCTGGCACAAGGCGCTGCTGCGCAACCATATGTCGCCGCATCGGGTGATCAACGCCGCACAGCCCGCCAGCTTCAGCACCGGCGCGCAGCAGCTGCCGGAATTCCTGCTGGCCTGGCCGGAGCTGGACGCGCTGGTGTGCGCCTCGGACGAACTGGCCGGCGGCGCGCTGTATGAATGCCAACGGCGGCGCATCAAGGTGCCGGACAATCTGGCGGTGGTGGGGTTCGGCAACAGCGAGTTCAGCCGGGTCTGCCAACCGCCGCTGACCACCATGACCATTCCGCATCGCGACATCGGCATTCAGGCCGGCCAGGCGCTGCTGGCGCGCCTGAACGAGCAACCCTGGCAGCCGGCAGGCTCCCTGCCCGCCACGCTGTGCCGCCGCGACAGCTGCTGAATCCGCGCCATAAAAAAAGCCGGTCGATGACCGGCTTTCTCACGCGTTGGCGTCTCAGTGGTTGTCGAGCGGCTTACCGTAATCCTGTTCGTTGTTGCGCGTCAGCCACAGCGACAGCGCCTTCAGCGAATCCGGGGTAAACTCGTCGCAGCGCGCGGTGATCTCTTCCGGCGTCAACCAGCACACCTCGGCCACTTCTTCTTCCTGCAGCGCGAACGGGCCGTGCGAAACGCAGCTGAACAGCGCGCCCCACACCCGGCACTGCTCTTCTTCGAAGTAGAACAGACCGTGTTCGGCGAAAGGCACACCGGCAATGCCCAGCTCTTCTTCCGCCTCGCGGCGCGCCGAATCCAGCACGTTTTCACCGCTTTGCACTACGCCACCCGCCGTTGCGTCCAACCAGCCCGGGTAGAAGTCCTTGATCTCGGTGCGACGCTGCACCAGAATTTTTCCCATCCCATCATGCACCACAATATAGGTAGCACGATGGCGCAGCCGCTCCGCCCGCATCTGTTGACGACTGGATTGCGCGATCACCTCGTTTTGCTCGTCGACGATATCAACCCATTCGGTATCTGCAGCCTGACCCTGTTCCGCCATCCTCTAAAACCTTCTATTTTGGCGCGATGCATCCCGCGCGCTGGTTAATCAATGAGTGTTTTTCAAAGATTTTTATTGTGTGTGTATAAATTAGTGCGTTTAGCGTGTTAACGCCACTTCCGCGACGACCTTGCCGTCGTCGAGCGTCAGCACGCGCAAAGTGCCCCGATCCAACATGCCGTAGCTGGCCGGAAAGCCCCCTTTGGGAATGCTGACCGAGCCCGGATTGAAGCAATAGATCTCACCCTGCCGCTCCGCCTGCGGCAGATGCGTATGGCCGTAGGCCAGGACGTCACCGCGGGATAACGGCGGCAGTGCCGAGGGATGATAAAGGTGACCGTGGGTCAAAAACAATCGTCTTTTTTGCAGTAAAACCTGTTGCCAGGGCGCCTCGATGGGAAACGTCAGCAGCATCTGATCGACCTCGCTGTCGCAATTGCCGCGAACGGCGATGATCTTGTCGCTATAGCGATTCAATCGTTCGGCAACCTGAGCGGGCTGATACCCGGCCGGCAGCGCGTTGCGCGGGCCGTGATTCAGCAAATCACCCAGAAGAATCAACCAGTCGGCGCCATTTTGTGCGAACAATTCCAGCACGCGTTCGGTGGCCGGCAGCGAGCCGTGGATATCCGAGGCGAACATCAGCTTCATAACCTTGTCCTATAGAGGGAAATAAGCGCCATTTTACCGCGCCGGCGCCGTGCGGCAAACCGCCGTCCGCCCCGGTGGAGAATTGTGATCCAACCGCGCAGATAGCATCGGACGAATCCCACATAGCCTGCTATCCTTAGCTGCTATTGTTGGATCTCTGATATACCTTTGTGCGCGGCGAAGACCGCAGCAACGTGTAATGAATTACAGATCACCTTACCGCAGGAGGCAACATGATTGACCTGTATTACGCGCCTACTCCCAATGGTCACAAGATCACCTTGTTTTTGGAAGAGGTCGGCTTACCCTACCGTATCCATCGCGTAAACATCAGCGCCGGCGAGCAGTACAAACCGGACTTTCTGAGCATTTCTCCCAACAACAAAATCCCGGCGATCGTCGATCAGCAACCGGTGGACGGCGGCGCGCCAATCAGCCTGTTCGAGTCCGGGGAAATCCTGCTGTATCTGGCGGAGAAAACCGGCAAGCTGTTGAGCAAGGGCCTGCGCGAACGCGCCGCCACCCTGCAGTGGCTGTTCTGGCAGGTGGCCGGTTTCGGGCCGATGCTCGGGCAGAATCACCACTTCAACCACTACGCGCCGCAGCCGGTGCCTTACGCCATCGAGCGCTATCAGCTGGAGACCAAGCGGCTGTATGGCGTGCTGGAAGCCGAACTGCAAAAACACCCGTACCTGGGCGGCGACAACTACAGCATCGCCGATATCGCCACCTACCCGTGGGTGGTGTCGCATCCGCGCCAGCGCATCGATCTGGCGGATTACCCGGCGGTGCGCAACTGGTTCGAGCGCATCAGCAACCGCCCGGCGACCGAGCGCGCCTATAAGCTGGCTGAACAGGGCTAACCCCCGCTCCCCGACTCCCCGCCGCCGGGGAGTCACATCGCCCCTGCGTTATCATTTCCCTACTTTCCGTGTATTCTGAACGCCAATAATCAGACCTATGGAGAATCTCTGATGTCTTTCAGTCAACCCGACGCCGTTATTCGCATTAAAAATCTGCGGTTGCGCACGTTCATCGGTATCAAGGAAGAAGAAATCAACAACCGACAGGACGTCCTGATTAACGTGGTGATCCACTACCCGGCGGACAAAGCGCGCAACAGCGAAGACATCGCCGACGCGCTCAACTACCGCACCATCACCAAAGCGATCATCCGCCATGTGGAAGATAACCGTTTCGCGCTGCTGGAAAAATTAACGCAGGATGTGCTCGATATCGTAAAAGAACATGCCTGGGTGACCTATGCTGAAGTGGAGATAGATAAACTTCTGGCCCTGCGCTACGCCGATTCGGTCTCCATGACCATGAGCTACCGCCGGGACTAACTCAGGGAGGTCGACCATGCGGATCCTGATCACCGGCGCAACGGGATTGATAGGCAGCAGCCTGACGGCCAGGCTGCTGGCGCTTTCTCACCACATTACGGTGCTGACGCGAGACGAACGGCGAGCCCGGGCCAGGCTGGGCGACCAGCCGAGCTATTGGCAAACGCTGGACGACCGGCAGTCGCTGGATGACTTCGATGCGGTGATCAATTTGGCCGGCGAACCTATCGCCGACAAGCGCTGGAGCGCACAGCAGAAACAGCGGCTGTGCCATAGCCGCTGGGATCTGACCGAGCGGTTGGCGAAGCTTATCAAGGCCGGCAGCACGCCGCCCGGCGTGCTGATTTCCGGTTCCGCCGTCGGCTACTACGGCGACCAGGGGCAGGCGGTGGTCACCGAAGAGGAGCCGCCGCACGACGAATTCACCCACCAGCTGTGCCAACGCTGGGAAGCGCTGGCGCTGCAGGCGCAGAGCGACGCCACCCGGGTCTGCCTGCTGCGCACCGGCGTGGTGCTAGCGCCACAGGGCGGCGCGCTGGCTAAAATGCTGCCGCCGTTCCGCTTCGGGCTGGGCGGCCCGATCGGCGACGGTCGCCAATACCTGCCGTGGATCCATCTCGAAGACATGGTCAACGCCATTATTTATCTGCTGGATCACGCCACGCTGACCGGCCCGTTCAACATGGTCGCTCCCTACCCGGTGCATAACGAACAGTTCGCCGCCCAATTGGCCAACGTGCTCGATCGCCCGGCGTTTCTGCGGGTGCCGGCGTTCGTCATGCGTTTGTTGATGGGGGAAGCGGCGGTGCTGGTGCTCGGCGGCCAGCGGGCGGTGCCGAAGCGGCTGGAAGAGGCCGGCTTCCACTTCCGCTATCTGGAGCTGGAACAGGCGCTGGATGACGTGATTAATCAGCGGGCCGAAGCCCGCTGATCTGAAGTTACTTCAACGCGCCGGACAGGAACTGCTGCAGGCGCGGGCTTTTGGGGTTGCCGAACAGCTCGGCCGGCGGCCCCTGCTCTTCAATCAACCCTTTGTGCAGGAAGATCACGTGGTTGGAAACGTGGCGCGCAAACTCCATTTCGTGCGTCACCACCACCATGGTTTTCCCCTCCTCCGCCAGCTTCTGCATGATACGCAGCACCTCGCCCACCAGCTCGGGATCCAGCGCCGACGTCGGCTCGTCAAACAGCAGCACTTCCGGCTCCATCGCCAACGCGCGGGCGATAGAAACGCGCTGCTGCTGGCCGCCCGACAGGTGCACCGGGTATTTGCCGCGCGCCCGCTCATCGATGCCCACCTTATCCAGATAGCGAACCGCGCGCTCATGCGCTTCGGCCTTGCTCAGCCCCAGCACCTGCACCGGCGCCTCCATCACGTTCTCCAGCACCGTCATGTGGCTCCACAGATTGAAATGCTGGAACACCATGGTCAGGCGGGTGCGCAGCAGCTGCAGCTGCTTCTTGTCGAACACCTTCAGCTGGCCGTCTTTGTCGCGCACCATGCGAATGTCTTCGTTGTTCAGGCTGATCGAGCCTTCGCTCGGCTTCTCGAGGAAGTTGATGCAGCGCAGAAAGGTACTTTTGCCGGAGCCGGAGGAGCCGATGATGCTGATCACATCCCCGGCGTTGGCCGCCAGCGAGACCCCCTTCAGCACTTCGTGGTCGCCATAGCGTTTATGCAGTTCCGTGACGGCTAATTTATTCTCAGACATGGTTTTTCTTCCCGTCATTTATCAGTGACTAACGTGGGCCATCCAGCGTCTTTCAGCCTTGCGGAACAGGCTGATTAACACGTAGGAGATGATCAGGTACAGCACCGCCGCAATGCCGAAGGCGTAGAACGGCTGATAGGTCGCGGCGTTGATGTCGCGCGCGATCTTCAGCAGATCCGGCACGGTGGCGGTAAACGCCAGCGCGGTGGAGTGCAGCATCAGGATCACTTCGTTGCTGTAAGCCGGTAGCGCGGTGCGCAGCGCCGAAGGTAAAATGATGCAGCGATACATCTTGAAGCGCGAGAAACCGTAGGCGTTGGCGGCCTCGATTTCACCGTGCGGCACCGAGCGGATGGCCCCGGCGAAGATCTCGGTGGTATAGGCGCAGGTGTTGAGCGTCAGCGCCAGGATGGTGCAGTTGAGCCCGCTGCGGAAAAATGCGTTGAGAAACTCGCTGCCGCGCACGATCTCAAGGCTGTACATGCCGGAGTAGAACACCAGCAGCTGCACGTACAGCGGCGTACCGCGAAACACATAGGTGTAGAGCCACACTGGGAAACGCACCCAGCGGATGGAAGAGACGCGCGCCACCGCCATCGGGATCGCCAGCAGCCCGCCCATCACCACCGAGGCGATCAGCAGCCACAGCGTTACCGCCACGCCGGTGAAGCGGTAGCCGTCGCTCCACAGCAGCGACTGCCAATACTGTTGCAGGATCTCAATCATAGCTCGGCCCTCTTGACGCCCAGTGAGTAACGCCGTTCAAGCCACAGCAGCACGCCGTTGGAAACGGTAGTGAAGATCAGGTAAACCACGCCGGCCACGATGGCGAAGAAGAACGGCTGATAGGTGCCTTTCCCCGCCAGCTGCGTGGCTTTCACCACGTCGTTCAGGCCGAGGATCGACACCAGCGCCGTCGCCTTCAGGATCACCTGCCAGTTGTTGCCGATGCCCGGCAAGGCGAAACGCATCATCGCCGGGAACAGAATGCGCCGGAAGATCTGCGCGCCGCTGAAGCCGTAGGCCGTCGCCGCTTCGATCTGCCCTTTCGGCACCGCCAGATAGGCCCCGCGGAAGGTCTCGGTAAAATAAGCGCCGTAGATAAAGCCGAGGGTTATGATGCCGGCGCCGAGCGGATCGATATCGATCTGCGAGAAGCCGAGCAGCGTGGTGATGTTGTTCAGCGCGATTTGCAGACCGTAAAAGATCAGCAGCATCAGCACCAGATCGGGCACGCCGCGGATCAGCGTGGTATAGGCGCCGAACAGACCGGAGATAAAGGGGTTATGAGACAGTTTGCCACCGGCGCCGATCAGACCGATCACCACCGCCAGCACCACGGAACTGAGGGCCAGCTCCAACGTCACCAGAGCCCCCTCGAAAATCAGTTGGGAATAGCCTTGCAGCATCTACTTCACCCTGTGGTCTAGGATCCGAACCATCGGGGCCGGCGCACCGGCCCCGCAGTCACAGCATGGAACGGGAAGCGGATTACCCGCCGTAGACGTCAAAGTCGAAGTACTTTTTCGCGTATTTGTCGTAGGTGCCGTCTTTACGCATCTCGGCGAAGGCTTTGTCCAGCGCCGCTTTCAGCTCGGTATCGGTCTTGCGCAGCCCCATGCCGGTGCCGACGCCGAAGAACTTGTCATCCTTCACCGATTCGCCGGCGAACGCATAGTCTTTGCCCGGTGGCTGTTTCAGGAAGCCGTCGCTGCCCGCCACTTCATCCTGGAAGGCGGCATCGATACGGCCGGAGGCCAGGTCGGCATAAGCCAGATCCTGGTTCTGGTAAGGCACGACGGTCACCCCTTTCGGCTGCCACATGGCGTTGGCGTAGGCTTCCTGGGTGGTGCCCTGCAGCACGCCCACGCTCTTACCTTTCAGCGCTTCGGCGGTCGGCAGCAGCTTGGAGCCCTTCGGCGCGATCAGACGCGCGTTGGCGGCATACAGCTTGTCGGTAAAGGCGATTTCCTGCTGGCGTTTTTCAGTGATGGACAGCGAAGAGATAATGGCGTCAATCTTCTTCGCCTTGAGGGATGGGATCAGCGCGTCGAAGTCGCTCTCCACGAAGGTGCATTGGGTATTGATGCGTTTGCACAGCTCTTTGGCCAAATCGATGTCAAAGCCGACCAGCTCGCCTTTGGCGTTTTTGGATTCAAACGGCGCGTATGTCGGATCGGTGCCAATCTTCAGCGTGGAAGGAATGGCGGCAAAGGCGCTGCTGGCGGCGCTCAAAGCCAGAACTAACGGCAAAATCAAAACCCGCTTTTTCATAAATTACCCTCAAATTGATTTTTTTGATGCCACTACGGGCATTACTTTCCCCACCAAATCAATTTGCAGTAATCGTGCCACATTCGGTGCTACGGGCGGAGGGAACGGCTCCGGCCTTCACAATACTGTTTCCTGGGACGATAACCGCAAAATTAAATCGGCCGGTCGGGGCCGCGCCACTGGCAGCCGCGACAAGGCGGCGCCATGAAACAGTGAGCGTGATGAAGTGGGATCATTATGGTGCATACTCCGCCCCAATTCAGTGCGGTGTTGCACAAATGTACCAATTTAGGGATAAAACTGTTAATTAGCACCCTGCCAGCGGGTGAACAGGTCGATCGGCAGTTCGATATCAAACTGATCGATCACCCGATTGACGGTCTGATCGATGATGTCTTCCACGCTTGTCGGCTGGTGGTAAAACGCCGGCACCGGCGGCATGATCACCGCCCCCATCTCCGCCGCCTGGGTCATCAACCGCAGGTGCCCCAAATGCAGCGGCGTTTCCCGCACGCACAGCACCAAACGGCGGCGCTCTTTGAGCACCACGTCGGCGGCACGGGTCAGCAGCCCGTCGCTGTAGCTGTTGACGATGCCGGACAGGGTTTTGATCGAGCAAGGCAGGATTGCCATGCCCAGGGTCTTGAAGGAGCCGGAGGAGATGCCGGCGGCGATGTCGCGCGCGTCGTGCACCACATCGGCCAGCGCCTGCACTTCACGCAGGCTGTACGGCGTTTCCAGCGCCAGCGTCTGTCTTGCCGCGTTACTCATCACCAGATGGGTTTCCACCTCTGCGACGTCGCGCAAAACCTGTAACAGGCGCACGCCGTAGACAGCGCCGCTGGCGCCGGAAATGCCGATGATGAGTCGTTTCATGAAGAATGGCCTCTGCCGTAAAAAGTAAGATCAGGCAGACTTTGCCGCAATGGCGAGGGATAAGCAAGTCAGAGGAGCAAGGTGCACCGCCGCAGACGCGGCGATGCACCCTGAGGGATCAACGCAGGCGGTTAGCCTTCGTTGTGCAGTTCCAGATTTTCCGCTTCGGTTTGCACCCGCAGCGCCTTGGCGTCGTCGCTGCGCAGCGACTCCAGGTATTCCAGATAGCTTTGGTCGACGTCTTTGGTCACGTAGATGCCGTTGAACACCGAACATTCGAACTGGGTGATGTCCGGGTTCTCTTCGCGCACCGCTTCGATCAGATCGTCCAGGTCCTGGAAAATCAGCCCGTCGGCGCCGATGATCTGGCGGATTTCATCCACTTCACGCCCGTGGGCGATCAGTTCGTTGGCGCTCGGCATGTCGATGCCGTAGACGTTCGGGAAGCGCACTTCCGGCGCGGCGGAAGCCAGGTACACGCGCTTGGCGCCCGCTTCGCGCGCCATCTCGACGATCTGTTCCGACGTAGTGCCGCGTACGATGGAATCATCCACCAGCAGCACGTTCTTGTCGCGGAACTCGGCGCGGTTGGCGTTCAGCTTGCGGCGCACCGACTGGCGACGCGCCTGCTGGCCCGGCATGATGAAGGTGCGGCCGACGTAGCGGTTCTTCACGAAGCCCTGGCGGTATGGCTTCTCGAGAATGCGCGCGATCTCCAGCGCGATGTCGCAGGAGGTTTCCGGAATCGGGATCACCACGTCGATGTCCAGATCTTCCCACTCGCGGGCGATCTTCTCACCCAGCTTCTGGCCCATGCGCACGCGGGCGCTGTAGACCGAGATCTTGTCCATAAAGGAGTCCGGGCGCGCGAAATAAACGTATTCGAACAGGCACGGGTTGGTTTTCGGGTTCTCCGCGCACTGGCGGGTGAACAGCTGGCCCTTGGTGGTGATGTACACCGCTTCGCCCGGCGCCACGTCGCGCAGGAACTCAAAGCCCAGGGTATCCAGCGCCACGCTCTCGGAGGCCACCATGTACTCGCTGCGGCCATCCTCCAGCGTGCGCTTGCCGATCACCAGCGGGCGAATGCCGTTCGGGTCGCGGAACGCCAGCAGGCCGTGGCCGATGATCATCGCCACGCAGGCGTAAGCGCCGCGCAGTTGCTGATGCATGGCGGCGACCGCGGTAAAGATGTTGTCGGCCTCCAGCGGGTAGTGCGGGAAGCGGTCCAGCTCGCTGGCCAGCACGTTCAGCAGGATTTCCGAGTCGGAGGTGGTGTTGACATGGCGGCGGCCGCTTTCGAACAGATTTTGGCGCAGCTCATGGGCGTTGGTCAGGTTGCCGTTGTGGGCCAGCGTAATGCCGAACGGCGAGTTGACGTAGAAAGGCTGGGCCTCAGAGGCGCTCGAGCTGCCGGCCGTCGGGTAACGCACATGGCCAATGCCCATGTTGCCCTGCAAGCGTTGCATATGGCGCGCCTCAAACACATCCTTCACCAGGCCGTTGGCTTTACGCAAACGGAACCCGTTGTGGGCGTCAATGGTGACGATGCCTGCGGCATCCTGGCCACGGTGCTGAAGCACCGTCAGCGCATCATAAATCGACTGGTTTACCGGCATGAAACCGGCGATACCGACAATACCGCACATGTTGTCTTTTCCTCATCAGCGCTACCGCCCCGGCAATTGGGTCGGCAAGAAACTCGACGTGCTCTGCAGGTAGTCAAAGAACCACCTGATGACGTAACTGAACTGGGGAATGAGCTGCGACTGTTTCCAGTCGGCGCTTTGTGAGAAGCCGGTAAAGGTATCCAGGAAGAACAGGATCGCCGCGACGATCAACACTCCGCGCAGCGCGCCGAAGCAGATGCCCAACACGCGGTCGGTGCCCGACAACCCGGTTTTCTCTACCAGTGAGCTAATCACATAGTTAACAATAGCCCCTACGATCAAGGTCGCGATGAACAAAATCGCGATCGCGATGCCGTTTCGCACCAGTTCATCTTCAAAACGAGTGAAATAGACCGCAAGGTAAGAGTAGAAATGGCTGGCAACAAAAAACGCACATCCCCATGTCACAAGTGACAATGCTTCGCGAACAAACCCTCGGATCAGGCTCACCAGAGCCGAAAATCCAATCACCGCTATAATGACGTAATCAATCCAGACCATGAACTATTCCAATGATGAATCGCCCCTGCATCCAATTCGCGGCGAATTCTAACAGAAAAAGAAAACGTTTGCGTAGGGGATTTCCTACCACGTTACAAATAAAAAGCGGCGATCAAAAAATTCCCAATCGCCGCGCCTACATAGGTGATTTCGCCTGTAAAAGGCGCGGTTTTTCTCGCTTTCTCTCCACCACTCCTTAATTCAGGGGCGCATCGTGCTGCGCCCCCGCGGGGTTTAACGGCCGTACGGCTTCACCTGCCCGCTCAGCCCGCTGATCGAGTTCAGCGACGGCAGCGCCGCCTGCAGCTTCTGCTTGGAAGCGTCCGGGCCAACGTAGATGCGGGTGATCTGCCCCTGCACCGGCGTTGACGGCACGGTAAAGGCGCGATAGCCCGAGAGGCGCAGCGAGGCGACAATCTCGTTCGCCTTGGCGGCGTTTTTCAACGCCCCGAGCTGCACGACATAGGCTTGTCCAGCCGGCGCTTTTTCTTCCGCCGGTTTCGGCTGCGGTGCCGGTTCAGGCTTCGGCGTCGGTTCAGGTTTTGGTTCCGGCTTCGGCGCCGGCTTCACTTCCACCGGCTTCGGTTGCGGTGTCGGCTTCGGCTTCACTTCTACCGGTTTGGTTTCTACCGGTTTCGGCTTGGGCTGCGGCACCGGTTGAGGACGCGTTTCGACCGGCGGTGGTGCCACCTGCGTCGGCTGCTGGGCAGTCTGCCGCGCCGCCTGTTGCGCCGCCGCTTCGTTGGCCGCCTGCTGCTCGACCAGCGCGCCCGCCCCTTCCGGCGGCTGTGCCGGCAGCGGCTGCGTCACCGGCGGCAGCACGTCGTTCTCTTCGACATCGCCCGCCTTCGGCACCAACGGAATGGCCGCGAATTCATCCTCGTAATGCTTCTTTTTGCCGTCCAGCAGCCCTGGCAGGATGATTACCCCCAGCGCCACCAGAATCACGGTTCCGACCAGTCGGTTCTGAAATTTACTCGCCACTCACACTCCCCGCATCTCGTCTAACGCCGCCATCACCTGCGCCACGGTGTGGAACGATCCACAGACGATCACAATATCCTGTTTATCAGCATCCTGCATAGCCTGCCGCCAGGCAGTTTCGACATCATTAAAGCGGCGCGGTTCCGTCAGATGTTGCGCCAGCTGTTCGACGCTGGCGCCACGCGGCCCGTCGAGCGGTGCGCAGTACCATTCATCCACCTGCTCGCTGAGGCAGGCCAGCGTGCCAGCGATGTCTTTGTCCGACAGCATGCCCACCACCGCGCGCACCTTGCCGCCGTCGCGCGGCAGTTTGGCCAGGCGCCCGGCCAGATAGCCGGCGGCGTGCGGGTTGTGCGCCACGTCGAGGATCAGCGTCGGCTCCCGCCGCACGATCTGGAAACGCCCCGGCAGCGTCGCCTGTTGCAGCCCGGTGAAGATCGCGCGTTCGTCGATTTCCAGCGGGGAGCAGTTCAGCGCCGCCAGCGCGGTAGCGGCGTTGGCCAGCGGTACGTTCGGCGTCGGCAGATCGGTCAGCAGCGTGTCGCCGCCCTGCCACTGCCAGCGATCGCCCTGCTCGCTGAAGCTCCAGGCTTCGCCGCGGCGATACAGCGGCGCGCCCAGCGTTTCGGCAACCTGACGAATGCTGTCCGGCATGTCGGGTTCGCCCACCACCGCCGGCTTGCCGCTGCGGAAAATGCCGGCCTTCTCGCGGCCGATGCTTTCGCGATCGTTGCCCAGCCAGTCGGTGTGATCGAGCGCGATGCTGGTGATCACCGCCACGCTCGGATCGACGATGTTGGTGGCGTCGAGACGCCCGCCCAGCCCCACTTCCAGGATCACCACGTCGAGCCGCGCCTGTTTGAACAGCTGCAGCGCCGACAGGGTGCCGAATTCGAAATAGGTCAGCGACGTTTCGCCGCGGCCGGCTTCAATGGCGGCGAACGAGCGGCTGTGCTCCGCTTCGCTCAGCTCTTCCCCCTGAATGCGCACGCGTTCGGTATAGCGCACCAGATGCGGCGAACTGTAGACGCCGACGCGCAGGCCGGCGGCCAGCAGAATGGCTTCGAGGGTACGACAGGTGGTGCCTTTGCCGTTGGTGCCGGCAACGGTGAACACCGTGGGAGCGGGGGTCAGTAAATCCAGATGCGCCGCGACGCGCTGTACGCGCTCAAGGCCGAGTTCGATCGCCTGGCTGTGCAGACGTTCCAGATAATAAAGCCACGAGCTCAATGGCGACGTGGCTTGGGGAATTTGGTGGTTTTGCATGAGTCCCATCACTGAACTTGGGTTCATTAATCCATCAGGGCACCACCCTCACCGCGGTAAAGGCGATGCGCTTCGTGACTGCCGCCAGCCTGCAAACCGCAGCGAGATGGGCTGCGGCCGGCAGGGAACGGACATCAGCCGTCACTTAGCCACAAAGTGGCGGCTGAACCCGGGCGGGATCTGTCTTTGCCTCAGGCGTCGGCCTGCGGCTCCGGCTCAATGACCGGCGCGGCCTCATCGAAATGCGGCTGCGGCTGGTTGGTCAGCTTGGACAGAATGCTCGCCAACGTCTGGCGCATTTCCGGACGGCGAACGATCATGTCGATCGCGCCTTTTTCGATCAGGAACTCGCTGCGCTGGAAGCCCGGCGGCAATTTCTCGCGCACGGTCTGCTCGATGACGCGCGGGCCGGCAAAGCCGATCAGCGCTTTCGGCTCGGCGATGTTGATGTCGCCCAGCATCGCCAAGCTGGCAGAAACGCCGCCCATGGTCGGGTCGGTCAGCACGGAGATATACGGCAAGCCGCGCTCCTGCATTTTGGCCAACGCCGCGCTGGTTTTCGCCATCTGCATCAGCGACATCAGCGCTTCCTGCATGCGCGCGCCGCCGCTGGCGGAGAAGCACACCAGCGGACAGTTGTCCTCCAGCGCCTGCTCAACCGCACGCACGAAGCGCGCGCCGACCACGGAAGACATCGAGCCGCCGATGAAGGCGAATTCGAAGGAGGCCGCGACGATCGGCATGCCGTACAGCGTGCCCTTCATCACCACCAGCGCGTCTTTCTCGCCGGTCGCTTTCTGTGCGGCGACCAGGCGATCTTTATAGCGCTTGGAATCCTTGAATTTCAGAACGTCTTTCGGCTCCAGATCGCTGCCCAACTCTACTTCGCTGCCTTCGTCCAGCAGGGTATGCAGACGCGCGCGCGCGCCCATACGCATGTGGTGGTCGCACTTCGGACACACTTCCAGATTACGCTCCAGCTCGGCGCGGTAGAGAACCTGGCCGCAGCTGTCGCATTTGGTCCAGACCCCTTCAGGAATGCTCGCCTTACGGGTTTGTGTGATATTGCTCTTGTTAAGAATTCGTTCAATCCAGCTCATCGATGACCTTTCTGTTTGAACCTGGCACACGCCAGTCCGCTGTTCATGCTTTAACAATCCCCCCGAAAACACCCCAATGAAAAAATGCCCGTTCGCGGCGCGGCAAGCGCGGCGACTGAGGCATCGGCTTCAGGGTTGTTCGCAGGAACAGACCATAATGTCGCTCATTAAACCATATCGGCCCGACGCTGTGGACAAAAAACTGGTCGAACCGACAGGTTAAACAATGTTTTTACTGTTTTTGCTGGCGGGCGGCCGCGCGCTTGTGGCGCCAAATTTCAATCACGCCCGGCAGAATCGAAACGATGATGATCCCGACGATCAGCAGTTTCAGGTTCTCCTGCACCACCGGCAGATCGCCGAACAGGTAGCCAGCATAAGTGAAGAGCAGCACCCAAACCAGTGCGCCAATCACGTTGTAGGCGGCGAAGTGGCGATAGGACATATGCCCCATACCAGCGACGAACGGCGCAAAAGTACGCACGATCGGCACGAATCGCGCCAGAATAATCGTTTTCCCACCGTGTTTCTCATAGAACTGGTGCGTCTTGTCCAGATAGCTGCGGCGGAAAATTTTCGAATTCGGGTTGCTGAACAGCTTCTCGCCGAACAACCGCCCGATAGTGTAGTTCACCGCATCGCCGAGGATCGCCGCCACCACCATCAACGCCACCATGGTGTGCACGTTCAGATCGTTGGTCGGCAACGCCGCCAGCGCACCGGCGACAAACAGCAAAGAATCCCCCGGCAGGAACGGCGTCACCACCAGACCGGTTTCGCAAAACAGGATCAGGAACAGAATAGCGTAGACCCACATGCCGTATTGTGCGACCAGTTCGGCCAGGTGCACATCAATATGCAGAATGAAATCAATAATAAACTTGATGATGTCCATAAATTCTCTCATTGATGCCGGGTGTTTCAGTCACCCGGCAGAAGCACAAGGGAGCGACGCTTTCAGGCGTGCCGGCGTTTAATCGTCGGGTAAAAACAGCGGCCCCATCGGCGGCCGCGGTATGCCAAAGTGGTCGGGATAGTCCACGGAAACCAGATACAGCCCCTCCGCTCGCGCCGTCGCCGCCGCCAGGTTGCGATCTTTCAGTGCCAGCAACTCGGCCATCCAGTTCTCATCCTGATTGCCGCAGCCGATCTCCATCAGGCTGCCGACGATGTTGCGAACCATGTGATGCACGAAGGCATTCGCCTTGATATCTACCACAATATATTCGCCGTAGCGCGTAACCTTAACGTGTTTTACGCAGCGCCACGGGGTGCGCGACTGACATTGCACCGCGCGGAACGAAGTGAAGTCGTTTTCGCCCAGCAGCGCCTGCGCCGCCCGATGCATGCGATCGGCGTCCAGCGGGTGATAAAAATGCGTCACCCCCTGTTGCAGCACCGCCGGCCGGTAGCGATGGTTGAAAATAATATAGCGGTAGCGGCGCGCGGTGGCGCTGAAACGCGCGTGAAAATCGTCGGCAACGGGGCTCACCCAACGCACCGCGATATCCGGCGGCAGATGGGTATTTACCCCCATCGTCCAGGCGGCGTCCTTGCGGCGCGCGGTGGTTTCGAAATGCACCACCTGCCCGGTGGCGTGCACCCCGGCGTCGGTACGCCCGGCGCACAGCACGCTAATCGGCGCATCCGCCACCTTGCTCAACGCCTGCTCCAGGCGTTGCTGCACGCTGGCCACTTCTTGCTGCCGCTGCCAGCCGTAGTATCGGCTGCCGTCATATTCGATGCCCAGCGCAATTTTCAGCGTTGGCTGAACGGGCGAGACCACCTCAGACATCAGTACATCTGCTCCTGCACCAAACGCTCGGCGGTTTCGATAGCCATCAATGCGCCGCCGAAGCGCACATTGTCCGCCACCGTCCAGAACTGCAACAGCTCGGGGATGCCGTAATCGTTACGCAGACAACCGATGCTGAGCGCATCGCTGCCGGAGGCGTCGGTGACCTGAGTCGGGTAATCGTCCTCTTCGCTCAGCTGAATGTCCTCGATCTCTTCGAGCTCGCTGCGCGCCTCTTCGGCGGACAGCGGGCGCAGCGCTTCCAGGTGCACCACCTGCGCGTGGCCGTAAAACACCGGCGACTGAACGCAGCTCACCGAAATCGGCAGCCCTTCATCCTGCAGCACCTTGCGCACCTGATCGACGATCAGGCGTTCTTCGCGCACGCTACCCTGCTCGTCGGCAATCAGCGGCAACAGGTTGAACGCCAGCTGCTTGCCGAAAACGCCTTCCTCGGCCGGGATGCCGTTCAGCAGGCGCGCGCTCTGGCCGGCCAAATCGTCCACCGCCACCTTGCCGCGCGACGATACCGACATCAGCGTGGTGACGTGCAGACGCGACAGCCCCGCCTGTTCGGTCAGCGGCTTGATCGCCGTCAGCAGCTGGCTGACCATGCTGTCGGCCACCGCCACGATATTGCGGTTGCGGTAATCCGCCAGCACCTGCGGGTTAACGCCCGGCACCACCAGCGGCACATCCGGCTCCATGGCGAACAGGCCGCTGGTGTCGATCACCAGGCAGCCCATGTTGCCGGCTTCTTCGGCATAGCGCGCGGACGCTTCGCTGCCGGCGACGAAGAAGGCCAGCTGCGCCTGTGACCAGTCGAACTCTTCGGCGTTTTGCACCAGAAGAGACTTGCCGTTGAAGCGCACATTGGCGCCCGCGCTGCGTTCGCTTGCCAGAGGATAGAGCTCACCCACCGGGAACTGGCGTTCCTGCAACAATTCCAGCAACGCTTCACCTACCGCGCCAGTGGCGCCGAGCAGCGCGATATTCCAGCCGTCAGACATCGGGTTTTCTCCAGAGTATTTCATTCATAAAAGCAGACGGGCAGTGCAATCACCGCCCGATAATCTTTGCCGCTCACTGTAGCGGCGTTGGCTTAAGACAACCTTACGCGCTATGCCACGCTGAAGCCCAGCTTGCCGAGCAGCTCGGCGCTGGCGCTGTCATCGCATTGCACGGCCAGCGACGACCACTCGCGGCGTTCCTGATAGTGCTTGCGCAGGCGATCGAATTCGCCCGGTTGCCCGGCGACTTTGCGCAGCGGCGCATCATCGCGGCGCACATCATACACCAAGTGCATCAATCGTTTTAACCGCGCTTCATCCAGCGGCCCGTTGAGGCGGATCTGGCTGAACTCCGGCACCGGCAGCAGCGAGGCCAGCGCCACCTGCTGCGGCTGCCCCAGATGGCGGCTGAACGCTTCGAACACCTGAGTGGTGCCGCGCGCCTTGCCTTCCAGCGTATACCCGGCGATGTGCGCAGTGCCGATATCCACCCGCGCCAGCAGCGGCAAGGAGAGATCCGGCTCCGGTTCCCACACGTCCAGCACCGTGCTCAGCTTTTTGCCCTTTTCCAGCGCCTGCAACAACGCGGCGTTATCCACCACCGGCCCGCGGCAGGCGTTGATCAGAATGCGGTTGTCCGGCAGCGCCGCCAACAGATCGGCGTCCGCCAGATGCAGCGAATGGTATGGGCCGGATTTATTCAGCGGCGTATGGAAGGTCAGCACGTCGGCCTCGGCCACCAGCTTCTCCAGCGGCCAAAACTCCCCGGCGTCGCCGCGATCGGCACGCGGCGGATCGCACAGCAGCGTGCGCACGCCCAGCGCTTTGAGGCGCGCGTCCAGGCGGGAACCGACGTTGCCCACGCCGATGATGCCGACGGTTTTATCCCGCAGATGGAAGCCATCGCGTTCGGCCAGCAGCATCAAGGCAGAGAACACATACTCGACCACCGCAATGGCGTTGCAGCCCGGTGCGGCGGAAAAGCCAATGCCCTGCCGTTGCAGCCAGGCGTCATCGACGTGATCGGTGCCGGCGGTGGCGGTACCGACAAAGCCGATGCGGCTGCCGGCCAGCAACGCTTCATTGACCTTGGTGACCGAACGCACCATCAGCGCATCGGCATCCGCCAGCGCCTCACGCGGGATCGGGCGGCCCGGCACCGCCTGCACGTCGCCCAGGCGGCTGAACAGTTCGGCCGCGTACGGCATATTTTCATCAACCAGAATCTTCACTGCGTTCTCCGACGGTTTACGGCTATTTGTCTGCGAAATAGTGTGCCACTGAATCAGGCACGGCGAAAGCGCTCAGGGGTGGTGCCGGCGATCTGCTGGAACATGACGATAAACGCCGACGCGGAGCTGTAGCCGACGTCCAGCGCCACGTCCTGCACGGTCTTGCCCTGCTCGAGCAGCGACACGGCATGCAGGAAACGCAGGCGCTGGCGCCATTCGCTGAACGACATGCCCAGATCCTGCTGGCAGCGGCGCGACAGCGTGCGCTCGGTGGTGTAGACCCGAGCCGCCCACGCCGCCAGCGAGGTGTTGTCCGCCGGGCAGTGCTCCAGCGCTTCCAGCACCGGCGCCAAAAATTTGTCGTTCGACGACGGCAGGTAGGTTTGCTGGCGCGGCGACAGGCGCAGCTGATCGATCAGTACCTGGCACAGGCGCAAATCCTCTTCCGTTTGCGGAATGTACTGCTTGCGCGCATAGAAATCCTCGGCGATGGCGCGGAATATCGGCGTCACGCTCACCAGGCAAGGGTCGGCCGGCATGCCGGTGCACAGCGCCGGCGTGATGTCCACCATGCGGCACTGCGCCAGCCGCTGGTTATAGCAGGAGTGTTCGATGCCGGCCGGCGCCCACAGCACGAACTCCGGCGGCGCCAGAAAGCGCTGCCCGCCGATGCGCAGCACCATCACCCCGGCTTTGACCCACATCAACTGGCCCCAGGTGTGGCTGTGCGGCTGGAATTCGGTGCGCGCGTTGAACTCCTCGCAGCGGAACTGCACCGGCTTCGGTGCCGGGATCAGCGACTCGGGGAAATGGCGGATTTCTGGCATGGTTTCGTCCCGTGATTTGTCTTGTTTACGCCGATTTTTGTCTGGATATCGCTATATATGATAAACCGGACACGCGTAGACTAGCCAGCATGTTGGACGTTATTGAGAATAATTATCATGAATATGCTTTTCCCGCTGTTGGCCGTGCTGATTTGGTCGATTAACGCCGTCGTCAGCAAACTCTCCGCCACCGCCATCGATCCGGCGGCCATCTCGCTCTACCGCTGGCTGCTGGCGTTGATTGCCCTGACGCCGTTCGTGCTGCCGGGCGTGCTGCGCAACTGGGCGCAGGTGCGCGCCAACTGGTGGAAATTGATGATCCTCGGTTTGCTGGGCATGGTGCTGTACCAAAGCCTGGCGTATTACGCCGCACACAGCGTCAGCGCGCTGTTTATGGGCATCATCGTATCGCTGATCCCGCTGCTGACCATCCTGATCAGCATCGTACTGCTGCGCATTGCGCCAACCGTCGGCGTGCTGCTCGGCAGCATACTCTCCTTCTGCGGCCTGATCTGGCTGGTCAGCGGCGGTCAGCCCGGCGTGCTGCTGCAGCACGGTATCGGCAAGGGGGAATTGATGATGCTGCTCGCCACCGCCTCTTACGCGCTGTATGGCGTGTTGACCAAACGCTGGGCCATCGCGCTGCCGAACTGGCAATCGCTGTACGTGCAGATCCTGTTCGGCGTGCTGTTGCTGCTGCCTAATTTCCTGATGGCGCAGGATGTCGGCTTGAACGGCCATAACCTGCCGCTGGTGCTGTTCGCCGGCATTCCGGCTTCGATTATCGCTCCGTTCCTGTGGATCCAGGGCGTGATGCGCCTGGGCGCCAATACCGCCTCGATCTTTATGAACCTGGCGCCGGTGTTTACCGCCGCTATCGCCGTGCTGTTCCTGCATGAGCAGCTGCACGGTTACCACCTGATCGGCGGCGGCATCACCCTGCTGGGCGTTATTCTGTCGCAGCGGCTGCGCACGCCGCTGACGCGTAAAGCCAAGGCCCCGGCGGCCGACGTCGAATCCTGCAAAGAACAGGCCTAAGGCAGCAGCCTGAAACGCACCCGCACCAACAGGCCGCCCAGCGCGGCGGAGCTCAGCAGCTCCGGGCGGGTGCCGTGATACGCGGTGATGTCCTTCACCAGCGCCAGCCCCAGGCCGGCGCCCGGCTGATCGCCCACGTTGTCCAGCCGATGAAACGGCTGCAGCGCCAGCGCCTTGTCCTGCAAGGCGATGCCGGGGCCGCTGTCTTCAATCTCCAGCACGCCTTCCCCTGCCGCCTGATCCTGAGTGAGGCGCGCGGTCACCACGCCCTGACGCGGCGTGTATTTCAGCGCGTTGTCCAGCAGGTTGGCGCACAGTTCGGCCAACAGCAGCGGTTCCCCCGCCACCTGGCACGCCGCCTCGCCTTCAAATCCGAGATCGATCTGTTTACTGCGCGCCTGCGGCAAGCGGGAAAAACAGGCGTCGCGCAGCACCTGCGCCAGATTGACCGGCTGCAGCTGGCGTTCGGCCTGGTGCTCGCTGGCCTTCAGGCGTGAGAGCTGCAGCAGGCGGTCGGTCAGCGCCACGGTATTATCCAGCGTCGCGCTCATCGCCTGCAGGCTTTCGCGCCATTGCTGCGGCCGGTCGCTGGCCAGCGCCACCCCAACCTGAGTCTTCAACACCGCCAGCGGCGTGCGCAGTTGGTGCGAAGCATCGGCGCTGAAACGCTCCTGGCGCGCCACCATCAGCCGCAGCCGTTCGATATAGCGATTGAACGCCACCAGCAGCGGCTGCATCTCCGACCACGGCAATACCCGCGGCAGGGGCGTCAGCTCGCCCGGATCGCGCCGCAGCATAATGCCGGAGAGCTTGCGCATCGGCTTCAACACCCGCTTGAGCAGCGCGAACGCCAGAATCAGGGTCAACACCACCACCGTGCCCTGGCTCAACAGCGCCGCGATCATCATCTGTCGCGCCAGGTAACGGCGCGACTCCAGGGTTTCCGCCACCAGAATGGTCGCCATGCCGCTCACGCCCGACTCGTTGATCGGTTGAAACAGCGCCGCCACGCGGATCGCCCGGCCGAGGTATTCCGCATCGTAAAAATGCACCAGCGCCGGGTAGAGCGTGGAACGCGGGATATGGGGCGGCAACGACGGCAAATCGTCATAGCCCGAAATGCTTTTCCCCTGCGGCGAGATCACCTCGTAATAGAGCTGATCGTTCATGTTGCGCTCGAAGCTGTCGAGCACCACATAGGGCACATCGACCGCCAGCTTGCCATCGCGCACCACCAGCCGCTCCGCCACGGTGCGCGCCGACGCCAGCAGCGTGCGATCGTAAGCCAGGGTGGCGGCGCTCATGGCGCTGAAATAGTGGGTGTAGATCGAGATGCCGCCCAACGCCACCAGCGGCAGGCCAAAAAACAGCAGCAGTTGATAGAACAACGAACGCGGCGCGTTAAACCACCGCATTGCACCGCTCCAGGCTGTAACCCAGACCGCGCAGCGTGATGATTGCCACGTCGCTGCCCTGCAGCTTTTTCCGCAAACGGTGTACGTAAAGCTCGATGCTCTCCGGATTGGCCTCGTCGGACAGCGTAAACACCTGCTCAAACAGCTGCTGCTTGGCCACCGGGCGGCCGCGGCGGTGCATCAACGCGGTCAACACCGCCAGTTCGCGCGGCGTCAGCGCCAGCGGCTTGCCTTCCAGCAGGAAATAGCCTTCGTCGTGATAGGTCAACGCGCCGTACTGTAACGCCGGCTGCGCGGCGCCGACGCTGCGGCGCAGCAGCGCCCGAATGCGCGCTTCCAGCTCGTCCAGTTCGAACGGCTTGGTGAGGTAATCGTCCGCCCCCAGATTCAGGCCCTTCACCCGATCGGCCACGTCGGTGCGCGCCGTCAGCAGCAGCACCGGCAGATCCTGCCCGCGCTTGCGCAGGCGCGCCAGCAAATCCAGGCCGTTCAAACGCGGCAGCGCTACATCCAACACCGCCAGCGCATAGCGTTCGTTGAGCAACAGATGATCGGCCGCCACGCCGTCCGGGGCGACGTCGACGGCAAAGCCGGCGCCGGTCAGCGCCTTTTGCAACCAGTGAGACAGCTCGGGGTGATCTTCAACCAATAACAGTCGCATGTTTCCATTCCATTGATTTACCTGAACAACCTGGCGCCGACACGGCGTCCGTTAACAGGCCGATAACAGAGAATGGCATGGAAAATAAGGGGATAAAAGAGCGCCGCGCCGCCCGTTTTGGGAGCTGGCACACAATTATGTGGTGTACCGCGCGTACCTCCTCTGTTTCAGCGTTATCGAGAGACCCCAATCACAGACTGGAAACTTTTCCGGCCGCTGAAAGGTAAATGAAAGGTTGTTGTTTTAACAATCCTGCAACCGCACCCGGCGGGATTTCACAACCAGAACAATACCGAGGGCAAGTCACAATGAAAAAAATAATGACCCGTACCTTTACCGCCGCCGCCCTGCTGCTGGCGGCCAATCAGGCCTTTGCCGTGGAAGCGCCCAAACGCACCGAATGCATCGCGCCGGCCAAGCCCGGCGGCGGCTTCGATCTGACCTGCAAGCTGATTCAGGTGTCGCTGCAGGACACCAAGGCCATCGATAAGCCGATGCGCGTCACCTATATGCCCGGCGGCGTCGGCGCAGTGGCCTACAACGCCATCGTCGCGCAGCGCCCGGCGGAGTTCGGCACCGTGGTGGCCTTCTCCGGCGGCTCGCTGCTCAATCTGGCCCAGGGCAAGTTCGGCCGCTATAACGTGGACGACGTGAAATGGCTGGCGGCGGTCGGTACCGACTACGGCATGATCGCGGTGCGCGCCGACTCGCCTTACAAAACCCTGAAAGACCTGATGGACGCCTTCCAAAAAGATCCCAACAGCGTGGTGTTCGGCGCCGGCGCCTCCATCGGCAGCCAGGACTGGATGAAAACCGCGCTGCTGGCGCGCGAAGTCGGCGTGGATCCGCGCAAGATGCGCTATGTGGCATTCGAAGGCGGCGGCGAGCCGGTAACCGCGCTGCTCGGCAACCATATCCAGGCGGTCTCCGGTGACCTGAGCGAGATGGTGCCTTATCTGCAGGGCGACAAGATCCGCGTGCTGGCGGTGTATGCCGAGCAACGTCTGCCGGGCCAGTTGGCCGACATTCCCACCGCCAAAGAGCAGGGATACAGCCTGGTGTGGCCGATCATTCGCGGCTTCTACGTCGGGCCGAAAGTCAGCGATGAAGAGTATCAGTGGTGGATCGACACCTTCCAGAAAATGATGGCGACCGACGAATTCAAGCAACAGCGCGATCTGCGCGGCCTGTTCGAATTCAACATGACCGGCAAAGAGCTGGACGCCTACGTGAAGAATCAGGTTGCCCAATACCGTGAGCAGGCAAAAGTGTTCGGCCTGGCCAAATAACCGCAGGGGAAAACCATGAGCGATCGTATTTTTGCCGGCTTCTGGCTGCTGCTGTGTATCGGCGGGCTGTTCATCGGCTGGGGCATCCAAAGCGAATACAGCTATGAACCGCTGGGGCCGCGCCCGTTTCCGCTGGCGATCCTCAGCCTGATGGCGCTGTGCGCGGCCCTGCTGTTGCTGCGCCGCCCGCAGGCGGTGGAGTGGCCGCACAACAAGGTGCTGCAGCGGCTGCTGGTGCTGGTGATCACCCTGGTGCTGTATGCCTGGGGTTTTGAATGGCTGGGCTTCCCGCTGGCGACCGCGCTGCTGACGTTCAGCATCGGCCTGCTGTTTCAAGCCAGCCTGCCGGCGGCGGCTATCTCCGGCGTCGTCATGGGTGCAGCGCTGTATTACGCCTTTGACCAACTTCTCGATGTCACACTGCCGCTCGGCGCCTGGCTGAGCTAACGGGAGCGATGATGGATACCTGGATGTATTTGACCCAAGGGTTCGAAGTGGCGCTGGTGCCGCAGAACCTGATTATCGCCCTGATCGGCTGCTTCGTCGGCACCATCGTCGGCCTGCTGCCGGGCCTCGGGCCGATCAACGGCGTGGCGATCCTGCTGCCGCTGGCGTTTGCCCTCAAGCTGCCGGCCGAATCGGCGCTGATCCTGCTGGCGACGGTGTATATCGGCTGCGAGTACGGCGGGCGCATCTCGTCGATACTGCTTAACGTACCGGGCGACGCGGCGGCGATCATGACCGCGCTGGACGGCTACCCGATGGCGCAGCAGGGGCGCGCCGGCGTGGCGTTGTCCATCTCGGCGGTCAGTTCGTTCGTTGGATCGATGATCGCCATCGGCGGCATCATCCTGTTCGCGCCGCTGCTGGCCCGCTGGTCACTGGCCTTCGGCCCGGCGGAGTATTTCGCTCTGATGGTGTTCGCCATCGCCTGCCTCGGCAGCATGATGAGCCAAAACCCGCTGAAATCGCTGCTGGCGGCGCTGATCGGCCTGGGGCTGGCGACGGTGGGCGTCGACGCCAACACCGGCGTTTACCGCTTTACCTTTGACAGCGTGCACCTCTCCGACGGCGTGCAGTTTATCGTGGTGGTGATCGGCCTGTTCTCGGTCAGCGAAATCCTGCTGATGCTGGAAAGCACCAGCGCCGGGCAAAAGCTGGTGCGTAAAACCGGCCGGTTGCTGTTCAACCGCAAAGAGGCGGCGCAGTGCGCAGGCCCTACCCTGCGCTCGTCGGTGATCGGCTTCTTCGTCGGCATTCTGCCGGGCGCCGGCGCCACTATCGCCAGTGCGCTGACCTACATGACCGAGAAGAAAATCAGCGGCAACAGCGACACCTTCGGCAAGGGCGACATCCGCGGCGTAGCGGCGCCGGAAGCGGCCAACAACGCCTCGGCCTGCGGTTCGTTCATTCCGATGCTGACGCTGGGGGTGCCGGGTTCCGGCACCACGGCGGTGATGATGGGTGCGCTGACGCTGTACAATATCACCCCCGGCCCGGCAATGTTCACCGAACAGCCGGACATCGTCTGGGGACTGATCGCCGCGCTGCTGATCGCCAACGTCATTTTGCTGATCATGAACCTGCCGCTGGTCGGCCTGTTCACCCGCATGCTGACCATCCCGCTGTGGTTCCTGGTGCCGGCGATCGCCGCGGTGTCGGCGGTGGGGGTTTATGCGGTGCACAGCACCACCTTCGACCTGCTGCTGATGGTCGGGTTGGGCGTGTTCGGCTACATCCTGCGCAAAATGCACTTCCCGATGTCGCCGCTGATTCTGGGCTTCGTGCTGGGTGAGATGCTGGAGCAGAATCTGCGTCGCGCGCTGTCGATCAGCAACGGCGAGTTCGGCATTCTGTGGAGCAGCAGCATCGCGCAAACGCTGCTGGTGCTGGCGGTTGCGGTACTGGCGCTGCCGCCGCTGCTGCGCCTGATGCGCAAACGCCGCCAACCGGCGGCCGAGGCCAAAGCCGAGTAACGCGAAACGGGCGGGGATCCCCCGCCCGTTGTGTTTAACGGCGTAGGGCCGCAATTCCCCTTTCCAACGCCTCGATATCGTCATCGGCGAGCAGGGGCTGAATCACCGCAAAGTCCGCCTCGGACAAGTCATAGAGGCGCAAGGCAAGCAACCGCGCGATGACCTCCGGCGCGAACCGCCAACGGATAAACCGCGCGGGGTTACCGCCGACGATGGCATAAGGCTCAACATCGCCGACCACCACGCTGCCGGCGGCGACGATCGCCCCCTCGCCTATCGAGACTCCCGGCATCAACATCGCCCGCATGCCAATCCAGCAACCGTCCCCCAGCCGGGTGTCGCCTTTGGGGCGGTACGCCCGTTTGATGGTTGCCATAAACGGATACAGGCTCAGCCAGTCGATACGATGGGTGTGGTTGCCGCCCATCAGGATCACTGTTTCGGCCGCGATGCACACATAATCGCCGATCAGCAGGCGGTCTATTTCGCCCAGCGGCTGCCATTGCCGGCTGACCGCGTCGCCGTGCAGATAGCGCACCACCGAGCGCTCGAAGCCGTTATCCCAGCAGTCGCTGTAGTAGCTGTGGGTGCCTTTGATGATGATATTCGGGTTGGTCACCGTCTGATGCAGCAGCTCGGTTTTGGACCAGTGTTTTTCGGACATGGCGTATTCTCTTGTTACGGGAATAAAAGCCACGGAACGGAATGTCTGTGGCCGTGTTGTCGTTCACTCAACACGGCCATTCAAGCGATAAGCGCTCGTTTCAATCTCGGGTTATTCATCTTACGGCCTCTCTTGCGAGGCGTAATGGTAGCCGATCACGCCTCGGCGGTCTTGCTTTTCAACAGCAGCACCCCGCCCATCACCAGCGCGCTGCCCAGCAGCTGCAGCTGATTCATGCTCTCCCCCAGCAGGAAATAGGCGATCACCGCGGTGAACACCAGTTCCAGCGACAGGATCAGGTTGGCCACCGCCAGCGGCAGCGTTTTCAGGCTGATATTGTACAGCCCGAAGCCCAGCAGCGTCGGCCCGGCGGCCAGCGCCAGCAGCAACAGCCAGCCGCTCCACTGGATGCCCTGTGCGCCGTGCGACAGGAACCACAGAGAGCCGGCCATGCCGTGGAACGCCGCCAGCGGGAACGCCGTCAGCGCCGCGTTGAACACCAGCTGGTACAGCGCCGAAAAACCGAACACGTACAGGATGGTGTTCCACACCGGATAGCCGCGTTCGCTGGCCACCCGCCCGCCGAGGGTATACAGGGTATAACCGATGCCCGACAGCATCCCGACCAGCAGCCCCAGCAGATCGAAGTGGCTGTTCCCCATGCTGTCGCCGTTGCTGACCAGGAAGCAACCGCCCAGGCTGATGGCGATCACCAGCAATTGGCGCAGCGTCAGGCGTTCGCTGTACATCACCCAGCCGAGGAACACGGTAAAGCCCACCGAGCAGTAGGTCAGAATGGTCGCCACCGACGCGCCGTTCAGCGCCACCGACAGCGTCCACAGGCTGTTGAACAGCGCCAGCAGCAGCCCGTAAAGCGCGTAGAACACCACCTGTTCACGGCGCAGGCGCGCCCACTGCGGTTTCACCAGCAACAGCAGCGGCAACAGCACCAGCGCCACCAGCGCCGCGCGCCAGAACGCCAGCACGAAGGTCGGCAGGTGATAGTACTCGGTCAGCGCGCGAATGATGATGGCGGTAAAGGCCAGCAGCATGGCGCTGATAATGGCGATGACGTACCCCTGGTGGCTGCCCTGAAAGAGGCGCGCGCCAGGCAACGCCGGCCGGGCGGAAACGCCTGACGGTAATGACATGAGATCCTCGGAGAAATGGCGACGTTAATGCTCAGGCGGACAGTGTAACGCGGCCATTTTTTCTCACTATAGCCACTTTACGGCGTTGTCATGCAGGCCACTTTTCTGCGCTTGAATCCCTGTTGACATGGGGTATAGTAAAAATCACTCTCCATAACCGGGCCAATTTCGCATGCATATCCCGTTGGATCGCGAGCAGGACGTTCCGCTCTATTTACAGATCGAAGAAGCGCTGCGGCGCGCCATCCTCACCGGCGTGTTCGTCGATGGTGACAAACTGCCCTCGACGCGCACGCTGGCGGCCGAACTGGCGGTCAGCCGTTTAACGGTGGATAACGCCTACGCCGAACTGGCGGCCAAGGGCTTTTTGCATCAGCGGCGCGGCAGCGGCGCCTATGTCGCGCACCCGCAAGCGCAGGCGCGCCCGGCCCGGCCGAGCAGCGATGCCCCATTCCCGCTGGAGAGCTTCACCACCCTCACCTCGCGGCTGGACGGCTACGCCGACGCCCCGCTGCCGGAGGGGCTGATCAACTTCGCCGCCGGCGTCGGCAGCCCTAAGGTGTTTCCGCTGGAGGCGTTTCGCAAAGTGCTGCTGTCGGTGCTCAGCCGCCATGCAGAAGAGGCCTTCAGCTACGGCGAATACTGCGGCTACTACCCGCTGCGCGATACGCTGAGCCGCATTCTCAGCGCGCAGGGCATCCCCACGCAGGCGGAACAGGTGCTGATCACCAACGGCTCGCAGCACGCCATCAGTCTGGTGGTGCAAAGCCTGCTGGCGCCGGGCGATACGGTGATCGTCGAAGAACCGACCTACGCCGAAGCGCTGGGCCTGCTGCGCCAGCACCGCATCAATATCGTCACCGTACCGGGCGACCGCCACGGCATGCGGGTGGATTTGCTGCCGGAGTTGTTGGAACGCCACCGTCCCAAACTGATCTACACCATCCCCAATTTCCACAACCCGACCGGCCGCTGCCTGAGCGAGGCGCGGCGGCGACGCCTGCTGACTGTCGCCCAACAGGCCGGCGTGGTGATCCTGGAAGACGACTTCGTCGGCGATCTGCGTTACCAGGGCAAACAGCTGCCGTCGCTGCGCGCGCTGGCGCGGCCGGGCGCGGTGATCTACGTCAGCACCTTCTCCAAAATGCTGCTGCCCAGCATGCGCATCGGCTATCTGGTGG
This sequence comes from Serratia sp. 2880STDY5682894, assembly GCF_001537385.1. Classification (NCBI taxonomy): domain Bacteria; kingdom Pseudomonadati; phylum Pseudomonadota; class Gammaproteobacteria; order Enterobacterales; family Yersiniaceae; genus Serratia; species Serratia sp. 2880STDY5682894. The sequence goes on along the minus strand of NZ_FCJA01000002.1, from coordinate 145,312 downwards.
CGGACAGCGAACACTATCAGCGTTTCGCCAGGCTGAAACACGTCGACAGCTTCACCAGTTCCAGCCTGATCCAGCGGGCGCTGGACGCGTTCGTCACCGTCGGCCGTTACGACAAGCAGCTGCGGCGCGCCGGGCGCGTCTACCGCCGCCATCTGGAGGTGATGATTGATGCCTTGCAACGGCGGCTACCGCCGGGGTGCCGCTTCGAAACGCCGCAGGGGGGCTTATTTATCTGGCTGACGCTGCCGGCGACGGTGACCACCACCGAACTGATGCCGGTCGCCTGGCGGCACGGCGTGACCTTCGCACGCGGCGAATGCTTTTATGCGCAGGAACAGCTGGGCGCGCACGGCCTGCGGCTGAACTTCGCCGCCAACTCACCGCCGCAGATTGAAGAAGGTATCGCCCGGCTGTGCCGGGCGATTGAGGAGGTGATAACGGAGAAAAACGCCGGTTAGACGGCGGCCCACCACAGCCGCAGCTTCATCCCCCAGTAGCTGGTCCAGCCGGTGGTGCTCTGCACCACCTTGCCCTGCGAAACCACCACGAAGGTCGGCGTCACGCCAATCTGCCACTGCGCCGAGAGCGTACCGGCCGGATCGTTGACCACCGGCAGCGCCAGCCGTTTGCGCGCCAGCCAGTGTTTCACCTGGGTATCGTCGCCCGAGCGCAGCGCGACGGTCAGCACGTTGCCATCTGCCGCCTGCAAACGGGCGACGTCCGGCGTAGTGAAGCGGCAGACGCCACACCAGCTGGCCCAGAAGTAAACCAGCAGCGGCCGCTCATGGCTGAGCTGCGCCAACGACACGCGCTCGCCGTCCAGCGTGGTCAGCGTCTGAGCATCGAAGGCCGGCGGCGCCTGCGGCGCGTTCAGCCAATCCATCACCGTCACCACCGCCAGCGCGATCAGCGCCAGCAGCAGCAACTCGCGCCCCCAGCGCTTGAGCTTAGCCATGGTTGGCCTTCGCCAGCTGCTGCTTCACCATCGCTTCCAGCTCTTCATACGACACCGCCCCCGGCAGCATCCGATCGCCGATCAGCGTCGCCGGCGTCCCCTGCACGCCCAGTTGTTCCGCCAGCTCCATATTGGTGCGCAGCGTGGTCATGCTCTGTTCGCTGGGCGCCACCGCCTTGACGCCGGTTTTCTCTTGCGCGGCGGCGATGCTGGCGTTGTCGTGGAAGCCCTTTTTCGCCATCAGCCGCTGGTGCAGGGCCCAGAATTGATCCGGGTGCTGTTGCCAGGTGGTGAGCGCCACGCGCGCCGAACTGACCGAGCTTTCGCCCTTGAACGGCAGCAGCTTCACCACCAGCGCCACGTCCGGGTATTGCTTGACGATCTTCTCCAGCATCGGATCAAAACGCTTGCAGTACGGGCAGTTATAGTCGGTAAAAGTCACCAGCGTCAGTTTGGCGTTGGCGGCGCCGAGGCGCGGGCTGGCCGGATCCTGGTACAGCGTTTTGGCGTTCTGCTTGATAGCCTGGCTGATTTGCTGGCCGGCGGTTTGCTGCTGCCAGGCGTCCACCGCCTGCGCCAGAATGTCCGGGTTGGACACCAGCGTTTCGCGGATCATCTCTTTGATACGCGCCTCTTGTGCCGGGGTGAAAGGCTCGGCGGCCCACACCGGGGCGGCGATGATCATCAGTAAAATCAGTAGCTTTTTCATTGTTCGGTTCCTTTGGCATGGGAAAGCGTTTGCAGCACGGCGTCACGGGTCAACAGCGGGGATAACACCTCGCCGTCCGGGCTGCCGGGGCCATAGATTTGGTTGAAAGGCACGGCGACGCTGCCGCGCTTTTGCAGGAAGGCGCTGATGTCGGCCGACGGGCGGCTCCAGTCGCCACGCAGCGCAACCACGTCGTCGGCGCTCAGCGCGCGCTGTACGTCATCACGCAGCAGCACATTGAATTTGTTGGCCTTACAGGTCACACACCAGTCTGCGGTCACGTCGACGAACACCCGCTTATGCTGGGCCAGCGCCTCGGTAATCGCTTGCTCGCTCAGCGGTTGCCACTGCACCCGATCCTGCAACGGCTGGCGCCACAGGCCGGCGGTCAGCGATCCGGCCAGCAAGGCCACGCCCGCCAGCACCAACGTGCCCGCCGCCAGCTTGGCCGCCAACCGTGGGCCCTGCTGACGCCACACCGCCAGCAGCAACGTCAGCAGCGCCAACGCCCCCAGCCACAGCGTGGCCTGCACGCCGATATGGTTGCTCAGCAGGCTCAGCAGCCACAGCGACGACGCCAGCATCAGCAGCCCCATCGCCAGCTTGACGGTATTCATCCAGCGGCCGGGGCGCGGCAAGCGCAGCGCCAGCGATGGCCAGGCGGCGATCAGCAGCCACGGCAGACTCATGCCAATACCGAGCGCGATGAACATGCCCCACAGCACCGGCAGCGACGCCGCCAGCGCGAAGGCCACCGCCGTGCCGAGAAACGGCGCCGAGCACGGCGTCGCCAGCAGCGTGGCAAACGCGCCCTGCCAGAAATGGCCGCTCAGACCGTGCCCATTATGGGTCGCCAGCGACGTATTCAGATCGGACGAGAGGCGCAGATGGAACAGGCCAAACAGGTTGGCGCTGAACAACAGCGTCACCAGCACCATAAAACCGATAAACCACGGATTCTGGAACTGAATACCCCAGCCGAGCGCATGGTTGCCGAGCCGCAGCAGCGTCATCAGCAAGGCCAACGCCATAAACGAGGCGACGATACCCAACGACGACGCCAGGAACT